>CAVZSO010000009.1:0-258447 GCA_963777975.1 uncultured Chloroflexia bacterium | reverse complement strand
ACCAAAGGACGCCTCGGGCGTCATGTCTATATCCGCCAGCTCCACGACCAGAAGGGCAGCGCGGTCATCGAGGCGATGACCGCGGACGATCTCAAGACCTGGGCCGAGCTATGCGGCTGGGCGCTGGCGCGTGCGCATGCTCGGTCGGGTGACCCGGCATCGATCGCTGCCTACCTCGGCGACGACGACGCGTTCGACCAGGCCGTCGGCGAGTTCGCAGTTGCCTACGGCGATCAGACCGAGCGCGACTTCGCCGCCTTCACCGCGGCCATCAAGTCTCTGTCGGCTCCCCGCCGAATTGGGCGTCTAGGCCCGGATCTTACGCTTGGGGCGGTCCTCGGCTGACCGTTGACGGTCACAGTCCGGCCGTGTCCTCGTCCAGCACGCCCTGCGCTGCCTCGGCGCCGGCCTTGGTGGCTTTGCCCCGAAGGATGCGCTCGAAGACGACTGCGATCATCGCCCCGATGAGGGGACCTACCAGGTAGATCCAATAGTTGCTGAGGTCACCGCCAACGGCCATCGGGGCGAATGAGCGCGCCGGGTTCATGGAAGCCCCGCTGACAGGGGCGCCCCACACGGATACCAGCCCGATATAGGCACCGACGGCGATCGCTCCGGCGATGCCGACGTTGCGGGCGCCGGCTGCCGTACCGAGGATGACGCTGACCAGCCCGAGCGTGAGGACCGCCTCGGTGATGACGGCCTGGAGGCCCGTGACGCCGGTCCCTGGCTCCGTCGCGCCGGCGATGATGTTGCCGAACACCACCTGCAGGAAGGCAGCCGCGAGAAGGGCTCCGACGACCTCGGCCACGATGTAGCCCGGTACCCGCCGCCAGGGAAAGTTGCCACGTACGGCGAACGCGAGGGTGACCGCTGGATTGAGATGTGCGCCGGAGATCGTGCCCATGAAGAAGATGACGCCCATGACCATCATGCCCGGCGCCAAGGCCTTCATGGCCAATGTCAGATCGCTGCCGTACGGCTGGGAACCGATGACCCCGCCACCGGCGGCGACAAGGACGAGCAGGAAGGTGCCCCAGACCTCACTGAAGAGACGCCGATACTCCAGGCTCCCGTCGTCGAAGGCGCGCTCGCTGGCGCGGACGTTCTCCGTGCGACGCGCGAACCATTCAAGGACCGGCTCACCCGCAGGTGGCGTTGATGTCGTCATCGATCCCTCCTCCACATTGTCTCCCTCGGTCGCGAGGGTACGGTCACGCCCGGGCCCTGTCTAGCCGCCGAGCACCGATTTAGGCGGGCTCGGCCACGACGGCCCGGGCGGGGGCCTCCTCGGTCTTGATCTTGAGCGCCTTCTTGACCTCTTCGACGACGATCAGCGAAAGCGCCACTCCGATACACACAAGCCACTGCTCGCCGGTGAGGCTGGTCATGCCGAGCACGTTCTGGAGGATGCCGAGCTCGGTTGCCAGGACGATCGTGACGATGGAGAGGCCGGTCGCCTTGAGCAATGCCGGGTTGCCGAGGATGTAGCCGCTGAAGACCGACCGGTTTTCGTCGGCCGTCTCGAGGGACGAGGCGATGCGGAACAGTGCGAACGTGGTCACGCCCATCGTCCGCGCGACCGTGTCGCTGTCAAACGCGGTCGCCGCCCACGCGATCACCGCCAGCGTGCCGCCGCCCATCACGAGCCCCACGACGATGAGCCAGATGGTGAGCGGGCGCGGCAGGATCTTCTGATCCTTCGGCCGCGGCTTCTCCTCCATGAGGCCGTCTCGCGGCTTCCCGAACCCGAGGCCGATCGCCTGGAATACGTTGACCGTGAAGTTCAGCCACATGGTCTGGAGCGGCAGGAACGGGATGCCGCCGACGATGTCCAGGAGCGAGGAGCCGAGGAAGACGGTGATGTATCCGTAGCAGGCGGCCATCTGGAAGCGGATGAAGCGCAGGAGGTTGTCGTAGACATTGCGGCCGATGCCGATCGCTTTGATGATCGTGGCGTAGTTGTCGTCGGTCAGGATCATGTCGGCGGCGGCCTTGGTGACAGCGGTCCCGGTGATGCCCATCGCGATGCCGATGTCGGCCTTCTTGATGGCGGGCGCGTCGTTCACGCCGTCGCCGGTCATCGCCACGATGTGGCCCTGCTTGCGCAGGACGTCCACCAGGTGGACCTTGTCCTGGGGCGTGACCCGGCCGATGACCCCGATGCCGTCGACCTCTCGAAGCGCCTCGTCGTCGTTCATGGCGGCGAACTCGGCGCCGGTGATCGCCTTGCCCTCGATCCCCAGCTGTTGGGCGACCACCGCGCCGGTGACCGCGGCGTCGCCCGTGATCATCCGGACGTGGACGCCGGCGGCCTGGGCGGTGGCGATGGCGGCCTGCGCGGCCGGCCGCGGCGGATCAGTGATCCCGACGATCGCGAGGAGCGTGAGGCCGTCGATCGCCTTCAGGAGGTCGGCGTTCGGGTCGAACGTGGCCGCGTCGAATTCCTTCAGGCCAGTGGCCATGAGGCGCAGGCCCTCTTTGCCCATCCGATCGCTCTCGGCAAGGTACGCATCGCGCAGCCTGCGCGATCGGGAGCTCCTTCCCGTCCGGGCCGTGGACGGCGGCGGCGCGCTTGAGGAGCTGGTCGCTCGCGCCCTTGACATATGCCCGTACGACCTTGCGGCCGCTCTCGTCGGTCCAGTCGTGGAAGGTGGCCATAAGCTTGTAGGCTGCGTCGAACGGCAAGGTCGCGATGCGCGGGTGCTGCTCGCGGGTCAGGTCCACATCTACCCCGCCCTTCGCCGCGAGGACGACCAGGGCGCCTTCGGACGGGTCGCCGGTGAGCTTGCTGTCCCTGATCTCGGCATCCGAGCAGAGTGCCATCGGCAGCAGGTACTGCTCGAGCGGGACCTCAGGCTGGCCGGCGGCGTGGGTGATCTGCCCGACGGTCGAGTAACCGTTGCCGGAGATCGTATAGCGGCGCCCGACGATGGTCAGCTGGACGGCGGTCATCTGGTTCATCGTGAGGGTGCCGGTCTTGTCGGAGTTGAGCGCCGAGGTCGACCCGAGAGTCTCGACCGAGCGGAGCTGTTTCACGATGGCACCCGCCGCCGCCAGGAGCTGGGAGCCCTTGGACAGGATGGCCGTGTCGATCGCCGGCAGGGCTGTCGGGATGGCGGCGATCATGAACGCGACCGCGGTCAGGAACAGCTCCTGGAACGGCACGCCTCGGGCGATCCCCAGGAGGAGCGACGCGCCAAGTGCGAAGCCGGCGAGGATCAGGATCTGCCGCGTCAACCCGTTGATCTGCTTGGTCAGGGGCGTTTCCTCGGCCGCAGTGGCCTGGAGCATCCCGCTGATGTGGCCGACCTGAGTGTCCATTCCGGTCGTTACGACGAGGATCGTGCCGGCACCGCGGGTGACCTGGGTGTTCATGAAGACCATGTCGACGCGATCGCCGAGGGCGGCATCGGCAGCGACCGCGTCCACCTGCTTGGGGGTGGGCACGCTCTCGCCCGTGAGCGCGGATTCGTCGATCTCGAGTGTCGCGGCCGTGAGGATGCGGGCGTCCGCCGGGGACGAGGTCTCCGGCCTGCAGGTTGACGATGTCGCCCGGGACGAGCTGGTCCATCGGGACATCAACGAGGTCGCCGCCCCGGCGGGTCTTCGCCGTGACGATCAGCGTTTGGCTTAGAGCATCAGCGGCTGATGACGCCTTGCTCTCCTGGTTCAGGCCCATCAGCGCATTGCCCAGGGTGAGCAGGATGAGCATGACGCCGGTGAAGAACTGCCCGGGCAGGAACAGGCAGATGACGCCCGAGACGAGGAGCACGATCTGCATCGGATCCTTGTACTGGAGCAGGAACAGCTGTCCGCGCGATGCCTTCTTGGCCGCGGTGAACTTGTTCGGGCCGACCTTCGCGCGCCGCGCGTCGGCCTCGGCGGAGGTCAGGCCGGCGTCGATCGCCACTCCCTGCTGGCGCAAGGCGTCGTCAGGGCTGAGGGCATACCATGCGGTGGGCTTCGTGGGTGTCGCGACGGTCATGACCTGGATCCCTTCCTCGATGTGGCTCGGTGGCGAGGCCGCTCGGCTGCCCTTGTCCTACGACTGATCCTCGCCCTTGGCCGCCTTCTTTGCCCCCTTCTTTGCCCCCTTCTTGGCCTTTGCCGCAGCCAGTTCGATCTCGATCGGATCCGGCGCGATGCCCTCCGCCGCTTGGGCCTCCAACTCGACTTTGGCAGCCTGCAGCGCCTCCATGGCGTCCGTCGAGACCTTCGGGTACCTCGGGTCGATGTCGATGAGGGTGTCGGCGAGCACCGCGGCGGCGGCGACCCGGGCGAACGGCTTGTCGTCGGCGGGGATGACATGCCACGGCGCCCACTCGGTGCTGGTGTTGCTGAGCACGTCGCTGAACGCTCGCTGGTAGTCGTCCCAGCGGACGCGCTCCTTGGCATCGTTGGCGGAGAACTTCCAGTTCTTCTCGGGCACGTCGATGCGGGCCAGGAACCGACGGCGCTGCTCCTCCCGACTGAGGTTCAGGAAGATCTTGACGAAGCGAAAGCCGTTGTCGGTCAGGTAGCGCTCCCAGTCGTTGATCTCCCGGTAGCGCCGCTTCCAGACGTCGCCGCGCCTGGCCGAGGGGGGCAGCTTCTGGCCCTGCAGGATCTGCGGATGGACGCGCACGACGAGGACCTCCTCGTAGTGCGAGCGGTTGAAGATGCCGATGTGGCCACGCTCGGGCAGGCGCCGCTGGTAGCGCCAGAGGTAGTCGTGGTTGAGCTCTTCCGACGACGGGATCTTGAAGCTTCGGACCTCGACGCCCTGCGGATTGACGCCACTCATCACGTGCCGGATGGTGCCGTCCTTGCCTGCCGCATCCATCGCCTGGAGGACGACGACCACGCCATGGGTGTCCTGGGCAGCCAGTCGCATCTGATACTCGGCCAGCAGCTCGATGCCCTGCGCCAGGAGCTGCTTCAGCTGTGCCTTGCCGACCGGATCTGCCCGGAACCTGAAGGCAGGGTCGAAGTCGCGGGCGAGACGGACCTTCCGCCCCGGCTCGACGCGGAGCCCCTCCGCGACCTGGCGGATCAGCTTGGGCTGCAAGTCCATGGCGGGCCTCCTCGGGCTGGGACAGCGCGTGCGGCGGGTCGGAGTCGGTTGGGCGTACGAGCCTAACGCAGGCGCATGTCCTGCGCACGCTCCGAGCGGCCCGGGACCATCTGGACCTGATCATCGAGGCCCGGACGGTAGCCGATGCGGCTGAGGTGGCCGATGCATGCGATCTGCCCGCTTAGGAGGCGGCCCCGTCGGCAGCGGCTCCCGTCACGGCTGCCGGCGTCGGTGTGCTCGCCGGCGTCGTCGCGACCTGCGGGCCGAAGACGAACCCGAGCTCGCCCTCCATCCAGCGCCGTAGCTGCTGATAGACCATCGGCGCGCCGATCAGCGGGCGCCAGATCCAGCTCCCAGTCCGCCGGATAGAGCAGGAACGGCTTCGTCTGCGGCCCACCCAGGCCGCCGTGTGCGCCGATGAGCTCCTCGAAGGCGGCGATCTCGCCGGTCTCCTCGCTGAACAGGCTGATGACCGCCAGATCTCCGACGTGCGCGATCTCATCGAGGCGCTTGAAGCCAGCGATGCCCAACTCGCCGTACGGCGCCATCGGATCGTCGCCCTCGACGCGGCCTTCGTCGACGTAGTTGATGCCGTGCTTACCGACCAGGAGCAGGCCGTGGTCTCGCGAACGGACCATGAGCACGCCGATGCCGGGATGGTTGGTCAGGGCCTCGACGAGCTCGGGATAGAGCTCGTCGATCTCCTCCAGGGTCAGGCGGGTCGTGCGAGCGGTGAAGTAGATGAGGGCCAGGTTGCCACCGGCGACGACGACCAGCTCGGCTGGTGCGGCGGCGGCGTCGTCCGTGGCTGCGCCGGTCCCAGCGTCGGCCGTCTTGCCCTCTTCATCCCGCTTGCCGGTCGGCTCGCCCGCACCGGTGATCTCCACCGCGGTGTGCTGGGAGCCCATGTCCACGACGCCATCCTTGGCGCGGTTTCGTGTCGCAGCGCGGCTGATGGCACCGGTCACGCCCTTGGTCGTGTTGACCTGGGTCAGGAATGCGTTGATCTGGCCCCAGTCCTCGACTTGCGCCGTGGCGGCTTCGACCGACACCGAGCCCCCCATCAGGGACCGCACGACGTCCTGGAGCGTGACGCCGTAGCGCTGGAGGAAGGTCCTGCCAAGGCTCTGGCCGTGGTCGGCGAGGATGACGAAGCGATACGGACGCGGGGCGTTGGCGGCGACCTTCTCGAGGACGCCGATCTCGCGATCGACGCCGTCGAGCGCGTCGAGCGACTCGGGCCGCTCCGGCCCGCTGTGGTGGGCGATCTCATCGTAGTCGGTGTAATCGAGGTAGATGACGGGTGTGCCACGCCACATCTCCTGCGTCACGAGCGTGGTGCCGAGCGCTCGCAAGGCCACATTCGTAGCGGCTCGCACCCATGGGTAAGGGAACCCCCGATGCATGCGCGGCACGATCCCCGCGCGCCGTTGGCGCCTCGACTGGATGTTCTCCTTGATGACCTCCGCCAGGTAGCGGCCGATCATGTTGATGTAGTTGTATGGACTGACGAAGAAGGTCGCGAAGGCCTGGCTCTCGCCCAGGCCGCCTTCCTTGGACTTGATCCGCGACATGACCATGAAGGTGCGGGGCGCGTCACCGGTGAACAGGTTGCCGACGCTGGCGCCACCCGGGCTCAGCAGGCCCTCGCCGTTGGTGATCCGCGACTCGATGATCGTCGCGTCCTCTGGGTGATTGGCGACCAGCATCTGCCCGGTCTCTTTCTCGTACCAGCGGAAATTGGGGATGCCGTCGTTGTTGCCATGCAGGATGCCGGCCTGGCTGGCCGGCGTCGTCGACGGCAGCAGCGCGGTCCAATGCCCGAGCTTGTGGCTGCCGTCACGCAGCCAACGCGACATCACCGGCACGCGCCCGGCTCGTATCGCGTGCGTCATGACGTCGTGCGAGAGGCCGTCGGCCTGCAGGATGACAAGCCCGGGCTCGTCCGTGTGGATCACTTCGAACGTCTCGGCGGCGAGCGCACGGACCAGGGCGCCGTAGTACGACTCGTCCTCGCCGACGGCAAGCGCCGCGCTCAACGCGGTCATGAAGAACCCGAAGACGAACGAGACGAGGACCGCATCCAGGATGCCGCCGGAACCGACGGTGCCTCCCAGCGAGACGTCGGGCACGAAGGGGTCGAGCAGCAGGACGGCAACGACCTGGAAGGCGAGCGTCAGCAAGCCAAGGGCGATGACGGATCGTCCGGCGACCGTCGCCAGGATCAGTGGCCGGACGAGCAGGTTGAGGACGGACAGGAAGATGACGGCCGCCAGGGCGCCCCACCACGAGTCGATGATCAACCGGTCCGGCATCAGCCAGGCGGTGAGGACGAGCGAGACGAGGCTGATCAGGAACGCGGCGATGGCCCGCTTGATGAGGGCGCGAGGGCCCGCCCGCCAATGCCAGATCAGCCTGAGCTGCAGGCGGTAGAAGTCCCCCATCCGTCGGAGGTAACCCATCCTGATCCCTGCCTCTTCACCGCCGGTGTTGACCAGCGCGAACGGCGAGCATAACGGCGTCGCGGGCGCGCCGCCGGACGCACCGACGTCGCCAGCAACGGACCGGTCGGCCGGCAGGTCAGCGGTCGGTCGGCGGATCACCTCGGTGGAGGGTCGGCCAGCGCGCCGATCTCCTCCAGCACGTCCGGTACTGAGCCGCGCTCCTCGTGGCGGCTGCGGCCGATATTGGCGATCAGGAGCGCGACCGCCGAGACCAGGTAGAGCTGGCCGAAGAGGGCTTCGGTCACCGCCAGCATCCGGCCCAAGGGATACGCCGCCGTGAAGTCGCCGTAGCCCGTCGTGGTCAGCGTGATGAAGCTGAAGTAGATGAAGTCGGTCGAGTCCGGGTGGTCGGTCTGGACGAAGAACCCGCCGTCTTGCACCTGTGACAAGAGCCCGTAGACCGTCGCGAAGAAGAGGCCGATCAACAGGTACAAGCAGAGCGCGCCGGCGACCGTGCGCAGGGTGATCGTCTCGTGTCGGATGATCCGGCTGGCGATGATGATCGGCGAGACGACGGCGATGAAGGCGATCATCAGGCCGTAGGCCGTGCCGTCCACGAACCCGTTCTGCGCCACGATGCCGAGGGTCGTGCTTGCCAGCGCCAGGATCGACGACGACCGTCGCGACCCGGACTGTCCGACGTGGCGCCTGCGACGTATGCAGGATGAACAGCAGCGTGCCTCCGCTGAGTGCGGCGGCGAACAGCTGGCCGATCGGCCGACCACCGGCGATGGCGACGGTCACGATGGTGGCCAGGATCAGGACGAGGGCGAGCCCGTACTCATCCGGCTGTTGGAACTGGCCGCGTGCGGCGGTCGCCCGCACGCCTGGCGCTTGAGGTCGTCATCGACGCATCTTATGGCTGCGGGGCAGGTCGCGGACGGTCCGCGGAGACGATGATGCCGTCGCGTGGCGAAGCAGGAGATGCGGCTATCCAGGGGCGGCAGTGCTTGTGCCGTGGCAGCCTGCGTCAACCACCTCGGCCGAACTGTCGCAGCTGCCAGATGAGCGCACCCACGAGGGCGATGACCGTGACCAGCAACCCAGCGTGGACTGAATCGTAGGACACCCCGTCGGGCAGGATGCGGCGGGTATCGTCGGGCGCAGCCAGAACGAGGTACAGGGCACCGCCAACGATCAGGATGGCCGCCCCGAGACCGACCAGCCTCCGTCCCACGGCTCGCGCCCGGCGGCGGATCCCGAACAGCAAATCGACGCCTGCCGTGATGGCCGGTTGCTGGGTTTCGATGAACTCCAGGAACTCGATGCCACGCCGGAGCCGAAAGAGGCCCGCGTACATCCGGTCCGCCGTCAGCCGCACGTCGAGCATCGACAGCGCCTGCTGGCGCATGAGACGGCTGAAGAAGCGCCGTGCCGTGGCGGGCAAGTCGTAGTCGACGGCCAGCTCATGCCGCAAGGTGCCGAGCGTGACGAGCATCTTGAAGTAGGCGACCAGACTCTGGCTCATCTCGAGCTCGGTGTCCCGGATGATGCCCATGATGTCGACCGCCAGCTTGGAGTACGGATTGATGGCCGTGGGGTCGCGGCGGCCGGTCCCGGTCGCCGCCCGGACATAGGTGGAGGCGCCATAGAGGAACGCTTCGTGGGCCCGTGTGAGCTGCCGACGGGCGGCAGATGGATCCGTACCCACGGTCGGCACCAACCAGCGCATGAGCTCACTGATGGCACCTTCGACTTCGCCGCGGAAGAGCAGGGACGCGTAGAAGGTCATCGACTCACGGACGCGTTCGGGCAGATGGCCGACCTGCCCGTAATCGACGTAACCGATGCCGTTTCCGGGCAGGACGTAGAGGTTGGCCGGATGCAGGTCGGCGTGGAAGTAGCCGAGCACGTAGACCTGGTTGAGCATGTTCCAGTCCAGGCGACGGACGACCCGGTCGAGGTCGTAGCCCTCCGCGGCCAGGTCATCGAAATACGCCGCATCGCCGTCACGCTTGGCGGACATGATCTCGATGAGCGGCACGCCCTCGATCAGCTCGGTGGTCAGGACGCGTGACGTCGTGAAGTCCCGATAGACGCGCGCGATGCGCTCGTGGCGATCGCCGCGCGCGTGCTCATAGAGAAGCGTCGCCTGTCGGGCCTCGACCAGGTAGTCGAGCTCGTCGGTCGTCCAACGTGCGAACTCATCGATGACGTCGCGTGCGCGCGTGGCGCCGAACAACCTGGTCCGGTCGACGAACCACGAGAGCGAGTACATGAGATCGATGTCCGACTGCATCGTCTCCCGGATGTCCGGACGCTGGACCTTGACGGCGACGCGGGTGCCATCCAGCAGCGTCGCGCGATGCACCTGGCCGATCGAGGCGGCGGCGAACGACTCGCTCTCGAACGTCCCGAACACGATCTCGGGCGGCGCGCCGAGTTCGTGGTCGACGATGTCCCGCACCTGCGCGTAGGGGAATGGACGGACCTGGTTGAGCAGCTTGAACAGCTCGTCGCAGTACGCCGCCGGCAGGAGGTCGAAGCGCATCGCCAGCATCTGGCCGAACTTCACCCAGGCGCCGCCGAGCTCCTCGAACGCCATCCGCAGGCGGGCCGGGCGAGGTTGCTGCCGCCGCTGCGATGGGAAGAGCAGGAGGCGGGCGAAGACCCTGAGCACCTGCCAGGCACGACCCGGGTGCCGCAGCAGGCTGATCATCGGAGGGCCATGGCAACCGGGCCCCGGCCAGGCCCGTGCTCAACGAGCCTGCGGGGTAGCATCAGCGACCTGGCTAACTGTCGTCGTCGAGTCGGACCCGGCGACGCCGCGCCGGCTTGGCTGACCCTTCCTCCCACTCGCGCCCCGCTTCGACGAATTCGGCCATGCGGTGTCGATACCATCGCCAGAGGAGGCTCATGGCGCCCTCGGCGGCGAGCTGTGCCTCACGCGGATAGCGCGCCATCTCACGGGCCAGCTCGAACGCATCGATCTCCCCAGGATCCCGGTACAGCCGCGCGATCCGGCGTTGCCGTACCCGGCGCGCGAAGGCCGCCCGCTCGTCCTCGTCCGGGCCTTGCAGCCACTCCTCACGCCGCTTCCGCTCGCGTTCAGCCCACGCCTCGATCTCCTCTGGCGTCGGATCAAGGGTCGGGCCCTCGGCGTGTGCTGAGTCGGAGGCCACCTCGGACCCCGCTGCATCGACAGCAGGTCCGTCAGCCTGGTGGACCTTGTCGCTCTTCGTGCTAGCCACGATGCCCTCCATCGCCTGTGTCTGGGCGGGGGCTGAGGTCCCCGACATCCGGAGGTGTCCCTCGACCCCCAATGGTGCCACGGGACAGGTCTTCGTGGAGCGGAATGGAGACGGTCTTGCCTTCCGGCCGGCTACCGGATGAGGTGACGGCTGTCGGTGCGCTCCGATGTCAGGCCCGAGCGGCCACAGGGGGATGGCCGCTGGCGGCCGTTGGGCGCTCATCTTCCGCCTGGAACTCGGCGTGCAGCCGGGCCTCATCCTCCTTCTTCGGGAAGAGGAAGAACGTCAGCCCGAGGCCCAGCACGACCGCTCCAAGCCCCGCCATGTAGGCCAGCTGATCGCCATCCAGGAAAGACTGCTGGGCCGCGGCGGTGATCTGATCGGCGTATTGCGGGTACTGAGCGCTCATGTCTTCCGCGCTGGAGTACGAGAGTTGGAGCTCGCTCTGTGTCGTGGCCGTGATGTCCTGCCCGGAGTCCGCGATGGCGGTGCCCATCGCGGCCGCGTAGCCGGCCGTGAGCAGGGCGCCGAAGATCGAAGTCATCAATGCGCCGCCGAGGTCGCGCTGCAGGTCGGCCGTGCCCGACGCCATGCCCACCCGCCGCACTGGGACCGAGCCCGGTGAGGGAGTTGGACGACGGCGTACCTGCCAGGTCCGACGCCGATGCCCATGAGCGCGAGGGGGATGGCGACGAACAGGTAGTTCGTGCCCTCACCCCACAGGAGCAAGCATGCCGACGAACGCGAGCGCCAGGACCACCTGCCCCAGCAGCAGCGTGGCGCGAGACCCGCGCTCCTGGACGAGCTTTGCCGAGCGTGGCGCCACCAGCACCATGAAGAAGACCGCCGGCAGGATCGCGGCGCCAGCCTGGAGCGTGCTGTAGCCGAGCACGTTCTGCAGGTACTGCTGGTTGATGAAGGCGACACCCATCAGCGAGCCGAAGACGATGATGCCCGCCGTGGCCGCCACCCAGAAGGTCCGTCGAGCCGCGACCTTGAGATCGTAGAGCGCATTCCTGGCTCGTCGCTGCCGGAGGATGAACAGGACCAACCCCCCGCCGGCCACGATGAACAGGCCGACGGCGATCTGCTGCAGGCTGGGCACGGCGATGAAGTTGAGGCCCAGGATCAACGCGCCGATCATCACCGCCGAAAGGACGCCACCGAGGTTGTCGACCGGCTGTGTCGCCTCGTTCACGTGGGCAGGCACGTGCTTATTGGCCAGATACAGGGCCAGGACCGCGAGCGGGAGGGTCACCAGGAAGACCGAACCCCAGACGAACGACTCGAGCAGGAAGCCCGAGACGAGCGGGCCGAGCATCGCGACCCCGCCGCCAAGGGCAGACCACATCGCGATCGAGCGTGTGCGCGCCGGCCCTGACCAGAGCGCGGTGATCAGCGCCAGCGTCGTCGGATAGGCCATACCCGCGGCCAGGCCACCGACGACCCGCGCGCCGAACAGGACCGTATCGGTCGGGGCGAGCGCCGCGACGAGTGAGGCGGGGATCGTGATGAGCATCCCCAGGACGATCATCAACTTCCGTCCGTACCGATCGCCCAGCGCTCCGAACCAGAGTACGGACGCAGCGAGGCCAAGCGAGTAGCCGACGGCGATCAGGTCGAGCGTCGTCTGGGACGAATCGAACGACGCCCCGATGGACGGCAGGGCGACGTTGGCCACCGACAGGTTCAGGTTCGCGACAGCCGCCACAAGGATGAGCGAGCCGAGGACGATCTTTGCGTTCGGCGGCGCGGTGCTCTCGGTCGTCGCGGTGCCGCTCTCGGTCATCGCCGGAACCCTACCTCTCGCGGGGCCCGGCCAGACATCGTCCCTCGTCGCCATCTCAGTCCGACGAGGCAGACGGTCGGTCCGCCAGGGACTCGCGAAGGGCGGCGAGCTCCGCCCGGATGTTGTCGAGCTGCGTTGCGACAGCGTCATTCGCTCCGGCAGTCGGAGGCGACTCGGCGGTCGTCTCGACCTGCTCCTTCGGCGGCGGCACGAGGACGCTGGCCAGGATGCTGGCGAGGCTGCCGATGATCCCGACGCCCGCGAACATGACGAAGACGCCAGTCATCCGCCCGAGGGCGGTGACCGGGAAGTAGTCCCCATAGCCGACCGTCGTGATGGTCACCAGCCCCCACCAGAGTGCATCGCCGCCGGTCGTGATGTTGGCGTCTGGCGACTTGCTCTCGAACTGCAGCACGAGGACCGTGGACACGGAGAGCACGATGAATGCCGCCAGGATGGTGATGAAGATCGCGTACTGCCCACGATTGTCGATCACATCCTTGATCAGCCGCTCACGCGCCTGGCCGCGGAGCATCCTGCTGACACGTGCCAGCCGACTGAGGCGGAACAGGCGCAGCAGGCCGAACGACGGGAAGAGCCCGAAGCTCGGGATGGAGCCCAGGAGGTCGAGCCAGCCGCGCCGGCCGACGAGATAGGCATTCTTGGGATGTGCGCCAGCGAGGTTGCCGAAGAAGTCGATCAGGAAGACGACGCAGACCGCGTTGTCGTAGAAGCGCAGGAGATGCAGCGTCTCGCCTGAGGGGCAGCAGGAGCAGGACCATCACCGCCAGCGACATGATGGTCAGGACGAGGATGAAGATGTCGTAGGAGCTGCTGTGCTGCTTGAGGACGGCGGTCTGGGTGCTCATTCATCCCTCCTGCCGCACTCGGCGATGACGCCTCAGGGCGTTCTGCCACGATAGCCCGACCGACGAGGCCGATGTGCGACCGGACCGCGCGACGGGGAGATCCGCCGAGGAATCGAAACGACCCGGTCTTGATGGACCGGGTCGTCGAGTCAGGTTGCGGTGACGCAGGTCACCTTCCCACGTCAGATGCCGAGCGCCTTGGCCTTGGCGGCCGCGTACTCGTCGTCGGTCAGGATGCCCTGGGCGTGCAGGTTGGCCAGGTTCTCCAGCTGCGCAGTCTGGGGATCGACCGCGGGCGCCGCGGGAGCGGCCGCAGGGGCGGGAGCCGGTTGCGCGGCCATCTGCTGGTCGTACGCCGCCTGCTGCTGCTGCGCGGCCTGGTTGGCGTACTTCTGCTCCTGGTGGTGGTGGACGGCGCCAGCCGTGCCGGCGATCACCGCCGTGACCACGGCAGCCCGCCCGATGCGGCGCATCATCCTCGGCATCCTCGTTCTCCTTCGTGCTCTCTTCGGCGTACGGTCTAGGCGCCGACGACGGCGCCGGCTTCGATCTCGGCGCTGATGGCGGCCACGATCTCCGGCGGGATGGTCTCGCGGGCGACGAGGAAGCCTCCGGCATCCTGGATGGCGTCCTTGAGGTGCTCGGCCCAACGGTGCTCGAACATGATCATCATGGCCGACGTTCCGGCGGGGATGTCCATCGCCAGGTTGGCCACGTCCTCGGCCGTCAAGAGGCCCATGTGATCCTGCAGGGCCGGCTGCAGGGCCGCGAAAGCCTTCTGGTCGAGGCCGTCGGCCTCGATGATGGCGATCTCGCCGTCGTTCGCCTTGGCCACGAAGACGATGTCGACGATGCGGATGACGCCGCGCTTGGTGATCTTCTCGAGTTCCTCGGCGATCTTGCCGGTGAAATGCTCGTTATCACGGAAGCCGATGACCGTGTACTCCAACGGTCCAAGGGTCATGGTGCGCCTCCTGTGCAGGGTCTCGTCAGGCATGTCGGTCGACGAGGTGGGCCAGATCGCGTCGAGATGTCCGGCGATTCGGCCAGGGCGCTCGCTCGCGGAAAGCGACTATACCGCGAACGGCGGAGGTCAGGGTCGGGTCGGCTGGACTCTGGCAGCGCCGGCCGCCGGCGAGTCGGTGCTTCGAGCCAGCGCGCTCGCTGGCTGACCGGACTTGGGCTCGTCGGCGTGCTCATAGACCGCGATCAAGCGAGCGCGTCGGCCGATCCCGAACCAGCACACGACAGCCCCGATCAGGGCTGCCGCGCCGGCGATGGCCATGCTCGCGCTGACGCCGGCGGCGTAGGCGCTGCCGGCAGCCTCCAGGCCTCTCGGGCTGGCGTCGCCGACAAGGGTCCCGAATGAGCTGGTGCCGATGGCATTCAGGAGGTCAGTGAACTTCGCGATGGCAGCCGGCTGGTCAGCGGGAGCCAGCGCCGTCGCGACGGACCGGCCGAAGGTGTCGAGGGCGACCCGGGCCACGACCGAGGTGACGACCACCAGGCCGAGCTGCGTACCGACGGTGATCGACGTCTGGTTGAGCGCCGCCGCTGTGGCCGGCAGATGCCGCGGCACGCTGGCGAAGATGATCGCCGTACGGATGGTCGTCCCGATGACGAAGCCGGCCCCGATGGCCAGGAACGGGATGACGAAGAAGAGGTAGCCCGTGTCGGGCGCGGCGCGAGCGACGGCGAGGTCGCCGAGCCCGAGCACTCCCAGCCCGCCGGCGATGAGCACTCTCGGCTCCAGTCGCGTAAGGAGCCATCCCGCGATCGGCCCGGCAAGCACCAGGGCAAGGATGATGGGCACGATGGCCAGCACAGCCACGATCGGCGAGAAGCCCTTCGCGAGCTGGAAGAAGATCGGCGCCTGCGCCAGCGGCGCCGTCTGGGCGAAGGCGATGATGACGCCCGCGAAGAGCGCGACCGTCACCGCCCGAACGTGGACCGCCGCCCCTTCGCGCTGGCGCCTAGACGGCGTCGGACCAGCCAGAAGGCGATCAGCGCCGCGACGCCGCTGGCCAGGATCGCAAGCCTGACGGCCAGAACGAAGCCACCGCCGACGGCGATGAGCGAGGCGGTCCCGGCTAGTAAGGCGTAGGCCCACAGGACGTTGCTGACGACGCTCAGGCGGGGCGCATCCACAGGGCGATCCACCCGAGGCAGCCATCGGCGCGCCATGAGGAGAGCGCTCAGCGCACGCCGTTCCCGCCAGGACGAACGAGGGCCACGTTCCGATCGACTGCGCGAAGAGGTTCACGAGGGTCTCCGCGATCCCGACACCAGCGCCATAGGCGGCATACGTGAAGCCGATGGCGGTCGCACGGGCCACCCCGTCGTAGGTGATCGCCACCCACGCCAGGGCGACCGGCACCGAAAGGCCGACGCCAGCCCCAGCCAGCACCCGTCCGATGGGGAAGAGGGGGCCACCTTCCCCCACCATCGCCACGGCCTCGCCGATGGCCAGGAGGCCCAGTCCGATCAGGAGCACGCGTCGACGCCGACCCAGGTCACCGATCACGCCACCGATGAGGAACCCGGCCGCCTGGGCGACGACGGCCAGCAGGTAGACCGTCTCGATCTGGGGGCGCGTGCGCAGCGCGGCCTGGACGGTCGGCGACGAGGGGCCGAAGACATGCGGATCGAGTCCGGCCGCCAGCGTGGCGATGATCGCGGCGAGCAGGACGCCGAGCTTCTGCCGGTCGCGGGCGATGTCCCAGGATCTCCGGTGGCATGCGGGCGACGACGCGCGATGTAGGGGTCATGGCGAGGAGTCAGGAGCGACCCGCGACCGCAGGTGCCTGATCACACGAACCCTGGCGGACTGCGCATCTCCAGGGACATCGCGCCGGCGCTCCTTCGACACGCGGTGTGTGGCATTCGATAGGCCGAGCGGCATGATAGACGTCGGCCATGGCCGCGACGCGGTCGACAGGCGAGATGGTGCCGATTGGCATTGGAATCCGGCTCCCGGGCGGCTATGCTCAGCGCAGCGGTCCCCGATCCCGAGGGACACCACGAGGGAGGCTCAACGCTTCATGAAACGACCTATCGGCGTCACGCTCCTAGCCTTGGGAGCGGGACTCCTCGCGCTGTTCGAGATCTGGCGCACCCTGGTCTTCCTGGGCATCGTCAATTGGACGTTCTTCGGCAAGGAAGTCTCATTCCCCGAGGCTCAATGGGGACCGGCCCTCTGGGCGATCCTTCTGGCCGCCATCTGGATCTACGTGGCTGAAGGTTTCTGGAACGTCCGCGCCTACGCGTGGTCCTTCGGCATCTTCATCAGCATCTTCACGATCATCTTTGGCTTCTTCGCGGTCCTCGGCAATGGTTCGACGACAGAAGCTGAAACGATCGGCTGGCTGCTGGCCTTCGCGATCTTCTTCTACCTCAATTACCCAGGCGTCCGGAACGTCTTCGTCGAGCACGAGATGTCGCTCCTGACACCTGAGCAGCGCGACGCGATGCAGAAGGTCGCCGAAGCGAACGCTGCGGCTGCCGCTGCGATGGCCGCTCCGGCACCTGCTCCGGCACCCGCCCCGACCCAGACCCCGCCGCCCGCTCCGCCGGCTCCGCCCGCCGGCTAGTCGCGGTTTGGAGCACCGGCCCTCGGCCGGTCAGGCTCCGACGCCAGCTCGAGACCGATCGGCGCCCAGCCGGTCGGTCTCTTCGCGTTCCGGCCTCTTGCGCGGGGTTCGGCCGCCCGGCGCGCCTAGCGGGTGATCGGCGGGATCTGGCCCATGCGGCCGGCCTGATAGTCCCGGATGGCCTCGATGATCTCCTCGCGGGTGTTCATCACGAACGGGCCATACGAGACGATCGTCTCGCGGATCGGCAGGCCGCCGAGGATGAGGATCTCCAGCGTTTCGGTCGGGCCGTCCGGGCGTCGATCGCCCTCGATGACGATATGGTCGCCGGCGCCGAAGACCGCGAGCTGGCCTTCGTGGATCGGGACGGCCTCGGCTCCGACACTGCCGTTCCCGGCCAGGACATAGACGAGCGCATTGAAGTCGGGTCGCCAGGAGACGTCGAGGCGGGCGCCGGGTTGGATGGTGGCGTGGGCGTAGGCGATCGGCGTGTAGGTCGAGCCCGGTCCGGCCAGGCCGTCGATCTCGCCGGCGATGATGCGGACCAGGGCGCCGCCGTCGGTCGAGGCAAGCAGGGCGACCTGGCTGGGCTCGATGTCCTGGTAGCGCGGCGGTGACCACTTGAGCGTCGCCGGCAGGTTGACCCACAGCTGGACGCCGTGGAACAGCCCACCGCGGCGGACGAGGTACTCGGGCGGCATCTCGGAGTGCACGATGCCGGCCCCGGCCGTCATCCACTGGGTGGCCCCGTCGGTGATCGTCCCGCCCCCGCCCATCGAGTCACGATGCTCGATGGCGCCGTCGATGATGTAGGTGACCGTCTCGAAGCCGCGATGCGGATGGTCCGGGGCGCCCTTGGCCTCACCGGGGGAGTATTCGACCGCGCCGAGGTGGTCGAGCAGCAGGAACGGGTCGGCGATCGAGAGGTCGATGCCCGGGAACGGTCGCCGGACCTGGAAGCCTTCGCCCTCGAGCCGAGTCGGCGAATCGACCGTCCCCAGGACGGTCCGCGGGACGCTGTCCGGCCGCACTCGCGTGATGTGCGGGAGCTTGAGCGTGTCGGCGGTGATGGCGGGCATAGTCTGGTTCCTGATCCTTGTCGTTGTCCGCGCTTGGGGCGCGAACCGTGGTCGTTGACACGTCAACCATATCATGAGATCGGTGGCACGTGGACAGTCGGTGTCCAGCGACACGTGGCTGTCCTCATCTGAGGATGGTCGATCAACATGGCACACGGTGGGTGTGGCCGGGCCGCTACACTCCGCCCGACCGTGGAGCGACCTGATCCAGGGGAGGGTCGAAATGCCTCGCTATGGGCCCGAGGACTCGCTCGCCTCGCCGCGATTCACCGGACCATCGACGTTCGCGCGCCTGCCGCATGTTCGGACGTTGGAGGACGTCGACCTAGCCGTCGTCGGCGTGCCCTTCGACACCGGCGTGACCTACCGGGTCGGGGGCCGATTCGGGCCCAACGCGGTCCGGGCTGCGAGCGTCATGCTCCGGCCCTACAACCCGAATCTGGACGTGGCGCCGTTCGAGGTGTTGAGCTGCGTCGACTACGGTGACGTGTCCATCGTGCCCGGCTACATCGAGCGCAGCTACGCTGCTATCGAAGCGGCGATCGCTCCCATCGTCGACGCCGGCGTCATCCCGTTGCTCGTCGGCGGCGATCACTCCTGCACGCTGCCGCACCTGCGCGCGACTCGCACGCGTGGGCCGGTGGCCGTGGTCGACTTCGATGCGCACACGGACGCCTGGGACTCGTACTTCGGCGAGCGGTACAACCACGGCACCTGGATGCGTCGCGCGATCGAGGAGGGGCTCGTCGATGTCGAGCACTCGATCGAGGTCGGCCTGCGCGGGCCACTGTATGCGGCTGACGATTGGTCGGGCCTCCGCTCGGAGCTCGGTCTCGAGTACCTCAGCACCGAGGACGTGCTGCGTCTGGGGGCGACGGCCACTGCGGAGGTGATCCGCGCGCGCGTGGCGGATCGTCCCGCGTTCGTCAGCTTCGACATCGACGTCGTCGATCCTGCCTTCGCGCCCGGCACTGGCACACCGGAGCCTGGTGGCTTGAGCGCGCACGATGCGCTGACCATCGTGCGCGGACTGACCGGCATCGAGTTCGTGGGCTTCGACGTGGTCGAGGTCATCCCGGCTCACGATCCGGCTGGGCAGACCGCCTTCCTGGCGGCGAACCTGGCCTTCGAGATGCTCTCCCTGGCGGCGCTACGCCGCATCGCACGGTGACCGGCCGGCCGACGAGCGACCCGCCGCTTCGGAAGGCCTACGAGACGTGGCGCATGGCCATGCCAGACGGCTTTCGCTGGCCGGACGGCATCCGCGCGGCGGCCTGCTTCACCTTCGACGTCGATGCCGAGGCGGTCATCCTGGCCGAATACCCCGAGGCCGCAGCGTGGCTCGACGTGATGAGTCATCAGGCGTATGGGCCGCGAACCGGCGTGCCCCGACTGCTTCGCCTGCTCGAGCGGCAGGGCGTGCAAGCCACCTTCTTCGTGCCTGGCTACACGGCCGAGCGATGGCCCGAGGCGATCCGAGCGATCCACGACGCTGGCCATGAGATCGGCCACCACGGCTATCTGCACGAAAGCTCGCGTGGTGTCGATCGGGCGACCCAGGAAGCTCGCCTGATGCGCGGGCTCGAGTCGCTCGCTGCCGTCGTCGGCATCCGCCCGATGGGCTATCGGGCGCCGATGTGGGAGCTCTCGTACGAGCTGCCGGGTCTGCTGGCCGAGCACGGATTCCGATACGACTCGGGCCTGATGGACGCAGACCATCCGTACCGATTGGCCGTCGGTCCCGACGCTGATGCAGCCACGATCATCGAGCTCCCGGCGCATTGGAGCCTCGATGACTGGGAGCCATACGCCTACCTGCCGGGCATCACCGGCTCCGGGGTCATCGCCAGCCCGGCCGACGTGACGGCGCGTTGGGAGCTCGAGCTGACCGCGCTCGTCGACGAGGGAGGGCTATTCATGCTCACGAACCATCCCTTCATCTCGGGTCGGGCGTCCCGAGCGGCGGCCCTCGAGGGGCTCATCGCGCGTGCCCGACAGGTCGACGGACTATGGATCGCGACGTGCGCCGAGGTAGCGGCGTGGGTGGAGGGGCTCGATCTGGTGGCCCGTGTCCACGAGCCGCCGGTCCTGCCGGCTTGAGGCTGCCTGCGAGGCGTGGCTCAGCGACGGCCCCGGTGGTATGCACCGAGGCCGTCGAGGGCCCGTCGTTCGCGCCGTTCAGGCGCTTCGCGCTGGTCAAGCGCTCGTCTGGCGACCCTGGCTGACCCTCGCACCGATCCAATAGACCAGAGCCGAGACCACGAAGCCGATGAGGTACGCGAAGTCGGCATAGTGGAGGCTACCGGCCGCCACCGTGTTGATCGGCAGGCCCGTCGCAGTCGCGATGTCGCCACCGAGCACCGAGGTCTGGAACGGCGCCGACGCGATGAACCCGATGATCAGCGCCGTGAGCCCGAGCAGGCCGCGCGGGAGCTTGGCGAAGTCGACCAGGCTCGTAGGATCAGCCGTGCGCTTCCGAAGCCACCAATCGACCAGGACGACCGCGCCCCAGGGTGCGATCCAATAGCTGATGAAGAGCAGGAAGTTCTCGAACTTGGAGAAGAAGTCGCCGGAATTGAGGTACAGCGTGAAGAGGAAGCCGAGGATGGCAACGACCACGGCCGAATAGACCCGCTTGACGCGCACGCCGGCGGCCTGCAGCGAGAGCGAGCCCGTGTAGTCGTTCATGGCGTTGACCGCGATCGTGCCGAGCACGATGGCGACCATCGCCACGATGGCCAGGATGCTGCCGCCGCCCATCAGGTCGTTGATGGCCTGCACGGCGCCGCCTTTGGCCTGATCGGCTACCAGCAGACCGAGGAGCTCGATCCAGCCCGCCGATAGGGTCAGGCCGAGAACGGTCCACCAGAAGATGCGCGAGCGAGACGCCGTCGGAGGCAGGTAGCGGCTGTAGTCGGAGGCATAGAGCGCCCAGGCGATGACGAAGCTGGCGGTGATGGAGCTGAAGAGCACGAAGGCACCGAGTTGATCGAGGCCCTCGAAGCCATCCACGCGTGCGATGCCGGTGCCGGCCTTGGGCACGATGACGACGGTCAGGATGGCGAACAGGGCGCCGAGCACGATGGCTCCGTACTTCTCGAATGTGTGGATGCCTTCATAGCCGATGACGCCCAGCAGGCCCTGGGCCAGGACGATGAAGACGAGTGCCAGCCAGAACGGCACGGCCGGCACGATGATGGTCACCGCCGTCGCGCCGAAGATCGAGTTGATGCCGTCCCAGCCGATGCAGCTGATCCAGTTCAGGAGGCCCGGGACGACGATGCTCTTGC
Source organism: uncultured Chloroflexia bacterium (assembly GCA_963777975.1). Taxonomy (GTDB): domain Bacteria; phylum Chloroflexota; class Limnocylindria; order Limnocylindrales; family CSP1-4; genus CSP1-4. The sequence goes on along the minus strand of CAVZSO010000009.1, from coordinate 237,079 downwards.
CGTACGGAAGGCGGGCCAGGGGCATCTGGGCCATCCCGGTCGCCGGGCCCATCTGGCCAAGCAAGCCGACCAGGACCGAGCCCACGAGATTGCCCACGATGATGGCCGCCAGACCGGTCGTAAAGCCGACCTGCAGGAAGTCAGCAGCGGCGAGGGTGCCGATGGCGAACGCTGCCGGCACCAGGTTCGGAGTGAACCAGACGGTAAAGATGCGGCCCACCGATCCGTAGCGGGCGGCTTCGGGGATGGGCTCCATGCCATGCGCTTCGATGGTCATGTCACCCTCGCGGGTGGGCATCCCTTCGCGTGTGAGGACCTCGGTCGCCATCCCTTCCTCCTTACGGTTTGACGTATGACACCGGGACGCTCGAGCCGTCTGCGCGGCTCACGATGCTGCTCGCTGGCTGCGTCTCTGCCACCACCCTTCCTTGACGCAAGACCCAGCGCGCCGCGGGGCGCAGCCGGATGGCCTCCGCCTCGTCGGCGCAATCGAAGACGACCAGGTTCGCGGGCGACCCCTCGCTGACACCCCACGGGACCTCGGCGGCACGGGCAGGGTTCGTGGTCACCATCTCGTAGGCACGAAAGAGCTCCGAGCGGCCGGTCATCTGAGCCACGTGCACGAGCATCGAGAGCGCGTCGAGCATCGAGCCACGTCCAAGCGGGTACCAGGGATCCATGATCGAGTCGTGTCCGCAGGCGACATTGACGCCCGCGGCATCCAGCTCCTTGACCCTCGTCATCCCGCGTCGCTTGGGATAGCTATCGAACCGGCCCTGGAGGACGATGTTGTCGAGCGGATTGGCCACGATGGTCACGCCGGCGCGCTTCAGGATCTGGAGCAGCTTGAAGGCATAGGCATCGTTGTACGAACCCATCGCTGTGGTGTGGCCGGCGACCACGCGGCCCTGCATGCCGTCGCGCATCGTCCGGGCGGCGACGACCTCCAGGAAGCGCGACTGATCGTCATCGGTCTCATCGCAATGGAGGTCGATGGGCCGACCCGTCTCGCGCGCCAGATCGAACAGGAAGTGCACCTCGTCGACGCCATCCTCGCGCGTCCACTCGTAGTGCGGGATGCCGCCGATGACGTCGCAGCCGAGGCGTATGGCCTCTCGCATCAGCTCTTTGCCGTTCGGGAACGAGAGGACCCCATCCTGCGGGAAGGCGATGAGGCGGAGGTCGACGATGTCCCGCATCTCCTCGCGCAATTCCAACAGCGCCCTGAGGGCCACCAGGCTCGGATCGCAGACATCGACGTGCGATCGGATCAAGCCTGTCCCCTGAGCGACCTCCCAGAGGATCGCCTCGCGGGCACGTGACTTGACGTCTTCGTGCGTCAGCGTCGGCTTCCGCTCGGCCCAGGTCTGGATGCCCTCGATGAGCGTACCGGACACGTTGTAGCGCGGCTCGCCCACGGTCAGCACGGCGTCGAGGTGGACGTGTGGGTCGACCAGAGGGGGTGAGCACAATCGGCCGTCCGCCTCGATGACCCGGTCCTCGCCGCTGGCTTGCAGGACGCCCATCGGCCGAATGGCCATGATGAAGCCGTCGTCGATGCGGATGTCGACGAGGTCGCCGTCGGTGCCGCCGGTGGGGTGGACTCGAGCCGCGCGGACGATCAAGCCCATGCTGGGTACCCGACCCTCGACTTCGGTTCCGGTCAGGCGCCGGCCATCAAGCGCTGCCTCGCCTCGGCCCGAGTGTGGTGCCGCCAGGTACCAGCGTCAAGAGTCGGGAAGATGTGGCACCAGCCGCCGCTCGCCGGGCACGGCGGGACAGCGAACGGGGCCGCCGACGCCACCTGGCGCGGACGGCCCCGAGATCCTGGCGCGATCAGCGCGCCATCGGCGGTGGTTCTAGGCGTCGGCCTGGCCGAAGGCCGCCTTGACGGGCCCGCGGTTCAGGTACCAGAGGACCAGCAACGGGAACAGGCCCGTCGCCACCCCAGCCCCGAAGTCTCCACTCGAGAGCCAGACGAGGACCGCCTCCAGGAGGCCGAAGATGGCCAGGATGTGGCCGAAGAGCCAGGCCCAGGGCTGGAGGCTCCAGAACGCGAAGCCCGCGGCGGCGAAGGCGAGGCCGGTGAGCGTCACCGAGCAGGCCATAGGCCCAGACGCCCGATCCCGACTGGAGCGGCCCGAAGGTCACGGCGCCCATCAGCTGGAGACCGAGCAACAGGAATGAGATGCCCGCCGCCAGGGACAGGATGCCCAGCAGCGTGATACCGATCGGTCGCTTCATGCGGTTCCCTCTCTCGTCGCCTGAACGGATGGCGCGACGATCCGCGTTCCGATGGCGCCGCCACGATAGCAGTCGGCTGCGTCTCGCGGTAGGTCCATCGCGCCTTCCGAGCTTCCGGCGTCGCCCTCGATCTCGAGCGGGATCAACGCCCTGCATGGCGTGCGCGCCGCTACACTGCGCGCATGGCTGGCTTCTATGTGGGTCTCTTCCTCCTGGCCCTGTTCCTGGTCGGCACGATCATCTACATGTTCGTCGGCGGTCACCGCCCGGGCATGCGCGACCTCGACGGCCCGTCGAACACGCACAAGTCCGACACCGAGCAGCAGGCCGACCTCTACGAGCGACCGCACGACCACAAGCACTGAAGATCGGCCCGGGCTGGTTCGGTAGCCGATCTCGGACCGTGGCGGCGTGCCCGCGACGTCGTGGCACTTTGACGCGTCTGCGACCATGCCCCCGTGCGGCTCGACATCGTGCTCATCTCGACGGCCGACTTCCCGGCCATGCTCGCCTTCTACCGTGACGTGCTCGGTCTGAGCTCGATCGACGAGGATCCCGATCCCGAGCTCCACGAGCCCGGCGTCGACTGGGCGGCCTTCGACGCTGGCGGCATGCGACTCGAGCTCTTCGGGACGCAAGACGCCGAGCCCGTCGAGCATGAGCGTGTCGCGATCGTGCCGGCCTTCCGCGTCGAAGGGCTCGAGGCGGCCATCGAGCGGCTGGAAGGCCGTGGCGTCGTCTTCACCGAGCGCGGGCGTGAGGCCTGGGGCGCGTACGCCAACCTCCGTGATCCCGACGGCAACCTGCTCAACCTGTACGAACCGGATGCCTGATGCTGGCTAGCATGGAGTCATGACCGACCTGCTGGCCCTCCCCGACCCTCCAGACGCAGATCACCGGACGGGTCATCACGCCCGACGACCCCGACTTCGATGCCGCACGCGCCGTCACCCTCGGGGACGTCGATCGACGTCCGGCGCTCATCGTCCAGGTCGCCGATGCCGGCGACGTCGCGCGGGTCATCGCACTGGCGCGTGAGACCGGGCTCCCGCTGGCCGTTCGGAGCGGCGGACATAGTGGTGCCGGTCACGGCGTGATCGACGACGGCATCGTCATCGACATGCGAGCCATGCACGCGATCGAGATCGACGTCCAGGGCCGCACGGCCTGGGCGGAGTCGGGGCTGACGGCCGGTGAGTACACGACCGCGGTCGGAGCGTACGGGTTGGCCACCGGCTTTGGCGACACCGCGTCGGTCGGGCTCGGTGGCATCACCCTCGGCGGCGGGATCGGCTACCTCGTGCGCGCCCATGGCCTGACCATCGACTCGTTGCTGGCCGCCGAGATCGTGACCGCCGACGGCGCGCTCCTCCGGGCCGACGCGGTCAGCCACCCGGACCTGTTCTGGGCGATCCGTGGCGGCGGCGGCAACTTCGGTGTCGTGACCCGCTTCAACTACCGACTCCATGAGGTCGGCCAGATCGTCGGTGGCATGCTCATCCTGCCTGCGACGCCCGACACGCTGGCCGGCTTCATCGCGGCCGCTGAGGGCGCGCCGGAGTCCGTCTCGACCATCGCCAACGTCATGAACTGCCCGCCGATGCCGTTCGTGCCCGAGGAGCACGTCGGCCAGGTCGTCATCCTGGCCATCCTGTGTCACGTCGGTCCGCTCGAGGCGGGCGAGGCGGCGATGGCGCCGTTCCGTGCGCTGGCGACGCCCATCGCCGACATGGTCAAGGCGATGCCCTACCCGGAGATCTACGGTCCCGAGGATCCCGACTACCACCCGACCGCGGTCGCCCACACGATGTTCCTGGATCATGTCGATCGGACGACGGCACGATCGATCGTGGAACGGCTCGAGGCCTCGGACGCGAGCCTGCGGGTCGCACAGCTCCGCGGTCCTGGGCGGGGCGGCCGCTCGAGTCCCGGTCGACGCCACGGCCTTTGCACACCGACAGAGTCGGATCCTCGTCAGCCTGGCGGCCTTCTACGATGGCCCGGACGACCGGATCGTGCGCGAGGCCTGGGTGACCGACTTCGCGGCTGCCCTGCGCCAGGGCGACGACGGTGCCTATGTCAACTTCCTGACCGACGAGGGCGAGGCACGCGTCCGAGCGGCCTATCCGGGCGCGACGTGGGAGCGCCTGCGGGCCGTCAAGGCCACCTACGATCCGACCAATCTCTTCCGCAGCAACCAGAACATCCCGCCCGGGGCCGAGCACCGGGATGTCTGACGCCTATCGAGTCGAGGTGCGATCGGTCGACGGCGGCCCGACCGCTCTTGGGTCGGCGGGGTCGGTGACGGTCGTCGTCGATCGGCCGACGGCGGTGGGGGGCGGTGGCCGCGGCTTCAGTGGCGGCCAGCTGCTCAACCTCGCGGTTGCCGGCTGCGTCTCGAACGACCTCTTCCGAGAGGCTTCGAAGCGTGGCATCCGCCTCGATCGCGTGCGGGTCACGGCAAGCAGCGACTATGTCGGCGATCCCGCGACATCGACGTCGATCGAGTACGACGTGGAGATCACGGGCGACGCTCCTGAGCAGGCGCTGGTCGACCTGGTGGCGTTCGTCGACGACATCGCCGAGATCCCCAACTCCATCCGCCGAGGGACCGATGTGCGATTGCGCCGATCCTAGGTCGTCACCAGTCAGGAGTGCGTCATGGAAGATACGGATGCGGTTGCATGGCCGAAGGCGATCGGTGCCATCACGTTGTTCGTCGACGATCTGGCGGCGAGCAGGGAGTTCTACCAGCGGGTCTTCGGCCTGCCGGTCGTCTTCGAGGACGAGGACTCGGCGGTCTTCGGGTTCGGCAGCACGCTCGTCAACCTGCTAACGGAACCAGCAGCGCGGGACCTCATCGAGCCCGCCGTCGTGGCGGCGCGTGAAGGTGGATCCCGCCTCCAGCTGACCATCAACGTCGAGGACGTGGATGCCACCTGCGCGGAGCTCGCCAGGCGTGGCGTGACCCTGCTGAACGGGCCCATCGATCGGCCGTGGGGTGTGCGAACGGCGAGCTTCGTCGATCCCGGCGGCCACATCTGGGAGATCGCGACCTAGTCAGACGCCGCTTCGTCGGAGTCGGTGGCATCATCGGCCGGACGGGCTCAGGGCCGACACCGGGTCGAGACTCCGGCACCCGCTACATGGAAGGACGCCGATGACCTCCCGCACGACATCGATCACGCAGGTCGGCACGGTCGCCGTCCCGACCGTCGATCAAGACCGTTCCTTGGCCTTCTACACCGGCGTCCTCGGCTTCGAGGTCACGCGGGACGTCCCGTTCGGGGCGGGACAACGGTGGATCGAGGTGGCGCCGGCCGGGGCCACCACGACCATCGCGATCGCCCCGCAGGGATCGTCACCGGTCGGTGTCGACACGGGGATCCGGCTCACGACGGACGACGCCGAGGGCGACCACGCCGCGATGGTGGCGAATGCCGTGGACGTCGACGCGGAGATCCTTCGGTATCCGGGCGTGCCGCCGATGTTCACGCTGCGTGACCCGGACGGGAACACGCTGTACATCGTCCAGCGCATGTAGCCCGGCGCGCTGCGCGCATCAGATAGGCTCGTCCGCCTCAGCTCGTCCGCTTCAGGATCAGACTCGCACGACGACGACATCGGTGGGCAGCTCCTTGCCCTTCAGGTCGAGCGATCGGCGCTCCAGGGCCGGATCGAGGCCAGCGGCCTCGGCGGCTGCGATCGTGATCAGGATCTCGCCGGTCCGGGCGACCGATGCCAGCCGGGCGGTCGTGTTGACGGTGTCGCCCAGCGCGGTCAGCTCGACGTGCGCAGCGTCACCGACCGTTCCGACCCATGCTGGACCGGTGTGCACGCCGGCGCCGAGCGGCAGCCATGGTCCAGCGGCATCGTCGTTGCCAGTCTCCACCATCAGGGCCCTAGCGGCAGCCACCGCCCGCGTGGCGTGCCGCTCGCCCGTCAGGAGCGGAAAGAACATCGCGACGAGCTCGTCGCCGACGAATTTGTCCACGCTGCCGTCGTGGTCGAAGACGACCGCCGTCGCGGTGGCATAGAACCGATCCAGCAAGCCGCGAAAGCTGGTCGCCGACATGCCCTCGGCGATGGCCGTCGAGCCGCGCACGTCGGCGAACAGGAAGCTGACCTCGATCTCAGCACCCCCATGGTGCCGAACCATGAAGGCGAAGCAGGAGTTGCACATGGTCGGGTTCTTGTCGGAGGGTCGTTTGCCGATCATCCGCATGAACGGCGCACCGACGCCCGCGAACGGTGCCGCGCACAGCTTGCAGCGCGGCCCGTCGGGGATGCGCCTGAAGACCTGCCTGACCCGTCGCTCCCTCGAGTCGCCACGCGTCAGGAAGTCGCGCCAGAACGCCTCGCTCTCCAGTCCGGGATCGGGCGGTGCCGTCATCTCCTCAGGATAGGCCGCGATCCAAAAGGCTCTACCCGTGCTTCAGCCGGGGCTCTCGATGAAGCGATCAGGACAGCCTCGCCTCGTCGGAGTCACCGGCATCGAGCACCAAGAGACCCCGCAGGTCCTCGATCGACGACTACTTGGGCTGCACGACGGCGAGCACGTTCCGGCTCGGATCGATGAACCAGGCAGCCCAGGAATGGCCCATGTCGGCGATGCCATCCGTGGTGATCGGGTCGGGTGCCACGTATTCCTCGATGCGGACACCGCGGGCGCGGAGATCGACGAGGGCCGCTTGCAGGTCGGGCACGCGCCATGCCATCTGCGTCTGAGCGTCCGAGGTGCCGATGGTGCTGAGCGTCACGACGAGCTGCGTCCCGGCTCCACAGCGGAAGACGATCCGATCACCTTCGTCCTCGCGGAGGATCTCCAATCCGAGCGTGTCGTGGTAGAAGGTCCGGGTGGCGTCGAGGTCCGTCGAGAGCAGGATCGGAAACACCGGGTGATCGCTCAGCATCGCATCCCTCCTTGCCTTGGTCACGACTCCGCCCCGACGCGACTCAACGAAGGCCGACATCGATGCCAGCGCGGTTCGTTGGGGCCGGGGTGGCGCGGCGGCCCGACGCTGGACGATCGTCCGGGTGTCCGTCCGGCTTGACCGAGGAAGCGTCTGGCCTGCTTCGGCCCGCCTCGCGGACGCGATGCATCGCGGGCAGCCGATCGAGTCAGTCCTTTGCGGCCCCGGCTCCGGTATTGATCGACTGACCGATGACGGCGATCAACTGTCGCGCCTGATCGCGGTCCTTGTCGTTGGGCTCGGCGTGGTCGGCCATGATGCCGCAGTACACGTTGTGGATCGCCGCTGTCATCGTGTCTTCGTCGGCCATCCACACGCCCTGCTGGACCAGTGCGTTCATCACGTCGGCCGAGGTCTCGTGGTGCATGGCCTCTTCCAGGGCCTGTTGGACCGTCATGTGGCACCTCCGACGGAAGATTAACGGGCGCAGGCATCGAAGTCACGAGTCGGCCAGACCCAGTGTCGTGACTCGCGGCCCGGCATCAGGCGTTCAGCACCCGGCCACCTCGACTCACGATGCCACGCGGCGATCAGTCTGCCGGGTGCCGGGACGCATCCGTGGCATTACGATCGACGCAGGATCCAAGTCCGGGCCGAGTGTCGAGGAGGCCGATGGCGATGACCGACAATACCCTCGCCGGCAGGCTGGCCATCCATCCCGGCGCGTCCCTTTGGTTCTCTCCGATCGAGTGGCTGCGGCTGCTCGGACCGCTGCCGCCTGGCGTCAGGATGACGGGCGAATTTGCGGCCGCCACCGTGGCCGTGATCTTCGTCTCGAATGCCGCCTCGGTGCGCTGGTTCCTGGATCGCTACCGGACGGTCATGACCATGCCGCGGGCGGTCTGGATCTGCTCGCCGACGCGGGGTCGCGTGGACTTCACTCAGGCATCGTTGCGGACGATCCTGGCCGGCCACGGCCTGAGCCCGCTCGAGGAAGCGGCGATCGACGCGTCCTGGACGGCGTTGCGGGTTGGTCGGTTCGTCCCGGGAGCACCCCCGCCCGCACGGGTGCGCTAACGGGCGCCTTCCGGCATCAGGGGGTTGATCCTCGTTCGGCATGGACGACGTAGACGTTGGTCAGCTGCGTCTTGCCCTTCAGCTCGAGCCGGCGCAGCTCAAGCGAGGCAGTCTCAAGGCCGGCCCGTTCCGCAGCCCGGTCGTTGACGAGGATCTCGCCTGGCCCGGCCGCGGATGCAAGCCGCGCGGTGACGTTCACGACGTCGCCGAGGGCCGTCATCACCGCCGCGTGGGTCTCGCCGACCGACCCGACGAACGCGGTTCCGGTCGCCACGCCGACTCCTATGGGCAGCCACGGCCCACCGGAATCGAGATGGCCCGTGGCGTCGAGCAGCGCGCGCGCCGCAGCGATCGCGCGTGCCGGATGCTCGTCGTGGGCGAGCGCCGGGATGAAGATCCCGACCACCTCGTCGCCGACGAACTTGTCGACGATCCCGTCATGGGCGACGAGGACGCGAGCGGCGACGTCATAGAAGCGGTCGAGAAGGGTCCGGAATGCGGTCGGCGTGATCCCCTCCGCCAGGGTCGTCGAGCCGCGGATATCGGCGAACAGGAAGGACGATTCGATCTCCGCGCCGCCGTGGTACCGATCAAGCAGCTGGAAGCAGGCGCCGCAGTAGTCAGGGTTCTTCGGCCACGGCGCTCGACCCCGCCAACGCATCAGCATGCCGGCCGGGCCACCGAATGGCGCGGCGCACATCTTGCAACGCGGCGTCCCAGGGAGGTGCTTCAGGCGGCCCCGATTTCGTGCGTAGGTCGGATCCGTGCCATCGAGGATCGCCCGCCACATGGCCTCGTTCGGGTTCGGAGCGAGATCTGGACCGCTCTCCTCTGCCGACTCCAAGAGCCGGCCGACGGCGGGAGGCTCGTTCACCGGGGCAGGGGGTTCGGGCCAGTCGCCGTGACCAGCCGCTGCGGGACCCAGTCGTCGACGTGGTAGAAGCCGTCGAACGTCCTGCCCTCTAGCTCGACCGCCGCCCGCAGCGAGCGGCGGTGGAACTTCACGTGGGTGAAGTCCTCGAACAGGACGTAATACGGCTCGTTCGCCGCGCTCTGGAACTGCTGGCCGGTCAGCGCTGCCCGGTGCCGGCGGGAGAAGGCGTCGACCTCATCGCCGACGACCACGCCGAGGTGCTCCAGGCCCATCTTGTAGACACGCTGGTGGACGGGCGGGATGAGCTCGATGAGCGGGACGACCTGGCCGTCGAGGACGCGGAGCGGCTCGGACGGGACGATCAAGGAGATCGGCCGTCCGTTCCAGACGTTCTCGCGGTTGGCGACCGCGTGCCGCTCGAGGAGGGTCCGGAGGTGGACGTACTGGTCCCACTCGGGGACGCGGACCGCCAGGTGGCTCAGCTCGTACGGCGCGATGTCGATGCCGCGCGCGGTGAGGCGGTCGCGCTGCAGCGCCGTGAACGCGCGGTAGTCGCCGATGAGGTCCGCGATCGGGTCGGTCATCGGGTCACCTCCGGCGTCATCGTAGCGGGCGGCCTCGCACCTGGGGGGGTTGAAGGCGTACTCAGCGCCAAGATCACCGAGCTGGTGGTACCGGGAGCGTGACTCGGGCCCTTCGACTCTGGCGAAGCCAAATCAGGAGCGGTAGAACGGAGACCGATCGATCTTGGCCACGTCGATGAGAGGAAAGGCGTGAGATGGACGATCTCATCAAGGTGCCTGCCGACACTGACCCGTCTGGCGATGGCCTGTCCGATCTGACCAGCGCCGATGACGACGATGACGTTCGTCACTCGGGGATGGTCCGGTTCCACGACAGGAAGTCGATCTCGTCCTGGTTAGGTCCGCCTCGGACTCCGGTATCGAGCGCGTCGATCGACGCGACCTCCTCTGGCGTCAGCTCAAAGTCGAACACCGACAGGTTCTCGGCGATCCGCTCCGGACGGACCGACTTCGGAACTGCCGACCGGCCGCTGTCCAAGTGCCAGCGGAGGATGACCTGCGCAGGGGTCTTGCCGTACCTCGCAGCGATGGCTGAGATCGTCGAGTCGTCGAGCGCGTTCTTCGTGGCCTCACCCGGTCGGTAGACGTATACCCCGCCGAGCGGCGACCACGCCTGCGTCGCGATGCCCAGTCGCTCGTGGAGGGCGCGCAGGGCCGGCTGGTTGTAGTACGGGTGAACCTCGACTTGATTGACCGCAGGCACGACCGTGATTCGCGGCAGGAAGGCATCAAGGTGCGCGGCGCTGAAGTTGGATACCCCGATCGCCCGGACGCGACCCTCCGCGAGCAGGCGCTCGGCGGCGCGGTAGGCATCAACGGTGCTGTCGAAATGCTGTGGGAGCGGCTGGTGGAGGAGGTAGAGGTCGACCGTATCGAGCCCGAGCTTTCGGGTACTGACATCGAAGCCGTGAAGTGCTCCGTCGTAGCCGTAGTCGCTGACCCAGAGCTTGGTCTGGACGAACAGCTCGGAGCGCTCGATGCCGCTCGCTGCGATCGCGGCGCCCACCTCGCGCTCGTTCAGGTATGAGGCTGCCGTGTCGACCAGCCGGTAGCCCGCGCGGATGGCCTCTTCCGTCGCCGCTTGGGTGACATCAGGGGGCGTCTGGAAGACGCCGAACCCGAGGGCCGGCAGTTCGACGCCATTGTTCAGCGTGAGCATTGGTTGGGCCGAATCCATGGTCCGTCGTCGTCGTCGTTGGGCGCCATCAAAGCGACGGACGCACGAACGGAACTGTGGCCGGCGGTCAGTCCACGTACTGCAGCGGGGTGACCACGAAGTCGTCCGGGAGCATCACGCCCGTCGAGTGATTCGGACAATAGCCGCCGGGATTCTTGGCCAGGTACTGCTGGTGGTAGTCCTCGGCGTAGTAGAAGGGTACGTCGGCGCGGATCTCGGTCGTGATGGTGCCGAAGCCCGCGGCAGACAGCTTGGCCTGGTAGGCGTCGCGCGAAGCCTCGGCAGCGGCCAGCTGCTCAGGCCCGTCGACGTAGATCGCGGAGCGGTACTGGGTGCCCTGATCGTTGCCCTGACGCATCCCCTGGGTCGGGTCGTGATCCTCCCAGAACACCTTGAGCAGCTGCTCGTACGAGACGCGCTTCGGGTCGTAGGCAACGAGCACGGACTCGGCGTGTCCGGTCATGCCAGAGCACGCCTCTCGATACGTCGGATTGGGAGTCGTGCCGCCGGCATAGCCGACGGCCGTGCTGATCACGCCGGGCAGCGACCAGAAGGCCTTCTCGGCGCCCCAGAAGCAGCCCAGTGCGAAGACCGCCGTGCGCGTGCCGTCCGGCCACGGCGGCGCGAGCGACGCGCCGTTGACGACGTTTCGCTCCGGGATCGGCATCGGCTCGGCGCGGCCGGGCAGGGTGTGATCAGGGGAGGGCAGGGACGCGGGACGAGACAGGAATTGCATGCCGTCAGTCTAGGCCGTCGATGTGACGGCGCTGTGACCTGCCGACGGTGACCGACTGACACCTCGACGCGCGGCCGAGACCGACGTACCGTGGCGGGAGTCGTTTGGGGGCAGGCTTCGGAGGGTCGTGATGAGCAAGCCGGTCGTGTTCGTGTCGGACCTTGGCCTGCGCGATGAGTTCGTCGGTGTCTGCCATGCGGTCATCGCTCGGATCGCACCACAATCGCAAGTCATCGACATCTCGCACGGCGTCGCCCCTCACGACATCCGCGGCGGCGGGCTCATCCTGGCCGAGTGCCTGCGCTTCGCGCCGGTCGACGCCGTCGGCCTCGCGGTCGTCGATCCAGGCGTCGGTACGGCCCGTCTCCCGATCGCCGTCGAAACGACCGGTGGCCGCTGCCTTGTCGGTCCCAACAACGGCCTGCTCTCCGTCGCCTGGCGGGCGGACGGGGGCATCGCTCGCGCTGTCACGATCACGTCTCCCGACGTCGTCCTGACGCCGATCTCTGATGTCTTCCATGGCCGTGATGTCTTCGCGCCGGCCGCCGCGCACCTCGCTATGGGCATGGACCTGGGTGTCCTGGGGTCGCCCGTCGCAGCCGATGAACTCGTCGAAGTACGGATCGCCGAGCCAGAGGTCGAGCATGGCCGGATCGTGTGCGAGGTCCTCGACACGGACCGGTTCGGGAACGTGCGCCTCAACGTCCGCCCTTCGCATCTCGCCTCAGCGGAGCTTGATCAGTCGTCGCAGCTCGAGATCAGCACCGCCGGCCGAACGGCCCGCGCACATCGGATCACGTCCTACGGCCAGGTCGAGCCGGGTGCGTACGGCATCCTCGTCGATGCCTGGGGATGGATGGCCGTCATCCGATTCGAGGCGAGCGCGGCGGCCGACCTTGGCGTCCAGCCGGGCGATCCTGTCTGGCTCACCGCCGGCTGACCGTCGCGCTTCAGATGGCCCCGATCGCGCGCGGCGGCCTCCGTGGCCCGTACCGTGGCGCGCTCATGCCGGAGAGCTCGAGCAGGCGCTGGACGCGGCCCCGCTGGCCGCGATAGGGCTCCAGGAGCTCGAGCATCCGCGCGTCGTCGCCGCGCGGCTCGCCGGCCAGCGCGAACGCGACCAGGTTGGGGATGTGGTAGTCGCCGACGCTCAGGGCGTCGGGGTCTCCCCAGGCCACGCGCGCCACCTCCGCCGCCGTCCACGGGCCGATGCCGGGCAGCCGCTCGAGCCGTGATCGGGCCTCCGCCGGATCGATGGTCGCCAGCCGATCGATGGCGGCAGCGCGACCAGCCGACCGGATGATGACTTCTGCGCGCCGTCGCTCGAGGCCCAGGGGATGCAGGTCGAAGTAGGCCAGCGCCGCCAGGCGAGCCGGCGCCGGCGGCAGATGCAGGCCGGCAACGATCTTCGTCGGTCCGGGCGCCGGCTCGCCGAACGCGATGACCATCCGTCGGCGCACCCGGACCGCCTCGAGGCCCGTGATCTTCTGCTCCAGGATCGCCGGCACGAGCGCCTCGAAGGCGGCCTCCGAGCGGCCCAGCCGGACGCCTGGACAGCCGCCGCGCGAGGTCGGCGATGACGCGATGCTGCGGGTGCAGCGCGGTCGGATCGTCGGTCTCACCGATCAGCTCGGGTGCGTGCTCGATTGCCCAGTCGGCGCCTGGTCCCCAGGCCTCGACCTCGACCTCATCGCCCATGTGGCGCAGATGTTCGCTCGTCGGTCCTTCGGGACTCAGGGTCGCCCGCAGGACCTCGGTGCGCCCGAAGATCCGGATGGTCGGGTCGGTGGTGCCATGGCGGAGCGGCGCCAGCGTGGCGGCCAGGTCGAGCGGCCGGTCGAGTCGGAAGCGGCGGGTCGGCGACTCAGGCCTCGCTTCGTTCGGCGAACAGGGAGCGCCAGAAACTCCCGATGCCCTGCGCCAGGTGTGCCGCGCCGAGCTGCCGATCCATGCCTCTCCTCCGCAGTTCGTGACCTGCGCCGAGATGGTAGCCGACGGGTCGGTCACGGGTTCGGCTACGCTGGACAGCGATGGCTTCGACGACGTCGACTCCGATACGGCCTGGCCCCCCGATGGCCGCGCCCGACTGGTGGCGGCGACCTGGCCTCGACGCCGTCGAGGGGCGCCTGATCATCGCCGGCCGAGACGCGGAGTCGTTGGCCCGCGCGGGTGGCACGCCGCGCTTCGTCTATGACCTCGAGCGTGTCCGTGAGAACGGGCGGGCCGTACACGCTGCCGCTGAGCGCGCTGACCTCGAACACCACCTTCGTTTCGCCCTCAAGGCCAACCGGGAACCGGAGGTCCTGGCCGCCCTCCGCGGGCTGGGCCGCGCGGGTGAACCGGGATGCGTCGGCATCGACGCCTGTTCGCCGGGCGAGGTCGAGCTGGCGCTTGCCGAAGGCTGGGCGGCCGCCGAGATCTCCTATACCGGGACGAACTCCTCGGAGCGAGACCTCGATGTCATCCTCGGTGCCGGCGTGCATATCAACCTCGATGCCGTCAGCCAGGTCGAGCGAGTCGGGCGCCGGGCGCCGGGCTCGACCGTCGGCCTGCGTGTGAACCCGATGATCGGTGCCGGCTACAACGACGGGCTCGCCTACGCGGGATCACGTCCGACCAAGCTGGGCATCACGGCCGATCGACTCGATGACGCACTGGCGGCCCTGCGGCGACATGACCTGGTCGTCGACACGCTCCACTTCCATGCCGGGTCCGGCTGGCTGGCCGATGGGCTGGCCACGTTCGAGGCGGCGCTGGCGGCGGTCGTTCCCCTGGCCGGTCGGCTGGAGGCGGCCGGTCACGTGCTGACCGAGGTCAACGTCGGCGGCGGCATCGGCCGTGTCGCGCGTCAGTCCGAGGAAGCCGTCGATCTCGATGCCTACATGACCGTCGTCGCTCGCCACCTCGGTCCGATGGGCGTCACTGTGGGCTTCGAGCCGGGCGACCTGTTGGTCAAGGACGCCGCCGTCCTTCTGGCCGAGGTGGTCACCGTCGAGGATCGGGCCGGTGTCCGTTTCGTCGGTCTGGACAGCGGCTGGAACGTCTTCTGCTCCTGGTTCATCTACCGCTTCGCGCAGGAGGTGGTCCTGTGCCGAGCCGCCGACGCGCCACGGACGGACGCGGTCACGGTCGCCGGCCATATCAACGAGGCCGGTGACGTGTTCGTCGAGGACTACCTCCTGCCGCCTGTCCGGGAAGGCGACATCGTGGCGCTGCTCAACGCGGGCGGCTACGAGCAGGCGATGTCGATGACCCATTGCCTTCGCCCACTGGCGTCGGCCGACTTCCTCGAGCGGACACCGACGAGCGGGTCAGCCGGGGTGGGGACCGACTGATGGATGTCCAAGCCCTCGCCGACTTCGAGCCGCTCGCCGAGGCGGCCCTCTCTCCCGAGGCCTTCGGCTACTACGCGGGCGGCTCCTGGGACGAGCGCACGTTGCGGGAGAACGAGGCCGCCTTCGGCCGCCGCGTGCTGTGGCCGCGGGTGCTGCACGACGTCTCCGGCGTGGATCCCTCGACGACGATGCTGGGCACCCGGGTCTCGTTGCCCATCGGCATCGCACCGACCGCGCTCCAGGGACTCGCCCATCGCGAGGGCGAAGTCGTGCCCGCGCGGGTGGCGGGTCGGGAAGGCCTGGTCTACGCCCTCAGCACCCTCTCCAATCGATCGCTCGAGACGGTCGCCTCGGTCGGCCGCGGCAGCCGGTGGTTCCAGCTCTATCTCCAGCGGGATCGCGGGCGGTCCCTGGAACT
Source organism: uncultured Chloroflexia bacterium (assembly GCA_963777975.1). Taxonomy (GTDB): domain Bacteria; phylum Chloroflexota; class Limnocylindria; order Limnocylindrales; family CSP1-4; genus CSP1-4. Next base: position 221,721 of record CAVZSO010000009.1, on the reverse strand, counting down.
GGTGGCGCGCGCCACTGAAGCCGGCTATGCCGCCATCATGCTGACCGTCGACCTGCCGCGGCCAGGCTATCGCGCGCGCGAGATGCGCCATCCACTGCGCGATCCCGGCCCGCTTGGCAACGTCGCCGACATCGGGGGCGCCTCCGGCCATGCCGCCTTCGTCGGTGAGGAGCTGGATCCATCGATGACCTGGTCGGATGTCGACTGGCTGCGCTCGTTGACCCCGCTGCCGCTGGTGATCAAGGGCATCCTCTCGCCCGGCGATGGCCGACTGGCCGTCGAGCACGGGGCGAACGCGGTCGTCGTTTCCAATCACGGGGGACGCCAGCTCGACCGCGTGGCGGCGACCATCGATGCCCTCGAGCCGATCGTCCAGGCGGTCGAGGGACGCGCCGAGGTCTATCTCGACGGCGGCGTTCGGCGCGGCACCGACGTCGTCACGGCACTCGCCCTCGGCGCCCGGGGCGTCTTCATCGGCCGGCCCTTCCTGTACGCCCTGGCGGCTGCCGGTGAGGCCGGCGTCGCCCGCGCGGTCGAGATCCTTCGAGCCGAGACGACCACGGCCATGGCTCTGCTCGGCTGTCCCACGGTCGCCGACATCACGCGCGACCGAGTCGCCTGAGCGTCAAGCCTCCAGCGCGGCATCCTCGACGACGGCCTCGCCCTCGACCATCGTCAGCAGGACGCGGGCGTCCGCGGGGAAGACCTCGGGGGCGAAGAGGTCGCGATCGAGGACGATGAGGTCGGCCAGCTTGCCGACGGTGATGCTGCCCGTCTCGGCCTCGAGACCGTTGACATAGGCCGCCCCCTGCGTGAAAGCGTGGACGGCCGCCTCGAGCGAGATCCGTTCGTCGGGCAGGAAGGGCTCCGCGTCGCGATGGTCCGGCGACACACGCCGAACGGCGACTTCGATCTCCTGCAGGGGGTCGGCGGTCGAGACGGACCAGTCGCTGCCGAATGCCAGCCGGGCGCCCGATCGCAGGAGCGACGCAAAGGGGTACTGCCAGGCACTGCGCTCCTCGCCCAGGAAGGGCATGTTCATGCTGCCCATCTGCTCCTCGTCCAACGCCCAGTAGGGCTGTCCGTTGGCGACGACGCCCAGAGCCGCGAAGCGCGGGATGTCGACCGGGTGCACGATCTGGATGTGCGCCAGCGTCGGTCGCCGATCCCAGGCCGCGTTGACGGCGGCGGCGCGCTCGATGGCATCGAGGGCATCGCGGACGGCGCGGTCACCGATGGTGTGGATGTGCACGTGCAGGCCCGCCCGGTCGACCAGTCGGACCGCCTCCCGGACGACCTCGATATCGATGTAGTACATGCCGCGATTCGTGGTTGGTCGGCCGTCCTCGTCGAGATACGGCTCGAGCATGGCGGCCGTGTAGTTCTCGACGATGCCATCCAGCAGGATCTTGATCCGGTCAGCCCGTAACCGGCCGATGGCCAGGTCCCGGCTCGTGTCGATGAGCCCCTCGAGCTGCTCGAGTCCGTGCTGTCGCGACCAGCGTTGCGTCGTGATCACATGGGCGACCAGCTCGCCCGTCTCGGCCAGGTGTCGATAGGCGAACAGGTCGTTGTCGTATCCGCTCGCGTCCTGCCAGGCCGTGATGCCGTAACCCAGGAGCTCGCGCTGCCCGATCCGAGCGGCCTCCAGCCAGTCGTCCGGTTCGGGCTTCGGCAAGGCGTCCCAGACGAGGTCGGAAGCGCCCTCGTGGAGCGTGCCCTGGAGCGACCCGTCAGCTCGTCGCTCGATGCGTCCGCGAGCCGGTTCCGGCGTGTCGTCGTCCATGCCCGCCAGCTCGAAGGCCTTCGAGTTGACCCAGGTGCCGTGCCCGTCTCGATTGTCGAGGGCGACGGGGCGGTCGGGAACGATGGCATCGAGGAGTGCGCGATCCGGCGTCCCATGTGGGAACGCCGTCATGCTCCAACCGCCGCCCAGGATGGCCGGTCGCTCCGGGTGCGCGGCAGCGTAGGCGCGGATCAACTCCAGGTACGTGGCGGCGTCGTCGGAGACCGTCAGGTCGCAGCGCAGCCGATCGAGCGCGCTCGTGATGGTGTGCACGTGCGCGTCCTGAAAGCCGGGCAGCAGCGTCCGACCTCGCAGGTCGATGCGCCGCGTGCGGGGACCGGCGGCCACCAGGACGTCCGCGTCGGAGCCGACAGCGACGATACGGCCGCCCCGTACGGCGACCGCCTCCGCGGTCGGGCGGGACTCGTCGACGGTATGGACGCGACCTCCATGAAGGATCACGTCGGCGCTGGCGGTCATGGCGCCGGAGTGTATCGGTGCCGGCTCGAGGTCGTCGCCGAAGCCCGGGGGCCCTCATCAGCGGTTGCGCCATTGCCCGGCGCGCCGGCCGACGAGTGCGGTCAGCCGCGGCCCGGGCCGGCCAGGTCCGACAGGCGGGCAGCCTGGAATTGACCGAGTAACGCGTCTTGGGCGTCGGCGAAGACCGCGTGCACGTCGCAGTGGCCGTCTCGGCCGCACGGGGCGGCGCGCAGGACGCACTGTCGGCGCCGCGCGTCGCCCTCGAGTGCCTCGATGATCTCGAGCACGCTGATGGCGCGGGCAGCTCGACCGAGTCGATAGCCGCCACGTCGACCGGCGGTCGCGTCGACCAGCCCGACGCGCGACAGGTCGGCCATCACCTGCGGCAGAAAGCGCACCGGGATCGCCATCGACTCGGCGATGCGCGGGGCGCTCAGGGGCGCATCCGGCGCGGCGCGGGCGATGGCGATCATGGCGCGGATGCCGTAGTCGGCGCGGCGGGTCAGCTCAAGGCGCATCGTGCTGTCTAGAGTGCTGTGCGCCATGGCCCTCCCGGACGGGCCATTCGGCCCGTGCCCGCGGGGCCGGTCGTCCGAAATACTGACGATCGCGCTAATCCTGACCACGTAGCTGATAGATCATCCGAAGATGACGATCGGGCGAAGCATCGCCACCGAGCAGGAAGGATCCGGACCATGAAGCACCATCACATCGTCCGCGGCGCGATCATCGCCGTTGTCGCGACGGTCCTGCTCGCTGGCTGCGCCTCGGGCGGCAGCGCGGCGTGGACCTACGCACCGGCCTCGCCGGCGGCGAGCGGTGAAGCGCCCTCGCCGGCTGCCAGCGACGCCGCTCCAGCCGCGAGCGGCGCCGCGGCGTCAACGGCGCCCTCGCCCCCGACCGCCGCCGGCGAGTCGCTGGGCATGATCATGGTCGAGGCCACGGACGACCTCAAGTTCAAACCGGCAGATCTGACGGTCGATGCCGCAGGCACCTATAGCGTCGAGTTCAAGAACAGCGGGACCATCGCCCACGACTTCACGCCCGACGGCGGCGAGACACACACCGCGCAGCCCGGCGAGACCATCACCTTCGACGTCGTCGTGCCGGCCGGCGGCCTGCCCTTCATCTGCTCGGTCCCTGGTCATGCCGCGGCCGGCATGACCGGCACCATCACGGTGGCTGGCGCAGCGGCAGCGCCAAGTGCTGACAGCCACGGCGGTCCAGCGCCCGACACCGGCGCGGTCGCGGCCGACCCCAACGCTCCGAAATACACGCTCTATGACGCGACCGCACCGAAGGTCCTCGAGGGCAAGGAGCACGAGATCACCCTGACCGTCGCAGGAGCAGGACATGACGGTCGCCGAGGGGTATCGTGCAGGCCGTCTGGACGTTCAACGGGACCGTGCCGGGACCGGTCATCCGTGTCCACCAGGGGGACAAGATCCGCATCAAGCTCGTCAACCCGGCCAGCAACAAGCTCGAGCACTCCGTCGACTTCCACGCCAGCCAGGTCGCCTGGAACGACGAGATGACCTCGATCAAGCCGGGCGAGGAGAAGATCTACGAGTGGACCGCTGACTACGCCGGCGTCTGGATGTACCACTGCGGCACGGCGCCTGCCCTCCATCACATCGCCAATGGCATGTACGGCATGGTCATCGTCGAGCCGAAGGGTGGCTTCGAGCCCGTCGACCACGAGTTCGCCTTCGTCCAGAGCGAGTGGTACCTGGGCCCCCAGGGCGATGTCACCGACCTGAAGAAGGCAGCCGCCGGCGCGCCGGCGCCCGACTTCGTGGTCTTCAACGGCGTGGCCAACCAGTACAAGGACAACCCGGTCAAGGTCGATACCGGCAAGTCTGTCCGAGTCTTCGTCCTCGACGCGGGGCCCAACATCGACAGCTCGTTCCACGTCGTCGGCACGATCTTCAACACGGTCATCAAGGAAGGCATCCAGCTGACGCCCAAGAACGACGGTCACTACGGCTCGCAGGCCGTGGACCTGTCGCCGGCACAGGGTGCGATCATCGAGTTCACGACCGCCGAGGACGGCCTCTATCCGATGGTCACGCACGCCTTCAACTTCGTCGGCCGAGGCGCCCTTGGTCTCTTCCAGGCCGGTGACGGCGACCCCAAGAACTAGCCGACCGGTCACGGTCATCGAGGACCGGCCCTCAGTCGGAGGCTGCTCCGGTCGGGCGACTGCTCCCACGAAGGGCGATGACGGCCACCAGCCAGCCGCCGACGACCGTCACGGCGTAGCTCACGCACCAGATGCAGACCGCCTCGATGACGAACAGCTCCAGGTACGTCAGGTAGACCACGGCCAGCAGGCCGAGCAGCCCCATCCCGTAGAGGACGTACAACGCGCGCCGGTCTCCGGCGCGCCACCAGACGATCGATGCGGCGAGAGCGACGACCGAATAGGCGACGCCGAAGAGCGCGACCGGGACGCCGAATATCTCGCTGTACTCGCTCGTGCTGACCGTCTCACAGCCCCGCAGTGGCCCGCATACCGGCACCTCGCCGGAGAGCTTGGTGGCGGCCAGGTAGCCAGCGATGGCGATGCCGAGGACGGCCAGCGCGACCAGCATCGACCCTGAGCGCCGGCGTGCGCTCACGGGGTCGGCGATCCGCCGGCGGCCTTGGCGATCTGCGCCTCGATGGTCGCCGACAGGCTGTCCCAGGCGGGCGCGCCCTCGATGACCTGGTCGCCGATGACCAACGTCGGCGTGGCATTGACGGGGACATCGGCCCCCGAGGTGGTCTCGGTCCGCACCGCTGCCAAGAGGTCAGGATCGTCGAGGGCGGCCTCGAAAGCGTTCACATCGAGCCCGACCTGCTTGGCGATCTCGACCAGGACATCGCGCCGGAACGCGCCCTTGTTCTCGCCGGCCTGGTTGGCGAACAGCCAGTCGTGATACGGCCAGAATGCGCCCTGCGCGTCCGCCGCCCGGGCGGCGACGGCGGCGTCGATCGATTCCTGCCCGATGAAGGCATAGTCATGGAAGACCAGGCGCAGCTTGCCGTTGGCCACGAACTCGCGGACGATCCGCGCCTCGGTCGCCCGCGTGAAGATGCCGCAGCCGGGACACTGGAAGTCGGCCCAGACATCGAGCGTGACCGGTGCGTCGGCAGCGCCGATGGCTCGCCCGTCGGCCAGGGCGATCGGGGTCGGATCGCTGGGCGGGGTCAGGCCGGACGTCTTCGATGAGCCATTTGCGAAGATGAGCGCCGCGATCAGCACGATCCCGGTGATCAGTGCGGCGGCGGTGATCCAGACGATCGGCGAGCGCGCGGTCGAGTTGCTCGCCGGCACGCCGCGCCTTGCCCTTCGCTCAGCCTCGCGGCGTGCGCGTCGAGTCGTCGTTGATGGCGGGCGGGAGCGATCTGACACGAGGGTCCTCCGGATGGTCAGGACGCGCTCGAAGCGTAGCCTGAACGCCCTGACGGTGCAGACACGCCTGCTGGTGGTACTGGCGTCGGGTCTTCAGGCTCGCTCGCCGGCGCCACCATCTGGATGACCGACGCCATCGTCGGCGGCAGGTTCCGTGGCCGCGCCGTCCATCTCCTCGGTCGCCGCGGGCCCACGATCGAGACGACGCCGGATCCGCGTGGAGGCGTCGTGACGGGACGCGTTCAATCGATCGGCCACCGGTGCCGCGCGGCGACCAGCAGCGCGTCCGCCACGCAGCGCGAGTCCTGTCGCCGCGCGCCCGCCGCGGACCGTGAACCGGATCGCGCCGCGACCGGCGCGAAGTCCGGTCCGGACGCCAGCTCTGGCCGCCCAGGCCGTCAGTCGTCCAGCCGCGATGAGGTCGTCGTGCAGGGCCTCGTCGGTCAAACCAGCAGCCGCGAGGTGCATCTGTCGGCGTCCGGGCTCGAGAGCGTTGAGCGCGAGGCGGATGGCGAGCATGGCCACGGCCAGATCGTCGACCTGTCCGAGCACTGGCACGATGCCGGGGATGAGATCGATCGGCGAAGCGAAGTAGGCGGCGGCCGCCAGCAGCGCGGCACGGCGGTGCTTCGAGACGGCCGGATCGCGGACCAGCGCGACCGTCAGCCGAAGGTAGCCGGCGGCATGTCCGGTGAGCGTCGTCCATGCATCTCGTGGGAATGGATCCGAGCCGCTCTCGGCGGTTGTCTCTGGCGCGGCGGCAGACGTCGAGGCGGTCGCCGTCGCAAGGGCCGCGTTCTCCTGCTGCCCGACGTCGCCGCGGTCAGGCGCCGTGGGCTCCGTCCTCTCGGTCGCGACCGTCGCATGACGATCGGCCGTGCCCGCGTCGAGTGACTCGTTCACGCCAGGTCGAGATAGAGCGGCGCGTGATCGGAGGGCAGCTTGCCCTTGCGCGCATCGCGGTCGATGTCGGCGCCCGTGGCTCGCTCGGCGACCTGACGGGTCGCCAGCAGGTGGTCGATGCGCATGCCCAGGCCCTTGTGGAAGTTGCCCGCTCGATAGTCCCACCACGTGAATCGACCCGGTTCCGGGTGGAACCGCCGGAAGGTGTCCTCCAGGCCCCAGTCGAGGAGCGCCTGGAACGCGGACCGCTCGGGCGCGGAGGTATGGGTGGTGCCGACGTAGACCGCGGGGTCGTAGACATCGAGATCGGTCGGGGCGACATTCAGGTCGCCACCGACGACGAGCGATGCCGACGGATCCTCCTCGGCATCGAGCCAATCGCGCAGTCGTCGGAACCAGGTCAGCTTGGCGTCGTAGAACGGGGTGCCCAGCGCGCGGCCGTTCGGCGCGTAGAGGCTGACCACGCGCACGCCGCCGCAGGTCGCCGCGATCATGCGCGCCTCGTGGCCGGGCTCGCCGTCCTCGTCGTCGCCGCCACCGACCGGGCCAAGCCCGAAGTTCGTGACGACGTCGGCGATGCCGACCCGCGATGCGATGGCGACGCCGTTCCAGCGGCCCTGGCCATGGTGTGCCAGCTCGTAGCCGACCATCCGGAAGGGCAGATCAGGCGCGGCCTCGTCGGCGAGCTTGGTCTCCTGCATCAGCAACACGTCCGGCTTGGCTTGCGCCAGCCAGCCCTCGACACGATCCAGGCGGACCTTCAGCGAGTTCACGTTCCACGTCGCGATGCGCATGCCATGAGCCTAGCAGCCCGCCGACGGGCGCCCGGGAAACCGGCGCTACCATCAACAGCACGGCCGGGCGGCGACACGACGACGGGACAAGGAGGCGAGATGAGCGACTGGTTCACGGTCCGACTCGATGATCGGCCGGGGTCGTTGGCGCGTCTCGCCACGGCGCTCGGCGAGCGTGGGGTGAACATCACCGGCATCGTCGGTGTCGCCGAGGACACGGACGGGACGTTGATGCTGACGACATCCGATGCTGAGGCGACCAACACCGTCCTGGCGACCCTGGGCATCGACCATGAACGGCATGCCGATGCCGCATCGTCGGCCGCCGGTCTGCCCGAGGTCCGTCGCGGGCTGGCCGATCGCGGCCTGGACGTCGAGCGCGGCGGCTGATCGTGACCGACTTCCGATGAGTTCCGCTAGCGGCGACTAGCGCGTGTTCCCTCGTTCAGCGGCACCGACCCCGGAGCCGGCCCCGCCTCGGACGGGCCGTCGGTACCTCGGCCTCGATGCTGCGGAGTGGGGCGTGGTCGCGCTGGGCGCCCTCATCGGCGTCGGTGTCGGCCTCCTCGTGCATTGGGTCGACAGCCTGGCCACCGACGTCGCCTACATGGCCGACTTCATCCGCGCCCTAGCCTACGTCGTCGCCTTCGTGGTCTTCATGGTCGGCGTCGGCCAGCTCACGACCGGGCGACGATGGTTGCTGCTGGGCGTCGTCCCGTTCGCGATCGCGGCCATCGTCGCATCGGGCTTCGGGCCGACCGCGGCACCATCCGTGCAGGTCGAGGGGACACTCGATCTGGCGGTCGACGGGTCGCGAGCCGACCCCGGCGTCGCTGTCTGCACGTGGGCCGCCGGGCGCGAGAAGGTCGAGCGCATCAACAACCGTGGCACGCTGCCGACGGGCCGTGAATACGCACTCGACGTCGATCGCGGGCGGCTTCGGATCAAGCTCGAGCTCGACGGTGGCGAGTACGTCGCCCTTGGCGCCGAAGCGTTCGCCACGCTTGATGGAGCCGCTCAGGATGCCGGCCTGCACCTGCCGCTGCTCCAGACGCTGGTGTCGGCGCCGGCAGACATCCCCGGCGCCGTCGAAGCCGACATCGCCTGGACCTGCCAGCCGGCTCCGTCGTCGTGACGGGGTCAGCCGCCGCTTGCCCGGCGACACGCGCGCCCCTATCGTCAGCCCGTTCGAGCCCCCTGCACCGAAGAGGCACCGATGGTCAAGATCCGCAAGGCCGACGCCGCGCTCATGGACACGCCCAAAGCCGCCGCCAAGCGCCCGGAGCTGACGCCGCTCCAGCGTGAGCGCCTCCGCCAGCAGCGGCAGTTCACGCGGCTCATCCGGGGCCTCCACGGCCCGGAGGACGTCTTCGAGGTCCGCCTCGACAAGTCGGACAAGGCGCCGACCGTCCGCCAGCGGCTGATGAAGGTCGCCGACGAGCAGGGCGTCGACATCGCGGTCACCAAGCACGGCGACGGATTCCTGGTCGGGCTGATGACGCCCGAGCGCCGCGCACGCCGGAGGGGACGCAAGCCCGGCGCCTGACGGATCCCGAGTTCGCCGGCCGCTACTGCCGAGGTGCGCGGGGACCGAGGACGTGGCCCTCGGGTGTGCGGCGCAGGTCGCCGCGGCCGTCGAGCTGTTCGAGGATCGCGAGCGCGTATCGACGACTGGTACCGGTCGCATCGCGGAAGGCCGCCGGCGACAGTGGCCCCCGGCGTGCCAGATCCACGGCCTGCGCGGCAAGGGCGTCGAACGTGGCGGTGGCGTAGGCGAGGTCCGGCTCGAGGCGCACGATCCGACCCTCGCCCTCGAGTGCCCGAACACCATCGGGCGGGCAGCCGGCCGACCGCGCCGCATCCGCCAGTGACGGCGGCGCCGGGTCGTCGAGCGCCGCCACCAGGCGGTCCATGGCAGCTTGCAGCGACGCCGGTCGAGTCGGTGCATGGCCTGGCGCGCGGATCAGATCACCTTGGCGCACGAGGACCCCGCGCTCGACGAGCCCGGCGACGATGGCCGCGCCGATCGTCTGCGGACAGCGAGGCCCCCGGCGCCGACCGCCGGAGGGTCGCCGCAGCCGCTGCGCGGGCGAGGACGAGCGGGACGCCTGTGGCCAGCGGATCGGCGGCCTGCGCGTCGGCCACGGCGGCGACCGCCGCGGCTTCGGCGGTGGCGACGATCGACGGATCGACGAAGCGGCCGCCGAGCGCGACGACGCCGGCTCTCGCGGCGAGCGCGTCGGCTGCCTCGCCGAGGACGGCCGCCGCCGCGTCCGCGTGATCGCGCGATAGCACGTGGTGGGCCGCGACCAGGGCACCGAAGCGCCCGACCGGATCACGGGCGCGGGCGAGGGCAGCCAGGCGCGGGCCGTCGAGGCGGCGGCGGACCAGCCTCGCGGGCGGGGCTGGATCGAGCACCCGTCCGCCTCCGCCCGTGGCGGCGGGGGAGGGCCAGCGCAGGACGAACCGGTCGTCGAGGGCGGCGGCGATCGGCTCCGCCAGGATCAGGGCGCCCAGGCGTGTATCGCCGCCCTGACTCGGATCGGATGTGGCGACCAATCGCAGCCGCGCCAGGCTCTCGGCGGTCGCGAGATGGACACGGAGGGTCGCGCCGTCGACCAGCGGCCGCGATCCGGCACTCGGTCGCAGCTCGACGAGCAGGCGGGACGTGGCCTGGACCGCCGGGCCTGCCACGAGGACCAGGCCGCGTGCCAGTGACTCGCGCTCGACGCCGGTCAGGTTGAGCGCCACGCGTCCTGCGTCCGGCGTCGTCTCGACCATCGATCCGTGGACCTGCGCTTCCCGGATCCGGACCGTCCGACCGCCTGGCTCGACGCGCATCGTCTGGCCACGGCCGACCGAGCCACCGCGCAGCGAACCCGTCACCACGACCCCATGGCCGCGTGCCCTGAAGACTCGATCGATCGCCAGCCTGGCTCCGCCGCGTGCCTTCGCCCGCCGCCGGATGCGCTCGTCGAGGGCGGCCAGATCCGCACGCAAGGCGTCGATGCCCTCGCCGCTCAGCGCCGAGACGGCGACCATCGGGATCCCGGCCAGGGAGGTCGTCGCGAGCATGGCACGCACCTCATCCAGGCGGCCCGTGCGCCGTCGGTCGGTCGGCTCCAGGAGATCGACCTTGGTCAGCACCGCGATGCCGTCGTTGATGCCCAGCGCGTCGAGCAGGCCGAGGTGCTCGATGGTCTGCGCCTTCGGACCGTCGTCCATGGCCACGACGAGCAGCGCAGCATCGATCTCGCCGGCCCCGACGAGCATGTTGCCGACCAACCGGTCGTGGCCCGGCACGTCGACGAAGTCCAGCTCCGCGCCACCCGGCAGGACCATGTGCGCGTAGCCGACGTCGATGGTCATGCCTCGTCGCTGCTCCTCGGGCAGGCGATCGGCGTCGATGCCGGTCAGCGCGCGGAGCAGGGCGGTCTTGCCGTGGTCGATGTGGCCGGCGGTGCCGACGACGACGGTCACGCAGGTGCCTGGTACGGCCCCGGCTGTGCGCCCTGCCCGCCGAGCGCGCGGGCGATGGCGCCCGCCAACGTCTCGTCCCAGGTCGGCTCGACCGTTCGCAGGTCCATCACCACGGCGTCGTCCTCGATGCGCGCGACGACTGCTGGCGAGCCCACACGCAGGCGCTTGAGCGTCTCCTGCGGCTTCGACCCGGGCAGTGCCAGGCCCCACGACGGCAGCGTCTCGCCGGGCAGTGAGCCGCCACCGATGGTCGCCTCGAGCGGGATCACGACAGGGGTATGACCGAGGCGGGCCAGCTTGCCGGCAAGGATCTCGGCACGCCGCCTGAGCGCTTCCTCCGGCGCCGCGATCATGCGCCAGACCGGGATCTCGGTCGTGGCCAGCCCGGCACGGTAGAGGCCGAGCGTCGCCGCAACCGCGGCCAGCGTCACCTTGTCGGGACGCATGGCGCGGGCCAGGGGGTCCTTTCGGATGCGGGCGATGAGGTCCGACCGACCGACCAGCAGCCCCGCCTGAGGACCACCGACCAGCTTGTCGCCGCTGAAGCAGACGAGGTCCGCACCCGACGCCAGGCGTTCCATCGGCGTCGGCTCGTGCGCGAGTCCGAACGCCGCCGTGTCCAGCAGCGCGCCGGAGCCAAGGTCGTCCACGACGAGCGCACCGAGCTCATGGGCCATCGCGGCCAGCGCGGCGGGATCAGCCTCCTCGACGAAGCCTTCCATCCGGAAGTTGGATGGATGGACGCGCAGGATGGCGACCGCGGCCCCGGACTCGAGTGCCTCCGCATAGTCGCCGACTCGGGTGCGGTTCGTCGTACCCACCTCGACCAGCCGCAGCCCGGCGCGGCGGATGACGTCCGGGATGCGCACACCGCCGCCGATCTCGACCAGCTCGCCGCGAGCGACTGCGACGCCCTTCCGGCGGCGACCGCCAGCGGATGACCCAGTCCGGCTCTGCATCGCCACGGCCGCGGCGAGCGCCAGCGCGACCGCGGCGGCGTTGTTGTTGGTGACCAGCGCATCCTCGGCGCCCGTCAGCGCGATGAGGTGCGCCTCCGCCGCACGGAACCTCGCGCCTCGCTGGCCCGTGGCCAGATCCATCTCCAAGAGCGACGCGCCCTGCGCGGCTGATTCGGCTGCCCGGATGGCTGCCTCGGGCCACGGCGCGCGTCCGAGGTTGGTGTGCAGGATCACGCCGGTCGCATTCACGACCGGCACCAGATCCGGGGCGGACGATGCCTCGAGCCGTGACAGAAGCATGTCCGCTAGAGCCCCCACGGATGTCGCTTCGTCGCCCGCGCTCAGGCGGAGTCGCTCCTCGGCGACGACCTCCCGCGCAGCGGTCACCACCGCGCCGTGGTCGCGATCACCGATCCGCGACCCTGCGGCGGCAAGGACACGTTCGATGCTCGGTGGATGCGGAGACGTCTGGGCGGCCATGCGGGGACGTTACACCGAGCCGTCGGTCGGATCGGCCCGGCCGGAGGGGATCGTGCGAAGGTCCGGAAAGTCGGTAGCCAGACCGCTCGCCTCGACTTGGTAGAGCTCCTCGGCGCGACGGAGGCCTCGGAGCTGGAAGGTGCCAAGCGACCGATAGCGTAGGCGCGGTCGAGGCGGGACCCCGGCGTCAGCGGTGATCGCCTCGTGCGCCGCTCGCGTGACCAGGATCTGGCCGCCATGTCCGGCCGCGCAAACGCGCGCGGTCGTGTGAACGGCGATGCCGACGTATCCCGTGTCGGTCAGACTCGGCCGCCCGTGGTGGAGCCCGATCCGCAATCGGACGTCGACAGCATCAGGCCAGGTTCGTGCCTGGATCCGGCGCTGGATGGCGATCGCGCCGGCGACGGCGTCGGCTGGCTGCGGGAAGACGGCGAAGTACTCGTCGGCACGCGCGTCGATCTCCCGGCCGCGTGCCTGGCGCACAGCCGTTCGTTGGACACCCCGCACCTCGGCCAGCAGTCGGGCGTAGCCCTCACCCAGTCGATGCAGGAGGCCGGTCGAGTCCTCGATGTCGCTCATCAGGAAGGTCACCGGTCCGGTCGGCAGGGTCCGAGCGTCGCGAGCGTCGGCATCGACGGTCGCCTGCAGCTGGCGGTTCTCGACCGCGAGCCGGATCGCCGAAGTGACGGCCTTCCGAAGCTCCGGGTCGGCCAGCGTGGATGGTTCGTGGGCCAGCGCGGTCATCGGCCGCCCGCGTCGGTCGATGAGGGTCACCGCCCGACCCGTCCCAGCGGCGGGCATGACGGCGGCTCGGTCGTCGGCGCCGATGTAGCCGCCGATAGCGCCTGACCATTCGAACGCCTCCAGGCTCGGATCACGCAGCTCCGAGCGAAGGCGTTGCTGGAGGTCTGCGAGGTTTGCAACCCGTCCGAGCTCCAGCACCAGGCGCCCCGCAGACGCCTGGCTACCCTGCACGCGCAGCTGGCCGGCGAAGAACCCGACCGGCACGATGCCGTATCGCTTGGCCGCTGCGAGGAGCCGTTTCCGCGCCCGATCGCGCGCAGCCTCGTCCTCGAAACGCGTCTGGTTGAACCGGGCCAGCGCGTTGCGGACGTGCGACTCGTCGTTGATCGGCAACCGACGACGACCTTTCGAGTCGACGTACGCGAAGGCACGATCCGGCATCGTTGCGCGCTTCTGCTGATCGAGGGTCGCCATGCCGGCACGTTACACCGAGACCGGTCGACGGCTGGCGGGAGCGCATGGGAGTCGAACCCACCGCGCCGCGCCGAGCGCGACGCCACTGGTTTTGAAGACCAGGGGACCCACCGGGACCCCTCCGCTCCCGCGCCGATGGTAGCGCCGCCGAAGTACGGGGCGGCTGATCGTCCTCGGCCAGCCGGTCCAGAATGGGCCCTATGGCGGTCACGCTCGCTCTCGTCCTGGCGGTCTTCGCGGTCGGCGTCGACACCTACATCGTGGCGGCTCTGCTGCCGGCGGTCGCCGACGACCTCCAGTCGCCGATCGCCGTGGTCGGCCTGCTGGCCAGCGCCTATGCCCTCCCAGCGGCTCTGCTGGCCCCCGCGTTGGGTCCCATATCGGACCGTCGAGGCCGACGCTTCGCCCTGATGCTCGGCCTGGGCATCTTCGTCGTGGCAGCCGGTGCCTGTGTCGTCGCCCCGTCGCTGCCGTTCCTGCTGGCGGCGCGACTCCTCAACGGGGTCGGCGCGGCGGTCATCATGCCGGCCGCCTTCGCCGCCGCGGGCGACCTGCCCGACCGCGACCGGCGGGCTCGCATGATCGCGCTCCTGTCCGCGATGTTCCCGCTGGCCAGCCTGCTCGGCCTGCCCATCGGGGCCCTGGCGGCGATCGTGGCTGGCTGGCGGGCTTCGTTCCTGTTCATCGCCCTGGTCGCGATCGTCGCCCTGGTGCTGCTCAGCCGGCTGCCGGCGACGGCGCCGGATCGGTCGAACGCACCGGCCTACAGCGCGGCGATCCGGACCGTCCTCTCCGACCGCCGCGCCCTCCAGGTGCTCTTGGTCACCTTCGTCTGGTTCGCGGGCAGCTTCGGGCTGTTCATCTATGTCGGTGAGTTCATCCACGTGACCTACGGCGTGCCGGCCGCGCAGGCCGGCCTGGTCTACGTCCTGGTCGGGGTCGTCGGGCTCGCCGCGACGCGACTGTCGGGCCGGTTCATCGCGCGTGTCGGGCCGCGCCGGGCGGTGCTCATCGGGCTGTCCTGCTTCATGGTCGCCACGCTGTCGCTGAACGTGACGGCCGTTGCGCTGCCGATCTCGCTGGCCGTCTTCGCGGTCTGGGCGTTCGGGACGTGGTTCGGGGTGCCCGGCATCCAGACCATCGTGGCCGAGCTCTCGGAGACCGCCCGCGGCACGATGCTGGCCTTCAACAGCAGCGCCCTCAACCTCGGCGCGGTCGTCGGACCGATCGTGACCGGCCTGGCCCTGGCGGCCGGCGGCTTCGCCCTGGCTGCGCCCTGGACGGCCTTCCTGGCTGGCTGCGCGTTGATCATCGCCTACCGCGTGCTGCCTCGGACGCGACCTACGGGTAACGTCCTGGTTGGCGTGCCCATCGACGTCTGATCCGACGGCCCTCGATCCGGCCGCGTTCTGGGATCAGCTTGCGCTGGCCCGTGTCTTACGCGCGGACCCGCGGACGGCGCGGTACCGCTCGACGTACTGATCGACGGGCACCCGTGCGATCGTCTCGCCGATCAGATCGAGCGACAGATCGTCGAGCCGGCGGAAGCGCACACACCCCTTGCCCATGTCGAGCTTCTTCCCGCTGGCCGCGTACCGCTCACGGAACCAGCGATCCGTCTCCGGGTCGCCGTAGACCGTGTTGAGGTAGAGCGACATGTACCGCTTCTGGCTGGCGATGCCAGCCAGACCGAGCGGCTGGCCGTTGTACGTGTCGGGGAAGCGCTCGAGGGGCACGAAGTAGCCGATCATCCCGTACTGCATGCCCTCCTCGTAGCCTGCTGGCAGGTTGGTGAGGATGACGCTGCGCAGCGCGGTCAGTGCCTGGCGACGTTCAGGGGGCAAGGATGCAAGGTAGGCGTCCGGGGTGGTGGCGTCGCTGCTGACCATCGTGGTTCCTCCTGGGTGCCGCCCGGGTCGCCCCGCGATGGGGCTGGCAGCCCGCCCGATGGTAGCGCCGCCGAGCCCGCGTATCATCGGCCGACCATGACCGCGTCGACCAGTGACGCCACCGACCGCGCCGGCCTGCCCCTGACCGAACAGACGAGCTGCGGTGGCTGCGCCGCCAAGCTGGGCGCCGACGTGCTGGCCGAGGCGCTCGCTGGCCTCGGGGCACTCCGCGCCGCGGATGGCTATGGCGTCGCGGATGGTCATGGCGCCGAGGCGACCCCAGAGGCCCTTCTCATCGGCCTTGACGCACCCGACGACGCCGCCGTCTACCGATTGAGCGACGACCTGGCCGTCGTCGGCACGCTCGACTTCTTCCCACCGCTCGTCGACGACCCGGCGACCTTCGGCGCCATCGCCGCTGCCAACGCCATGAGCGACGTCTACGCGATGGGCGGGCGCGTCCTCTTCGCGCTGAGCATCGCCGCCTTTCCCGAGGAGCTGCCGCGCGAGACGATGACGGCCATCTTCGCTGGCGCCGCGGCGACCGTGCGTGAGGGGGGCGGCGTCCTTGCCGGCGGCCACACCATCAAGGATCCCGAACCCAAGTACGGTCTGGCCGTCATCGGTGCCGTCCATCCAGATCGCATCCTGCGCAAGGGCGGCGCCAGGCCAGGCGACACGCTCTTCCTGACCAAGCCCCTTGGGACCGGCATCCTGGTCAGTGCCGATCGGAACGACCGCGCGGCGCCCGAGCATCTGGCCGCGGCCGTGGCCTCGATGCGCCGGCTCAACCGAGCGGCGGCCGACGTGCTCGTGGAGGCCGGTGTCCGCGCCGCGACGGACGTGACCGGCTTCGGGCTGCTCGGCCACGCGACGGAGATGGCGCGGGGCTCTGGGACACGCTTCGTGATCGAGGCGGGGCAGCTGCCAGCCCTCGACGGTGCACTGGCACTGGCGGCGGCCGGCGTCGAGACCGGTGGCGCAGCCCACAACCGACGCTTCGCCGCGCCGACCCTGGCGATCCACGCGGGCATCGACGCGGCTCGTGAGGTGCTCGCCTTCGACCCTCAGACGTCAGGCGGGTTGCTGGCCGCGGTGCCCAACGACCGCGTCGCCACGGTCGTGGCCGGTTTCGGTGCGGCGGGGGTCAGCTGGTGGCGGGTCGGGCGTGTCGAGTCGGGCGAGCCCGGCGTCGAGCTCGTCGCCTGAGCACCGTCTGGCCTCGATCCCGATGACCGAGCGCCAGCTCGACATGACCGACCGAGGCCCGGAGCCGCATCGACCGGTCCACATCGAACGCTGGACGCCCGACGGCCGGCTGACCGACGACGACATCGTCGCGGCCGAGGAGCCGCTCCAGGTCGTCCTCGATGGCGAGCCGTTCGCCGTCGTCATGCGCACGCCTGGTCACGACCTGGAGCTCGTCCTCGGCCTGCTCTTCGTCGAGGGACTCATCCGCGACCGTGAGGACGTGGCAGATGGCGCGGTCGCCGCGTCGGGGCTGCCGGAGGATGTGGTTTCGTTTCCCGTCCGTGCCTTGCCCGAGGCCGAGAACCTGGTCGAGCTGCGGCTGGTCCGGCCGCGAGCCAAGGATGACCGTGTCGGCTGGCAGCGCAACCTGGTGGCCTCGTCGGCCTGCGGTGTCTGTGGCGCGGCGGCCCTGGATGCCCTGCGCGACGACCTGCCGACGTTGCCGCCAGGTCCGACATTCGCACCAGCCGCCATCGCCGGCATGGCGCCGGCCCTGCGCGCCGCCCAGGCGACGTTCGAGCTGACCGGCGGCCTCCACGCCGCCGGCCTCTTCGACCGCGAGGGCCAGCTCCTGCACCTGCGAGAGGACGTCGGCCGGCACAACGCCGTCGACAAGCTGGTCGGTCGTGCGCTGCTCGCCGGGGAGCTGCCGCTCCACGATCGTGCCCTGATGCTCAGCGGCCGCGCCTCGTTCGAGCTGGCCCACAAGGCGGTCGCCGCCGGCATCCCGCTCATGGCCGCGGTCTCCGCGCCATCGAGCCTCGCGATCCACGTCGCACATACGTTCGGGCTGACCCTCGTCGGCTTCCTGCGCGGCGAGCGCTTCAACATCTATGCCGGCGGAGACCGGATCGGCGGCGGGTGAATCGAGCGAGACGCCCTGCCGACTTCGTGGCTATCGCGCTCGTGGCGCTCGTGGCGGCCTGCGGGCCGATGATCACGCCGGGGCCGACCACGACCGGGTCCTCCCAAGCGAGTTCCGCGCCCGTCGGTGCCGCAGCCGTGGCAGGGCCATTCCGCCTCACGATCGTGCTGCCGAAAGCGACCTGGCGAGCGGACGAGCCCATCACCGGCGTAGCGATCCTGTCCGTGACCGGACTCCAGACCGCCGAGCTGGGTGGATCCGGTGGTGGCCTCATCGGTTTCGACTATCGAGAGGTCGGCGGCCGACGGCACGTCGAGCCGGCATCGACAGCCGACTGCACGATGCGTTCCATCGGCCCGGCGGACCCGATCTCCGAGCCGCTCGGCAAGTCGGGTGGCTTCGACGACACCGACCCGAACGCGGACTTCTACCGCACGTTCCTGCAGGGTCCGGACGTACGCCTGCCGCCGGGCGAATGGCAGATCACGGCCGTCGCCACGTTCATCGATGGCGAGGGCTGCGACGGACAGAGCTACACCATCGGGACGCCCGTCACCATCACGGTCGTGCCCTAGGCGCGCTGCCCTTCCGATCGTTCGCGGCCTCCCAAGGACCGCTCGGCGCGCATCGCGCGCAGGCGGCGCTACACTCGCGCCACCCTCGACGTGAGGGCGTCCAGCCAGTCCACGCATCGAAGGGAGCGTGCATGGCAAAGTCCTACGTCCGGCTGACGCAGCCGCTCGTGCGCGACGGGGACCGGCAGACCGGCCAGCTTCGCCCAGCCAGCTGGGACGAGGCGCTCGACCGGGCCGCCAGGGGCTTCCGGGCCGCGATCGACGCCCATGGGCCGACGACGTTCGGGCTCTTCAGCTGCTCGAAGGCGACCAACGAGCTGAACTTCATGACCCAGAAGTTCGCCCGCGTCGTGGTCGGCAGCAACAATATCGACAGCTGTAACCGGACCTGACACGCTCCGAGCGTCGCCGGTCTGGCGACCATCTTCGGGGCCGGGGGCGGCACCAGCTCATACCAGGAGATCGAGGAGACGGATAACGTCCTCCTCTGGGGCAGCAACGCCCGCGAGACCCACCCGATCTTCTTCCACCATCTCCTGAAGGGGGTCAATCGGGGCGCGCGCCTCTATGTGGTGGACCCGCGCCGCACGACGAGCGCGGAGTGGGCCGACGGCTGGCTGGGGCTCGACGTCGGCTCGGACATCGCGCTGGCCAACGCCATGGCGCGCGAGATCATCGCCGCCGGGCTGCATCACCGCGAGTTCATCGAGCGGGCGACGACCGACTTCGAGGCCTTCAAGGCCCACGTCGAGCCGTACACGCTCGAATACGCCCAGCGCGAGACCGGCGTGCCCATCGAGCTCATCCGCGAGGCGGCCCATTCCTACGCCAAGGCGGACCGGGCGATGATCTGCTGGACGCTGGGCATCACCGAGCATCACAACGCCGTCGACAACGTGGTCGCGCTCATCAACCTCGCCCTGCTGACCGGCCACGTCGGCCGCTACGGGAGCGGTCTCAACCCATTGCGTGGCCAGAACAACGTCCAGGGCGGCGGCGACATGGGCGCGCTGCCCGATCGGCTGCTCGGCTTCCAGCACGTCGAGAACGACGAGCTCCGGGCCAAGTGCGAAGTCGCCTGGGGGGTCAAGGTCCCGCCCAAGCGCGGCCTGCACCTGTCCGGCATGTTCGAGGCGATGGACAGGGGCGAGCTGACCGCCCTCTATGTCGTGGGCGAGAACCCGATGCAGTCGGAGGCCGACCATCACCTGACCCGGAAGCGGCTCGAGGGCCTCGACACGATCGTCGTCCAGGACATCTTCCTGACCCGAACGGCGCAGATCGCGGACGTCGTCTTCCCGGCCAGCGCGATGTGGGCCGAGTCCGAAGGCACGGTCACCAACTCGGAACGACGCGTCCAGCGGGTCCGGCGCGCGCTCACGCCACCGGGCGAGGCCCGCGACGACGTGGACATCATCGTCGACCTCGCTCGTGCCATGGGCGTCGATTGGGGTCACCCGACCGCCGAAGATGTCTGGAACGAGGTTCGTTCCCTATCGCCCATGCACGCCGGCATGAGCTACGCGCGACTCGAGGCCGAGGGTGGGCTTCAGTGGCCGTGCTACGACGAGCAGCATCCGGGCGAGCTCTTCCTGCACAGTCGACTCTGGGAGGACCCCTGTGTCGGCCCGCGGGCGCCGTTCAGCCTCGTCGATCACGATCCACCAGTCGACAAGCTCGATGACGAGTTCCCCATCCGGCTGACCACCGGTCGACGGCTCGACTCGTACAACACCGGCGTCCAGTCCGGCGGCTACCGATCACCGCTCCGCCGGGGCGAGGCGCTCGAGCTGGCGCCCGAGGATATGGCCAGCTACGGGCTGCGGGACGGTCAGCGCGTCCGCGTCCGGTCCCGGCGCGGCGCCATCGAGGTCGCGGTCCTGGCCGACGACCGGCTGCGCCCGGGCCTTGCCTTCATGACCCTGCACTTCCCGGACGAGGTGACGACCAACGTGCTGACGATCGACGCCACGGACCCTCGCTCGGGCACGGCCGAGTTCAAGGCCACCGCCATCCGCATCGAGCGGCTCGACGACCGGGCAGATTGAACCTGCATCGAGGATGAGCGGTCGGGCGAGCTTCGAGGCCAGGGTCGCCGGCTACGGCCGCGTCGTCGGCCGTTACACGCCCGCGCTGGCGGCGGCCTTCTGCGACGCCGTCGGGGTGGTGGCCGGCGAGACCGCGCTCGACGTCGGATGCGGGTCGGGCGCGTTGCTCGGCGAGCTGGCCAGTCGCCTCGGTCCTGAGCAGGTGGCCGGCGTCGATCCCTCCGAGCCGTTCCTCGAGATCGCCCGGCAGGCCGTGCCGGGCGCCGTGCTGCAACGGGCCGCGGCCGAGCAGCTGCCCTTCGACGACGACGCCTTCGACGTGGTCATGAGCCAGCTCGTCGTCAACTTCATGACCGACGCCCATCAGGGCGTGTCGGAGATGCGGCGCGTCGCTCGGCGGGCCGTGGCCGGCTGCGTCTGGGACTATGCGGATGGGATGACGATGCTCAGGGCGTTCTTCGACGCCGCGCTGGAGCTCGATCCCGATGCCCCCGACGAGGCCAAGACGATGCCGTTCGCCTCGCGTGGCGCGCTGCAGGGCCTATGGGAGGCGTCGGGCCTGCGCGAGGTGACGACCGGCCAGCTCGTGGTCAGCGCCGACTACGTCGATTTCGATGACTTCTGGTTGCCGTTCCCACACGCGCCCGGTCCTTCGGGCGCGTATGCCGCGTCACTCGACGACGATCAGCGCGCGGCACTGGGTGCGGTCGTCTTCCGTCGCCTCGGCTCGCCGACGGGGCCGTTCACCCTGAGCGCTCGAGCCTGGTTCGTCCGCGGTCTGGTCTGAGCCCAGCGGTCGGGCGGCAGATCGCCTCCCACCGACCGTCGATCGACTGCCGGAACGCGGCGGCAGCGGTTCCGCGGGTAGCATCGGGTCGGGCCGCGACCTCCCGCGTCGATCGACGCCGACGCGGTCGTCGGAGGACTGCACCATGACCCGTGAGATCGTCGACACGCCCGATGCGCCGGGCGCGGCCGCGTACGGCAGCTTCCCCTACAGCCAGGCCGTCAAGGCGGCCGGCCTCGTCTTCGTGTCCGGCCAGGGACCCTTCGATCCAGCCACGGGTGCCGTCGTGGGCTCGACCATCGAAGAGCAGACGCGCCAGGTGCTCAAGAACGTCGACGCCATCCTGCGCGCGGCGGGCAGCTCGATGTCCAAGGTCGTCAGCGCCTCATTCATCCTGCGCTACTCCAACGACTTCGCGGGCATGAACGAGGAGTGGCTGAACTGGTTCCCGACCGACCCACCGGCCCGCCAGGGTGCCAAGCATCCGCTGGAGATCGACGGCCTGCGCATCTCCATCGCGGTCATCGCCGAGGCCTGAACGCGGAGTCGCAGATCACCTCGACGACTCCTCGCTACACTCGGCGGCGATGGATCTCCACGTCATCGGCCCGCTGGCCTCTCCCGTCGAGCGGGCCGCGATCGAGTCGGTCACCGGTCCGCGCGAGCCAGGTTTCGATGGCCACGGCGCCAGGGGAGGTCACGCGGCGCGCGATCGGCGCCACCTCCTGCTGCCGGCGCTCCACGCCGTCCAGTCGCGGGTCGGCTGGATCAGCCAGCCGGCGCTCAACGAGATCTGCCGCCGACTGAGCGTGCCGCCCGCCGAGGCCTACGGCGTGGCCAGCTTCTACGCCCTGCTCTCGCTCAAGCCACGGCCACCGCGCGTCGTCCACGTGTGCGACGACATCGCCTGCCTCGCCCGCGGCGCCGGCCGGGTCTGCGAGGACCTGGAGGGGACGCTCGGGCCTGCTGGCACCCCGAATGCCGACGGCTCGGCGACCTGGCTCCGTAGCCCCTGCCTCGGCCTCTGCGAACAGGCGCCGGCCGCACTGGTCTCCAGCGCCGGCGTCGATCCCGACGCATGGACCGCTGGCTGCCATCGACGCGGAAGCGATCCGTGCCGAGGTCGCCCGTGGCGTCGCGGCCGAGGGTGATGGAACGTCTGGCCATCGGCGACGAGGGTGCAGATCGCTCACCTCGCACGGAGCGGGGCGGTAGACCCGGCGCGGAGCGTTCCCCAGGCTGGCGGTTCATCGCTCCGTTTGCTGACCCGCATCGGGGCGACCGACGCGACGGACCTTGCCGCGTATCGAGCCTCGGGCGGCTACGTCGGCCTCGAGCGGGCCCTGGCGATGGGTGCCAAGGCGGTCGTCGACGAGGTCCTCGCCGCCAAGCTCGTCGGGCGCGGCGGAGCGGCCTTCCCGACCGGGCGCAAGTGGGCGGCCGTCGCCGAGCAGTCCGCCCGACCGCACTATCTGGTCTGCAATGCCGACGAGTCGGAGCCGGGCACGTTCAAGGATCGCGTGGTCATGGAGCTCGATCCCTTCGCCGTGCTCGAGGGCATGTCCATCGCTGCCCTGGCCGCCGACTGCGAGCATGGCTACCTCTACGTCCGGGGCGAGTATCCGGACGCGGAGGCGACCATGGCGCGCGCCATCGAACACGCCACGGCTGCCGGTCTGCTGGGCCAGGACATCCTCGGCTCCGGCTTCACCTTCGAGGTCGAGATCCGCCGTGGTGCCGGCGCCTACATCTGCGGCGAGGAGACGGCGCTCTTCAACAGCATCGAAGGCAAGCGCGGCGAGCCGCGCAACAAGCCGCCCTTCCCGGTCCAGGTCGGGCTCTTCGGCAAGCCGACGGTCGTCAACAATGTCGAGACGCTGGCCAACGTGCCGCTCATCCTGCGGGACGGCGGCGAAGCGTTCGCGCGCATCGGCACGGATGGCTCGACCGGACCCAAGCTCTTCTGCGTCTCCGGCAACGTCGCGCGGCCCGGGCTCTACGAAGTCGACTTCGGGGCATCACTGGGCGAGCTCATCGCCCTCGCCGGCGGCGTGGCGGGCGATCACACCATCCAGGCCATCCTGCTCGGCGGCGCGGCCGGCGTCTTCGTCGGCCCGGACGCGCTGGACATGTCGCTGACGTTCGAAGGCACCCGGGCGGCAGGCGCGACGCTTGGCTCCGGGGTCATCATGGTCTTCGACGAGACCGTGGATCTGCCCGCCATCCTGCTTCGCATCGCTCGCTTCTTCCGCGACGAATCGTGTGGCCAGTGCGTGCCCTGCCGCGTGGGCACGGTCCGCCAGGAGGAGCTCCTGCACCGGCTGGCGGTCGATCGCCTGAACGGCACGCGCGACGACGAGATGCACCTCTTCAACGAGATCGCCCAGGCGATGCGCGACGCGTCCATCTGCGGCCTCGGTCAGACGGCCGCGGCGGCCATCGGCAGCGCCTTCAAGAACCTCGATGCGTTCGCGGCGGTCGCCCGATGAGAGACGCCCGACCATGACCGCCGACCCGATCTGGTTCCATCCGGCCCCGCGTCCGACGACCGTCCCATCGGCGCCAGAGCGGCCCGCGCCGGCTCCGATCGAGCTCGAGATCGACGGCCGGGCGGTCACCGCGCCAGAGGGCTCGACCATCCTCGACGCCTGTCGCGCCGAGGGCATCGAGACGCCGACCCTGTGCTATCTCGAGAACCTGACGCCGGTCAACGTCTGCCGCGTCTGCGTCGTCGAGCTCGAAGGTGCGCGCGTCCTGGCGCCGGCGTGCTCGCGCAAGGTCGAAGCGGGCATGAAGGTCGCCACCGACTCCGAGCGCGTGCGCACCAGCCGCAAGCTCGTGCTCGAGCTGCTCGGCTCGTCGGTCGACCTGTCGACCGCTCCCGAGGTCGAGGGCTACATGGCGCGCTACGGCGCCGACCCGAACCGCTTCGGCCCACCGGCGGAGCCTGCCCCGGCCGGCGTGCGCGACGCGCGCCTGGCCGGCGAGCACGAGGCGCCCGAGGGCCACCAGGCGGCCACCGTGGCGCAGCCAGTCAAGGTCGACAACGAGCTCTATGTGCGGGACTACGCCAAGTGCATCCTCTGCTACAAGTGCGTCGAGGCCTGCGGGGTCGATGCCCAGAACACGTTCGCCATCGGCGTCGCCGGCCGTGGCTTCGATGCCCGCATCTCGACCGAGTGGAACGTCGGCCTGCCCGATTCCGCGTGCGTCTACTGCGGCAACTGCATCGGGGTCTGCCCGACCGGGGCGCTCATGTTCCGGAGCGAGCACGAGATGCGCGCGGCGGGCACATGGGATGCCTCGGCACAGACGCTGACCGACACCATCTGCCCCTATTGCGGCGTCGGCTGCACGTTGACGCTCCACGTCCAGGACAACGAGATCGTCAAGGTCACCTCGCCGCTCGACGTCTCGACCACCAATGGCCATCTGTGCGTCAAGGGCCGCTTCGGCTTCCAGTTCGTGCAGGAGCGGCCGCGCCCGGAGTAGACCCATGCCAGCCACGGACCCCGACTGCATCCTCTGTCGCATCGTCGCCGACGAGTTGCCAGCCAGCTTCGTCCATCGCGGCGCGACGGCGAGCGCCTTCCTGGACATCAACCCGGTCACGCAGGGCCACCTGCTGGTGGTCCCGAACCGCCATCACGCATCGCTTGCGGACGCGCCCGTCGAGACCTTCGCCCACGTCATGCGCATCGCCCGCCGCATCGCGGTCGCGCTCCGCACGTCCAGCTTCCAGGCGGACGGCGTCAACCTCTTCCTGGCCGACGGCGAGGTGGCCGGCCAGGAGGTCCCACACCTGCACGTCCACGTCATCCCGCGCACGCCGGATGACGGCTTCCGTGTCCACGCCGCGGCGTGGGATGCCGAGCGGCCCACACGTGAGACGCTGGACCGGCAGGCCGAGGCCATCAAGGCCGCGCTCGGCCACGAGACATAGGCACGCTCGACCAGGCCATCGCAGGAGAGCCGCCGGGTCTCGTCGCGACGATCCAGACGCGCGACGAGCGGCGCCGCGTGGGTACTGCGACGTGAACGACCGCGAGGCGCGGCTGCTCGCTGGCGCGTTCGCGCTCGGGGCACCGACGGACCGTGCGGTGCCGGTGGCGCGGGGCGAGATGGGCAGGGTCTGGCGGGTGGATACCGACCGAGGACGGCATGCGGTCAAGGAGCTGTTCTATCCCTTGGACGAGGCGGACGCCCGCGCCGACGTCGCATTCCAGCGAGCGGCGCTCGAGGCCGGCCTGCCGATGCCTCGGCCCATCACGCGGCCCAGCGGCGACGTGCTCCTCGAGCTCGAGCGGCCCGGTGGAGGGATGGTCGCGTTCCGGGTCTACGAGTGGGTCGATCTTGCCGCGCCGAGCCGCGCGCCGGCGCCAGGGATCGCGGCCGCCCTGCTCGCCCGCCTCCAGTGCCTCGACCGGCCGGCATCAACGCCGATGGACCCCTGGTTCTCGGAGCCCATCGGCGCCGAGGGCTGGGCTTCGCTCGTCGATGCGGTGCGCGAGGGCGCACCGCCATGGCTCGAGGCGTTCGAGCGCCTGGCACCGGGCGCGGAGGCCGCCGAGGCGATCGTCCGCGAGGCTCGTCTCGACCGCTTGCCCCTCGCCGAGCTCCGCCGCTGCCACCTCGACTTCAACCCCGAGAACGTGCTCCTCGATGTCGCCGGCCTGCCGGTCATCCTGGACTGGGAGAATTCCGGTCCTGCGCCCTACGAACAGGAGCTCGCCTACGCGATGCTCGACTTCGCCAGGGGGCCCGCGGCCGCGCGCGACTTCCTGCGGGTCTACCACGAGGCGGGCGGACCGGCGGACATCCTCGGGCGCGAGTCGTTCGCACTGGCGATCGCCGTGCAGAGCCATATCGCCGACACGTACGCTCGACTTGGCATCGCATCCACGACCGACGAGGAGCGCGCCCGGATGGCGTACCGGATCGACGAGCTGGACACAACGCTCTTCACGCTCGAGTCGATCGACCGGCTCCTCGACGCGCTGGGGCGCTGAGCCATGGACGAGCGCTCAGGATCGACCGAGCCGCGGTCTGCGACCCTGGTCGGCATCGTGCTCGCCGGCGGGCGATCCTCACGCTTCGGCGGATCCGACAAGCTGCAAGTCGAGCTGCGTGGTCGGCCGCTCTTCCATCATGCGGTCCTTGCCGCGGCGACGTCCTGCGACGAGGTGATCGTCGTCGTTGCGCAGGACGCGACCGGTGAGCCGCCGCTGCCGACGGAGGCGAAGGTGCCCGTCCGCGTCGTGCGCGACGTGCTGGCCGACGCCGGGCCGCTGGCCGGGCTCGTGGCCGGGCTCGAGGCTGCGCATTCGGAGCTCGTGCTGGTCGTCGGCGGCGACCAGCCCGACCTGACGCCGGCCTTGCTCCATCTGCTGATCGACTCGATCCGTGAGGCGGACGCCGCCGTGCTCGCCGAGCACGACCGACCGCGACCCCTGCCCGCGGTGCTGCGTCGCTATCCGGCATCGGAGGCCGCTCGAACCCACCTGGCGTCCGATCAGCGCAGCCTCCGGGCACTGATCGCCGCGCTGGAGCCCGTCATCGTGCCCGAGCGGACATGGCGACGCGTGGATCCGGAGGGCGCGTGGCGCCGTGACGTGGATCGTATCGAGGACCTGGGTCGGGGCTGAGCCTACGAGGCGACCGGAACGTCACAGGCAGCAGCGTCGGCGGTGCGAGCGCGACGGTCGGAGCGCGCTGACGCCACGCCGATGCTCCCGGTCGGCGAAGATGCGCGGTGGGAGGTGATCGATGGCACGGACGATCTTCAGGGGTGGGCGGGTCTTCGACGGCAGCGCCACGCTCGCCGGCTCGGACGTGGTCGTCGAGGACGGTCGCATCGTCGATGTCGGCCGGGGCCTGGATGGCGACGACGCGATCGAGCTCGACGGACGTGCCCTCCTGCCCGGCATGTTCGATTGCCACACCCACGTCACCGTCAGCCCCGACCGGCTGGACACCAACCGGGAGCTGGAGACGCCCTTCTCGTACTGGTTCTACGTGGCCATCGAGAACCTGCGCGCGACCCTGGCGTGTGGCATCACGACCGTGCGCGATGCTGGCTTCGCCGACCTGGGCGTCAAGACAGCAGTCGCCGACGGACTGATCGCCGGGCCACGCCTGCACATCGCGACGACCATCCTCTCCCAGTCCGGCGGTCACGCGGACGGCTGGCTGCCATCCGGCTACGACTTCTCGCCGCTCAGCTGGCCGGGCATGCCATCGGGCATCGTCAACGGCCCCGACGAGATGCGACGTCGGGTGCGCGAGATCATCCGAGCCGGCGCCGATCAGATCAAGGTCTGCACCTCGGGCGGTGTCCTGTCGCCCCGCGATGACCCGCGCCACGGCCACTTCCGGGACGCGGAGCTGGCGGTCCTCGTCGAGGAGGCGACGGCCGCTGGCATCCCCGTCATGGCGCACGCGCAGGGGGCGCCGGGCATCAAGGCCGCCGTGCGGGCCGGCATCCGCAGCATCGAGCACGGCATCTTCCTCGACGACGAGGCCATCGAGATGATGCTCGACCGCGGGACCTGGTTGGTACCGACCCTGCTCGCGCCGCAGGGCGTCCTCGATGCGGTCGCCGCTGGCGCCGCCATCCCAGCGGCCAGCGTTCGCAAGGCGACCGAGGTCATCGATATCCACCGAGCCGCCGTGCGGCGGGCGATCGACGCTGGTGTCAAGGTCGCCATGGGTACCGACTCGGGTGTCACAGCCCACGGTCAGAACCTGCGCGAGCTGGCCCTCATGGTCGAGTGCGGCATGAGCCCATCGCAGGCGATGCTGGCGACCACCCGCAGTGCCGCCGAGCTGGTCGGCGTGAGCGATGACCAGGGCACCATCGAGCCAGGCAAACGCGCCGACCTTGTCGTCGTCAGTGGCGACCCCTTCGACTATGCCGACCTGGCGGCGCGCGTGACGGCCGTCTACCAGGACGGGCGCCTCGTGAGCGGGGCCGCCTGATGCGCGAGCGCCCGACGCGCGAGGGCTCGATGTGCGAGGCGGGCCGATGCGCGAGCGCCTGACGCGCGAGCCGGCGTGATGGGCGAGGTCCAGACCGTTCTCGGGCGCGTCCCGGCCGAGGCGCTCGGCGTGACCCTGCCGCACGAGCACACCCGCTGCGTCCTGTGGCAGATCCCGAACCGCTGGGATTACTGGCAGCTGACCGGCGACGAAGATCTCATGGTGACCGAGCTCGCCCGCTTCACGGCGGTCGGCGGCAGCGGCCTGGTGGACGTCTCACTCGATGCCATCGGGCGCGATCCAGCGCGTCTCGCGCGGCTGGCTTCGGCGAGCGGCCTGCACATCGTGATGGGCTGCGGCTGGTACCGCCAGGCCTACTACCCAGCCGAGGCGCGCATCGCGCAGCGCACGGTCGACGACCTGGCCGACGAGCTCGTCGGCGAGTTCCGCGACGGCGTCCGCGGCTCCGGGGTGCGGCCGGGCATCATCGGCGAGATCGGCACCGACAAGCCGTGGCTGACCGGCGAGGAGGAGCGCGTCCACCGTGCGGCGGCGCGCGCGGCGCGCAGGACGGGCCTGTCGGTCACGACCCACGCCGTGATGTCGGATGTCGGGCTAGCTCAGCTGCGGATCTTCGAGGAGGAGGGCCTCGATCCTGCTCGTGTCGTCGTCGGCCACGCCGACTCCTATCCCGACGCCGCGTACCACGCAGCCATCCTCGGGCGCGGAGCGAACGTCGAGTTCGACTTCCTGGGCATGGACTTCACGCCCGTCGAGCGCCACGGTGAGCCACGTCTGCTGCGCCTGCTGCTCGACCTCCTCGAGGCCGGCCACACGGAACGCATCCTGCTCAGCCAGGACGTCTGTCACGACAGCCAGATGGCCGCCTACGATGGCCACGGCTTCACCTACCTTGCCCGGACCTTCCTGCCGCGCCTCCAGGCGCTCGGCGTCGACGACGCCACCGTGCGCACGCTGATCGTCGACAACCCACGCCGTCTCCTGACGCTGGCGGCGCCGGAAGCCTGATCCGCATGACCGACATCCCGGTGCAGGTCTTCGGGCGCAAGGACTCGCGCGAGACGCGACGGGCGGAGCGCTACTTCAAGGAGCGCCGGACGGCGATCGCGTTCGTCGATCTGGCCGTGCGGCCGATGGCACCGACCGAGCTTCGGCGCTTCGCCGACCGATTGGGAGCAGGCACGCTCGTCGACCGCGAGGGCAGGCGCTTCCAGGAGCTCGGGCTCGCGTGGCTGCAGATGGACGACGCTGACCTCCTGCGGCGACTGCTCGACGATCAGCGCTTGCTGCGGCTGCCGCTCGTCCGCAGGGGCGACGCCTTCGCAGCCGGCGTCGACGAGCCGGCCTGGAAGCGGCTGCTGGCGGTTGATCCAGCCTAGCTGCGCGGGCGCCGCAGGGCGCTGACGGTGAGGACCACGCCGACCGAAAGCGCAACGCCGCCGGCGGCCGCCCAGAATGGGTCCCCGCTCATGAAGCTGCCGGGGATGATCCCCAGGCCCTGCCCGATCCAGACGACGCCGGCTGCGATCAGCACCACGCCGATGATGAGCCGCAGCCGGGTCGAACGGATCATCGTGGCTGGGGAACCAGGATCAGTACGGCTCGACCGCCTGCCAATCGACGCCCAGGTCCTCGCGCCAGAGCTCGGCGCCGGCGCAGGGACGTGCCCATCGATCGATAGACGTAGACCCGCGTCCCCGGTGAGCCGTCGGCCAGGCGCGCGAAGACGACGACGTCGCCCCGGCCATCGTGGTTGACGTCGCTGGAGGCGAGCTTGATGCGGTCGATGACGATGGACGACGTATAGAGATCGATGGCGCTGAAGGTCGAGCCGGTCGACCGAAGGGCCCGATAGATGGTCCTCAGGCCCGTAGGGCAGGGCGAGCACGATATCATCTCGTCCGTCGCGATCGACGTCGGCCAGGATCGACCTGTTGCTTCCAGTCGTCAGGCCGACGGCCGTGTACCAGGTCACGGGATCGGCGAGCAGCCAGTCGGTCGTCGTCGTGGCCATGACGCGGAAGGTCAGGCCGTCAGCCGCTGGGCGTCTCGAGCACGATGTCTGCCCGGTCGTCGCCGGTCACGTCGCCCGCGAATGCCCGCGACGTGCCGCGGGTCGAAGGCCCCGGCGTAGGTCTGCGACGAGCGGCTGGAAGGACGTCTTCGAGGAGCGCAGCAGCTAGATCGATCCGGAGGCGGGCTCATCGCCGGTGACGACGAGAGCGAGGTCATCGTCGTAGTCGTTGTCGAAGTCGCCGGCGACGAGCTGGATCGCCCGGCGCACCGTCGCGCTTGCTGGCGAAGCGGTCACGCCGGCGGTCGCCGAGTCCCATGCGAGCCCGTCATCGACCGGTCGCCATAGCCGTCATGCCGTTCGGCTTTCGAACCTCGATGTGCTGGCTGGTCGGCCCGTCGGCTGATGAGGCTGATCAGCTCGTCGTACGCCATCGCCGTCGAGGTCGGCCGAAACGCGCCCGAGGGTCGCGCTGTCGTCGGTCGGCTGGCTGTCAGGCGCGGCGCCTAGCGACGAAGGCGGTGCCGCTCGATTGCAGCACGTGGACCTCGATGTCGCTGCCGTCGGGTACGACCGCGCCCACGTCGCCGGGACCGTTGGCGCCGCCCACGATGTTGTGGCGGCCAGGATCGGTCAGCTGGAGCGTCTTGCCGTAGTAGATGCGGGCGATCTGCTCGATACGTCAGGCCGTCGTTCGCGCAGGCCTTGACGCCCTTCTGGTAGAGACGGTAGCCGTTCTTCTCGGCGCCGCAGGTGGCCGACCGAGCCGGGCGAGTAGCCGGTCAGGATGAAGGTGCCGGGCTTGCCATCTCGCGTTCGTCGGATGCTCAGGTTCCAGGTCATCGCGACCGCCTTGAGCTGCTTCGGTCCCGCGCTGCGGGTCTCGGGCCGATAGATCTGGTCGGCGGAGGTGTCCTTGACGTCGTAGCAGACGCCGCTGGCCGTCTTGCCACCTCGCCACTTGCGCGCGTAATACCAGCCGTATTGCTTGACCGCCACGGCGCCCGCGCGCAGCGCCTGGGTCGGATAGGCCTCCGGCCACTCCCAGGCCATGACGTTCTCGACGTAATCGCGGAAGGGGACGACCTGGACCTTGCCGGACGCCGCGCCGTACGAGCGCAGGACCCGGATGGTCTTGGGCGGAGTGTAGGTACTCTTCCAGTTCGTACACGCGGTGGCGGCTTCGACCGTCGGTGCTGAGGACGGGAGGGCCACCGCGATCGCGGCCAGGGTGAGGGCACAGACCCAGGCCGCCAAGCGGCGGTGCATAGCCGGGCATTCTGAGGCCGGGGTACCCTTCGGTCAACCGCACCGCCCCGGAGCGCACCGGAGCGCACCCGACCGCGCCAGGTCCGATGGCTGCCGTCAGGGTCGGGGCAGCCCGATCTCGATGATGCCGTCGCGCACGCGCAGGGGGTAGTAGCGCAGCCTCCGGACGCGGGTCGCGGCGCGGGCCATGGCCTTGGCATCGGTCGGCTCCGGTTTCGGAGGGCTGCCCGGCGTCTGCCATGTCGGGTGGTAGGTGCCCTCGGCGTCCAGGCCACCGGTGCTCGGGAACCGGACCACGTCGCCGCTCGCCAGGTCGAAGCGAGCGCTGTGCAGGGGACAGTCGACGACGCAGTCCTCCAATCGCCCCTGGGAGAGCGGAGCTGACATGTGCGGGCAGCGATCGTCGGTCGCAACGAGGCCGAGGCTGGTGTGTGCCAGGAGGATGTCGAGGTCGCCGCGCGTCACTCGGTGCAGCGACCCGGCTGGCAGGTCGGCGAGTGCCAGGACAGGCTCGAAGGGCACGTTCGTCGTGCCCGCCGCGCGCAAGCCATCCGGGATGGGCTGGATCGTCAGCTCGTCGGTCATGGCCCGTCGATGGTAGCCACTCGCGACGAATCCCCACGTCACGGACGTCGGGAACCCTGCCCATGGGTCCCACGTCTGCGCGCCAGACGCGAAGCTGACCGATCCCACATGCCGTGGGGTGGCTGCTTCGGGAGGTGGCAGATGTCAGTCAAGTCCCGGTCGACGCGTCGACCGCTCCAGGTCATCCTCGTGGTCGCGGTCGTGATGCTCATGGTCGGCGCCTGCGCGTCGGCCGGCTCTGCGCCGGTCCAGGACGCCGGTGGCTCGGCCATCGGCGGCAACCCTGGCCGCGACGTCACCAAGGGCGGCGGCGAGGGTGCGCTCCCGGCGGCCTCCGCGGGCCCCGTGGCTGTCGTCGACGAGAACGGCCAGGCGGTCGGACAGCGCGACGACGCGCTCATCGTGCGCACCGGTTCGCTGGGCATCGAGGTCGCCGACTTCGACGCCGCGGTCGCCAAGGCGCACACGGCGATCACCGGCCTGGGCGGCTACGTGAGCGGCTCGCAGATGGCGACCGAGGGCGATCAGCCCTACGCCTCGATCACCTACCGCATCCCGTCCGATCGCTGGGATGACGCCCTGGCCGCCCTCAAGGCGCTGGGCACGAAGGTCGTCAACGAGCAGACGCAGGCCGTCGAGGTCACCACCGCGGTCGTCGACCTCGACGCCCGCATCGAGAACCTGCGGGTCACCGAGCGCTCGCTCCAGGCGATCATGGTGCAGGCGACGAAGATCCCCGACATCCTCGAGGTCCAGTCGCAGCTGACGACCGTGCGTGGCGAGATCGAGCAGCTGACCGCCGAGCGCGATCATCTCCGCGACCAGGCCAGCTACGGGACGCTCACCGTCGGCTGGTCGATGCCGGTCGTCGCCGTGACCACGGTCCAGGGGGCCTGGGATCCGGCGGCCATCGTCGATGAGGCGCTGGCCCAGCTCGTCCAACTCGGACAGAGCGTCCTGACCGCCGGTATCTGGCTGGGGATCGTGGGGCTGCCGTTGCTGCTCGTTGGCCTCGTGATCTTCGGCCTGGTCCTGCTCGTCGCTCGGCGGCTCGGTGTCGGCCGACGACCCGTGCCGGCGTCCGACGGCGGCGTCGCCAACACCTAGCCATCCGCCCGCGGGCCGAGCCCGCGACGAGAGACATCGAAGCGCCCGGCCCTGAGGGGCCGGGCGCTTCTGCTGCTCGGATCGAGCGGACGGAGCGGGATGTCCCGCTCCTTGTCGACGATCGACTACTCCGCGTTGGAGATGGGCAGGGCGGCCTTGGCCGGCTGGCTTCCGGTGGTGGCGACCGTTGTGGGCGCCACGCTGGTCCGCAATGGATGCTCGATCATCGCGGCTGCGGCGACCGCGGCGATGACTGCGGCGCCGACCGCGATGTAGAACGTCTGCGCCACGCCCAGGCTGAAGGCGGCGTAGATGCCCTGGACGATGTCGTTGATGAACGGCGCCACGAACGACTGTGCCGCCGCCGGGATCTGGCCCAGGATGGTCTTGCCGAGATCCTGGCCGACGCCGGTCAGCTGGCCGATGTCGAAGGCGCCGCCGGCGCTCGCTTGCTGAAAGCCATCGACGAGCTGCGGCGGCACGCCCGTGGCCGTGATCTGCGGGACCAGCTGCTGCTCGAACGTGGTGCCGAAGATGGTGCCCACGATGGCCAGCGAGACCGAGCCACCGATCTGCCTGAAGAACGTCAGGTTCGAGGTCGCCACGCCGAGGTCGTGGAAGGGCACGGCGTTCTGGATGATGATGGTGAAGACCGCGAAGGTCGGACCGACGCCGAGGCCGGCGATGAACATCCAGAACCAGACCATGGGCAGTGGCGTCGTCGACGTGAGCTGGGTCATCAGCGCGGACGAGATGGCCATCAGGACGATGGCGCCGACGACCAGCCACTTGTAGCGGCCCGTGCGCGACACGACGAGGCCGGACACGATCGAGCTGAAGATCAGGCCGACCATCAGCGGCAGGGCCGCCAGGCCCGACGCGGTCGGGCTGAAGCCGTGCACGAACTGGAACCAGCGCGGCAGGAAGACGATGGCGCCGAAGAAGGCGAAGCTGGCGAAGAAGGTCGAGATCATCGACGTCGAGTAGGTGCGCAGACGGAACAGATGGAGCGGGATGATCGGCTCCTTGGCCCGCGCCTCAGCGAGGATGAAGAGGACGATGCCGACGATGGCGATGAGGATGAAGCCGCCGACCTTGGGATCGGTCCAGTCGCTGAACTGCTTGTTGGTCAAGCCCACGAGCAGGAAGGCGATGGCGATGCTGAAGATGATGCCGCCGAGGATGTCGAAGCTGCGTGTCGCCCGGGGATTCTTGACCGTCGGCAGCAGCCGCCAGATGAAGAAGAGCGAGACGAACCCGATCGGGATGTTGACGTAGAAGATCCAATGCCAGCTGAAGTTCTCGGTCAGGAAGCCGCCGACGAGCGGGCCGACGACGAAGGCGATGCCGAACACGGCGCCGAAGAGGCCCTGGTACTTGCCGCGCTCCTGCGGCGTGAACATGTCGCCGATGACGGCCAGCGCGACGGGGAAGATCGAGCCGGCACCGACGCCCTGGATGCCGCGGAAGAGGATGAGCTGCCACATCTCCTGACTCAGGCCGGACAGGGCCGAGCCGATGAGGAAGATGCTGATACCGATCATGAAGATCGGCTTGCGTCCGTACAGATCGGACAGCTTGCCCCAGAAGGGCACGCTGATGGTGCTGGTCAGCAGGAAGATGGTGACGGCCCAGGTGTAGTACTCGTTGCCCTGCAGCTGGGTCACGATGGTCGGCAGGGCCGGGCCGACGATGGTCTGATCGAGGGCCCCGAGGAAGAGCCCGAGCATGACCGCGAAGAGGATCTCCATCTTCTGCCGATGTGGCAGACCCATGGCCGGGTCTTCGGTCAGAGATGGGACGTCGGCGAAGCCGTCGACGTCGGGAGCGTGTTCCATCATCGGGAATGGTCTCCTTCGAGAGGCTGGGGCGCGGGGACGCCGGGCTGAAGTGGGTTAGGTCGAGGCGCTGATGGGGTGGTGGTCGGTGTGCATCTCGCTGGGCAGCTCGCCGGCCTCTGTGGCGGCCCGCATGGCCTGCCGGATGTCGGCCAGGGCGCCGGCCACGCGCTGCAGCTGAGCGGGCTCCAGTCGACGCAGGATCGTCTCCATCAGATCGCTGCGCAGCACGTCGGCGTGATCGAGCATCTCCCGACCGTGGTCCGACAGGGCGACGAGCACCAGACGACGGTCGTCCGGCACCCGGACGCGTTCGACCAGGCCCCGCTCCGCCATCCGGTCGATGAGACCCGAGGCATTCGAGAGACCGACGTCGAGCATCTCCGCCAGACGGCCCATGGACAGCTCGCCGTGTCGCTTGAGCATCCACATCACGTGCAGATGGCTCATGCTCACGCCGGCCCGCACCAGCTGCTGACTGCCGATGCAGCGAAGCTCGCCGATCGAGGAGCCGATGTCGGCGATGATGTCGCGTACGACGACCTGGTCGTCGCTCGATCGGGCGGCGGAGATAGTTCCCATGACACGAAGGATTATAGTCGTATGAACTATCCTGTCAACCTGTACTACCGAGTCCGGGCCAAGGAGGCGGCATGCGCTTCGCGCTGATGATCGAGCCCCAGCAAGGGCTGTCCTATCTCGAGCAGCTGGCGGTCGCGCGGACGGCCGAAGCGGCCGGCTTCGAGACGCTCCTGCGCTCCGATCACTACACCAGCTTCCCGGGAGAAGCCGGCCTGCCGACGACCGACGCATGGACCGTCGTGGCCGGCCTCGCGCGCGAGACCGAGCGCATCGGGCTCGGCGTGCTCGTCTCGCCCGTCACCTTCCGTCTGCCCGGCACCTTCGCGAAGATCGTCGGTACGGCCGACGAGATGAGCGGCGGGCGCATCCAGGTCGGCCTTGGCGCTGGCTGGAACGAGGAGGAGCACGCAGAGCTTGGGATCCCGTTCCCGCCTCTCGGCGAACGCTTCGACCGTCTCGAGGAGGCTCTGGCGATCCTCCACGGCCTGTGGACCGAGGGGGACGGTTGGTCCTACGCGGGTCGCTTCTGGCAGGTGCGTGGTGGGCGTCTGCGGCCAGCCGCGACGTCGGGCGGTCGACGACATCCGCACCTCATCCTCGGCGGCGCGGCCGGCCCCCGCGCCCTGCGTCTGGCGGCGACCTACGCCGACGAGTACGACCTGACCTCGGCCAGCCCCGAAACGGCCGCTGAGATGGTTCCGCGGCTCGATGCGGCCTGCGCCGCCATCGGACGCGACCCGGCGACGATCGTGCGGTCGGCCATGACGGGCATGCTCATCGGTGACAGCGAGCCCGAGGTCGCGAAGCGAGTCGAGGCCCAGCTGACGATGTTCGGGATGAGCCGTGCCGAGGGTGCCGAGTGGCTGTCCAGCCGGCGCGGACGGTGGGTCATCGGCACGCCCGATCAGGCCCGGGCCGCTATCGCCGCCTTCGATGCGGCCGGGGTCGAGCGGCTCGTCATGCAGACGTTCGTGCCCCGCGACCTGGAGATGATCCGGCAGGCGGGTCGGCTGATCGCCGACTGGAGTCGCGCCTAGGCTCCCGCGCCGGCGATCCGGTCTCGTCGATCGGCTGACGCGATCGTCAGCCGATCCGGCCGAGGCGCGTCAGGGGCTTGACGCGGAACCATGGTCGGCCGCGCACGGCGGCCGGGTCGACGGCGCCGAACGTGCGCGAGTCCGTCGATGCGTCGCGTGCATCGCCCCTCAGCAGCAGTCGCCCATCGAGGTCGACGGCTGACACCCGCTTGACCAGCTCGCGGGCGGCATCGCGCGGATCGACGGCCACCACCAGCTGCCCCGGCTGGGGCGTTCGACGGATGTAGGCCGAGGGGTCGACCAGCAACCAGTCGCCGGCCTGGATCGTCGGCGCCATGCTGCCTCCCTCGACTGCGACCCGTGCGCGCCACGAGCGCACCAGGTGCTGGAGGCCGGGCGTCAGGGCCGTCGCCAGTGCGGCCAGGATGAGGCCGACCCGGAGGCCGGCGACGACGGGCCTCAGGAGGGCCGACCGCCCTTGGTCTGCCAAAAGATGTCGGCGATGGCCGCGACCTGGGCCTCGAGCTCGGCGGCCGCAGCGGCATCGACCGACTGCTTGCACGTGCCGGCCTGCTTGAGGGCCTTCCAGAAGCGGTCGTGGAGGTCCGGGTGCGCGTCGAGATGCTCGGGCTTGAAGTAGTCGCTCCAGAGCACCTGCAGCTCGCGCTTGCAGAGCTCGGCGTGCTCCTCCTTGACCTTGACCGAACGGATGAGCTTGTTGCGCTGTTCGAGGTCGTCGCCCTGGTTCTCGGTGATCAGGACGACCATCCGGCTGACGGTCTTGGCGGCGAGCTCTGCGCCGTGCGGATCGTAGATGCCGCAGGGCACGTCGCAGTGCGCGTGGACGGTCCGGCGAGGGGCGATGGCGGTCACGATGCGGTCGCGGAGCATGGGTCACCTCGGCTGGGGCTCGCGGCACATGGAGCCTCGGTCAATCGTGCCACGAACAGGGGCCGGTCGCAGCCGGTCGCTTCGCGGGTATCATCGCCGGGATGAGCGAGCGCCCGATCGCCGATGTGGGCCCCCTTGCCTGCCCATTCGTCGCCTTCGAGCACGACCAGGCACGCCGGAGCATCGAGCCAGATCGCCGACACCGCTGCTACGCGGAGCCGGCCCCAGCGCCGCGCACGATCTCGCATCAGACGACCTACTGCCTGTCGTCGGGCTTCCCGGCCTGTCCGACGTTCCGTGCCTGGGCCCAGCGTTCGGCGGCCAGGCAGTCGGACGATCGCCAGGAGCGGACGTCCCGACCCGTCCGCGAGGTGTCGGTCGCGCCGATGCCGCCGACGCCCGACCCGGCTTCTGTGGGCCTGGTCACCGACGACAGCCGACCCGCCGTCGGCGCCGCCGGAGCTGGACGAGCGGCGGACGAACCGATGCGAGCGGCGTCACCGGCACCCGAATGGGCGGCGCCACCGATGTGGTCGGCGTCGATCTTGACCGGCGCGGACGACGAGCTGGCCTCTCTCGTCCGTCCGCCAGCGGGCGGCGGGCCGGAGGCCGACCTTGACGCTGGCGACGTGCCTGCCTTCCTGGCCGGTCGACCGTCCATGCCGTCGACGAGCACCGCGACGCGAGCATCGACCTCGGAGCCCGACGTGGCAGACGGCGCGGGAGCCGCCGGCACCAGCGCTCGAGCGCGATCGAGCGTCGGCCAGGCCCGGCCGGCCTCGCGCGGCCTGCGTCGTCCTGCGCGCATCGACGCTGCTGCCCCGGCCTGGGAGACGCCGCGTCGCTTCGAGGCGTACCCCACCCTGCGCACGAGGGTCGGCATGCCCCGTGTGCCGACCATCGCCCTGGGCGCGGTCGCCGTGCTGGCCGCGGCCTTGCTCCTCTTCTTGCTGCCGAGCATCGTGGCAGGCCCATCGGCGACCCCCACGCCGACACCGCAGCCGAGCCTGGCGAGCGAGGCACCGGCGACGCTCGAGCCGGTCGCCACGCCGCAGACCTACACCATCGTGGCCGGCGACACGATCTCGAAGATCGCCAAGAAGTTCGGCGTCACGCCTGAGGATCTGCTGGCGGCCAACCCGCAGGTCAAGAACCCCAACAAGATCAAGGTCGGCGACCAGCTGACCATCCCGGCCCCGGTGACGGCCGAGCCCAGCCAGGAAGCGGCGCCCAGCGACGGGGTGTCGCCCAGCCCCTGACGGAGTCGGGGCGCCCCTGTGGGCATTCGTCAGCTCTCGCGGCGCAGGCGCCAGATCTGCTCCGCCGGCCAGCGCCGAGCCCAGGCGTGGGCGACATCGTCCCAGTAGCTCGACCTCGCCTCGGCCGGCGCCCGGAGCTCGATGAGATCCTCGACCAGGAGCCCCTGGTCGCGGAACAGTGCGATCCAGGCGCCGTTCGTGCGCTGGAACTCGATCGTCTCATCGTCCACCACGCGATCGAGCCCGAACGCATCGATGACGAGCGACTCGGTCGGGGCATCGGCACCGGTTGCCCAGCACATGTCGACCAGTGGCGACGCCGTGGAGAAGGCGAGCAGGCCGCCGGGTCGCAGGATGCGCGCCGCCTCGGGCACCCAGGCATCGGGGTCGGCGAAGCGCGAGGCACCCCAATCGCAGAAGGCGATGTCGGCCGAGGCATCGGGCAACGGCAATGCCTCCGCCGATGCATGGATCAGCCGGATGGCAACGCCGGCCTCGTTCGCGGCGGCCCAGGCGGCGCGCAGCTGCGCCTCGGACAGGTCGACACCGATGGCGGTCGCGCCCGCCTTGGCAAGGGCGATGGACCACTGCGCCGCGCCACAGCCGAGCTCGACCGTCGTCAGGCCGGCGACATCGCCGAGGATGCGGAGCTCCGCTTCCGGGATCTGCCAGACGCCCCAGGCAGACCCGCCTGCCTCGCGCAGCTGCTGACCCTGCACCGCCTGGTAGCGCTCGCTGTCAGCATCCCACCAGGCGCGGTTCCGGGCGGCGTGATCCGGCAGCGATGCCTCGAACCGGAGCCGCGCCTGGCGGTCGGCGTCGGCCTCGCGCGGCATCTGCTTGTCCGTCGTGGCGTCGTGGCGCGCCCGCTCATCGGCGCCGGACATGGCGTCAGCGACGGGGCGTGAAGTTGATGGCCGTGATCTTGCCCGCCTCGACGCGGAAGGTGGCGTCGATGTGCTGGCTCTGGACACCGGGGCGAACGACGAGCAGGTCGGCTTCATAGGTCGTGCCCGTATCGCGGACGTCGCCCGGGATCATCCGCAGGCCGCGGTCGGCGCGCAGGAACCAGCCGCCGACCCGCTCGACGCCGCGCAGCTTCTGCGCGCTGTCGCCGACGTGGATGACCATCTCGGCGGTCTCGTCCATGAGCGAGACGGCACCCTGCCGGTCATCGCCATTGAGGCGTTCGAAGAAGAGCTCCATGGTCTCGACGGCTCCCATGCCCGAAGTCTAACGGGAACGCTTCCGGTGTCCTCGGGAGCGCTCGCGAGGCTCTGGCTCAGAAGGTCCCGCCGCCGCCACCACCACTGAAGCCGCCGCCGCCACCGAAACCACCCGAGCCGCCGCCCGAGCTCGCGACGGCGCCCGTGCCGACCGAGCCCAGGGCCGCGAACATGCCCGCGAAGGAGGGCACCGCCGACGACGAGAAGAGGCCACCGCCCGGCCCGCCCGGGCCGGATCCGACGGCGCCGCCGCCGTACCAGCCGGGCAACCACAGCCCGGTGCCGTGCATCGCCTGGCCCGTCTGCTCGGCGCTCGCACTCCGGGTGAGGACCTCCTCGACCTCCTCGTGGAGGCCGAAGGCGACGCCCCAGACCATCGCCTGATCCGGGGTCTCGAGCCAGGGCACGGCCCGGGAGGCGACGACATCGTTCATCGACTGGGCCGCGGCGAGCGTCTTCTGGAGTGTCCGCCGGTAGGCCGACAGCCAGGCGTAGAGGCGGGCGCCGTCCATCGTCCTGGCCGGCATGACCGTCGCCACCAGCACGGTCGCCAGGCCCACCGCCCCCAGCGCGACACCGAGCACGATGGCCCCCGAGATGGGCACGTTCCAGCCGATGATCACGGCCGCGACGGCCAACGCGATCTCGATGCCCCCGAGCACCGCCCAGCGCGTGATCGCTCGCGAGGGTTTCTCGCGGAACCAGCCGCGATCGGTGACTTCGCGTTCGAGCGCGTCGTCGATAGAGCTCCTTGGCCTTGCGCAGTTCGCGCATCTCATCGGGCTCGAGGACGCCGTCGTGATCTTCGAGCGCACCGTCGACGGCCGTCAGCAGCATCGCCTCCGGCAATACCAGCCGGCGTCGCCGAGCGAGTCCGACGTACGGATCGGGGTCGTCGTCGGCCTGCCCGCGGCTGATGGAGACCTTGCTGGTCAGCAGGCCAGGCTCGGGCTGGAACGTGATGTCACCGCGAGCGGCAAGGTCGACCATCGCCGTGGTGAACTGGCGGACCGTCGATCGTCCCGCCATGAGCAGCGTGGCACCTGCCGGCGACAGCCCGGGCGGCGGTGCCGGCATGAGCACGGAGGGGTCGTCGGTGTAGACCGGGTCGCGCCCGTACCGATACCAGCGGATGGCCAGGAAACCGAGCAGCCCGAGCCCCACGATGGGCGCCACGATGAGACCGAGCACGGCGTTCCCGATCCGCGCCGCCTGCAGCTTCCAGACGTCGTCCGCGGTGACCTGGGCATCGACCGCGTTCAGCGCTGCCAGGAGGGCTGCGTCGAGGTTGCCCTCGCGCAGCTCGGGCAGCATCACGCTGTCGAAGATGGCCTGGCTCTCCCCTTCGCTCAGGTATGCGGCACGGAAGCCCGCGCCAGGCTCCAGGCGAACGGCGCCATGCTCGCCATTGGCCTGCATGTCGAAGAGGATGACCAGGCCGTCGTCGAATCCTTCCCGTCCGACACGCCATTGGTTACCGAGCGCCTGGCCGTCGGCGGCTGCGACATCGTTATCGGCGTCCGGCTTCGTCTGCGTGTAGACGACCACCTCGGCGCCGGTGCGGGCCTCGATCGCCTCGATCAGGCGGGTCGCCTCTGCCTCGGTCGCGTCCGAGAAGATGCCCGCCTCGTCGTAGACCACGACCCCCGGCACGGGTTCCGGGAACGGCGGTCCGGCCGCCAGCGCCGCACCGGCAGTGACCAGCAGCCAACCCAGGGCGACGGACAGCAGGACCGACCGACGAACGCGGGCCCATGCTCGCCGCGGGTTCCTCATGGCCGGACCGTGAACGTGCCTTCGGCCATGAGCTCGGCGCCCCAGAGGTAGCGGAAGGTGTAGTCGCCGGGCTCGATGTCGGTCGTGTCGAGGTCGAAGAAGAGACAGTCGGTCTGCTCGGCGAAGGGCGTCTCGAAGCCGCGATCGATCAGCTCGCCGTCGGCATAGACCTCGAACTGCACCCGTTCGCCGGCCGGCAGCAGGCGGCGCAATGGCGCCACGAGGTGGACGACCTGGCCGGCATCGAATGCGGACCGCGGGTCGAGCTGGAAGCATCCGAATCCGTTCACACCGTAGGTGATCGTACCCTCGTGCCGGCCCCCCAGGGCCTCGATCCAGCCACCGACCTTGCCGACCGCAGCCACGGAGCCGGCGATGACGAAGACGAGGCCGGCGGCCATCAACAGGATGGCCGTCAGCGGGCCTCGATCGGAGCCACGGGTCGATGCCGGCGTCGCGGCCGGGCTCGGGGTCGCGCTCGCCGTCAGGCTCGCGTCCGCCGACGCCGTGCCGCTCGCGATCGCGGCCGACGTGCCGGCCAATGTCGGGTCATCCGGAGCGATGCCGCCAAGCCGCTGCCAGGCGACCACGTTGACGCACGAGAGGACGAGGATGGCGACCGCATAGCCAAGGCCGAGGATGGCTCCGGAGACGGCCGCGATGCCGAAGACGCCGAAGCCGAGCATCGCCAGACCGAGGGCGATCAGCCAGCCGGGGATGCAGCCGATGAAGAAGACCACCAGCAGCCGGAGCACCTGGCGTCGCGTCCGACGCCAGCCCACGGCGATCGCTTCGCCGACCCCCAGGCCCTCGACGATGACCAGCGGGCCGACGAGCGCCAACCGTCCGGCCACGTACGTCACCGGGATGAGCGCGACCAGCGTCATCAGCACGACGACCGCGATGAGGGCCGACGTCTCCTGGGATCCGCTGACGAAGATGAGGGCGACCGCGACGCCGATGACGAGGGCCGGCACGACGACGATGATCAGGATGATGACGCCGACCACGAGGTTGGCCAGGACGTAGTCCAGCAGGCGCCCGACGGCCTGTCGATAGCTGCCGCCAAACGTCGCCGGCCGGTCCGCTCGGATGGCGCCAGCGGCGGCCAGCAGGGCCGCACTCGGGATGATGGTCAGGAACTGCACGACCGACGCGAGCCCGCTCTGGCCCAGGATCGCGACGACCGCCCAGATCGGCACGAACCCGACCGCGCCGACGAGCAGCAGCGGCCAGAAGCCCCGCCCGATGTCGTCCATGGCGGCGCGCAGCGTGGCCTCGACCGGAAGGGGAGGCAGGACGAGATCCGCTTTGGACCCTCGCTCGGGGGCGATCCCCCAGCCGTGCAGGGCCGACGTCGGTTCGGCGTCCGTGCCACGTGGCGCGTCGTCGCCGTTCGGCGTGCCGCCGGCGGACGGGTCGGTCATCGTGACGAGGTCACGGCAGCAGGCTCACGGAGCCTCGGCGTCGAAGAAGATGGAGTCGATCGCCATCCCAGGTGACCTCCGGCGGGCGAGGCCGGCCGTTATAGCTGCTGGCCATGGCCGAAGCGTACGCGCCGGCCCAGCCGACGGCGACCAGGTCACCCCGACGGAGCGGCGGCAACGGCGCTGAGCCGAGGGCGTCGGTCGACTCGCAGATCGGTCCGTCGACCTCGACGGTCGCCAAAGGGGCGGAACCGTCGACCGGCCGCCCGAGGCTGGTCAGCGCCACGATCGGGTGGCGGGCCCCGTACAGGGCCGGCCGGATGAGCTCGGTCATGCCGGCATCGACGACGATGCGCCGCCGCTCCCGGTCGCGCGTGTGGAGGACGCGGGCAAGCAGCCAGCCGGCGCGCGCCACGATGGCCCGCCCTGGTTCGACGGCCAGGCGCGGCGGCCGGTCGCCGGCCAGCTCCGCGAGCGCCTCGGCGGCAGCCGCCGCGAAATGGGCCGGTGTCGGCGAGCCTGCGTCGAGGACCGGGAATCCGGACCCGATGTCGAGCGTGTCGAAGTCGTCGAGCCGTGCCCGGTGCAGGCGCAGCGTGGCGAGGCCGATCCGAAAGGCGGTTCGCCAGGCATCGACGGCGCCGAGCTGGGACCCGACGTGGACGTGCAGCCCGCGCCAGCGCAGCGGGCCGTCCGGGCCGCCACCGGCCTCGATGACCGCGGCCAGCTCCTCGTCCGTCACGCCGAACTTCGAATCGCCGGCGCCGACCGCGAGGCCGCGCATCGTCTCCGGCCGGACCGATGGATTGAGCCGGATGAGCGCGTCCAGACGCAGGTCATCGGGCGCGCGACCCGTGCGACGGGCCGCGCTGACCGCGGCCGCCAGCGCCGCCGCCTCGTCCGCGGACTCGATCG
Organism: uncultured Chloroflexia bacterium; assembly: GCA_963777975.1. Lineage (GTDB taxonomy): Bacteria > Chloroflexota > Limnocylindria > Limnocylindrales > CSP1-4 > CSP1-4. The sequence continues at coordinate 177,884 of CAVZSO010000009.1, read as the reverse complement.
CCACCCAGCGCAACGGGCTGCCGGCCGCTGCGAGCCCGACCGCGCGGCGGAGGTCGGCGGGCGTCTTGCCGATGCCCTCGAGGGCGATGGACTCGACCGGGAACCCGGCCCGGCGCGCCAGCGCGAGTTCGCCGCCCGACACGGCATTGGCGCCGAAGCCCCGCCCCGGTAGCTCTGAGATCAGCCCCGGCAGGCCATTGGCCTTGAGCGCATAGAGGCGGATCCACGGGTCGGGAAAGGCTGCGCTGAGCTCGTCGGCATCGGCGCGCAGCTGGGGCAGGTCGTAGAGATAGGCCGGCGTGCCCCACCGACGGGCGACCGATCTGGCTGCGGCGGCCAGGCCGGCCGGAGCGAGCTGCAGGACCGTGCCCCTCAGTCGCGGATGACGAACGAGAAGAGGGTGGAGAGGATGGACAGGAGCAGGGCACCGAGGGCGGCCGCGACGACCGCGTCGACCGAGAAGGCGCGGTCGGCCAGCCTGCCAACAGGATGCCGCGACCGATCTGGCCGCCGACCCAGGCCAGGAGGAAGAGCAGGCCGACGTTGATGACGAAGCTGAAGAGGCCGAAGGTCATCATCCGGATGGGCAGGCTGAGCAGCTTGATGATGGGCTTGATGAAGATGTTGATGACGCCGAAGATGAGGGCCGTGACCACGATGGTCGCGACTTCCGAGTCGCCCCAGCTGAGGCCGGGCACGACGTAGACCGTGATGGCCAGCGCGATCGCGTTCGCGGCCAGGCGGATGAGCTGCTTCATGTCCGCATCGTACAACCTGCCCTGACGGGTACGATGCGCCTTGCCCGCCGCCGTCCGCCGAGGGATCCATGACCGATCTGCCCCTGTTCATCGACCTGACCAGCGATGCCCGACCGGCGCCGGTCAGCCCGTTCGACCGCTGCCTCAAGGCGTGCCTCGACGACCTGTTCGCGGCCTTGCCGACGCTCGCCACCGGCACCGGCTACCACGCGTTCGACGACCGCTGGCCGGACCTGTCCGAGGCTGGCCGCCTGGGGCGCATCGAGCTGCTCGCGCGCCACGATGCGGCGCTGCGGTCGCTGCCGGATGATGCGCTTTCCGCGGACGAAGCCATCGATCGCGGCATCGTGCTCGAGGCACTCGACGGGCTGCGCTTCGATGCCACGACCCTCCGGGATGAGGCGTGCGATCCCCTGACGTATGTCCTCGTCCTCGGCAGCGGCCTGCATGGGTTGCTGGCCCGCGAGTTCGCCCCGTGGCGGCATCGTGGCTCGGCGTTCCTGTGGCGCGCGCGCCGAGTGCCCGAGGTCCTCGACGCCGCACGGGCGACCCTGACCGGGCTGCCCGGTCGCCCCGTCGGCCTGCTCCAGACCGAGACCGCGATCGAGCAATTGCCCGGCATCCTGTCGCTGGTCGACGAGGCCATCGAGGAGGCGCGGCGTCAGGTCGGTCCGGACGCGACGGCCATCCTCGCGGGCCTCGAGGCGGTGCGGATCGACGCCGCGGAAGCGATCGATGCCTTCCGTCGGCATCTCGAGACCGTCGTCCGACCGGCGGCGGCCGGGGAGGGCCGCCTCGGTGCCGACCTGTTCGCCGCCAAGCTGCGCCACTCGCTGTCGAGCGATCTGTCGGTCGAGGCGCTCCGCGCTCGCGCGCAGCACGACTTCGACGCCATCCGGGGCGAGCTCGTGCGGGTCGCGACCGAGCTCTGGCCCGGGCTGCATCCCGGAGCGACGATGCCGACCGACGAGGACGAGATCGTGCGCCAGACGTGGCTGGCGGTCGCTGGCCGCCATCCCGCGCCCGACGGCCTGCTCGACTTCTGTCGACGCGAGACGGCCGCCATCGAGGCCTTCGTGCGAGAGACCGGTCTCGTCGGGCTGCCCGACGCGCCGCTGCGCATCACCTGGACACCGGAGTTCCTGCGGCCGTTCGGCGGCGCCTTCCTGTCGCCGCCCGGGCCGCTCGATCGAGGCCTGCTCAGCGAGTTCTGGGTCACGCCGCCGGACCCATCGTGGCCGGCCGAGCGTCTCGAGTCGTACCTGCGAGAAGAGAACGACCGGATGCTCCGGATCCTCTGCATCCACGAGGCGATCCCGGGCCACTACCTGCAGCTGGACTGGTCGAATCGGACGCCGTCGCTGGCGCGCGCCGTCTTCCAGAGCGGCATGTTCGCCGAGGGCTGGGCCGTCTACGTCACCCAGGTCATGATGGACGTGGGCTATGGCGGCGACGATCCGGCGCTGCTGCTGGCGCATTGGAAGTACTACCTGCGGTGCATCACCAACACGCTCCTCGACATCGGCATCCACGTCGACGGCATGGACGAGGCAGCGGCCATGGCCCTGATGGTCGAGGGCGCCTTCCAGGAGGAGCAGGAGGCACGCGCCAAGTACCTCCGTGGTCGACTCTCGTCCACCCAGCTGTCGACCTACTACGTCGGGTCACTGGAGATGTGGGACCTGGAGCTGGCAGCCCGACGCAAGGCCGCCGCGGCCGTCGGCGCCGACGCCGATGCGGTCCCTGAGCCTGCCCTCGTCGGCGGCTTTCGCGAGACGCCGGGCTTCGATCGGCGTGCCCACCTCGAAGCGGTCATCTCGCACGGCAGCCCGCCGATCCACTGGGTGCGTCAGATCCTCCTCGAGGACGAGGTCGCGCTCAGCCCATGATCGAGCCCACACGGCTCGTCGAGGCCCAGGTGTCGGACGCGGGTCGGTTGCTGGCGAGCGCCTTCATCGACGACCCGGGCACCGCGATCGTGGAGCCTGAACCGGTCCGGCGCTGGGAGTCGAACCGCATCCTGTTCGAGCTCGACGTCTCGTCGACGCTCGGCTCCGTCTGGGCGGCTCGTCGATGATCGACGACTGGTCGGCGTCGCGATCTGGCTCGCTCCAGGGTCGATCTCGGAGGCGTTCGACGACGCCATCCTGTCGGGCGCGCGGTCCGTCGTCGGCGATGCCGCGATGGATCGATGGCTGACGATGCTGACCGACTTCGAGCGGCTTCGAGAGGAGGCGATCGATTCGCCGCACTGGTTCTTGGCGCTGCTCGGCGTCGACCCCGTCGCTCAGGGCCGGGGGGTCGGTGCCGCGTTGCTCCAGGTCGGGCATGACGCCGCCGATCGCGATGGTCGCCCGTGCTTCCTGGAGACGTTCACCGAGCTGAACGTCGGGTACTACGAGCGGCGTGGGTACCGCCTGATCCGCTCGACGACCATCGGCGATGGTGTCCCGATCCATGCGATGACGCGCCAGCCACGGGACCAAGGATGACCACGACCATCCGCGGCCTCGTCTTCAAGGGCCCAGGCCAGCCGTTGGCGGTGGAGACGCTGACGCTTGATCCACCCGGGCCCGGCGAGGTCGCCGTCCGGATGCTGGCCAGCGGCGTCTGCCACTCCGACCTCCATGTCGTCGACGGCGACTGGGCCCGGCCGGCCGACATCGTCCTTGGTCACGAGGGCTCCGGCCTGGTGACGGCCGTCGGTCCCGGCGTAGCCGAACGGTTCCCAGAGGTCGTGCCGGGTTCGCTCGTCGTGCTGGCATGGACAGCCCCGTGCGGGACCTGCTCACCGTGCCGGCGCGGCGAGGCGTGGCTCTGCGCGCGACCGGTCGGAGCGGGCCACCGTCTGCGCGACGACCTCGTGCGCGTCCATCGCGATGACGGCACGCCGATCGGCGCCTATTGCGGCATCGGCACCTTCGGCTCTGGGCAGGTCGTCGCGGCGGAGGCGGCCATCCCGATCGATCCACGGACGCCGCCGGAGGTGGCCGCCCTCATCGGCTGTGCCGTGACCACGGGCGTCGGGGCGGTGCTCGAGACGGCGCGCGTCAGGCCGGGTGAGTCGGTCGTCGTGGTCGGGCTCGGTGGTGTCGGGCTGTCGGCGATCATGGGCGCGGCGCTGGCCGGCGCCGGCTTCATCGTCGCTCTGGACACCGAGCGCGAGAAGGTCGAGCTGGCCCGCTCTCTGGGCGCGCAGGCTGCGGTGCGCGTGCTGTCCGACGACCCGGCCGGGACACTGGGCCTCGTGCGCGCGACGCTCGAGCGGGCGGGCTATGGCGGCGAAGTCGGCGCCGACCATGTCTTCGAGTGCATCGGGCGACCGGCGACGGTCGAGATGGCCATGGATCTGGCACGTGCTGGCGGGACCATCACGCTGGTCGGCATGCCGCCGCAGGGCGAGCGCGCCGGCATCGACGTCTACCGCTTCGTCGAAGACGGCAAGCGGCTGCTCGGCTCCACCTACGGCTCGTCCGTGCCGGCGATCGCCTTCCCGCGCCTGGCTCGACTGCACCTCGAGGGGCGCCTGCCCGATCGACCGCCTGATCACGGAGCGCATCGACCTGGAAGGCGTCGAGGGCGCATTCGCGGCGATGCGCCGGGCTGACGGTGCGCGGCGCGTCGTCATCCATGACTGGCGTCAGTGACCGATCCCGTGGGTGACGGCAACCCGCCGCCGACCCAGCCGCCTCCGATCCAGCGGCCGCCGACCGCACGGGCTCGCAGCGACCAGAGCAGTGAGGCGCCGGCCCCGCCGACCCGCGCCGAGTCCGAGGGCATCGAACGAGCCCAGGCGCGCCTCGTCGAGCTGTCAGGCGCGACCCGCACCGAGGCGCCGGACATCGGCGCGACGCTGCTCGACTGGCCGGGTCGTGGACCGGCCTTCAACCACGCCAGCTGCCTGCGCTGGTCGGCCGACGATTGGCGCGACCGCGCCGCGCTCGTGGCCGAGCACCTGGCCGTGGCTGGCGAGGCGCCCTGCGTCGTCGTTGCGACCGGCCTGGCGACGCCCGATGACCTCGCCGCGCGCCTCGAGCAGGCGGGCTGGATCGCCATCGGCCACGAGGTCGTCCTGTGGACGCGCCGCGCCACCGTCGTCCCACACCTCGAGGGCGATCTGCGGCTGGTGGCGGTCACGGTGCCGCTCGTCGAAGAGTACGAAGCCGTCGAACGCCGGATCTTCGGCATCTCCGACCGCGAGGCCGGCGATCGGCGGTCGGCCCTGGCAGCCAGCCTCGCGCGGGATCCGCTTCGCGTCTATCTGGTGCGCGATGCCGGTGTCCCAGTCGCCACGGCGCGTCTGCTGGTCGAGGACGGGCTGGCCGCGATCCATGGCCTCGGCGTCGTGCCCGAGCAGCGTCGGCGCGGGCTCGGCGCCTACCTGACCACCATCGTCACGCGCGCCGGCCTGGCGCTCGGAGCATCGCTCGTCTGGCTGTCGGTCGATCACGAGAACGCGGCGGCTCGCGCGCTCTACGCGGGCCTCGACTATCGCCCCGCCTTCGAGTGGCGGCGCTTCCTGTCGGTCGACTGAACCGCCTGCGGCGAGGCACCGCGGCGCCGTTTCGAGCCCTCGACTTGCGGGGATCGCGTCAGCCGGCAGGCGGCGGCTGATCCACGGCTCGGAGCGCCAGGCCATAGAGCTCGACGCCATCGAGCCGGGTCGTCGGCGAACGCAACGCAGCGAGGTCCTCGACGAGGGTCGCCTCCAGCCTCGTGCCGGCCAGCTCGTCGACGAGCCGTGCCGCGTGCGCCGCCAGGCGCATCGCCTGCGCCGTCTCGATCCGGGCAGGGTCGTCCCAGAACCAGGCATCGGACGCGAACATGGCGAGCCGCGACGTCTGGGCGCGGAGCAGGACCGTCAGCCGCGTGGCGGCATCGTCGGACCCTGTCCGGGCGGCGGCACGACGCCCCTTGACTGCGGACAGGATGCGCTCGATGGCAGCGGCCTCGTCAACGTAGCCGCTGGCGACGTCGACCCAGCGTTCGCGCTCGGCCCAGATGTCGACGCCGATGGCCCCCGCCTCGCGCTCGCTGATGACGTCGATGGCTGCCGCCAGGCGCTCGAGCGCCAGGCGCAGCGGGCGCTTCCACCGACCGTCGGCGGCGTCGGGACACTCACCGCTCCAGCGCAGGATGCCGTGGTGGCACGACCAGCTCGTCTGGTCCCGGATGGCCATGATCGGCAGGGGCATCGGGTGCGGATCGGCCAGCACATCGCCGATGGTCGTCACGTCCAGCCCGAGTTGATCGCTCGGTGTCGTGGTCAGCGACTCGAGGAACAGGTCGCGGAACGGCATGTGGTGGCCATACAGCTCGCCATCGGTGGCCACCAGCGTCAACGTGGCATGTCCGTCGGGCAGCGCCTCGCCGGCCGACGGCCGCGCGCGCTGGTCCACGAACCTCCCGACGTCGGCGGTCGCGCTCGGCTCGAAGCTCACGGCAGCGGAGAGGGCGCCGTCGTAGAAGGCGACGATCATGTGCCGATCGGCACCCAGCGCGACGCGGTACAGACGCCGTGCATCGAGCCCGGCGGTCGCCGCCTGCCATGGCGCCAGGATGGTGTAGCGGACGCCGGCCTCCGCCGCGATGCGCAGCGTCAGCAGATCGACGGCGGTCTCCGGCAGCCACAGGCCGCTCGGTCGATGGCCGAAGCGGAGCTCGGCGTCACGCAGGCCCCAGCCGATCTCCGTTCGCCGATCGCGGGCCCCGGCCAGGGGCAGGATGGCGTGGTGGAACGCCTGCGCCATGACCCCATGACCGGCGCCCTGCGCGGCGATGGCGTCATGCGTCTCCGGGCGCTCGCGACGCAGCCAGCGGCCCAGCGTGGGGCCAAGGTCGAAGCCGATACGGGCGAAGTTGCCGGCCGCCGCGTTCGGTCCATAGCATTCGGCGGCGATGCGATCGTTCCAGTCGCGATAGGGGGTCGCGCCGGCCTCTGGCGGGGTCAGGCCGCTGAACGGATCCTCGCGCGACGGCTGGTAGAAGTGGCCATGGATGGCGAGCCGCGGCAGCGTCACCCCGCGACCGTCGCCTCGATGGCCAGGTCGCGCGCCTCGGCGATCGCGAAGCGCTGACGGACCGAGATCGAGTCGCCGACCGCGAGGCCGAGCGGCCAGCGAGCGAGCAGCGATGAGCCCTGGTAGACGCGCTCGAAGCCGCCCTCCGAATTCGAGACGGTCTCGATCGGGAACCAGGTCAGCCGAGCGGCCGGTTCGACGGTGACGTCGACCCGCACCCCGTCGTGGTCGTTGCCGAAGGCGATGCCGTCGGCGGCCGCGAGATCGTCGGCGCCGTCATGGGCCGATCGGACGGCGGCGGCGCCGAAGCTGCTGTCTGCGGCGACCTCGTAGTACGCAGCTGGGTTGCCGCCGCCCCCGCTGAGACAGACGCTCCACTCGATCGCGAGGTCGGCGTCGATGGGTCCCGGGCCACGATTGACGACGTCGACTTCGACCTCCAGCCACGGAGCCCGCCGCGGTCCGCCGATGCGCAGGCGACGTTCCAGGCTCAAGCCCTCGACCTCGCGACGAACGTCGAGGCGATCCTGCCCGAGGCGCGCCATGGTCCACGGCGCATCGACCGCGAATCGATCGATGCCTTCGCCGTTCCGCAGGGCTGCCGGCGTGAGACCCGGCTCGAGGATCCGAACGAGCGCGCCGCGCCGCTCGTGATCGTCGTAGTGGAGATAGGCCGCAGAGTCCTCGCTCCTTGACCGCCACGATGTCGTGGATGGAGACGGTGCCGTCGTCCGCCTGCGCGCCTTCGTCGTCCGCCGCCAGCGGCTCGGCCGTCATGCTCGATCAGCCGCTCGTGGTAGGCCTCCGGTCGTCGCCGCATCGCGGCCAGCAGGGCGACGCGGCTGGCGCGCAGGTCCCAGGTCGAGATGCCCGCGCCTTCGTCGAGGTCGACCGTCAGGAGCTGCGCGGGCGAGGCCAGGACGGCGTCCGGTCGACCGTCAAGGTCCCAGTCGCCGACATGGGCATCGTCGGGATCGGCGCCTGACGCGCGCGCCGCGGCATCGGCCAGGTCCTCGGCGGCGATCAGGTGGTGGAGCGTGGCCATGCGCATGTGCACGATGTAGATGCCGCCGAAGAGCCCGTGCCAGTAGCAGTCGTTGGACTGACCACGCTGCAGGTGGTCGACGGCCGTCACTCGCAGCGGACCGTCGGGCATCGCGGAGACCTTGGCCGACGCGCGCAGCATCTGCTTGTGCAGGTCGTTGACCTCGCGGTAGCGCGCCTGGAAGTTGCGCCAGAACCCGCCCCGCAGGAAGCGCGCCTCCGGGCGGTCGCCAGCTCGCGCGGCGGCCAGCGCGTCGTGGAAGGCGCCCGATTCGTCGGCCGGCAGGGCCCACTCGGTCATCTCGACGTAGGACGCAGCGGGCACGTAGATGCGGCCGACCGGCGGCTCCCGCTCGAGCCAGTCGGAGGGCGTCGTCGTGGTCAGCCAGTCGGCGTTGGCTTCGAGGGCCTCGAAGCAGCGATCGACCCACCGGCCCTCGCCCCAGCAGTGCTCATAGGTCGTCGGCCAGGCGCCGAACTTCTCGCCGTCGTCACCCATCATTCCCAACCGCCGGCCGTCGTCGGTCGCGTGCTCGCGCAGATAGGCGATCAGGTCGTCGACTTCGCCGAACGGGATCCGGTAGCGCAGGCCCTGCTCGGTGCCGAAGACGGTCAGGCGCTCGCCCAGGTCGTCGGTCGTGAACGTGCCCCACATCGCGTCCTCGGCGACCGAGGCCGCGCGCAGGTGGTTGTCGTCGAGGATGGTCCACTCATAGCCGCCGCGAACCAGGTCGGCGGGCAGGGATGGCTCCCAGACGCGCTCGGCGAGCCAGGCCCCGCGTGGCCGCCGGCCGAAGCGCGACGCGAGCTCGTCGCCCATGCGCCGGAGCTGCGCGATGCGGTCGGCGTGGGCAGCGAGACAAGGATGGGTTCGGTCCAGCCGCCACCGAGGATCTCGACCTGGCCCCGGTCGGCGAGGGCCGCCAGGCGTTCGACCGCCTGCGGCTGCTCGGCCACCAGCCACTCGAGCAGGGGCCCGCTGTAGTGCAGGCCGACCCTGACGCCCGGGTGCCGCTCGAGCGCGGCGAGCATCGGCTCGTAGGCGGTCCGGAAGGTGTCCTCGATGACCCAGCTGAAGTTGCCCACCGGCTGGTGGTTGTGGATCACGAGGGCGAGCGAGATTCGCGCGGTCACGGGCCAGGTCGCCCTCACGGTGCAGGCCCGAGCCGGCCCGCTGCCGGTCACGCTGCCGGCCGCCATACTACGGCTCGCACGCAGCAGCCCGTCCGTTCGGAACGCGCCGGGACCGGAGGCAGTCCCGTATGTCCATCGATACGCCAGATTGGGTCCGTGACGCGGTCTTCTACCAGGTCTTTCCGGACCGCTTCGCGCGCTCTGGGCGCGTCCCGACGCCGGGGCTCCTTGAAGCGTGGGATGCGCCGCCGACGATCCATGGCTTCAAGGGCGGCGACCTGTATGGCCTTGCCGACCGACTCCTGGACCTGCGAGAGCTGGGCGTCACCGCCCTCTACCTGACGCCCGTCTTCGCCTCCGCATCGAACCATCGGTACCACACGTACGACTACCTCGCCGTCGACCCGATGCTGGGTGGCGACGAGGCCCTGCGCGACCTCCTCGACCGGGCCCATGCGCTCGGGATGCGCGTCGTCCTCGACGGTGTCTTCAACCACTCCGGTCGAGGCTTCTGGCCCTTCCACCACGTCGCCGAGAACGGCGCCGACTCGCCGTTCCGCGACTGGTTCATCCTCGACGAGCCGGTGCTCAGCGGAGAGCGACGCCTGGATCCGTATCCGAAGGTGGAACCCGGTGTCGATCCTGCCGGCCCCGCGTGGCTCGGCGGATACCGCGCCTGGTGGGGCCTGCCTGCCCTGCCCAAGCTCAATGTCGCCAACCCGCAGGTGCGCGAGTACCTCTTCGGCGTGGCCGAGCACTGGCTCCGCTTCGGCATCGACGGCTGGCGCCTCGACGTGCCGACCGAGATCGATGACCCGACCTTCTGGCCCGAGTTCCGGCGTCGCTGCCGGGCCGTCGACCCTCAGGCGTACCTCGTCGGTGAGATCTGGACCGATGCGCCGGAGTGGCTGGCGGGCGACCGATTTGACGGCCTCATGAACTATCCGCTCGCCTCAGCCATCCTGGGCTTCGCCGGCGGAGCCAGCCTCGATGAGCGCGTCGTGGCCGAGCACCATATGTATCGGGCGTCGATCCGGCGCCTGGACGGGGTCGTCTTCGGACGTGAGGTGGAGCGGCTGATGTCGCGCTACGACCCGGCGGTGGTGGCCAGCCAGCTCAATCTGCTCGGCTCACACGACGCGCCGCGCGCGTTGACCGTGCTCGGCGACGACGTGCCTGCCCTGCGCCTGGCCTTCACGCTGCAGCTGACGTTGCCCGGCGCCCCGTGCATCTACTACGGCGACGAGATCGCCATGGCGGGCCACCACGACCCCGATTGCCGGCGCTCGTATCCGGCCGAAGCCGGCGCCGGTGACCAGGCGCTGCGCGGATATCTGGCCTCGCTCGCCGCCGCCAGGCACCAGCACGTCGAGCTGCGCCGAGGCGAGGTGCGCGTCCTCGGCGCGATCGGCGACGCGATCGTGTTCCAGCGCACGGCCGAAGGTCGCCGCGCGTTGGTGGCCGTGAATGCCGGTCGGACCGCCGAAGCCGTGGTGGTCGATGGCGTGAGCTCCGGATGGCGGGCGCTGCCCGACCTCGTGACGGCGGGCGTAGCGTTGCGGGACGTCGATGCCATCCCGGGCCGTCTGTCGGTCGATCTACCGGCCCAGGCGTCGGCGGTCTACCTCGAGGCCTGATCCCGGATCCGGCGGTGCTGGCGCCGTTCAGTCGGCGGCGGCAGCGGACGCAGCCAGGTCGCCGATCGCGCGCTCGCTCGAGTGAGCTGCCGGCAGATAGAGCTGCTCGACGTACTCCTCGAGCATGCGCGTCGTCGAGAAGCGCCAGATGTTCGAGGCGATGGACGCCTTCATCAGGTCGACCCATGCCTGCGGGAGGCCCTTTGCGTCGCGCTCGTACCAGCGCGGCACGACCTCTTCCTCGAGGATCCGGTAGAGGTCGGCGGCATCGGCGGCATCCTGGGCTTCCTCATCGTCGAGCGTCTCGCGACCGCCGATGGCCCAGCCGTTGGTGCCGTTCCAGCCTTCGTCCCACCAGCCGTCGAGGACCGAGACGTTGACGATGCCGTTGGCGGCCGCCTTCATGCCGCTCGTTCCCGAGGCCTCGAGCGGCCGGCGCGGGTTGTTCAGCCAGACGTCGACGCCCTGGACGAGGTAGCGCGCGATGCGCATGTCGTAGTCCTCGAGGATGAAGGCGCGGCCGGCCAGCCTGGGCGCCTGTGTGCGCTCGAAGATCTCGCGGATGACGCGTTGCCCGGGCCGATCGGCGGGATGCGCCTTGCCCGCGAAGACGACCTGGACCGGGCGGGTCTCGTCCCACAACAGCCGTGCCAGCCGTTCCTCGTCGCTGAACAGGAGCCCTGCTCGCTTGTACGTGGCGAAGCGCCGGGCGAAGCCGATGGTCAGGACGTTCGGGTCAAGGACACGCTCGACGCTCTCGAGCGCGGATGGCGACGCGCCATGACGGGCGAACTGTCGCAGCAGCCGACCGCGCGCGAAGACGGCCAGCTCGCGCTTCTGGCGCATGTGCGCCTTCCAGAGCTGCTCATCGGGGATGGCGTCGAGGCGCTCCCAAAATCGACTGGTCGCGGTCTCGTCGGTCATGGCATCGAGCTCTGCCCCCTGGTCGGCGAATAGCTCGGCCATCGGCCGACCCAGCCAGGTCGGAGGGTGGATGCCGTTGGTGATGCCCAGGATGGCCGAGCGCGGGGTGCCCTGCCAGGTGCCGTTGGCGGTGGTGGCATGGAGCTGGCTGACGGCGTTCGCGCCGCGCGTCTGGCGCAGGGAGAAGGCCGTCATGTCGAAGCTGCCCTGGTCGCCGTCCGTGCCCCGGCCGAGCTCGATGATGCGTTCCAGGTCCAGGCCGCTACCCTCGACCAGCGGGGCAGCGAGCTGACGCACGAGGCCCGTGTCGAAACGCTCGTTGCCGGCCGAGACCGGTGTGTGGATGGTGAAGACGGCGTCACGGCGGACCTGCTCGAGGGCAGCCTCCTGATCGCGGCCGGTCGCCGTCAGCTCGCGAGCGCGCTCCACGAGCATGAACGCGGAGTGGCCCTCGTTGAGGTGCCAGGCCGCGGGCTCGATGCCCAGTGTGCGCAGCAACCGCACGCCGCCGACGCCGAGGACCATCTCCTGGTGCAGGCGCATCTCGCGGCCGCGGACGTAGAGCTGGTGCGTGATGGGGCGATCGGCGCGGTCGTTCTCGGGGATGTCGGTGTCCATGAGCAGGAGCGGCACGCGCCCCACCTGCGCCAGCCAGACGGTGGCCTGGACGGTGCGACCCGGGAATTCGACTGGGACGAGGATCGGGTCGCCTTCGTCGTCGATGACCCGCAGGAGCGGCAGGCGTGCGGGATCGTAATCGGGATAGGCGTGCTCCTGATGCCCGTCAGCGTCGATGGCCTGGCGGAAGTAGCCATGGCGATAGAGGAGCCCGACGCCGACGAACGGAAGGGCCATGTCGGAGGCCGTCTTGCAATGATCACCGGCCAGCACGCCCAACCCGCCGGAATAGATGCCGAGCGACTCGTGGAGGCCGAACTCGGCGCAGAAGTAGGCGATCGGGCCACTCAGCTCATCGCCATGCCGGCGTTGGAACCAATGGCCGGCGCCGTTGGCGATGTAGGCGTCGAAGCGGCTAAGGATCGTCTCGTACTCGACCAGGAGGTCGGTGTCGTCGAGGACGCGCGACCAATCCCGCATGTCCTGCAGGACGGGGATGGGATTGCGATAGCGCGCCCAACCGCCGGCATCGATGCGGTTGAAGAGGATCCGGACCTCTGGATGCCAGGTCCAGTAGAGGTTGTACGCGAGCCGCCGCAGCCCTTCCAGCTGCTTGGGCAGTCGCGGCGGCGCCGAGGCCACCGCGGCGATATCGATGGGCTGCATGCGCGGCGGATGCTACACGGTCGGCGACCGGTCGTTGGCGCCGTCGGACCGCCGGCTCCCCCAGACGACGGTCGTCAGCGCGTGAGCGCCTCGTCCGCACCCAAGACCACGATGCGACCGTCGATGGATCCGACGTCGGGATACGTCTCATGGTGTTCCAGCCCGATCTGCGGCAGGCCGAGCCCGACGGCCGCGGCGTCGGTCAGGAACAGGTAGGGTCGGTCCCCGATCTGGGATCGGATGCTGTTCTTCAGCAGTCGGTGTGCGATGTTGACCGCGGGGCCGAGAAGATCGCTCCTCGAGCCGATGGTCTGACGCACGACGTGGCCGCGATGCAGCACCATCTTGAGGTCCAGCGTGCCGACCACCGGACACGCTGTGCAGACGTGGTCGTTCGCCCGCTTGCCCTCCTCGCGACGTTCCCGGAACGCGTCGTGGATCGCCTGCAGCTGGCCGAGCACCGCGTCGCCGTGCCCATCGAGCGTCGCCGCGGGCGCCATCGCAAAGACGGCATCGCCTTCGAGCTTGGCGATCCCGAATTCGGGTTGTACGCCCTCGATGACGGTGTCGAGCAGCTCCCCGATGACCGCGTATCCAGCCGGGATGCCCGCGCTGAAGTCGACGCCATGCGTCTCGCCCACGCCGGCGACGAAGGCTGTATAGCCCGAGATGTCGGCCAACAGCAGGTAGCCATCGATGGCTGACGAAGGGGGCTGTCGGTGAGGCGTCCATGGGCGTTGAGATGGTACCCGTTGCGGCCCCGCGCGCTGCCCAGCCGCTACGATGCCCCGATGCGGATCGTGATGGTCGCCTCGGAGTGCGAGCCGTTCGCCAAGACGGGTGGCCTGGCCGACGTCGTCGACGCCCTGGCCCGAGCCCTCGGGCGACGCGGGCACGAGGTGGATGTCGTGCTGCCGTTCTACCGTGGGTTGAAGCCGCCCGCGGGCCAGCTCAGGCGCCGGACGATCAGCGTCCCGGTCGGTGAGCGACCGGGCGAGCGCCGTGATGTCGGCGACCAGGCGACGGTCGACCTGGTCGATGGGCAGGCGGATGGCTATCGGCTCCGCCTCGTGGACCATCCCTACAGCTTCGACCGCGCCGACTACTACGTTGACGGGGGCGCCGACTACCCGGACAACGCCGCGCGATTCACGCTCCTGGCGCAGGCCGCGCTGGAGGGCATCGCGCTGGATGGCCAACCCGTCGATGTCCTCCACGGGCACGACTGGGAGGCGGGGCCGGCACTCCTGGCGCTTCAGGCAGCCCGTGCGTCGCGTCACCCTGCCGAGCTCGCCGGCGCGACGGGGATCCTGACCTGCCACAACCTCGCCTACCACGGCTGGACCTCCGCCGAGCGTACGTGGCAGCTCGGCGACCTGATGCCGCTCGCTCCGGCGGCCGATGGCGGCGTCGATCTCCTGCGCGCAGGCATCGGCGCTGCCGACCTCGTCAACACCGTCAGCCCTGGTTTCGCTCGTGAGTCGCTGGGAACGGAGATGGGCGGCGGAGTGGACGACCTGCTGCGCGGCCTCGGCGACCGCTACTCGGGCATCGTCAACGGCATCGACACGGAGCTCTGGGATCCATCGACCGACGCCTCCCTGCCGACGACCTTCTCGCGCGACGAGATGGCGGGCAAGGCGGCCTGCCGTTCCGACCTCGCGGGGCGTCACGGTCTCGACCCCGATGGGCTGATCTTCGGCATGGTCGGGCGGCTCGATCCCCAGAAAGGCTTCGACCTCGTGACCGGCGCCGCAGAACGCGTGGTGGCGGCCGGCGGACGGCTAGTCGTGCTCGGGACGGGTGACCACGGCCTCGTCAGTGGCCTCAAGGCCCTGGCGGCGCGGCTGGCGGACCGGATCGTGGTCATCGATCGTTTCGACCGCGATGAGGCGCGGCGCATCTACGCCGGCTCCGACGCGTTCCTCATGCCCTCGCGTTTCGAGCCCTGCGGCCAGGGCCAGATGATCTCGTTGCGCTACGGGACCGTGCCAGTCGTGCGGCGCACCGGCGGCCTCGCCGACACGGTCTTCGACGCCGACGCCCGATCCGACGGGAACGGCTTCGTCTTCGGACCTGCCGAGCCAGGCGCATTGCTCGATGCCGCCACTCGAGCCATCTCCGCCTGGCACGACCGGCCGCGCTGGTCCGCGCTCATGTCACGCGGCATGGCGATCGACCACTCGTGGGATGTGCCGGCGGCCCAGTACGAGGCGCTGTACGAGCGTGGCCTTGCGCTGAGGACGTCCGCCGTCGCCTAGCTCAAGATCGAGCGGAGCAGGGGCCACAGGCGGCCGAAGTCGGCGCGCTGGGGACTGTGCGAGGCGCTATCCAAGAAGTGGACGCGGTCCGCGCCGAGGATCGAGCGCAGCTCGTCAAGCGCGGCCGAGGGGATGAGACCCCCGTAGTCCGGGTCGGCGGCGATGAGGTCGAGCGGCGGGGCATCGGGCATCGCCCGCCAGCGGCGAGCGTCGACTTGGGGCTCCCAGGCACCCTCAGCGAGGTAGACAGCCTCGATCGAGTCCGGTGCGATGGCCGTCAACGCCTGCGCCTTGGCTTCGGCATCGAGCGGATCGGCGGTCGAGCCGGACACCGCGACGACCGCCCGAGCGGCCTCGATGTCGCCGGGTCGTAGCTCCGCGACATCCGACGCTGCCAGCTCGGCCGCCAGCGTGGTCATGACCGGCGGGTCGATGAGCACGACGTGCCCGAGAGCTCGGCCCGAGACCGAGATGGCCAGGGCGATGTCAGCGCCCCACGAATGGCCGATGAGCGCGGGCTTCGATCCGAGCGTCCCGACAGCCTCGCCGACGAGCCGGGCGACGTTGGCCCGCGCATAACGCTCGCGGTCCTCGAGGCCATCGAGCCATATCGTGTCGCCGTGGCCGGGCAGGTCGAGCGCGATCGCGTTCCAGCCGTCGGCCGCCAGGGCCCGGGCGGTGCGGGACATGGTCACCGCCGCGCTCTGGACGCCATGCAGGAGCACGGCGATGCGCCCGGTGCCAGGGCCGGCGGCGGTCGGGCCCCAGCGCAGGCCCGCGAACCGGATGCCATCGCCCGGGACCGTGATCGCCCACGCCCCTTCGCGCGGATCGGGCGGGGCTGCGGCGTCCGGCGGCATCACACGGACGCCCGGCGGCCTGCGATCAACGCTGCCGGAAGGCTCCAGGTTGCATCGCCCTCGATCGCCAGCGCCTCGACCGCGTCGGGCGTCGCGGCCCGCAGAAGCGCTCGGGCTGCCTCGGCCCGCCAGGGTTCCGTCTGTGCCCGTGCGAACCATGAGACCGTCTCGAGAACGATCGGCCACCGCCGCTCCGCGCTGACCTCAAGCCCCGCCCCCGTGAATGCGGCTCGCCACTCGTCGAGTCGCAGGTTCCTGCCGTGCGTCGGGTCTCGCAGCAGCTCGAGGGCGTTGACGAGCGTGTCGAGGGCGGGATCGTCGGGCGCGACGGTGTCGATGACGACGATGCGGCCGCCCGTTATGAGGACCCGGGCCGCCTCGGCCAAGGCGGCCGCGATGTCCGGCCAGTGGTGGGCGCTGTATCGGCTGACCACGCCGTCGACGGTCGAGTCGGCGAAGGGGAGGGCGCTGACGTCGGCACGGATCGCGGTGTAGCCGCTCAACCCGCGCTCGTCCGCGAGCAGGCGTGCGGTCTCCAGCATCCGTTCGGAGGTGTCGACCGCGGTCACGGCGGCGCCGGCCGCTGCCACGGCGAAGCCGGCATGCCCCGCACCGCAGCCAAGGTCGAGGACGCGATCGGCCTCCGCGGGCGCGAGCGCCTCGACGAGCCACGCCAGGTCGGGCCCGGCCGCATGGATCGGGCTCGTCGCATAGGCGGCGGCCACGCGGTCCCAGTTGGTCGCGCCCTCGGTCACGAGCCTGTCATAGCTCGACCTCCTCGCGGAAGGCCGGCCGATGGGCGTCGAGCCCCATCGCGGTGACCTTTGGCTCGAGCGCGGCCGAGGCATCGGGGTCGCCATGCACGATGAAGACACGCCGGGGCTTTCGTGCGGCTGTCGAGAAGTGGCGTAGCCAGTCCAGCAGCTCGGACTCGTCGGCGTGGGCGCTGAAGCCGCTGATCGAGCGCACCTGGCAGCGCACCTGGGTCGGGCGCCCGTCGATCTTGATCGTCGTCGCGCCCGCCTGGAGGTGCGACCCGAGCGTGCCCTCGCCCTGGTATCCCACGAACAGGATCGTCGCCTTCGGATCGCCGACGAGGTTGCGCAGGTGGTGGACGACCCGCCCGCCGGTGAGCATGCCGTTGGAGGCCACGATCATCATCGGCCGTGGCGCGGTCCGGATGCGCTTCGACTCATCGGCTGTCCGAGTGACGGCGGCGCCCGGGTAGTCGAGCGGCGAAGCGCCGGTCTCCAGGAGTCGATGCGTCTCCTCGTCGTAGTAGCCGGGGAAGGCGCGGTAGATGTCGCTGGCACGCGAAGCCATCGGCGAGTCGAGGTAGAGCGGGACGTGCGGGATCCGACCGGCCTCCAGCAGCCGGTCCATGACCCAGACGACCTCCTGCGTCCGACCGATGGCGAAGGAGGGGATGAGCAGGACCCCGCTCGAGTCTGCGGTGACGTTGATCGCCTCGGCCAGCAGGCGGATGGCCTCGTCCTCGGGTTCGTGCTCGCGCCCGCCGTAGGTCGATTCGACGAGCACGATATCCGCGCCATCGACGATCGCGGTCGGGTCATGGATGATCGGCGTCTCGGGTCGACCGAGATCGCCGGAGAAGACGATCCGAGTCGGTGCGTCGCCATCCTGGTCCGCGGCGTCGACGACGATGATGGCCGAACCCAGGATGTGGCCGGCGTCGAAGAATGTGGCCTTCACGCCGGGAGCAACCTCGACGACTTCGCCGTACGGATGGCCGACGAAGCCGCCCATCGCACGCTCGGCGTCTTCGACGTCGTAGAGCGGCTCGATGTCCGCCGTTTCCACCTCCGGCGGGTGTGTTCGCATCGCGGCCTCATGGTCCAGCCCGGCCTCGGCCGCCTCGCGTGCCGCCCGACGTGCCACCCGCTCCGCCCACTCCCGATGATCCTCGGCCTGTTGGGCCTGGACCTTGCCGCTGTCGAGGAGGACCAGGCGGGCTAGCTCGACCGTGGGCGGCGTGGTGTGGATCGGCCCTCTGAACCCCTCACGGACGAGGACCGGGATGAGCCCGCAATGGTCGAGATGCGCGTGGGTCAGGAGCAGCGCGTCGACCGACGCCGGTTCGAAGGCGAAGGCAAGCCGGTTGCGCTCGCTGTCCCGTGGCGAGCCCTGGAACATGCCGCAATCCACGAGCACCTTCGCCCTCGCGGTCGTCAGCAGGAACTGCGAGCCGGTGACGGTGGTCGCGGCGCCCAGGAAGGCCAGCTTCACAGCGCCGGCTCGCTGCTGCGCGCGGCGTTCACGCGGCACCCTCGGCCGGGACGGGCTCCTCGCCCGACGTCTGGCGTCGGCGCATGACCCGGCCGTCGCGGTCGAAGAAGCCGAGAGCGATTTGCACGATGGGCCCGATGCCGAGGGCGAAGGCGAGGGTCCCGATGCCGACCGTCCCGCCAAGCAGCCAGCCGACACCGAGGACCGAGATCTCGATGATCAGGCGAGCGCGCGCGATGCTCCAGCCGAAGCGATGGTGGATCCCGGTCATCAGGCCGTCGCGTGGCCCCGGGCCCAGATCCGCGGCGAGGTAGAGGCCGCTGGCCACCCCGATGACGAGGATGCCGGCCACCATCTGAGCCAGACGCCACGCCAACGCATCTGAGGGTGGGCTCGGGAAGAGCATGAGTCCGAGGTTCGTCGACAAGCCGATGAGGACGATGTTCATGAGGGTGCCAGGCCCGGGCCACTCGCGGAGTGGGATCCAGCACAGGAGGATGGGGATGCCGAGCAGGATGCTCGCCGAGCCCATGGGAATGCCGAGCCGGAGCCCGACGCCCTGGTTGAGGACCTCCCAGGGCCCAAGACCGAGGCCCGACTGGGCCATCAGCGCGATGCCCAGCCCGAACCCCACGAGGCCCACCAGGAGGCTTGGCAGGCGTCGCATGGCGGCCGGCGTCCAGCGCTCACGCATCGGGGCATGCTAGCCGAGCAGGCCGGAGTTCGACGTCGGGGCCGGCTCGGAGGATGCCGCACGCGTTACGCTGCACCTGGGCACGATCGCCAACGGCAGGCGCGACGGATCAGCAGGCAGGGAGGCTGGCGGATGGGGCTGCTCGAGGGCAAGAAGGCGCTCATCTTCGGGGTCGCCAACGACCACTCCATCGCCTGGGGCATCGCCAGGGCCTTCCACGAGCAGGGTGCGACCGTCGGCTTCAGCTCCATCGAGTCGCTCATCGAACGACGGGTCAAGCCGCTGGCGGACTCCATCGGGGCCACGTTCGTCGAGGCCTGCGACGTGCAGGACGATGCCCAGGTCGCGCACGTCTTCGAGCGTTGGCGCGAGGTCCATGGCGAGCTCGACATCCTCGTCCACGCGCTGGCCTTCGCCCGCCGCGAGGATCTTGCTGGCGCCTTCGTCGACACGTCACGCGCCGGCTTCACGACCGCGCTCGATGTGAGCGCCTATTCGCTCGTCGCCCTGACTCGTGCTGCGCTGCCGCTGCTGAGCGCCGGCAGCTCGATCCTCACCCTGTCCTACTACGGCGCCGAGAAGGTCGTCGCCAACTACAACGTGATGGGCGTCGCCAAGGCCGCGCTCGAGGCTTGCGTCCGCTACCTGGCCGCGGACCTCGGGCCGCGCGGGATCCGCGTCAACGCCATCAGCGCCGGTCCGGTGCGCACGCTCTCGGCGTCAGGCATCGCGGGCTTCCGCGGCATGTACGGCGAGTTCCGGGACGTGGCGCCGTTGCGACGCAACATCGACATCGAGGACGTCGGTGGTGCCGCCGTGTACCTGTCGAGCGGCATGGCCGCCGCAGTGACGGGCGAGGTCCACTACGTCGATGCCGGGTTCAACGTGCTGGGGGTCCCGACCACCGGCGACTGACGCGACCACGCGCCGGACACGCCAAAACGCCCCGGAGGGCAACGAAACGCCCGAAGGAACCGCCGCTCCTTGATGACCGATCGGTAAACCGTCCGATCATCCCCCTTCCGCCTTGCGGCTTCCGGGTCCGGTGCGAGGCCCCTTCGGGCAAGACGAAATGTATCTCCGCGCCAGGGGCGGGTCAACGGGACTTATCCACGAGATTCGGGCATCGCCAAGAGTTGTCCACGGTCCATCCCCGAAGTCGGCGACAAGTCCCACCCAGCGAGGGGGCCAGCTACCAGTCGAGGGTGCCCGGCTCGCCCTTGAAGGGGCCGATGATCTCTGCCGTCACCCAGCCGCCGTAGAAGCTGCCCGCCTGCGGATCCACGCGCTCGTCGTCGACCCAGGCTTCGTCGACGCGACCGGCGTAGAACGCGAGGTGGTCGCGGATGGCCTCGAAGCTGGCCTTGGGGTCGGGGTAGCTCCAGGCGGCCGATCGCCACATGCCTCGCCGATCCGGATCGACCAGTAGCTCGCCTCACCCTTCCACTCGCAGACGGTGTGTCCTGACTCTGCCACGAGGAGGTCGAGTCGCACGTCATGAGGCGGGATGTAGAAGGTCGGTGGGCTGGCCGTCTCGAGCACGCGGAGGGCGTGCGTCGTGTCCGCGACCGTGACACCTCCGACGATCACGCGCACACGTCGTTCGGTCGGCTCGATCCGAGGCGGTCGCGGGTAGTCCCAGACCAATTCCTGGCCAGGGCCGGGCATCGGTCGCGCGTCGCGAGTCGTCATCGACCGAAGCCTGCCACGAAACGGCGCCGTCCGCCGCATGCGACGATGACGCCATGCGTGTGCCCGATCTCGGCCGGCGTGGCCAGGGCTGGGTCTTCCTCCAGCTCATCCTGACCGCCGCCGTCGCCCTGGCCGGCGTGCCCCCCTCTGGCCTGACCGGCCTGCCCGCGACGGTCTTCGTCGTCATCGGCGGCGCCCTCATCGTGGCCGGGGGCGTGATGGCCTTCCTCGGCGTCCAGGCGCTCGGAGAGTCGTTCACCCCGAATCCGCGGCCGCTCGAGGCCGGCGAGCTCGTCGAGACCGGCATCTATCGCTCGGTCCGACACCCGATCTACGGCGGTTTCGTCCTGGGCGCGCTCGGCTGGGGCGTGCTCAACGCCAGCATCGCCTCGATCGTCCTGACGGGGCTGCTGCTGTTCGTGCTGTACCTCAAGTCGATCCGCGAGGAGGCCTGGCTCACGGATCGCTATCCGGCCTATCCGGCGTACCGAGACCGCACCCGGCGGTTCTTCCCCGGACTCATCTGACGGAGGACACGATGCCCGACCCGACCCCTGCCGCCTTCGATCCGAGTGCTCCGCTGCCTGGGGCCCCGGAACCCTGGGACGAGTCCTCGATGCCGCCGATGCGTGATGGCCCGCCGTTCGTGATGACCGACATGATGGCCGCCGAGCCCGCCCTCGCCGAACGGATCCTGAACCGGCTGGCGCAGCCCTCGTCGCAGGCGGCGGTCCTGGCGGGCCGACTGCGTGAGGCCGCCAGCGCGGGGTCGCCGATCCGTGTCGTCGGCTGTGGCACGAGCGAGCACGGTGCGATGGCGAGCGCGCTCATCCTGGAGGAGGCGCTCCGGCGGATCGGCCTGCCAGCGCACGTCGAGGCCGTCCAGGCTTTCGAAGCGGCGCTGGCTCCACAAGCTGGCGGCATGATCGTCGGCATCTCGCATGAGGGCGGCACCCGGGCGACCAACGCGGCGCTCTTGGCGGCTCGCGACGCGGGGGCACTGACCGCCCTCGTCACGATCACCGACCGCTCGCCCGGTGGGGCTCTTGCCGACGTGGTCGTCGCGACCGAGGAGGCCGACCAGAGCTGGTGCCATACGGTCGGCTACCTGTCGCCGATCCTGGCCGCCCTGGCCGTGGCGGGCCACCTGACCGGTGAACATCCAGACCCGCGAGCGGCTCGTGCCGCTCTGGCCGCTGGCCTCGACCAGGCGGGAGCCGCCGAGGCGATCGCACGTCAGCTCGCCGACGCGACGACCATCCTGACCGTCGCCTCCGGGGCCGACCGCCCGGCCGCCCGAGAGCTGGCGCTCAAGATCGAGGAGGCGACCTGGCTGCCGACGACGATGCGCGATCTCGAGACGCTCCTCCACGGGCATCTGCCGGCCACCGGGCCGCAGACGGGGCTCGTCCTGCTGCTCGCCGACGCCGACCGTCTCGCTGAGCGCGCAGATCGCGCGTCGGGCGCGTTGGCTGCGGCCGAAGTGCTGGGCTTGCGGACGGCGGCCATCGTGACGAGCGATGCGGCAACAGCGTTGGGTGCGGCGCCGATCTCGGCCGGTCGCCTGCTCGCCGTTCGCCCCGATCTCGCTGGTCCAGGGGCGGCGCTGATCGCAACGATCACGCCACTTCAGCTGCTGACCGAGCGACTGGCCCGCTCGCGGGGCACGAACCCCGACCCGATCCGCCGCCACGATGTCCGCTATCTCGAGGCGTCAGAGCGCCACCACTAGCCCAGGGATGTGTTGCCGGGACGGCGAGGGTCGCCGGGGCGACGTCAGTCGGCGCAGACCTCGTCGCCGGAGCGGCCTGCGCGCGCCAGGCCATCGAGGATATCGGACAGGACCCGCACGAAGGCCGCCTGGTCCTCCGACGGGATGGCCGACAGGAAGTGCTCGTCGACGCCGCGCATGTGCGTCGGTGATGCGGCCTGCAGGCGCGCGTACCCCGCCTCGGTCAGCAT
The DNA here is from genome assembly GCA_963777975.1 of uncultured Chloroflexia bacterium. GTDB lineage: Bacteria > Chloroflexota > Limnocylindria > Limnocylindrales > CSP1-4 > CSP1-4. Next base: position 155,367 of record CAVZSO010000009.1, on the reverse strand, counting down.
CGCGTAGGCTCCCCGCGCATCGGTCGAGCACGCCACTCGCTCGACATAGCGACCAGCTTCGAGGCGGTCGACCAGCCGGCTGATGCCACTTCGCGTCAGGATCATGCGGTCCGCCAGCTCGCTCATGCGCAAACGACGGCCGTCGGCATGAGCCAGCTGGATGAGCGCCTCGTAGTCGGCTAGCGACATCGACTGCTCGGCCTCGAGCTCCGCCTCGAGCGCGCGTGACACCGCCGCGTGCGCGCGCAGGAAGACGACCCAGGGCAGCAGCCGCGGGTCGATGCGAGCCATGAAGTCGTCGATGCCCTGCGGGGCACGGTCGTCGGCTCGCCCGATCGGGGCGAGGTCGATCTCAGCGGTCGGGGCCGCGTTAGCGCTCGTCATGTCGGCGGCATGATACGCGCCGCGATCGTTGGTTGCCAGCGCAACGAACGCGGGTGCGTGGCTCGCGCGTCGGGCCGACGTCGGGCGACCTGCGCGCGCCGGCTTGGCGGGTCAGTGCGTCGGGCCATCGTCCGGCGGGATGCCAGGTCCTGGTTTGCGGGTTCGCCGCGACTTCGAGGCCGACTTCGGCGTCGCATCGTCCTTGCCTGGTGACGTAGTCGCTGGTCGAGATGTTCGTGCCCTGCCTTTGCCGCGCGGCACCACCGGTTCGACCTCCGCGGTCTCGTCGGCCTCCGATGCCGCGTCTGGCGATGGAGGAGCATCTGGCGACGCGGCAGGCTCGCGCGCCGCGCGCCACTCGGCGCGGATCCCATCCACGGCCTCATCGACCGATGGCACGGTCCCGTCCCAGCCGATGCGGGCCGCGAGCTCGCCGAGGGCGCCGTCGCTGTCGACGACGATCCGCCAGTCGAGCAGCACGCGGCGCTCATAGGCACGCAGCGAGACGGCGAAGCCGTCGTGGTGCAGGCCGGCGCAGCCGCGCAGGCCCTCGCGGCCGGAGACCAGGTCGCGGAAGATGACCCAGGCGGCGTCGTCACGCGGCAGGCCCAGGGCGTCGGCCAGCGACTGCCGCTCGAGCTGGCGACCGCCCTCGGACCGCCGAGAGGCTGGTGCCGACGTGCGCAGGCTGCCCTCAGCCTCGGCATAGCGGCTGTGGACGAGGACCAGGGCGCGGTCGTCGCCGTCGCGGTTGCTGAAGGCGAAGACATCCTCGGCCACCCCGTCGGCCGTCTCCAGGTCGTAGAGACGGAAGTCGCGCGCCTCGGCGAACAGCCGCCGCCGATGCAGCAGCGGAAAGATCTCGCGCTCGTGGCGCTCGATGAGCCAGCCTTTGGGCTCCTCGTGCCAGCGGGCGCGCCGGAACTCCATGCCGTACTTCTCGGCATAGCCCTCGATCTGCCCGTGGCCGAACATCGGCAGCCCGGGCAGCGTGGCCATCAGCGTGGCGGCGCAGAAGTAGCGATCGTCGTCCCCGAACTGGTCCACGGCCGTCCGCTCGTCGGGGTTGTTGAGGAAGTTCACGAAGCGCTTGAGGACCTCGGGGTCGAAGGCCAGCGTCTCCTTGATCAGCGCCCGGTACTCGGCGTTGCGTTCGTCGCGCAGCATGTGCATGAAGGCGCTGTTGTAGACGCGGTGCATGCCCAGGCTGCGTACGAAGTAGCCCTCGAGCATCCAGAAGGCCTCGGCCAGCAGGAGCGTGTCGGGTGCCTCAGCCGCCACCCGGTCGACGACATCGCGCCAGAACTCGCGGGGCATGGCCCGCGCGAACGCTGCGTTGGAGATGCCGTAGCCGACACGGGTCGGGATGGCGTCGCCTGGGCCGCCGGGAGGTGGATACCAGAGCCGCTGGATGTGCTTGCGCGCGAGGGTCATGGCGGCATCGAAGCGGATGATCGGAAAGCGCTTCGCGACATCGAGGATGGTCGCCATGACCGCCTCGCGGACGTCCGCGCGGAGGTAGTCGAGCTGCGCCGTGTCGTTCCAGGGCATGCTCGTGCCGTCGTTGCCGTGGTAGATGTAGCGGGTCTCGCCGCTGCCGCGGTCGACGCGCTGGAAGACGACCGCGGCGTCCGTCCGATCCCAGTAGCCATCCTCGATGCGGATCGAGACGCGGTCATCGCGCGAGATGTCCGGTCCGCTGAACCGGTAGCTCGGGATAGGCGAGACGGGCAGCGCGAGGAAGCGCTCCGGTTGCTCGATGACCCAGCGCGAGTCGAGGCCCATGTGGTTGGGGACCATGTCGCTGGCGAGGCGGATGCCGTGGCGCCTGGCCCGCTCGCCGAGGTCCTTGAGTGCGGCCTCGCCGCCGAGGTCATCGGCGATCCGGTAGTCGTCGAGGGAGTAGGCGGAGGCGACGGCATCGTGGTCGCCGGCCATGTGCTTGATCTCGGCCGAGGCGTGGCTGCGTTGCCAGAGACCGATCAGCCAGAGGCCGGTGATGCCTTGTGCACCAAGGGTCGCGAGCTCCTCGTCCGGGATGGCGTCCAGGGTCCGGATCTCGCGGCCGTAGGCCGTTGACAGCTGGTCGAGCCAGACATAGGTGGACTTGGCGATGAGCACGACGCGCGGCATCCAGTCGCGGTCATCCGAGAAGCGCTCCTCGTCCGATTCGTCGTCCGGTCCCCGGATGCCGAGATGCGGATCGGCGTTGTCGCCGCCGCCGGCGCCGGTCGCCCAGCGGAGGCGCAGGGCGTGGTCCTGCTCGGCCATCAGGTCGAGCGCCAGCTGGAGGACGTCGAGCAGGTCGCCAAGCAGCGGCCCCCAGTGGTCCCGGATGAGCCGCAGCTGAGCGCCCAGCGAGTGCGGCGCCTCGCGTGTCGGGGCCCGAAGGACGTCCATCAGGTCGATGCGCCGGCCCTCGATGCCCGACGGGCCGCTGACGGCAAGGTGCTCCGCGAAGGCCTCGGTGACCGCGGCCAGCACCGGCGGCTCGGGCGTGGGCTCGACGTACAGGACGCGGAATGGGATGAGCGCGGGGTTGTCCGCGGCGACCATGGCGATGACCGCCTCCTCGAGGCCGCTCGCCCGCGCCATCGGGTCGTCCAACTCCGCGTCGAGGCTCTGCGTGCCATCGGCCACCGCGAGCGGCGGATTTCGCTCGGTGAAGGCCCGCAGGCCGTCCATCAGGCGCTCCGTCCCGAGGCTGCGATCGGTGTCGGCCGCAGCGCGCGCGACGGCGCCTTCCGGGCCGGCTCCGCCGAGCACCGCCAGCAGCCGGTGCTGCGCCTCGTGGAGCATGCCGGCCGCGAGGAGCTCGCCGGCATCGACGTCGATCGTGTCGGCCAGCTCGCGCACGGCGACGAGGTCGACCCGGGCGGTCGCACCGTCGACCTCGAAGAGGGTCCCGGGCACGTCGAACGTTCGGCGCGCCGTCCGGGACAGCCGATATTCGTGACGGGTCATGGGACCGACTCTACAACGCGCGTCGGCCCATCGGGCGGGGTCAGGCGCCGGCTTCCGTGGCGGCCAGCGAGATGTTCGCGAGCCCCTCCGCCAAGCTCTCGAGTGTCGGCCAGCCGTAGCCCAGCCGGAAATGCCGGCGCGGCTGATCGAACCAGTGGCCGGGTCCGACGAGCGTGCCGTGGCGCTCGAAGAGCCCCGTATAGAAGGCGTCGACGTCGACGTTCAGGTCGGGACGGAAGCGGGGAAAGCCGACCACGCCGCCGCGCGGCTCGATCCACTCGAACCGGTCATCCGCGGCGAGCCAGTCGCGCACCTGGTCGAGCGCGGTCGCGATGCCCCCTCGGATCGGCGGCAGCAGCTCGTCTCGGCGTCGAAGCGCCTCGTAGCCGATGGCCTCGTCGACGACCGAGCCGGTGATCAGGATCTGCTCCTTGGCGGCCAGGAAGCGCTCCATCAGGGAGCGATCGCGGCACGCGATCCAGCCCAGCCGGATGCCCGGCAGCCCGAACGCCTTCGAGAGGCTCGAGACGCTGATGGCGCGCTCGGTTCGACCAGCGATCAGCGCTGGTGAGCCGCCGTAGGTCATCTCGCGGTAGGTCTCGTCGACAAGCAATCGCGCTTGCGGGTGCGCCTCGACCATGGCCACGATCTCGCGCATCGTCGACTGGTCGATGACCTGGCCGGTCGGGTTGTGCGGGCTGGTCAGGCTGACCAGGCGGGTCTCTGGCGTCAGCATGCTCCGCAAACGCTCGGGGTCGACGCGCCAGGCATCGTCATGGTGCAGGTCCAGGAAGGCGACATCGGCCCCGATGGCGCGTGGCGTCTCGAGGTTCGTGGCGTAGTTGGGCCGCGCGACGATGACCTGGCTGCCGGGTCCGAGGAGCGTCGTGGTCACGATGAAGAGGGCCGCGGCCGCGCCCGGCACGAGCAGCACGTCGGCGTCGGACAGCGCGTCATCGTCGGCGGCCACGAGGGCGCGCATCGCTGGATGGCCGGCATGGTCGCCATACATCAGGACCAGCTCGTCGAGCGCCACGCCGAGGTCGCGCAGGCGCATGTCGGCCACCGAGCTCTCGGCGAGGTTGTTGCGGATCCGCTCGTAGCCCGAGCTGCTCCGGCGACTCGACCTCGATGGCCATACGCCGATAGTCGATGGCCATGCCGCTCGCCGGTGCTCGCTAGGTCTGGATCTTGGCCGGATCCGGCGTCGGCTTCGGGGACCGGAACCGGATCGGCGTTCGCGGCTTGATGAACTGCGCTGCCGCCGTCTCCGGGTCGGGCGGTTCATCGCCCAGGCGGAGGTACAGGTAGCTGATGATGTCGCGTCCAGCCACGATGAACGGGATCGAGATCAGCGCACCGACCAGCCCGGCCACCGCGAAGCCCAGGATGAGGACCATCATGACCAGCGCCGGGTGGAGGTTGACGGCCGCGTTCTGGACCTTGGGCGTGACGATCGAGCCCTCGACCTGCGACAGCACGCCGTACACGATGGCGACGCCGATGACCGCTTGGGGACCGATCGAGAAGGCGATCAGGAGTGCCGGGATGACGGCGATGAAGATGCCGATGATCGGCAGCACCTCCATGATCCCGGCCACCAACGCCAGGAAGATGGCGTACTGGAAGAAGACCGGCGAAACGATCACGCCGAGGCCGAGGATGGACACGAAGACCATGGCCGACATGACGATGCTCTCGACGGCGATGCCGCGTACGTAGCCGCCGACGCGGTCATTGAAGATGCGGACTGTCGAGAAGACGTCGGCGCGCCACATCTCCGGGATGGCGCTGCCGACGCCCTTTTCGAGCCTGCCGGCGTCCATCAACACGTAGAACGTGAAGAACGGAACCACGGCCAGGCTGACGAGCACGGCGGCCGCGCCCAGCACGCTCTCAGCGGCAGGTATGAGGCTGCTGAACTGGAAGCCGGCCTGGATGGACTGGATCGCGACCAGGACCTTGGTCGCGAGCTCATCGATCGCGTTTGGCAGGTGCAAGCTGTCGAGGGTCGCCTGGGCGTTGGCCATGAAGGCGGGCAACGCCTTGAGGTAGACGACGACCTGGTCGATGAGCGGCTCCAGGATAACGAATGTCAGGCCGACGACGGCCACCACGAGCACGATCATCGACAGGCACGACGAGAGGACAGGGCTCCAGCCGCGCTTGCCGCCCGGCCGCCAGCCATGGACGGCCAGCCAGCGCACGACCGGCGAGAGGACGTACACGAGCACGATACCGACAGCGAACGGCATCAGGCCATCGCGCGCCAGGTAGAGCAGGACGAGGATGACCGCGATGGCGACCACGATGAGGACGGTGCGTGGCGTCGGCGGCCGGAGCCGGCGCATGTGCTCGACCGGCGTCATCTGCTCAGCCGGCGTCATGTCGGTCATGCAGGGCCCTCGCCCTTCGAGGGCGCTGATCTTGTCGATGCGGCGCTGGTGACGTCCGCCCTGGTACTGGCCGCTCATGAAGGCCTCCACGCAGGCCCTGGCGAGCTCGGTACCCACGATCCGAGTGCCCATCGACAGGACGTTGGCGTCATTATGTTCGCGCCCGAGCCGCGCTGTCACGGGTTCCGACGCGACGACGCAGCGGATGCCTTGGATCTTGTTGGCCACGATGCCCTCTCCGGTGCCACTGCCGCCGAGCACGATGCCACGCTGGCAGTCACCAGCCGCCACGGCCCTGGCGGCTGGCGCGATCACATCCGGGTAGTCCACCGGCTCGGTCGAAGCGGTGCCGAAGTCGACCGGCTCATGACCGAGCGCCACCAGCCACTCGATGATCGGACCCTTGAGCGGGAAGCCGGCATGATCGCTGGCCACGGCGACGCGCATCCGGATCGCCTCAGCCCACGCGCCGGTCGAAGGCGCCAGCGCGCCGATCGCCGCCCTCAGACGCTCGCGCTTCGGCGGCCCGGATCCGGGAGGCGACGAAGATCTCGCAGGCCTCTTCGACATCGTCGGTCACCCGCAGCAGGCTGAGGTCTGCCTGCCCGATGTTCTCGGCGCCGACGACCGTCTTGCCGAGCCAGGCCAGGAGGCCATTCCAGTAGTCGGAGCCGATGAGGACGATGGGGAAATGCTCGATCTTGCCGGTCTGGACCAGGGTCACCGATTCGAAGAGCTCGTCGAGGGTGCCGAAGCCACCGGGGAAGATCACGAAGCCCTGGGCGTACTTCACGAACATCGTCTTGCGCACGAAGAAGTAGCGGAACGTGATATCCAGGTCGAGGTAGGGGTTGTTGGACTGCTCGTGGGGCAGCTCGATGGAGCAGCCGACCGAGTAGCCGCCGGCTTCCTGGCAGCCACGGTTGGCGGCCTCCATGATGCCCGGACCGCCACCCGTGATGACCGTGAAGCCATCCTTGGCGAGGCGCGCCCCCAGCCTCCTGGCGGCTGCGTACGAGGGGTCTTCGGTGTCTGTTCGGGCCGACCCGAACACGGTCACCGCCGGCCCGAGTCGTGCCAGGGCATCGAAGCCGTCGACGAACTCGCCGACGATGCGCAGGGCACGCCACGCGTCGGTCTCGAGGAACGATGTATCGGCGTACGGCACGGCCTGGAGGAGCTTGCGATCCTCGGTCCGCCGGTCGCGCTTGGGTGGGCGGTCGGTCACCGACGCAGCATAGCCGGGCGACGGACCAGCGGCGACGGTCGGGAGGTCGCCCGGAGTCGGCGATCGTCAGGGCCGTATACTGGGAGGGAGTATTCACCCAGCGCGGTCCGATGGGCCGCCCATCGGAGGGTCAACGCCATGGCCATCGCCATCGATCCAGTCTGCGGCATGGAGGTCGAGACCGAAGGTGCGCTGCTGACCTTCGAGTACGAGGGCACCACATACTACTTCTGCAGCAAGGGCTGCCTGCTCGACTTCAAGGACGACCCGGAACACTTCCTCCCGCAGGACGACGCGCCGCCTGCCTGATCCCCGAGCTCAGCGCTCGGAGCGAGATACGTGCGAAGTAAGTCGGCGAGAACCGCGAGCGCAGGAGCCACGGCTATGGTCGACCTCCTGGTCCGATCACTGTCGATCGGCGGACGTGGAGGTCACGATGCTCGCCTTGCTCCTTACCGCTCGGTTGCCCGCTGCGATGATGTTGCTGCTCGCGATCGTCGCGCTCGTCATCGTGGGCACCATCCTGGCCGGCCAGGCGATCGACGATGTGGGCAGCTGGCGATGGTCGAGCGGACGTTCCGTCTGACCCTCAGCGGCGCGCCCCGCTCAGCCATCCGGAGTCCGAAGCGATCCGGGTCGCGATGTAGACGGGGATCGCCGAGAGCAGGATGGCCACCACGCCAGCCACGTTGACGACCGGGACCTGGTTCGCAAGGCGGAAGCTCTGGAAGATCCAGATGGGCAGGGTCTTGACGCCGCCGGCCGTGAAGATGGTCACGATGACCTCATCGAACGACAACGCGAACGCCAGCAGGCCACCCGCCAGGAGAGACGTCCGGATGGCCGGGAAGGTGACGTAGCGGAACGTCTGGAGGGTATCGGCCGCGAGGTCCGCGGACGCTTCCTCGAGCGATGCTGACGTCCGACGAAGCCGCGCGATCGCATTGTTGTAGACGAGCACGATGCAAAAGGTCGCGTGGCCGATCACGATCGCGAAGTATCCGAGGGGGATCCCCAGCCGCGCGAAGGTCGCGCTCAAGGCCATGCCCGTGATGATCCCTGGCAACGCGAGCGGAAAGATGACGATGAAGCTGACCGCTTCGCGCCCGAAGAAGTGATGCCGGCTGACCCCGAACGACGCCAGCGTGCCGAGGAGGAGCGCGATGGCCGTGGCCCCCAGGGCGGCGACGATCGAGGTCAGGAATGCCTGTTGGAGGCCGGTGTTCTGGATCGCCTCTCCATACCATCGGAACGACAGGCCGACGGGAGGCCAGACGGTCGTCGTCCCGGCGTTGAGGGAGTAGACGAAGATGAGCGCGATGGGCGCGTAGATGAACGCGAGGATGGCGATGGTCATCAATCGCAACCCGATCCGCAGCCCGCGTCCTCCGAGCATCACAGCGCCTCGAACGCGCCCAGCTTGCGCGCCACGATGAGGTAGAGAACGACGATCGTGAGCGGCACCAGGGCGAACGCGGCGGCCAGCGGCAGGTTCCCGCCGGCACCGACGTTGGCGAAGATCAGGTTGCCGATGAACTGCGTGGTCGACACGAGCTGTGGTGCGATGTAATCGCCGAGGGTCAAGCTGAACGTGAAGATCGATCCCGCGACGACCGCGGGAAAGGCGAGCGGCAGGATCACATGGCGGAAGGTGCGCCAGGATCGACCGCCAAGGTCGGACGACGCCTCCAGGAATGAATTCGGGATGCGCTCGAGGCCGGCGTACACCGGCAGGATCATGTACGGCAGCCACAGATACGTGAAGACCAGCCAGACCGCGAAGTCACCCTGACCCGGCCCGCGGAGGCCGAAGGGCTCCAACGCCCAGTTGAGCACGCCTTCGTTGGCCAGGATGAGTCGCCACGAATAGACCTTGATGAGATAGCTCGCAAAGAGCGGCATGAGCACCAGGACGACGAGCAGGCTCCGGCGACGGGGCGAGGCGACGCGAGCCATGTAGTAGGCGATCGGAAAGGCCAGCACGGCGCAGGCGACCGTGACGGCCGCCGCAGTGATGAGCGTCCGTAGCGTGACCTGTGGATAGGGATCCCTGGTCAGGGCGACGAAGTTGTCCAGGGTCGGCGTGTAGATGATGTGACCCGTGAAGGCGTCTCGGGAAAAGAACGCATTCGCGAACAGGAACGCGAGCGAGCCCAGGTAGAGGACGCCGAGCCAGCCCACTGGTCCTGCCAGCGTCAGCCCCAGCCGCCCGCGCGGGCGACGATGCAGCCAGCCAGAAGCGCGCCGGAGAGCCGTGTCTCGAGGTGGCGGGATCGGACGGGCGAGATCGGTCATGTCGCCGTGGGCGCCAGGAGAAACGGGCCCGGATCCACGCTTCGCGGACCCGAGCCCCTTGAGGACGGCCGAACCGGTGTGATCAGCCCTTGATCTTGGTCCATGCCTCGATCCACTTGTCGAAGCCGACGCACTTCACGTCGGTCCGGCCATCGATGCATGTCTCTTCAGGGGTCGTCCAGTAGTAGACGTCCGACCAGTACGAATCTTCCGCTGCGTGGAACAGCGCACAGTGATCGGCCATGGTGGTCGTCACGGAGGTGGTCGGTGTGAATTCCTCAGGCGTGAGCTCGCACGACTTCGCGTTCGCCGGTGCTTCGCCGAAGTAGTCGGCGATCTTGGCGTTGGCGAGTGGCGAGACGATGTGGTTGATGAACATGTAGGCGCAGTTGGGGTGCTTGGTCTTGGAGTTGATCATCCACGTGTCCGACCAGCCCGTGGCGCCCTCCTCGGGCTTCGTCGTCTCGACCTTGGTCGGCGGGTCGCCGCTGGCGAGCAGGTTGGCGTTGATCTGCCAGGTCGTGCCGACGGTCGCGTCGCCCTGGGCGAACGCTTCGATCTGCTTCGTGTAGTCGGCCCAATACTGGCTGATCATCGGTCGTTGCTGCGTGAGCAATGCGACGACGGCGTCGAATTGCTTCTGATCGAGTGCGTACGGATTCGTGATCCCGAGATCGGGCTGCGTCTTCATCAGGACGACGGCCGCGTCGGCGATGTAGATCGGCGCGTCATAGACCGAGACCTTGCCTGCGAATGGCTGGCTTGGATCGAACATGGCGGCCCAATTCGCCGGCGCCGGGTCCACGAGGTCCGAGCGCCACATGAGCAGGTTGGCGCCCCGGCCATGCGGGATGCCGTAGTGGACGCCACCGAACGTGTTCCACGGCTTGTCCTTGAGCGCCGGGATGATGTCGGCATAGTTGGGTACGAGATCGGTGTTCACGGGTTGGACATAGCCGCCCGTCGCGAGGCGCTTGGCGGCGTCGCCCGATGCGGAGATGACGTCGAACTGCTCCGGGTTCGCGGTCATCGCGGCGTATGCCTCGTCCGAGGTGCCGAAGGTCTGCGCCTGGACGTCGCAGCCCGTCTCCTTCTCGAAGTCCGTCACCCAGTCGTATTCGGGATACGTCGAACCGTCCTCGACGTAGCCGGCCCAGTTGAGCGTGGTGACCACGCCCTCACCGGCGCCGAGCGCGGTCACCATGCTCGGTGCCGGCGACCCGCCGGTGCCGCCGCCACAGGCGACGATGACGAGCGCCGCGGACGCGGCGACCCCGAACAGCTTGCGAGGGATCATGGGCGTGGTTCCTCCTCCATCCCCAGCCGCCCATCGGTGATGGGCCGGCAATGACGGCGCTTCCAGACCAATCGGACGCTGCGACCCCGAGCCGCGAGCGCCTCGCTTGACGACGTGTGCAGGTTCTGCTGGGTCACGACCAGCTGGATGCCGGCGTCAAGGGCAACGATATACCGCGTGTCGGGGCCGATGTAGACGACTTCCGCCACCCGACCCTGGGCGCTGACCTCGTCGGCCTCGAGGGCCGACCTCGTCATCGGCGAAGTGGATCTTCTCCGGCCGGACCGTGAACAGGCCGTCCTCGCCGAGGATCGCGCGCGCCGCCTCTCCGCCGAGCAGGTTCGAGGTGCCCACGAAGCCGGCCACGAACGTCGTCGCCGGTCGCTCGTAGACCTCCGCTGGCGCACCCACCTGCTCGATGCGACCGCGGTTGAAGACCGCCAGGCGATCGCTCATCGTGAGCGCCTCTTCCTGGTCGTGGGTCACGTAGATGAAGGTGATCCCGACACTCTGCTGGATGCTCTTGAGCTCGATCTGCATCTCTTCGCGCAGCTTCAGGTCGAGCGCACCGAGCGGCTCGTCGAGGAGGAGCACCTTGGGCCGGTTGATGAGCGCGCGCGCCAGCGCGACCCTCTGGCGCTGCCCGCCGGAGAGCTGCGACGGCTTGCGGCTCTCGAGGCCCTCGAGTCGGACCATGCGCATCGCGTCGGCCACTCGCGCCGCCCGCTCGTCCTTGGGCACCTTGCGGATCATCAGCCCATAGCCGACGTTGTCGCCGACGGTCATGTGCGGGAAGAGCGCGTAGTCCTGGAAGACCGTGTTCACGTCGCGCTCGAATGGCGGGCGTTGCGAGACATCCTCACCATCGAGCAGGATGCGCCCGGAGGTCGGCAGCTCGAAGCCGGCGATCATCCGCAGCGTCGTCGTCTTGCCCGATCCGGATGGGCCGAGCATCGAGAAGAACTCGCCGCCGGCGATCTCCAGATCGATGCCGGCCACGGCTTCGACGTCGCCGAAGACCTTGCGCACGTTCTCCAGCCTGACGGCGGCAGGCGCTTCCGTCGGTGCGCCTCCGGCGCCATCGTGCGAACCGGGATCCGCAGCCTGCGCGGTGGTCGGTACGGCGTGCACGCGGCTCCTCGTGGGCTGGTGGGACGGCGGAACTGTGCCGCCTCGTCCGGGCGGGTGTCAAGCCGAGCGACCGCAAGATACCCTCGTCGCTGATGCCAGGCACCTCGACGACCCGGTCCGTCGCGAGGCGAGCCGCTGCGCCGACGCCGCGTGTCATCCTCGGGGCGGTGCTCGTGCTGGTCGCGCTGATGACGGGCTGCGCGCCATCGTCGCCGCCCTCGAGCGGCCAGCTGCGCACCGGGACCGCCGATGCACCGCGCGAGATCAACGTCATCATGCGCGACTACCTGTTCGAGCCGAACCCGATCGTCCTGCACCGCGGCGAGACCGTCCGCTTCAACGTCATCAACGCCGGGCTGCTGGCCCACGAGTTCGTGCTCGGCGACGCCGCCGTCCAGGCGGCCTGGGCGAAAGCCGAAGCCGCCGCCACGCCGCCCGGCTTCACGGCCACTCCACCACCGGTCAGCCTGCCACCCGACGTCGGCGGGTTGCGCATCCTCCTGGACTCGGGCGCCTCCGCTAGCGCGGTCTACCAGGTCCCCAGCGACCAGACACTGGAGCTCGCCTGCCAGATCCCCGGCCATGTCGAGCAGGGGATGGTCGGAACGATCACCCTCGACGACGTCGACGGGCCATAGCGCGGCACGGCGAACGCCGCGCTACACTTCCGCACGCGGGCGCGGGCTTCTGCGCCACATCCCGCCATCGTCGAGCGAATGCGTCGCCGACCGGAGACCAGGAGAAGCGAGCGGCATGACCTACGTCATCACGGAGCCCTGTATCGACCTGCTCGATCAGTCGTGCGTCGCCGTTTGCCCCGTCGACTGCATCCACTTCGAGAGCGGCGTCGATCGCAAGCTGTTCATCGATCCGGACGAATGCATCGATTGCGGCGCCTGTGAGCCGGAATGCCCCGTGAACGCCATCTACCCCGAGGATTCGCTGCCCGCCACGGAGGCCAAGTACACGGCGGTCGACGCCGTGTGGTTCAAGGACCGGGCCGCGGCCCGGGCGACCATCGACGAGTGGAAGCCGCTCTAGAGCGAGGCAGTCAGGCTCCTGGATCGGTGCCGCCTGGATCCAGGTCCAGGCGAAAGTAGAGGCCCGCGACCGCGATGTAGTGTCGAGCCAGGTAGTAGACGACGTTACCTGGGAACGCGTGCTGCCTGTATGTCTCGTGGATGACCCGATCGCGCTCCGGACCGGGCGTCAGTGCCGAGGCTCGAACCGCGACAGTCGTCCCATCGCGGAAACGGATGGTGGCCTGACCTGCGGCCGCGAGATTGCGCACCCACTGGGCAGCCTCGCCGTTCGGATGGCCGACGTACCACTGTCCGCCGACTCGTAGAAGGCCGACCATCACGGGGCGCGGGCGACCGCTTCGGCGTCCGACGACGACGAGCTCTTCCGTGTCGGCCAGGCCGACCGCGTGCCATATCGGTCGGACGATCGGGTCGACCAACCGAATAAGACGGTACTCGGCACGAAGGAAGCGATCCCAGGCGGATCGAGGTCTCACGGGACGGGCATACGGCAACGCCGGCGGCCCGTCAAGCCCCGCATACGCTCCTCCCGGTGACCTCGACCCGCCGACGATGATCGCGCTGGCCGGTCTGCTGGGGCGCTACCCCTAAGGCGCCTAGACTGGGCTGGTGCGCATCGTGTCCCTCCTTCCATCCGCGACCGAGATCGTCTTCGCCCTGGGGCTTGGCGACGAGCTCGTCGGCCGGACGCACGAGTGCGATTACCCGCCAGAGGCGGCATCGGTGCCGGTCATGACCGCCGACGTGGGCGCCGAACCTGACGCGACCAGTCGTCGCATCCACGATCGCGTGCGCGGCCAGCTGCACGGCGGCTCGGCCATCTATCGGCTCGACGAGGCCGCCCTCGCGGCCGCCGAGCCCGACCTCATCCTGACCCAGGAGCTGTGTGACGTCTGTGCCGTGAGCTACCGGGAGGTCAGCGAGGCGGTCCGGCGCATCGATGCCGAGATCAGCGTCGTCAGCCTCGAGCCTCGCTCGATCGAGGGCATCCTCAACACCATCTCGACGGTCGGTGCGATGGCAGACGCCGAGGACGAGGCGGTCGGCCTGGTCGAGATCCTTCGCGAGCGCCTGGGGGCCATCGAGAACCGGGTCCTCGAGCGCCGTCTGGCCGGCGCGGCTCCTCGGCGCGTCGTCTGCCTGGAGTGGCTCGACCCGCCGTTCGCCGCCGGTCATTGGGTGCCCGAGCAGGTGCGGCGCGCGGGGGGCTGGGAGCTCCTCGGTCGCGAAGGGGAGCGCTCGGCCGAAACGACCTGGGACGCCATCCGGGAGGTCGATCCCGAGCAGCTGCTGCTCATCCCATGTGGACTCGACGCCGAGGCGACGCGGAGCGAATGGGCGCGGACGCCGAAGCCCGACTGGTTCGATGAGCTTCGCGCCGTTCGCGATGGGGAGGTCCACGCCCTCGATGGATCGGCCTACTTCAGCCGGCCAGGGCCACGGGCCATCGAGGGCGTCGGTCTGCTGGCGGAAGTGATGGATCCGGATGGCTTCCTCGATGAGGCGCCACCGCGCGGCTGGATCCCGCTCGCCGTCTGAGCCCTTCGAGTCTCGTGCAGCTGACGGCGTCCTGATGCCCTTCATGGCCACGTTCAGCTGCCTGTGGTGCGGCCGTGCCTGGCAGACGCGCGGGCCCGACGACCTCGAGGGCTGGTCGCAGCTCTGCCCCGACTGCATCGGCGCGGCCGGTGACGATGGCTTTCGGCGGATGCGGTTGCGAGCCGGGTTGGCCGAGCGAGCCGCCGCCAGCCGCGCGCCATCGGCAGCCCCGACGACGGGAGCAGCAGCCATCCCGGCTGTCGAGGCTTCGGCCGCGCTGCCTCGCCCGTGGCGGCGGCCGAGGCGGACGTCGCCGTCGATCCGCTTCTCACCGTCACGCGCCCGTCTTCGGACCCCGCGTCGGACATGGACGCCGATGAGGCGATGCGGGCCTACTACCGCGCGCGGGCTCCGACCTACGACGACTGGTATCTCCGTCGCGGCGCGTACGCGCACGGGCCCATCGACGACCTGGCGTGGCAGATGGAGCTCGACACCGCCACGCTCTGGCTTGACGCGCTGCCGCTTGCCGGCGAGATCGTCGAGCTGGCCGCCGGGACCGGCTGGTGGTCGCCGTTGCTGGCCGGCAAAGGGGAGCTGTGGTGCTATGACGCGGTGCCCGAGACGCTCGACCTGGCGCGCCGCCGGCTGGTCGCCCACGGCCTGCGGGCGCACCTCCACCAGCGCGACGCGTGGGCCGAGCCGGATCGATCGGTCGATGCCCTCTTCTGCGGCTTCTGGATCAGCCACGTCCCGCGGACGCGCCTCGCTGACTTCCTTTCGCTTTGTCGCCGCTGGCTCAAGCCGGGCGGCACGCTCGCCTTCATCGACTCTCGGGCGGATCCGGCCTCTGGCGCTGCCGGCAACACCTGGGATCCGGAGACGGAGACGTCCGAACGCCACCTCGGCGACGTCACGTACTGGATCCCGAAGGTCCACTACGCCCCCGACGAGCTGACGCTCGCCTTGGCGACGGCGGGCTTCGTGGAGGCCTCGGTGACGGCGACTCCGCGCTTCTTCGTGTTAGGGACCGCCCTGGCCGCGGGTGACTCCCAGCAGCAGCCGTCCGAATCAGTCGCGAAGGGCGACGAGCCAGCCAGCCCACGCGCGTGATTGGCTGAAGAGCCACGTGCGAGTGCTCGTCGGCCCGGCGGGACCGACCGGGCCATCCGCCAACTCCTGGCGCTTGCCCGCGATATCCCAGGCCTGTGTCATGCCGGCTGGCGACGTGATCTGGGCGCCGGTCGAGCTCGAGTTGATGCCTACGCAACCGACGAGCATCGTGTTCGACGCCGCCGTCGTGAGACTCGGCAGTACGGCGGCCGTGCCTGACGCCGCGGACGCGGTCGTCGGGCCCCCCGCCAATGGCTGCACGGGATCGACCCCGACATAGCGGGCGATGCCGGCGCCATTCTTGACCGAGGAGGAGAGCGTCCACGTGTAAGAGAGGGGTTCGCTGGTCCCGACGACGCGGTAGAAGCCATAGACCTTGGGATTCGTGACGCCCGGGACCGACGCGATCGTCGACCATCCGATGGGGGCGCCGTTCGCCGTGACGCTTCCGCCGTTGAGTGCCAGGCACGCCACGAGGACGTCACCTGCCGTGGTCCCGGTCGGCTTTGGGATCACGATCTGCGTCGTCGCCGAGCCATTGACGACCGTGCTGACGGCGGCGCGGGTGATGGCGCCCGCCGTCGGGCTCGGACTTGGCGATGGGCTCGGCGACGGACTCGGGCTCGGGCTTGGCGATGGGCTCGGACTCGGGCTTGGCGATGGGCTCGGACTCGGACTTGGCGATGGGCTCGGCGACGGACTCGGGCTCGGCGAGGGGCTCGGACTCGGGCTCGGCGACGGGGCTCGGGCTCGGCGACGGACTCGGGCTGGGGCTCGGACTTGGCGATGGGCTCGGACTCGGTGACGGACTCGGGCTGGGGCTCGGACTTGGCGATGGGCTCGGACTCGGTGTCGGGGTCGGCTGCGCCGCAGGCGTGGTCACCAGGCCGGGCACGCTGTACGGGCTGACATTCAGCTGTGCATCGCGTGCTCGAACGCGATACGAGTAGCCGGTCGACGCGACGGTCGATGTATCGGCGAACGTGGTGCTCGTCGTCCAGCCGAGCCACGCGCCATCACGATAGATCTCATAGCCGGTGACGCCGACCAGGTCAGTGCTGGCGTTCCAGCTCAGATCGACTCGCGTCGGCAGGCCTGCGCTCGCCGTCAGCCCAGACGGTGTCGTTGGTGGGGTGAGATCCGACGATGGCGCCGTGCGGAACGCGTCGATCAGCGACGTCGCCGCTCCGTCGTTCGCGGTCAACGGCGTCAGGGACCACGAGTCCTCGATGCGTACGCAGCAGGTCATACAGATCGGACTGTGTGGTGACCGGGTGCTCGGGGGCGGATCGCAGGCCCATAGAGGACCGTGGTGATCCGATTGTTCTCCGCGCCATCGTCCTCGTCGAATGCCAGGATGAGGAGCGCTTTGCCTCCCGCCCAGGCTGCCGAGTCGAAGATCGTCGGCAGCACCGTTCGCAGCCAGGCGTCACCCGTGGCCACCGGGCAGTCGTGCATGTCGTTGCACCGATCGGGAACGATGAATGCCAGATTCGGCGTCGTCGATACGCTCGCCAGATCAGTCGCAAGGTCGGAGAAAGGCCTGACGCGGGCATTGCAGCGTGCGCTGTCGTTGCGGATGCCATCGAAGTACACGAACGGATCGTGGTTCACGAGATAGCCACCCGAGGTCGATGTCCGGCACGGGACGGACATGCCCTCGAAGTAGCCACGCCACGCAAGGCCCGCGCTCTCCATGCGATCGACCAGCGTCGGCGCCGCGACCGAGCACCCGACGTCCGTCGGGGAGCAGGTGGTCGTGAAGCCGAACGTGCTGCCTCCGACCATCGCCAGGTAGTTGGGGAGGCTGGGATGGGTGAGGGCGTGGAAGTCGGTCAGCGATGAGCCGTCCGACGCCAGGAAGTTCCAATATGGCGCATCGGGCGAGCCGATGATCTGGCTGTAGCCGTGGTTCTCTTCGACCACCACGAAGATGTGGTCAAAGCGTGGCGTCACACCGGTGGTCCCTGTGGGCGAAGGACTGGGCGTCGGGGTGGGGCTTGGGGTCGGCGTCGGCGCCGGACCGCCGGGGGCAGGTCGGAGGGCGGCCAACCAGGCTACCCACTCGCGTCCGGAACTGATCGACCATGTCCGCGAGCCCGTCGCCCCGGCGGCGGTGAGCAGCTGGTCGGCGACCTCGTGCCGCTTGCCGCCGACATCCCAGGCCTCGGTCATGCCGACCGGCGATGAAAGGACGATCGCCGTCGAGCTGGAGTTGATGCCCAGGCAGCCGACGAGCATGGTGCCGGCCGTGGTCGTCGTCAGACCGGGCACCACGGCCATGGTTGCCGACGGGCCGCTGGCGCTGGTGGGGGCGACGTCGAGTGGCGTCGTTGGATCGACACCCGTATAGCGCGCGATGCCGCCGCCGTTGACTACGGAAGCGGCCAGGACCCAGCTGTAGCTCGTGGGTTCACTGCCACCGGCCTTGTGGTAATACCCGGCGACCTTTGGATTCGTGATCGTCGAACTGACGGGGATTGCCGTCCAACCTGCGGGCGCGCCCCCAGAGGCGACGCCTGAGCCATTGAGGGCGAGGCAAGCCACGAGGATGTCGCCAGCGGTGGTCCCGGTCGGATTCGGGATCGTGACGGAGCTGGTCGCCGTGACGTTCACGACGCTCGAGACGCCGGCTCGTGCGATGGGCCCGGTCGTGGACGGGATGGTCGCGGTCGGCGTAGGTGTCGGGGTCGGCGTCGGTGTCGGGGTGGCCGCCGATGCCGTCGTGAACGTCCAGCTGACGGCCTGACCGAGCTGATTGCCAGCCGTGTCGGCGATGCTCGGCGCAAGCGTGGCCGTGTACCCGGTGAGGGGCGCGAGTGCAGTACCCGGCGTCAGGATCGCCGACACGTTCCCCGCGCCCATGGAGATGCTCGATGAGACCGTCGCACCGTCCGAAGTCCGCTTGAGTGAGAACGTCGAGCTGGTGACCGATGCCGGGGCGATCGCCTCCGAGAAGGTGGCTTGGACGGTCGTCGACGTGGGGACGGCCGTTGCCCCACTTGATGGCACGGTCGACGACACGGTCGGCGGGCTGATGTCGATCGTCCAGGCGCGCACCGCCGGGGTCGGGTCGCTGGTGCCTCCGCTGTCCGTGGCTCGCACCTGGAAGGTGTGGGAACCCGCGGAGAGGCCGCTGTAGGTCCGAGGCGACGTGCACGCCGTGTATGCCGAACCGTCCAGCGAGCAGGCGAATGTGGACCCGACCTTCGAAGCGGAGAATTGGAAGGTCGCGGACGTGGACGTGACGGTGCCGCTGGGCCCGGCAGTGATCGTCGTCTCCGGCGCTCCGTTGACAGCTCCGATCAGTCGGGGATCCCAGGTGTTGTCGATGAGGAGATTCGGGGTGAACGCCTGCGCGATCGTGCGCCAGGAGACCAGCTTGTGGTTCTGATTGAAGCCATCGTTGACGTGATCCTGGCTGATGAAGAAACCATCAGGAAACGTCGGGCCGAGTCCGAACCCGAGGACGTCGATCCCGTCCTCGCCCGTCACCTCGTCGATCCCGTTGCCGGCCACGATCTTGAAGATGCCGGCCGGTGCGTTCGAGACCCGGTCATACAGATGGAACTGATTCCCGCCCTGGCTGGCAGCGACGACATAACCAGTGCCGCCTTGGCCGTAGTAGATGGACAGGCCCTTGACATCCTGGATCAGGGCGCCGCCGACTTCGGTCGTGCCTTCCACCAGGACGTTCGTCGAGCCGTCGCCTGGCTCGGCGCCGTAGCGGTACACACCCCCGATGTCCTCCTGGGCGATGTAGAGCCGCTGCAGCTCGTCGTCCGCGACGAGGCCCTCGGTCGCGGACGGACGAGTGAACTGTCGGACCAGCGTGCCGGTCACCGTCCCGGAGCTCCCGTTCAACTCGTACTGGTCGGTATTGCCGACGTCGGTCACGAAGGCATAGAACTTGCCACTCGTCGGTGAGTGGTACAAGCGCGATGCCGCGCCCCGTGGTGATGGCCGGCGACGTTGGCACAGAGCCGATGTGGACGAGAGACCGGTCCGCCGGGACGACGCGATAGAACTCGATGCTGGGATTGACTCGGTTGGTCGCTGCGACGATGTCGACCAGCGTGCCTGCCAATGGGAAGTTGTAGCGAACGTCGACATTGTTGAGCCGGCCGTCGGGATAGAAGTGGAGCTCATTGCCGGCCAGGTCATAGACGTTGAGGCCACCGGTCGTCGTCTTGTCGGTGCCGATGACGATGCTCAGCGACGGGTCGGTCGGGTGAACCCAGATGGCACTGTCATCGGCGGCATCGCCGCTGGAGTGGACCGGCGCCGTCTCGACGATCGCGCTGACCTGGACGGTCTGTGCCCGGGCCGCAGGTGCGCCGAAAGGCAGCAAGGCGGCGAGGGCGGCCACAAGGGTCGCAGCGACCGCGGCTCTCCGCCACTGGTCCGGATCTGCGTGATGCGCGATGCGCAAAGGCCCTCCCTGGCACGCGCTCCGCCCTAGCGCGACGCCGGAGACTGCCGTCGACGGGGCCGGAACCGCGGGCGGTGACAGGGTACACCGCCATTCGTTCGCAGCGGGCCAGCGGCCACAGGAAATCGGTGCGCGCACGCACCATCGTTATACTCCCGAACCTATGCCGCTGACCGACCGCACCATCGCCACGATCGGCTCGGGTGTCATGGCCGAGGCCATGATCGCGGGGCTCCTTCGCGGTGGCCTGGTTGCGCCGGATCGGATCGTGGCCAGCCACCCGCGTGCCGACCGGAGAGACGTCCTGCAGCGCGACTACGGCATCCGCGTCGCGGCCAGCAACGAGGACGCCATCGCCGACGCCGATGTGGTCGTGCTGGCGATCAAGCCGCAGATGCTGCCGCGCGTCGGACGCGAGCTGGCGCCGGCGTTGCGCGACGGCCAGCTGGTCATCAGCATCCTGGCCGGCGCGACGACGACCGCGCTGGGGAATGTCCTTCGCCACCGACAGATCGTGCGCAGCATGCCCAACACGCCGGCCCGCCTCGGCAAGGGCATGACGGTCTGGTACGCGACACCGGAGGTGACGACCGAGCAGCGC
Source organism: uncultured Chloroflexia bacterium (assembly GCA_963777975.1). Taxonomy (GTDB): domain Bacteria; phylum Chloroflexota; class Limnocylindria; order Limnocylindrales; family CSP1-4; genus CSP1-4. The sequence goes on along the minus strand of CAVZSO010000009.1, from coordinate 134,944 downwards.
GCCCAGGCCAGCGCGCTGTTGCGCTCGCTGGGAGCGGAGCTGGAGGTCGACGACGAGAAGTTCGTCAGCATGTCGACCGCCGTCAGCGGCACCGGCCCGACCTACGTCTTCCTGGTCATGGAGGCGCTCATCGATGCCGCCGTGCACATGGGCTTCCCACGGCACATCGCGCACGACCTGGTCATCGAGACGCTCGAAGGCAGCACCCTCTTCGCCAAGTCGAGCGGCATGCACCCGGCCGAGCTGCGCAACATGGTCACCTCGCCCGGCGGCACCAGCGCGGCAGCCCTGCACGAGCTCGAGTCGGGGCGCCTGCGGACCGTGCTCTCGGAGGCGGTCTGGGCCGCCTATCGGCGGACCGAGGAGCTCGGCCGCCAGCTCGAGGACGCGACCGCCGACCCCGACCAGGCAGCGCACTAGATCCGCGTGGCGACCGCCTCGGCGCTTGACCTTCGGACGGCGCCCTTCGAGGAGTTGAACGCCGCCACCGGCTGGTCCGCACCCGAGCGCGACTTCTTCGCTGACGAAGCCATCATCTGGTCCCGATTCACGACGTTCCTCGACGGCCTGAGCCCAGACGACTGGCAGGCGGCGGTGGCGCCCTCGGCCGCTGGCGGACCCGACTGGACGGCGATCGATCACGTCGCCCACATCGCGGCCTGGGAGGTCTTCGGGCTCGACTACGTCGTCCGCGCCCTCGATGGTGAGCCATGGCCGACAGACGACACGATCGGCGACTTCGACACGTTCAACGAGGCACAACGCGCCCAGTGGCTCGGCCGGGGCGCGACCGACGTGCGGGCCTGGGTGGCCGAGGCTCGCGAGCGCCTGCTGCCGGCGCTGCGCCGCGTGCCGCCCGACGTGCTGCACGGCGAGGCCGCCTTCGGCTGGTGCTTCTACCTCGTCCACGGCCACGTCTTCGAGCACATGGCGATGCTCGAGCCGTGGCTTCGGGCGCGCCGCGGCGGCTCGGCCCCCTAGAGCAACCGCTCGCGGCTGGGGCGTCGGCGCCGGACGTGGGCCGCCGTCCGCGACGCGTCGCCGGCCATGGGGATGACGCTGATCGTGCCGTCGACCTCGAGGACGGCCAGGCGGACCTCATCGAGATCGAGATAGCCGTGCTCGCGGAGTGCCTGCTGGAGCTCGCGACGATCGACGCCTTCGCGCTCCATCGCCCCCTCGAGGACCTTGCCCTCGCGAACGAGCAGGGTCGGCTCGCCCTCGAAGAACCGCGCGAAGCGGTGGCTTCGGGTGCGCATGAGGACCAGCGCGCGGTCCGTGGCGATGAGGACGATCACGGCCACCAGGCCGCCCCATACGGTCACGTTCGAGCCGACCATCGCGTTCTGGACCGAGTTCGAGATCACGAGCACGAGCACGAGGTCGAGGACCGAGAGCTGCCCCATCTCGCGCTTGCCGGACAGGCGCAGGACGGCGATCAGGAAGAGGTAGACGACGAGGGTGCGGATGGCGACGCCAAGCAGGTCGCTCGGCAGGTCCGGCAGTTCGAGGGTCGGCACGCGGCTACGATAGCCCCGAGGGAGGCTCCATGGAGACCATCCGGACGCGACTCCGCGAGTGGCCGGCACGCATCCTTCGCGTGGCGCTCATCTGGATCTCGCGACGACGCGCTCTCGGACGCATGGCGACGCGCCTGCCCATCACCCGTCGGATGGTGGCGCGCTTCGTGGCCGGCGAAACGCTCGAGGAAGCGATCGCCGTCTGCGAGCGCTTGCGTGAGGCGGGCATGCGGACCACGGTCGACGTGCTCGGGGAGTCGGTCGCGTCCTCGGCGCAGGCCGAGGCTGCCGCCGATCGGTACATCGCGACCCTCGAGGCGCTGGTGAAGCGCGGGCTGGACGGCAACGTCAGCTTGAAGCCGTCGCAGATGGGCATGCTCCTCGACCCTGACCTGTGCCGGGCGGACATCGCTCGGGTGGCGGCCACCGCCCAGCGGCATGCCGCGTTCGTGCGCGTCGACATGGAAGACCACGAGCTGACCGAGCCCACGCTGGCGCTCGTCCGCGACCTGCGCGCGGCGACGCCTGACGTCGGCGTCGTCATCCAGAGCTATCTGCGTCGTAGCGCCGCCGATGTCGAGCGGCTGATCGCCGAGGGCACGCGAGTGCGCCTGTGCAAGGGCGCCTATGACGAGCCGGCTGAGTTCGCGTTCGTGACCCGGGCGGAAGTCGACGGATCGTACGTGGCCCTGATGGAGCGGCTACTCGCTGACGGACGCTACCCCGCCTTGGCGACCCATGACCTGGCCATCATCCGCGCCGCGATCGCGTTCGCTCGTCGCGAAGGGATCGGGCCAGAGCGTTTCGAGTTCCAGATGCTCTACGGCGTGCGGCGGGACCTCCAGGCGCAGCTGGTGCGCGACGGCTGGACGGTCCGCGTCTACGTCCCATACGGAACGGAGTGGTATCCGTACTTCATGCGCCGCATGGCGGAGCGACCCGCCAACCTGTTGTTCATCCTGCGCAGCGTGCTACGCGAGGGACGCTGAGCGCAGGCTTCCAGCCGCCCCTGCCGCGCTGTCGTCGGGCGGGCCGTCAGTCGAAGGCGCCCGCGACGATCATCGCGTGGATCCCCTCCGCCGTCTCCCAGGTGCCCTGCTCGAGATTGGAGAGCACGACCATCGTCAGATCGCGGCCAGGGTAGTGGCGGACCAACCCGCCCACGCCGGGGTTGCTCCCTTCCTTCTGCAGGAAGATGACCTGACCGGAGTCGTCGATGCCGAACGAGGGGCCAAAGCCCCAATGTTGTGTCCAGCCGTCGTGCAACCCCCACACGGCCTGGGGTGTCAGGAAGGCGGCGGTCAACTCGGCTGACAGGAGCTGGCCAGTCGTGGCTGCGCGCATGAAGCGATCGAGGTCCGCCGCGGTGACGTACGCGCCGCCGTCGGGAGAGCCGATCGGTGGATACGAGAAGATGTTGCGCTTCCAGCCGACGATGGCACCCTCGTCATCGCGGATCGGGTCGGAGCCCTCAGCCTGTCGCTCGTTGACGCGATCCATGCGCAAGAAGTCGGAGTCGGCCATGCCGGCAGGCGCGAAGACGCGTTCGCGGACGACATCCCGGTATGCCCGACCGGTCGCCCGTTCGATCATCAGGCCGAGCAGGATGTAGGCGCAGTTGTTGTATCGACACCCCTCACCTGGGGCGAAATTCGGCGCTCGATGGACGAACTGGGGCAGGAAGTCGGCGGTTTCGACGACCGAATAGTTGGGTCTCGTCCGCCAGACGTCCTCGTACGCCTCGCCGGCCTCCTCGTCGGCGTCGTCACCGATGCCCGATGTGTGGGTCAGCAGGTGCCGCGCGGTGACCGCGCGTGAGATGGCTGTGCCTCGGAGGTCCAGGTAGTCGATGGCACTCGTGTCGAGGCCGAATGCGCCTGCGTCGACCTGCTGCAGGGTGGCGATCGCCGTGAAGAGCTTGGTGATCGAGGCCGTATCGAAGCGGGTCTCGAGTGTGTTCGGGACGTGCCAGGCACGACTGGCGAGGCCATACGCGCCGGCGAAGCGCTCTTCCAGGCCGACGGTGATGCGCACCACGCCCGCGAACGCATCCCTCGTCTCCCGATCTCTCAGGTAGTCGTCGACCTCGCCACCCCTTGCTCGACGGGCGGCACTGTCCATCTCCATCCGCCGGCGTCCCGGTTCAGCCGTCCGTGGTGCCGCTGACGAGTTCGTCGAGCTGTGCGGCGTGCTCCTCGAGATGATCGGCCAGGAAGCGGGCGACGATCTGCGCCACGGTCATCGACCCGAGCGTGGGATGGAGGCCGCATGTCTGCCAGTCGTCGGCCGTCATCGATCGACACAGGCCGCTCGCTGCGCTGACGCCGCTGTCGACGTCACGGAGGAGGCCCATCGGGTCTTCCTCGCGCCGGGCCTCGATCGGCCCCAGGCGACCGGGGTCGGTCTTCATCCGGCCGAACGGGATCGGCTCGGGTTCGCCAGCCGCGCGGGCGGCCAGGATGGCCCGGATCTGGCCGACCCAATACGTCGGGAACTCGGCGAGGTGGGCAAAGACCTGACCCTGCTCCCAACGTTCGCCGGTCGCCTCGTCGGCCCGCGTCAGGCCCGGTCGCTGGGCGGCGGCATGCGCGGCCAGCCGCTCCTCGGCGGCCTGCATCCGGGCGATCAGCGTCTCGGGATCCATGGGTTCCACGGCTGAGGTCGGTCGGAGTGGGTCGGTCATCTTCGGAAGTCTAGCGAGGGCGGACCGGTCGGATGTCGAAGCGAGTCGAGATCGCGCTCGCTCGAACCCGGATCGCGGCCCCCACGGGGCTGAAATCAAACCTTTTGCGTGCACTCGCCCACTCATAGTGGTCGAAGCGTCCAGACGGGACGCCCCCTAGTGGAGTGCAGCGTGGATCGGTCGCTCGTCCTGGCGGCTCGATCCGGGGACGAGGAGGCATTCGCCTCCCTCGCTCGCGGCTCGGCAGATCGGCTCTTCGCCGTCGCGCATCGGATCCTGCGTGACGTCGACCGGGCCGAGGACGCCGTGCAGCAGACGCTCGTCACGGCCTGGCGCGAGCTCCCGGGGCTCCGCGAGGCCGAGCGTTTCGACGCCTGGCTCCATCGCATCCTCGTCCACGCCTGCTACGCGGAAGCGCGGCGGGAACGGCGCTGGACGGCCAACGTGCGGGTGCTGCCCGCCGATGGGCCGGCCAGCCGTGACACGACCCAGGACGTGGTCGATCGCGACACCCTCGACCGCGGCTTCCGGCGCCTGCCGCCGGAGCAGCGAGCGATCTTCGTCTTCCATCACTACCTCGGCCTGACGCTGGGCGAGATCGCCGACACGCTCGACGTCCCGCTCGGCACCGTCAAGTCGAGGCTCCACTACGCCACCAACACCCTCCGGGCCGCCCTCGAGGCGGATGCCCGGACGGTGACTCCATCCTCGCGGGAGCACATGGCATGAACCAGAACGCCGACTTCGACCGGATCGCCCAGTCCTGGCTGCAGGACGGGCCGACCGAGATGCCGGACCGCTCGCTTCAGGCCGCCCTCGACGAGGTCCACGTGACATCACAGCGGCGCTTCGGCGCTGCTCGGAGGACCTTCAACATGAACGGCAACGCGTTCGCGGATACGCCGCGGCCGCGGTGGTGGGCCTGCTCATCATCCTCGCCGGTGGCATCTACCTTCCTGGTAACCGGCTGGGCGGCATCGGCACGTCCGGACCGACCGCGACCTCTCGTCGTCACCTTCGCTGCCACCGACGCCGTCCGCATCGCCGGCCCCGCGATGCTGAAGGATGCGCCATACGTGGCATGCAGTCCGGGCGGCGGCGCCCCCAACTGCCTGCGCCGGGGACCTACCGTCTCACGGGGGATGTGTGGCCGGGCGAGATCACCATGGATGTGCCGGCCGGCTGGTTCGAGTGGCAGCCCTACACGGGGCACGACGCCTTCGACGGCACTCCTCGTCGACGCCGGCACCGTTAAGGCTCCGGCTGGGGCCTCGAGTTCAATCGGGGTCGGTGCGGTGGCGAAAGACCCGTGCGATCCAACGAAGGGCACCTACGACCGAGCCGAGACCGGCACCGTCGACGGGCTGGTGGCGGCGATGAGCCGATGGCCCGGGTTCGAGGCGACGGCGCCCGCCCCCACCGGTCGTCGGCGGGTACAGCGGGCAGCTCATCGAGCTCACTTCCACCCGCACAGCCGCGGACTGCTTCAGCCAGTCGCTATGGACGATCCCCCAGGGCGGGGCCGTCGACGGGTATCCGATGGTCGGTGCACGGGGGCCATCGCGCCCGGGCACGTTCAGGATCGTGGACGTCAACGGCACGCTGCTCGTCATCCGGACGACGGACTTCCCTGACACGTCTCCGAACGAGCTGTCCAACGGCATCCCCGATGACCCGACGCGCCATGCGGCGGACCAGGTGGCGATGCAGCAGATCGTCGACTCGATCGCCATCGAGCTCGGACCGTCCGCGTCGCCCAGCCCGTAGTCGGGGTGCGGCCGCCGTATTCGGCCGCACCTCATCGAGGCCCCGATCGGGTTCGCCCGGACGGGGCCCTCACCATGCCGATGAACGTGGAGCCAGCCATCTATGTGTGGCAAGTCGGCAGCCGCTTCAATCATCCCTGCACGGATCACACCCTGCTCGATCCCCCGCCCGGGCCGGGTGTGGACGCTCTGCTCGAGGCGCTTGCCAGCCAACCCGGGATCACGGCCGGCCCGATCACGGACGTGACCATCGACGGACGTCGCGGGATGTACGTCGAGCTGACCGTCGCCACCGATATCGTCACCTGCCCCGACCTTGCTAGCAGGTTTGACGATGTGTCCGGCTTCTGGCTCTGGGCCTCACCCGACGGTAGTCCTCACTACGTGCAGGGCAACGCCGAGACGAACCGCATCTATGCCCTCGACGTCGACGGCACTCGGTTCACGTTCACCGCCCGGATCCCAGCGGGCACGACCGCGGATGACCTCGCGACGTTGCAGGCGATCATCGACTCGATCCATATCGAGCCAGGGCCGCCCCCGTCGCCCGGCAGCTAGCGCAGCGAATCGCGGTTCACGCCTGGGTAGGTGAACTCCTGCTCCGTTCCGCGTGACCTGAACGTTTCGCCTTCCGCCACCGCTCATAGTGGGTGAGTCGCGCCGACCAACGACGCGGCCACCCACCGGGTGACTCGCCGTTAGGCGCGCCATCCATCGGAGGGGTCGGTGGAGCGAGACCTGGTCGAGCGGGCCCGGAAAGGTGATCGCGACGCGTTCGCAAGCCTGGTGCATCAGGTGAGCGACACGCTGTTCGCGGTGGCCCATCGGATCCTGCGCGACTCGGACCTCGCCGAGGACGCCCTGCAGGTCGCCCTCATCACGGCCTGGCGCGAGCTGCCGCACCTGCGGGAGCCCGATCGCTTCGAGGCCTGGGTCCATCGCATCCTCGTTCGTGCCTGCTACGCCGAGGCCAGGCGCAGCCGGCGCTGGACGACGAACGTGCGGGTGCTGCCGGTCGACGGACCGGTCGCCCCCGATGCGCATCTCTCCGTCGCCGACCGCGACGAGCTGGAGCGGGCCTTCCGCCGCCTTCCGCTCGAACAGCGGGCGGTCTTCGTGTACCACCACTACGTCGGGCTGCCCCTGGTCGAGATCGCCGAAACGCTCGGCATCCCAGCCGGAACCGCCCGATCCAGATTGCATTACGCCACACGGACCCTGCGAGCTGCCATCGAGGCAGACGCAGAGCCCGTCGTCAAGGAGGGCCGTTTGGCATGAATGACGAACGGTCCTTCGAGCGAACGGCCCGGGCATGGCTGGAGCCTGGCGCGAACCAGGCGCCTGACCGCGCGATCCAGGCCGTCCTGCTGGCCATCGAAACGATTCCCCAAGAACGGGATCTGGGCATCCCGTGGAGGTTCCCGACCATGAACACGCCTCTGCGCGTCGGCATGGCGGCCGTCATCGGCCTGCTGCTGCTCGGCGTAGGGATCTATCTCTTCGGTGGAAGCGGGCCAGGTCTTGGCGGACAGCCCGCGGCGACCCCGACACCGCCGCCAACGGCATCGCCCTCGTCGGCCCCGTCGACCCCGACCCCGACGCCAGAACCCACGCCCGTCGACACGACGGGCTGGACCCCGTTCGTCTCTGATCGATATGGGTACGAGATCGCCTATCCCCCGACCTCGGTGGGAACGATGGACAAGCCCAATTTCTGTCAAGGCTGCACCCCGACCAGCGCGGCGACGAGTGCCGAGCGTGGCACAAGGGATTGGTCGCCCGAGGTCGACCGGAACGACTGGTTGACACCCGCCGCGGACCGGTTCGTCATGGGCCCGAACGACTATCAAGTTGCCGTCTCTGGGTTCTCATCGCCGGTGCAGCCGGGGACGACGACGGACGCGTGGTACCAGGCAGCCTTCGTCCCGTGCGACACACCAATCGGACAGCAGCCGGTCACGGTCGACGGTCATCCGGGACAGATCTACCTTGGATGTGAGTCGTCCATCGCGGCCGTCGTCGTCGGCGATCGCGGGTATGTGTTCGCCGAATGGCGGGGTGACTTCAGTGAGCTGCTGAAGGGGTTCCTGAGCACTGTGCGCTTCACGACCCCCAGCGCCTCGCCCTCTCCCGACCTGTCGCCGTCAGCGAGCGCGGCGCCTTAGACGTTACGAAACCCCTCCGGCTCCCCCGATCATCGGCCCGGCGGGACTCAACCCGCCGGGCCTTACTTTGCTCTCTCGTCGCGCTTATAGAAGCCGGTGAACCTTTCCGCCCCCGCTGGAGACAGTAGGGTGTAGCGCGGCCACCTCGGTCGCGCCGGAGGGAAGGGATCGCGATGGAGCGAGCGCTCGTGGAGCGAGCAGCCAAGGGCGACCGGGAGGCGTTCGACGTGATCATGTCGAGCGTCGTGGACCGGCTCTTCGCCGTGGCGCGCCTCATCCTGCGCGACGCCGATCGTGCCGAGGACGCCGTCCAGGAGACGCTCGTCGCCTGCTGGCGCGACCTGCCCAGCCTGCGCGATCCCGACCGCTTCGACCCTGGCTCCGCCGGCTCCTCATCAACCACGTGAACGACGAGTTCAAGCGCGGCCGGCGACAGGCGGCGACCATCGCCGTCCTGCGCGTCGAGCCCTCGCGTTCCGACTCTTCCGCCGAGCTCGCCACGCGCGACTTGCTCCAGCGTGGCTTCCAGCGCCTGTCCGTCGACCATCGGACGGTCATCGTCCTTCGCTTCTATCTCGACCTCTCCATCGAGGAGACGGCCGCAACCCTCCGGATCCCGGCCGGGACCGCCAAGTCCCGGCTCCATTACGCGACCGAAGCCATGCGCCTCGCGCTCGAGGCGGACGCACGGCAGACGGCCAAGGAGGTCAGCGCATGAACGCCGGGCCCGACGTCGAACAGCTGCTCTCCGATTGGCTGGATGAGGAGGCCCCGGCACGAGCGCCGGATCGCATCCTGCTGACAGCCTCCGATCGCCTTGACCACACGAGACAGTGGCGCTTCGGCGTCGCCTGGAGGTTCATCCCAATGAACGGAAACGTCTTGCGCGTCGCCGCGGCAGCCGTCATCGGCGTGCTGCTGCTCGGCGGCGGCTACTACCTCTTCGGAGGCGGAGGGGGGCCCGACATCGGCGCCCCTGCGACGCCGACCCCAACGCTGGCGCCGAGCGCGTCGGCCGCTGTCGTGCCTGCGGCCAGCCCGACGGCCGACCTTCGCGGCATGAAAGGCACCATCCTGCTCGAGCACTTCGGCAACGCATTCGACGGATCAGAGGCCGCCAACGAACCGAACGCGGAAATCAGGCGGTTCTACTTGATCAACCCCGACGGCAGCGGCCTGCGGGAGTTCATGCCCGGCCAGCCGGCAGGCGGCAAGGACCACGCGAGTGTGTCTCCAGACGGGACGAAGGTGGCCTTTGCAAGTCACGGCACCGCCGACCAGATCTGGCTTGCCGCCATCGACGGGGACGCTCCCGTACTCGTGTCCACCGCCTGTCAGTGCCACGATGACTTTCCCGCATTCGCGCCGGACGGGCTGCGGATCGTCTTCTCGCACTACGACGGTAAGACGGCCAGCCTCGCCATCCGTGACCTCGCCACGGGCAAGGTTACGCCGCTCGACTCGACCGGCGTGCTGGACCCGGCTACTGACGGCACTGGCGGTGGCCCGGAGCAACCCCGATGGTCGCCCGACGGAGCCCAGATCGTCTACAGACTGGTTCACATTGACGCATCCGGGAAGCTCCTCTCGTCACAGCTGATGATCTACGACATCGCCAGTGGCAAGAGCCATGAGATCAACTTGCAACTCACAGATGTCGGCGACGCGTCGTGGTCCCCGGACGGGTCACGGATCGTGTTCGCGACAAGCCCCCTCTACAACTCGGCAGGAACCGGTCCGAGCAGTATCTTCAGCGTGCGGCCCGACGGCACCGACCTGCAGCAGCTCACGGAGAGCGGCACTCAGGCGACCGGTGCTCCGAGTTGGACGCCGGACGGGCGGATCCTGTACTTCCACAACAACCTTCACGGCGTCGAAGGTTCTCCGCAGGTCGGTCGGAATGGGTTGTGGCTGATGGATGCCGATGGCAGCAACCCGGCACCGCTCAGCAACACGTTCCCCGACCTCGGCAGCACGACCAACGGCTGGGCGTACTACGGATCCTGGGTTCCGACGCCCTAGGCTTCGGACCTGCACCACGCTCCTGACACCGGCGGGATCGTCCCGCCGGTGTCGCCGTGCGATCCGAGTCGCGCCGTCGTCGGTAGCTCGTCAGGACTTACGCGAACCTGACGTCAGCTCGTGAAGTTGCGCGCCATCTCCAGCACGACGCGCGCGCCGCTCGAGATCCAGCCACCGTCTGAGCCCAGGCCGATGAACGTGTAGCCACGGTCGAGGTAGGCGGGTACGTCCTCGGCGCCCTTGAGGAGGATGCCCGCCGCCTTGCCGTGTGCTCGACAGGCCGCGCCGACTGCGTCGAGGGCGGCCAGAAAAGTCGGGTGCTGGAACTGGCCGGGCACGCCCAGGCTGTGCGAGAGATCGGTGGGACCGACGAACAGGACGTCGACGCCGTCGAGGGAGGCCATGGCGTCCGCGTTCGAGACAGCCGCCGGGCTCTCGATCTGGAAGATGCCGACCGGCAACGCATTGAGCTTCTGGACGTCGGCGTGGGCGACGGAGCTCTGGCCGGCGCCGCGAGTCGAGAGCGCCAAGCCGCGCATCCCGTCTGGTGCGAAGCGCATCCAGCCAACGCCGTCGGCGGCCTGCTCGACCGTCTCGAGGCGGGGGATCATCACGCCCTCGGCCCCGAGATCGAGGACCCGGCCGATGCGCAGGCGGGTGCCTTCCTCGACGCGGACGAGGGCGGCCGCTGGCGTCGTCTGGAGGGCGTAGATGCTGGTCAGTAGGTCGGTCTCTGTCAGCGGGCTGTGCTCAAGGTCCAGGATGACCCAGTCGAGCCCGGTCCGGCCCAGGATCTCGGCCGCGATGGGGGAGCCGACGCCGGTGAAGGCGCCGAACGTCACCTCGCCGGCGAGGACGCGGCGTCGGAGGTCGGTGCGTGGCTGGAGCGGGTCGGTCGGCATGGCCGGCCGATGGTACGACACGCGCCAGGCCGATGGCCTCGGCCTCCCGCTATGGTCCGTTCACCAGCCCCGTCGTGTCGACGACCTCCAGGTCACGACCGATGATGACGTCCAGCTCGTGCATCACGTTGTCGTCGAAATGCGGGTCGCTCATGCCGCTGATGTACCAGGGTGAGCCGTTGTCGGCCAGGATCATGCCGTAGCGCTTGAGGGCTTCCGCGATGACCCGTGCCTGCGGTGAGAAGCCCGATGTGTCGTAGGACGCCTTGAGTCGGACGCGAAGGCCCATCGGTGGCAGCGAGGTCGAGGTGGACGAGCTCGCGTAATGCCTCGCGGGGTAGATGTAGAGGCGCCGCGTCTGGCTGGTCGTGAAGCGCAGTGCATGCTGGATGGCGCCCGCCGCGACCTCGTCGTAACGCACCAAGCCCGGCAGGATGGGCAGGCCGGCCGCGTCGGCGCTCGTCCAGCCCTCGGTCCGCAGATCGTTCGAGCGCAGGTCCCAGGTTGCGCCGCTGCCCGCCGTCCATGAACCGTTGATCTTGGCCGCCGCGAACAGCTCATAGAGGCGGCAGGCATCCCGATCGATCATCAGGATGTGCGCGTCCGAGCCACCTTCGATGAGCGGCGAGGCCGGGATGGGATAGCCGACATGGTCGGAGTCTTCGTCGTACTCGAAGGTGACCGTCGACCGTGGCGTGCTGGCACCGACGACCTGGTACGGGATGCCGTATCCGGCGAACGAGCCGAAGTCCATGTGCAGCCCGCGGTCGAGCCCGATGGCGTTGATCATCGTCGCCGAGTTCGCGGCCACCGAGCGACCATCGATGCGCTGGTTCCAGACGTTGCTGGCGGGGAAGATCGGGCAGCCGGGCGCACCGGGGACCGTCGGTGCCGTGCCAGCGCCCGCGGTCGCCGTGGGGGTTGGCGCGGGTGCGGAGGTCGGCGTCGGGGCAGGCGTCGGAACGGGCGTCGGGACCGGGGTCGGCGTCGGGCCGGGACCACCCGCCGTCGGTGTCGGGTAGGCTCGGAGTCGGGGTCGGGGTCGGAGCGATGGTGCCGACGAACCGGGGAAGCTTGTCGGGTCGAGCGGGTCGGTGCCGGCGGTCACCTCGACCCCATCGCGATAGCCGTCGCCGTCCGTGTCGGCCCTGCGCGGATGCGTCCCGTGATCCTGCTCCTGGCGATTTGTCAGCCCGTCGTGATCCGGGTTCTCCTTGCCGTCGCCGAGACCATCCCGGTCGGTGTCCTTGCGCAGCGGGCTGGTGTCGGCCCGGAACTCGGTCCGGTTCCAGAGCGCGTCGCCGTCGGCGTTCTCGTGGTCGTCGCGCGTCCCGTCGCCGTCCGTGTCGGCCTTGCGCGGATGGGTGCCCACGATGGACTCCTGCCGGTTGGTCAGGCCGTCGTGATCGGGGTCCTCCTTGCCGTCCGGAATGCCGTCGCGGTCGGAGTCCTTGCGGTGCGGGCTGGTCAGCGACTTGTTGCGCTCGAATCGGTCCGAGAGGTGGTCGCCGTCGCTGTCGGTCGCCGCCGCGACAGTGACCGGCAGGCTGGCCGCGAGCATCAGCGAAGCCGCGGCGAGCACGCCGAACCGGCCGAGGACGGTCTTCGACACCATGGTCGGGATGGTGGCCGGGGCTGGCCGCTACCACCAGCCACCCGGTGGTCCGGTCGTCGTGGGACCAAGGACCGGTTCCGACTGACACCGACCGCCTGGATCGGTCCCGATCCGCCAGCATTTGAACGCCAGCGCCGTCGATCCCCTCTGGACCAGTAGACGCGCTCATGTCGAGCGCGCAGCATGGTGAGCAGGGTGGATCGCGACCTCGTCCAGCTGGCGCAGCGTGGTGATCGGGACGCCTTCGCCGTCCTCGTTCGCACGCATGGTGACCGACTGTTCGGCGTCGCGCGAAGGATCCTCCGCGAGCTCGACCTGGCCGACGATGCCGTGCAGCAGGCACTCGTCATCGCCTGGCGGGAGCTGCCCCGCCTGCGCGAGCCCGATCGCTTCGAGGCCTGGCTCACCCGCATCCTCGTGCGCGTCTGTTTCGAGATGTCGCGAGCTTCGCGCCGCGCGGCGATCCACGTCGTGCCCCTCGAGGCCGCCGCAGATCCCCTCTCAGCGGATCCTGTCGCGTCCATCGCCCAGCGTGATGCCCTCGAGCGGGCCTTCCGCCGCCTGCCGCCCGATCAACGGGCGCTCCTGGTCCTGCGTCACTACCTCGGGCTCGAGCCCAACGAGATCGCCGAAACGCTCGGCATCCCCGCCGGCACCGCCCGTTCCCGACTGCATTACGCCCATCGCGAGATGCGCGCCGCCCTCGAAGCGGATGCTCGCCCCGCGATGGCCGGAGGACGATCGGCATGACGACACCCGACATCGAGCTGATCCTGGATCGTTGGCTCGGCGAAGGGACCGACGCCCTGCCCGGCCGCTCGGTCGACGCCGTCCTCCGCACTATCGAACACACATCACAACGGCGTACCTTCCGTGCGCCGTGGAGGTTCCCGACCATGAACGGCTCTTCACGGTTCGCCATGCTGGCGGGCGCGGCGGTCGTCGTCGTGTTCGTCGTCGGTGGCGCGGTCTGGCTCGGCGGGCGCTCGCCCAACACTGGTGGCCCATCGCCATCGGCGGCGGCAACTCCTCACCCAAGCCCGACCTCGACCCCGGCCGGCTCACCGGCGCCATCGTCCACCCTGGGGCTCCGGATCGGCCCGGGCGTCGAGGCCCACGGCACGATCGTCTTCGGGCTCCACGACGCGGCGACCGATTCGGATCGGTTGTACGAGATCGCGCCCGACGGCACCGGCGAGCGGCTCCTATCGGATGGCGGTGCATGCTGCCTGACACTGCCACCTGACGGCTACGCGGCGCTCGTCGCGGAGGACGTCGATGGCCGGATGGTGCCGGCCGTCCTCAAGCTGTCAGGCGACTCGTTCGAGGAGTCGGCGTGGTCGGACTTCGCACCCGGTCTCAGCCTCTTGCCTGGTGCCTGGTCTAGTACCAACAACCTCGCCTTCGACGGCTGGGCGGAGAGTGACCCGAGCAAGACCGGCATCTATCTTTCGATCGCCAATGGTGGTGGCGGCCTGATCGGCGAACTCATCCGACTCACATCGAACCCGGGCGCCCAGCACGACATCCCGCTGGCCTTCTCGCCGGATGGCACGAAGCTGCTGTTCATCCGAGAATCGCCCAACGCCGATCTGACCGGCGACCTCTTCGTCATCGGCACCGGCGGGTACACGACCGTCAAGGGAAGCGGCACGAAGCACTACCAGCCGGGTGACCTGCGGAGGTTGAACCCCGCGAACGTCGGGGTCGCGGTCAGCGACCCCTTCGGACCCGGCGCGAGCTGGTCGCCGGATGGGAAGCAAGTGACCTTCTCGGCTTTCGACCGGTCGGGGGCCACCTACGGCACCACGTCCCGAGCGTATGTCGTGGACGTCGCTGGCGGTGACGCGACTCCGATCACCGAGGACTCGACCTACATGACGAGCGCCCGTTGGTCACCGAGCGGCGAGTGGATCGCGTACGACTTCGACCATCCAGGTGGGGTCGGGAGCCGCGATGTCTGGCTGGTCAGGCCCGATGGCAGCGATGCCCACCAGATCACGGCCACGAACGGTTCGTGCTGCGCCACGTGGTCACCGGATTCGTCGATGCTGCTCTTCCAGGGCGGCGACGCGGATGGGCCGGGACTGTTCATCGCCAACGCGGATGGTTCCGGCTATAGCCGATTGCTCACCATGGATGGCGAGTACGACCTCCGCTGGTATAGCTGGAGGCCCTAGCCAGGGTTCCGTCCGGGAACGCCTCCGGCCCTCGCTCGGCCAGGTGCTGGGCCACGCCGGAGGCGTCCTCCTCCGAAAGATTGAACTGCTCACGCTTGCGTTCCGCCGTAGGGTGTAGAGCGACCAAGTCGGTCGCCCACGGGAGGGAGCGGGCGTTGCAGGCGGACCTCGTCGACCGGGCGCGAAACGGAGACCGCGAGGCCTTCGCTGTCCTGGCCGGCGGTGCCGTCGATCGACTCTACGCCATCGCTCGACTGATCCTGCGCGACGCCGATCTCGCGCAGGATGCGACCCAGGACGCCCTGGTCCGTGCCTGGCGTGACCTGCCGACGTTACGCGACGTCGAGCGGTTCGACGCCTGGATCCACCGGATCGTCGTGCGGTCCTGCGCGGACATCGGGCGCCACCGTCGACGGTGGCGGACCGAGATCACCGTCCTGCCAAGCGAACCGGCCGAGCTCGATCGCGCCAACGAGCTTGCCGATCGCGACCAGCTTGAGCGGGGACTTCGTCGCCTGACGACGACCCAGCGAACCGTCCTCGTCCTGACCTTTTACGTCGGCCTGACTCCGAGCGAGTTGGCCGATGCCCTCGACATCCCTGTCGGGACGGCCAAGTCCCGGCTCCACTACGCGATCGAGGCGCTCCGGGCGACCCTGGCCGCCGATGAGCGCTCGTCCATCCACCTCGGCCGGGAAGGCCGCTCGGCATGACGGCGAACAAGGACCTGGGTCGTCGGCTCTCCGACCTCTACGAGGCGGAGGCCGCGCCACGGGCGCCTGACTGGCTGCTCGAGCAGTCTCTCGAGATCATCGACACCACCCGACAGCGGCGCGTGGTCATCCGCTTGCCCTGGAGACTCACGACCACTCATGGTTTCACGAAGGTGGCAGTCGCGGCCGTTGTCGTCGTAGCGGTCGGAGACGATCGGCCTGGCGTTGTTTCGTCCAACTTCGAGCCAGGTCGGCGGGCCACAGGTCTTGCCCTCACCAAGCCCTTCCGTCAGCCCTAGCCCGTCGCCCTCGACCCCCCTAACCCTAACAGAGACGTTCGAGTCGTCCATACACGGGATCTCGGTGTCGCATCCGATCGGTTGGATGGTTCAACGGGCCACCGCGCTCTGGACAGGCGACATCGTCCAGCAGGACTCCGCGTCCGCGGACATCATCTGCTCGTGGGGAGGGCAGCCGATCCCGGCGCGGGCCACGTGTGAGCAATCTCCCGTGAACATATTCGTCGCCCTGGCCTCCGAGCCGCTTGGGGGCTTGAGTGGCGACGAGTGGATCGCCGACTATATGGCCCGTGATGCCACCTGTAGTGACGCCACCGAGCCGGCAACGATCGACGGTGCCTCTGGGGTCATATCTCCTAGTTGCTACGGCGGACGGGCTGCACTCGTCACCGTCGTCGATCGCGGCTACCTGATCTGGCTCTACGGGTCGGACGACGTCGGCTGGTTCAGGGACATCTTGGCCACCGTGAAGCTCCACCCCGAGGACGCCACCGATTCGGTGCCATCGCCCTCGCCCTGAAATGCCCCTCGGGAGCCGTTGCCAGCGAGACGGGCACGGACTCCCGCTCACCCGACTGGAGGAAACCTCATGAGCACGCGCCGAATACGGCTGCTCCCAGGACTGATGGTCGCACTCGGGGCGATCGCCGCCGGCTGCTCGTCGGCCGCGAGCCTCGCGTCCCCGCCACGATCTAGCCCGAGCTCGGCGCCACCCTCGGTCGTGGCTGTCGCGAGCCCGGACGCGTCGTCGACCGCCCCGCCGGCGTTGAACGAGACCTTCACCTCGACGATGCACGGCATCTCGGCGGCGTACCCGGCGGGCTGGACTACACGGCCCGCGAGCGAGCCGTGGACGACGGCCGAATGGAACTTCGACGATCCCAGGCTCGACGTCGTCCACGACCCGTCCCTCGCCGACCATCTGTTCCTGGGCCTTGGTTCGATGCCGCTCGGCACGACCAGCGCTGACAAGTGGATCGCTGACCGCGTGGCCGTCAACGAGTGCAGCGCAACCGAGCCGGTGACCGTCGATGGCGCGGCCGGCTCCTTCTGTGCCGACAGCGGCGCGGGCACCATGGCCCTGGTCTCGACCGGGGGCCGCGGCTACATGATCGTGCTCTATACGTCCGGGGATGAAGCCTGGCTCGATTCGGTCTACGACCAAGCGTGGTTCAAGGACGTCCTCGCAACAGTCGATCTCCGACCCGAGGACGCCGTCGACGTCGCGCCTTCGCCATCGTCCTGACCGCGACTCGCCAGAGCGGGTCGATCCTGCCCCCGGGAAACTGCCAGTTCCGAGACCGCCGTCACCCGCTGGTTCAGTCGGGGAATGCCTCCGGCCCGCGCTCGGCCAGCTGCTGAGCTTCGCCGGGGGCATCCTCGGAAGGCAGCCA
The DNA here is from genome assembly GCA_963777975.1 of uncultured Chloroflexia bacterium. Classification (GTDB taxonomy): domain Bacteria; phylum Chloroflexota; class Limnocylindria; order Limnocylindrales; family CSP1-4; genus CSP1-4. The sequence goes on along the minus strand of CAVZSO010000009.1, from coordinate 117,685 downwards.
GGTGTACGGGTAGCCCGGGTCGTCGAGGTCCATCGCCTGACGCGTGATGTTGAGCGGGTGGAAGGTGTCGACCATGACCGCCAGCTCGGCGGTCGCCTCCTTGCCGATCGACGCCTCGACCGTGCCCGGATGTGGCCCATGCGGGATACCGGCGGGATGGACGGTGAACGAGCTGATCTCCACGCCACGGCGGCTCATGAAGTTGCCCGCCACGTAGTAGATGACCTCGTCGCTGTTGATGTTGGAGTGGTTGTAGGGCGCGGGGATGGCGAGGGGGTGGTAGTCGAACTTGCGGGGCACGAACGAGCAGACAACGAAGTTCCGCGCCTGGAAGGTCTGGTGGACGGGCGGCGGCTGGTGGACGCGGCCCGTGATGGGCTGGAAGTCGGCGATGTTGAAGATCCAGGGATAGAGGTAGCCGTCCCAGCCGACCAGATCGAAGGGATGGTGGCGGTAGTGATAGGCGGTGATCCTGCCGCGCTGTTTGACCTCGATCACAAAGTCGCCCGTCTCCGTGTGCGGCGGCGCTTCGTCGGGCACGCGGATGTCGCGCTGGTAGTAGGGCGCGTGCTCGAGGAGCTGCCCGTAGTCGTTGCGGTAGCGCTTTGGCGGCTCGAGCTCCGAGCGGGCACTCGAGCCAAAGCATGCGTTGCGCCGACCCTTGATCCGGATCCAGGCGCCAGGTGGTGCCGATAGGGATGACGATGTAGTCGCCGGGGCCATAGCGCATCGGCCCGAAGACGGAGTCGAACAGCCCCTCACCCTCGTGGATGTAGAGCAGCTCGTCGGCCTCGCCGTTGCGATAGAAGCGTCCTGCCGCCATGGGTCCGGCCGGCCGGACGACGCCCATGACCACGTCGCTGTTGAAGTAGAGCGGGACCCGACCGTCGACCACGTCGCCCGCCTCGGGCACGTCGCCGGTCTTGGTGAGCCGATGGCGGTGGAGGCCATCATCGGCGGCCTCGATGACGACGTCGCGCACAGCCTCGACGAGGTGCGTCTGGGTCGGTGGCACCAGGTGGTAGAGGAGGGAGTTGCGCCCGACGAACCCCTCGACGCCGAAGAGTTCCTCGGCGTACAGCGCGCCGTCCGGCCGGCGATGCTGGGTGTGGCGCTGCGGCGGCACGCTGCCCCGGCGGACGTAATACACGGCGACCCTCCAGGTGGTGAGGGTCGGATTCTAGGCGACCGCGGTCGACACGACCGGCGCCTCAGCCTTCCAGTAGCGTCAGCACCACCGACCGCGTGGCATTGTCCACGTTCGTATCCAGCAGAGCGATCGACTGCCAGGTACCGAGATGAAGCCGCCCGTCGCGAACGGGGACCGTGATGGACGGCGGCGCCAGGAGCGGCAGGACATGGTCCGCTCCGTGACCCAGAGAACCATGTCGATGGTGCCACCGGTCGTCATGCGGCAGCAGTCGCTCGAGCGCGGCGAGCAGGTCGTCGTCGGAACCTGCGCCCAGTTCCATGATCACCACGCCTGCCGTCGCGTGGGGTACGAATACGTTGAGCAGTCCGTCACCACCGCCGGCCACGAATCGCTCGCACTGGACGGTGATGTCGAACAGGCCGCGACCCGAGCCGGTATGGACCGTGATCTCGGCCGATCGCATCGTCAGGTGGGCCGAGCCACGATCTGGGTTCGGAGGCTCCCCAGCCGCTCCACCGAGAGGACCACCTCGTCGCCCGGTTCCAGCCAGCGGCCGAGCGTCTCGTCCTTGACCTCGAGCAGGCAGCCGGTCCCGACCGTGCCGCTCCCGATCAGTTCGCCAGGGCGCAGATGGACCTCGGCTGACGCGCGGGCGAGCATCTCGGCCATCGAATGGTGGGTGTCGGCCCAGCTGCCGCGGCTCGTCTCGACCCCGTTGACCGTCGCGGTCATGGCCAGGTCGTAGCCTTTGCCCGCATGCGTGTCAGCCAGCCCGTCCGGGGTCACCAGCCAGGGTCCGATCGAGGAGGCGAAGTCCTTGCCTTTGGCCGGGCCTAGCCGGACCGCCGTCTCGTCGCGTTGCAGGTCACGCGCCGACCAATCGTTGAAGATCATGTAGCCCCCGATGGCCTCCTCCGCCCGTTCGGGGCGCAGGTCGACCGCCGGCGTGTCGACCAGGGCGCATACCTCCAGCTCGTAGTCGAGCTCCTGCGACGCTGCCGGGCACCAGACCGGGTCGTCTGGCCCGCGGAGCTCGGAGACGTTGCTGAAGTAGAAGACCGGCAGGCGATACCAGGCCTCCGGCACCGGGTTGCCGCGACGGGCCCAGACCGTCGAGACGTGCCGCTCGAAGCCGTAGAAGTCGCGCAGGCTCGGGGGCCGAAGGATCGGCGGCCCGAAGCGCAGGTCGGCACCGTCAAGAATGGCCGGATCATCGGCGTCTCGAGACTCGAAGCCGTCGAGCAGCTCGTGCACGGCCTCGACGCGGAGCCCACTTGCCAGCAGTGCGTCGAGCGTCGTGATCGGCTGCCGGAAGAGCACCGCGTTGTGCTCGAGGCGCGGATCGGCGTGCATGGCGCGACGCCTGGCGACCTCGAGGTCGAGCCAGCTCGTGGGTTCGGTTTCGGCGCCCAGGGCTGCCGCCAGCCGCCACGGTGCTCCCGCGGGCGCGTGCCTTGCGCGGACGTGGGCGATGCGCATGGGTGGAGTCTAGGACGGCGGCATGCTGGCGCGCGTGCGGCGCCGGGTGATGCGATGATGCAGCGCATGGTGCGTCCCCAGCATCGCCGCCTCGAGTCGCCGTCCGAGGTCCGCGAGTTCCCGCTCGGCCGCGTCGAGATCTACGAGATCGGCGATGCCGTGGTCGGCAGGCAGATCTTCCAGCCTGGCTGGCGATGGTCCGAGAGCGTCGGCCTGATCGCCGGCACGCGGCTGTGTGAATACCACCACCAGGGCTACGCATTCCAGGGCCATGCCCGTATCGAGCTCGAAGATGGTTCGAGCTTCGACATCGGTCCTAACGAGGCCTACGAGATCCCACCAGGCCACGATGCCTGGGTGGTCGGCGACGATGCCTGGATCGCCCTCGACTGGGCGGGCATGCGCTCCTTCGCCAGACCCGTGGCCGGTAGCGGCGAGCGCGTCCTCTCGACCATCCTGTTCACCGACATCGTGGACTCGACGGCGACCGCGGCGAGGATCGGCGATGGTGCCTGGAGCGACCTCCTCGCGCAGCACTACGAGCGCGGCCGTTCCGAGCTTGATCGATACCGCGGCCGCGAGATCGACACGACAGGCGACGGGTTCCTGGCGCTCTTTGACAGCTCCGAACGAGCCGTCCGCGCCGCCGCAGGCATCTGCATGGCGGCCAAGGCCATCGGCATCCAGACTCGGGCAGGCATCCACACCGGCGAGGTCGAGCTCGTGCCCGGCAACGTCCGGGGCGTGGCCGTCCACATGGCGGCGCGGATCATGGCCCTGGCCGGCCCCAGCGAGGTGCTCGTCTCCGGCACCACCCACGACCTGCTGGCGGGCTCGGATCTGGTCTTCGCGGACCGTGGCCTGCATGAGCTCAAGGGCATCACCGGTGCGCGCCAGGTGTATGCACTGGCTCGACCGCCGGAGGCCTGAGGAACGACTCCCGGCGCGGGCATCTACGCCGTCAGGCGGCGGAAGGCCCACATCGTGGCGCCCTGCAGGAGGACCCCGAGGATCACGATCGCGACGATCGCCGAGACGACGACCCCGGCGCTGACGTCGCCGATCATGAACGCGCGCATCGCCTCGATGATGTAGCTGATGGGGTTGAGGACATTGAGGGTCTGGAGCCAGTCTGGCATCAGGGCCACCGGCACGAAGGCGGTCGACATGAAGGCGATCGGGAAGAGCAGCAGCGACAGGGTCGAGGTCGCCTGCTCGTTCTTGGTCACCAAGGCGGGCACGAACGAGACCCCCGACCACGCGACGCCGAAGCCAGCGGCCAGCAGGATGATGGCGAGCGCGCCAAGCAGTCCGGTCGCCACGTTGGCGCCGAGGAGCACACCGATGACCAGGATGACCGCGGACATCATGGCCACCTCCAGCGCCAGCGGCACCAGCTCGCCGGCGAGGATCGCGTAGCGGCGGATGGGCGCAGCCCGGAGCTTGTCCAGGTAGCCGCTGCGGTAGTCGGCGAGCAGGTTGCCGCCGGACCAGGCGACGGCGAAGAACGCCGTGAACGCGATCTGGCCTGGCAAGAGGTAGTCCAGGTAGCTCTTCTGGTCTCCGAAGCCCGGCAGGGCGATGATGCCCCGGAAGAGCTGCGAGAAGACGACCAGCTGGATGACCGGGAAGAGGATGGTGCTGGCAGGGTTGGCCGGCACCCGGGCGAACCGTCGCAGCGTGCGGGTCCCAAGCAGCCAGGTCTCCTGCGCGAAGGCCATCGCGCTACCAGCCCAGCTCGAGCGGCTGATCGGCGGCCTCATGCCGGATGGTCCGACCAGTGAGGGCCAGGAAGACGTCCTCGAGCGTCGGCTCGGTGACTGCGATGCGGGTCACCGTCGGACCGTCGTCGAGCTGGCGAAGGACCATCGGCACCACGGCCGCGTCACGGACCGAGAGCCGCACGCCGTCGACGGTCCGCTCGGCACCGACGACGCCGTCGATGCCCGCAAGGCGGCTGATGACCCCGTCCTGGGCTCCGGTCAACCCGCCGTCGGTCGGTGCCAGGGTAAGCGTGACCTGATCGCCCCCGATCGATCGTTTCAGGTCGGCTGGCGAGCCGGACGCCGCGATCCGCCCGTCGTCGATGATCGCCAAACGAGCGCAGAGCCGGTCGGCTTCCTCCATGTAGTGGGTCGTCAGCAGCATCGTCGTGCCCGACTCGTTGATCCGCGTCAGCTCTTCCCACAAGGCGCTCCGGCTCTGGGGATCGAGGCCCTCGGTCGGTTCGTCCAGGAAGAGCACGTCCGGCCGATGGACCAGCGCCGTGGCGAGGTCCAATCGGCGGCGCATGCCGCCTGAGTACGTGCCCGCCAGCTTGGTGGCCACGTGGTCCAGCCCGACCAGCTCGAGGAGCTCGTCGGTCCGGCGACGCAGCTCATCCCGTGGCATGCGATGCAGCCGACCGATCAGCTCCAGGTTCTCGCGACCCGACAACAGGTTCTCGACGGCGACCTGCTGCATCGCGAAGCCGATCCGCCGACGGACGGCACCGGCCTGCTCGGCGACGTCGAGTCCCAGGACGCGCGCACGACCGGAGGTCGCCCGCAACAGGGTGGTCAGGACGCGGATGGTCGTCGTCTTGCCGGCGCCGTTCGGCCCCAGGAAGGCGAAGAACTCGCCACGTTCGACGGTCACGTCGATGCCGTCGAGCGCCCGTGCGCCGCCGGGATAGACCTTGACCAGCGCTTCGACCTCGATGGCTGGTCCGGATGGGTCGACGGGCCGACCCGAGTCCTCCATCAGAACGGCTTCACCACCATCAGCCAGATGATCACGAGCAGGCCTGCCATGCCCAGGACGGCCCCGATGGTCGGGCGTGACGAGGTGAGCAATGCCTCAAGCACCTCGTCCGTGGCGGGCTCAGGCACGATCCCCTTCTTGGTGTCACTCGGGCTCGGGATGCCCAGCGCCTGGCGAACCTTGAGGTACGTCGTCGTCATCAGTCCGTACATCACGCCGACGACCACCACCAGCACGACGAGGGCCGTCCACAGCCAGAGTCGCCCGTTGGTCCACCAGCCACCGACGATGCCGGCCGCGATGCCGGCCAGCAGAAGGATGAGAAAGGCGATGTACAGGAAGCCGATCGAGTAGCTGGACAGCTCCAGCAGCGTCGCCAACCGGACCCGGTCGCGCTCGCGCCGGATCTTGAAGAACACACCCATCGAGACGCCGTGGGCCGCGATGAAGGCGAAGGCCGCCGCGACGTGGGTGAAGATGATCCACGGTTGGTAGGGCGTCAGGTCCACGATCCCCTCCTATGCGATCGGTCCGGCATCGGCTCCCGCGCTGCGGGCAGCGGCGCGATCGGCTTGCACCATGCGCCATGCGTCGATGCCGATGATGATGCCCACGAGCAGGATCAGGAAGCCGTTGACGGGGTGCAGTGCAGCGACGGTGGGGTAGTCGCCTCGCATGGCCACGAACACGGACTGCAGGGCAAACAGGACGAGAAGCAGCACGGCGAGGCCGATATCGCGCCGGCCCGTGCGGCCGACGATGGCCAGCACCAGGATCACGAGGACGAGCCAGCCAAAGGTGTAGCCGAATCCGCTATGTGGTTTGAAATCGCCAGCTGGCTGGCCGAAGACCCCCAGGCCCGCAAGGAAGACCTGGATGACAGCGCAGGCGACGAACAGCCAGGTCACCGCCAGGAACCCCCAACGAGACCACCTTCGAACCATCAGCTTCCCTCCCTCTCTCGCCGTTGGGTCGATCGTGCGGGCGACGCCGTCCCATGGTCAATGGGAGCCCGGTCCCGACCGAACGGGACAACCACGATCACGGTCGAAGCCGCCTCTGGCCCTCACCTCCCATGCCCGCTTCTCGGGCTCGCACGATGGCCTCGGCACGACCCGCGACCTGGAGCTTGCTGAAGATGTTGGAAACGTGATTGCGCACCGTCTTGGGCGACAGGACGAGTCGCTCGCTGATCGCCGTGTTGCTCAGGCCACGCGCGATGAGCTCGAGGATCTCCAGCTCGCGTTCGGTCAGCTCGGGGAAGGCCAGACCTGCAGCGCCCGGCCGTGGCGCCGAGAAGTAGGTCACCAGGCGGCGAGCGATGTTCGAGCCGAAGATCGCCTCACCGCTCGCGACCGAGCGTATCGCACGGGCGATCTCGACGCGGTCGGCGCCCTTGAGCAGGTACCCATGGGCGCCCGCACGAAGGGCCGCGAAGACCGACTCGTCATCCTCGTACATGGTCAGAACGAGGATCGCGATATGCGGGCTGGTGGCGATGATCCGCCGGGTGGCTTCGATGCCGTCAAGGCCGGGCATGTTGAGATCCATCAGGACGACATCGGGCTGGAGGGCTCGAGCGCGCGCGACCGCCTCCTCGCCGGTCGCGGCCTGACCGATGACGGTCATGTCCTCGATCGTCGTGAGCAACGCGCGCAGACCGTCGCGGAACGCCGCATGGTCGTCGGCCAACACGATGCGAATCTCGGGCGTATCGGTCATCCGGCGGCACGCCCTGCCGCGGGGCGCGGAGTGAAGCGCGCATCGAGCGGCAGCCACGCGTTGACCCGCGTGCCGCCCTCCGGCCGCGTGGCGACGACGCAGCTGCCGCCGAGCTCCTCGGCACGCTCGTGCATCGATGTCAGCCCCACGCCAGGTCGCGTTCCGCCATCCAGGCCGACCCCGTCATCATCGACCACGATCGAGAGCCCATCGTCGGTCCGGATGTGGATGGCGCACCACCCGGCGCTGGCATGGCGGACGACATTGGTGACGGCCTCGACGACGATCCGGTAGGCCGCGACCTCGGCCGCCGCAGGGAGCTCTGGCAACCTCTCCGGCACATCCACTTCGACTGTCAGGACCGCAGGCTGGACACCCTCGACGACCTGGCGGATGGCTCCACTGAGGCCCAGCTCGTCAAGCGCGGGCGGTCGTAGTCCATAGACGAGCCGGCGGATGTCAGCCAAGGCTTCACGGGCCTCGCTGCTGAGTGCCTCGAGCAGGCGTCCCGTTTCGTCGGGGTCGGACCGGGTGAGGGCAGCGGCGGCTTCGGCGCGCATGGCCATGCCCGCGCAGGGCGGGGCCCAGGCCGTCGTGCAGGTCGCGGCGCAGGCGGCGGCGCTCCTCTTCGCGGGCCGTGACCAGCCGCTCGCGGGACGTCTGCAGGTCGAGCGTCAGATGCACCGCATGGACGGTCGCAGCAGCCTGCCCGGCGAGGTCCTCGAGGAGGCTTCGATCGCGCGCGCTCAAGGCGTCCTCGCCCGCCCGCGGCGCCGCGAGCAGGTGGCCGACGGCCTCCCCGCCGTGCACGAGCGGGATCCGGATGACCCCGGATCCGACGCTCCCGTGGCTCGCCACGAGCCGGCCAGGCTCGCCGACCTCGACCGCCACGAACGGCAGCCGCAGGGCGTCGGCGATCGTGTCGGCGACGGTCTGCAGCGTTGACGCCGGCTCCATCACGAGGGCCAGACGCTCGTTCAGGCGGCTGATCGCGCGATAGGGCTCATCGCGGTCGCCATAGATGTAGCGACCGACTGCTCGTTGCAGCACGTCCCGCAGAGGCAAGGCAACCAGGGCGGCGCCGCCCGCCGCGAGGAGGCGCGCCGGGAAATCAGCGCTTCCACTGAGCACGGTGCTCAGGCCAGCCACGATCAACGCATACACGAGGAGGACGCCCGCCGTCAGCCCGCCATAGACGACGATCCGCCGGACGACGACCTCGATGCCGAACGCCTGGCTGCGAAGGATCGCCGCGCCCAGGGCCAGCGGCACCGGGATATCGATGAAGCCGACCAGGCTCCATGACACGAGCGATCGGCCGGTCAAGAGCTCCGGCACGAAGAAGAGGACGATCGAGGCCACGATCGCGAAGGCGAGCGAAAGCGCGATCCAGCGAAAGGCGCGGCGCTCGTCCGCGTCCGATCGGCGCCACCCGTCGGCGATGCCGACGAGGATGGCCACCAGGCTTCCGAGCACGACCACGGACTGAACGACGTTCCACGATGCGAGCCAGGCGAGAGGATCGGCTGAGACCGGGGCCATCGCCGCGATGCCGATGACGTAGAGCCCGAAGACCAGGAGGTAGGGCAGGACGGCGGCGGCCGGCCGATGACCGAGCAGGGGGCTGCGCCGAGGGAAGGCGAGGGCGAAGTGGAGCCCACCCGCCCAGAGGAGGAGGTAGACCAGGCCGACCGCCCCTTGATCGAGCCAGAAGACGCCGGTCGCGTAGGCGAGCGGATCGATGCCCAGCAGCCACGGGATCGTGCTCGCGACCGCACCCGTCGCGGCGATCAAGAGCGCGGCCGCTGCCTCGTCACGCGGCCGGCGCCGGAACGCGTAGCCTGCCACCGCCAGGAAGACGACGACGAAGGTGACGGTGCCCAGGTTGCGAAGGACGACCGGCCCCGTCGGGTAGGCGATGGTGGTCACATCGACCGTTCGGGCCCCATCATCACGGATCGCCATCGGCACCGTGGTCCCGGCCGGGAAGTCAGGTCGATCGAGACCGAGCTCGAAGAGGTTGGCGGCCCAGTCGACCATCGACGTGCCGTCGATGGCCACGACGATGTCTCCGTTCTCGAGCGGCGTGCTCGCGCCATCCAGGCGCTCGACGGCCAGGCCGTCGGCCATGTAGCCGGCGGGCGCGACGACTGTCCCGCTCGAGCCCGCCGCGATGGTGGCCACCGTGGCGGCCGTGCCGACAACGAGCGCGACGACGACAACGATGACGGTGATGGCCGTCACGCGTGCCACACGAGTCATGGGCGCCGCCGCCTCCCTGTTCGGCCGCATCCCGCGTGCGGTGGCGCGATGGTACGGCGCGACGAAAGGCCAGACCTCCGTCGCGCCGCGAATCGAGGCAGCGCTGGCTCAGTGGCCGAGCGCCTCGAAGACGATACCGATCAGGGCGTTGCCGTAGCTGTCGATGAAGTGGTCGACACCCTTGCCGTCGCTACTGTGGCCGAGCCGCCCGAAGGCAGGCGTGCCCTCACCGATGACCTTGTCGGTCCGGATCGTGAACGACGATGGGATGCCCTGTGCTTTGGCCGTGGCGACAGCCCAGTCGACCTGGCCGGCAGACAGGTCGGGCAGGCCGAACCCCTCGGTCTCCGAGAAGAGCTGCTCGAGGGTCAAGGTGAACCAGCGTTGCGAGTGGCTGGCACCGGCGTTGCCCTGGGCCGAGCGGTTGACCACGTAGCACTCGTGGGCGGCGACGCTGCCGACACCGACCGTCACCGCTAGAACGGCCGCCAGCGCGGCCCGGATCACGATGCGCATCGAGGACCTCCTGTCCGAAACGGTTCCCCAGCCGTGCGACTATCGACCCGCCCGCGTCCCGTCGTCATGGGAGCGCTGTCCCGAATTGGCGCCCGCGGCCTGCCTGGATCCGGCCGTGGATCGCCGTCCACGCCCAACGCCCCTGATACCGACTAGAGGTTGCCGCGCTTCTCCTGCTCCCGCTCGATGGCCTCGAAGAGCGCCTTGAAGTTGCCGACACCGAAGCCTCTCGAGCCATGCCGCTCGATGATCTCGAAGAAGAACGTCGGTCGATCCTGGATCGGCCGCGTGAAGATCTGGAGCAGGTAGCCCTCCTCGTCGCGATCGGCTTCGATGCCCAGCTCTTCGAGCGTCTCGATGGGCACGCCGACGTCGCCGACGCGATCGGCGAGCGTCGCGTAGTACTCGTGCGGCAGGCCCAGGAACTGGACGCCGTTCTCCCGCAGCTGCCGCACCGTGGCCACGATGTCCTCGGTGCGCAGGGCGATGTGCTGCGTGCCGGCGTCGAGGTAGTAGTCGAGGAACTCCTGGATCTGGCTCTTCTTCTTGCCTGCCGCCGGTTCGTTGATGGGGAACTTGATGCGCCCGTTGCCGTTGGTCATGACCTTCGACATCAGGGCGCTGTACTCGGTATGGATGACCTTGTCGTCGTAGTGGATGAGCTGGGCGAAGCCGAGGACGTCACGGTAGAAGTCGACATAGCGGTTCATGTCGCCGAGCTCGACGTTGCCGACGCAGTGGTCGATCTCGAGGAGCGAGAGGCCCGTCGCCGCTCGTGCCGGCTTCTTGATCGCGCGGAAGCCAGGAGCGAACGGACCGTGGTAGTCGCTCCGGTCGATGAACGAGTGGATGACCTCGCCATAGGTGTGGATGGCGCTGCGACGGAGGGTGCCGTCATCCTCCGAACCGGCCTCGGCGTACTCCAGGTAGGAGCGCGCGCCTCGGCTCGTCGTCTCGCGCCAGGCCGATCGGACGTCGTCGACGGCGAAGGCGATGTCATGGACACCATCGCCGTGGCGATGGACATGCTCGGCGATCTCACCGTCGGGTGAGAGGGCACCCGTGAGAACGAACGTGATCTCGTTCTGACGCATGACGTACATCGTTCGGTCTCGGACGCCCGTCTCCAGGCCGGCATAGGCGATCGGCGTAAAGCCCCACAGGGCGCGGTAGTAGTTCGCCGCCTGGCGGGCGTTGCCGACCCAGAACTCCACGTGGTCGATGCCGTTGAGCGGCAGGAAGTCTTGCGCCTTGGCGTAGGCGTCAGTGTCGATGTGGGCGCCCGTCTGATTGGCGGCCCCGCGAGAGATCGTCTCTGTCATCGGGCTCGACTCCTCGTTCCCGTTGTCGCGGCGTGCGCGATCGTGACCGTCATCGTACGCCTGTCGTGGAAGATTGAACGACGCCGCGCCTCGGTCCCCCATAGGGGTCGGACCGGCGCCCCGCTGAGCGCCGATGAGGGACGATGCAGGTGGATCGCGATCTCGTGGAGGCGGCACGCGACGGGGACCGGGAGGCCTACGCCGACCTGATTCGCGCGCGTGGTGACCGGCTCTTCGCCATCGCACAGCGGATCCTCCGCGACGTCGATCGGACCGAGGATGCCGTGCAGGACGCATTGGTGATCGCCTGGCGCGACCTGCCTGGACTCCGCGATCCGGACCGTTTCGACGCGTGGCTGCACCGCCTTCTGGTTCGATCGTGCGTCTCCGAGGCGACGCGTGAGCGCCGCCTCGTGGCCAACCTCCGCCAGCTCCCGACGGACCTCCCGACCGGCACGGACGAGTACCTGTCCGTGGCCGACCGGGATCAGCTGGAGCGCGGTTTCCGACGTCTACCTCCGGAGCAGCGCGCCATCCTCGTGCTGCGCCATTTCGCCGGATACGAGCCGGCTGAGATCGCCGAATCGCTCGGCATCCCGGCCGGCACGGTCCGCTCCCGACTTCACCATGCCCACCGCGCGATGCGTGCCGCTATCGAGGCCGACGCCCGCGCGATCGCGATCGGAGGACGTTCGGCATGACACGAGACCGTGACGTGGCACGCGACCGTGACATCGAGCGCGTCCTCGAGCACTGGCTGACCGACGGCGTCAACGAGATGCCGGATCGCGTCTACCAGTCGATCTTCGACCGCGTGGAGCGCCAGCCCCAGGCCCTCGCACCGCGCCTCCTTCGGAGGCTTCCCAGCCATGAACGGTTCACTGCGCTGGATCGCGGCCGCCGCGGCCGTCGTCCTCATCGCCGTGGTCGGCTTCGCCGTCCTCGGCCGCCCATCCGACTCGGAGGTCGCAGCTTCGCCAAGCCCGACCGCCGAGTCGAGCCCCACTTCGAGCCCGGCGACCACGATCCCCGACGCCCTCGAAGCCCTCTGGGTCGGCGAGACGCGCTTCCTTCCCGAGGCTCGTCGGGGATCAGGTATCGCTCGTTCCTCGACCTCCAGCAACGCCGTGGCCGTCTACCGATCACGGGGTCGGACGCATCCTAGGCTCGACTGTCGCCAGCGCCGCGGACCTGATCGGATCACGTTCACCTCGATGGTTACGTAACTGGCCGACGCCTCGCTGGGCTGCGCGAATGGTGACGTCGGCACCTACGCCTTGTGCGCTCAGCCCTGGTGGGTCGTTCCTGACGCTCACGCCAGTGCGGACTCGATCGCGTGCGCCGCCCGAGCCGCGGCGTTTGCCGGCGACCTGGACGCGCTCCGAAGGCGCTGAGGCGCTACACGGGGCTGATCGCAAATGCTGGACACATCGGCGATCGTCGAGGCGGCCACCTACAAGACGCCATTCTTCGAGCCGTCTGGCGGCCTGCCGTCCGCGGACACGATCCCCGGGGTGCGGCAATCGACTACTGGCGCAGATGAGCTACACGGTGCCCGCAGGCTGGACGAACGACGAACGACCTGGACCGAGGCACTTCTGCCCTTCGTCGCGCAAGGAGTCACGAGGCGCTGGAACGGGCCATATTCATGAACACCTAGCTGTGGTCGCCGAACCGGCAGTGCGTGCTCGACCGCGCCAGACTCGAATGTGCACCGAGCAGCGACCACCATGGATGATGCGTCTGTCCGAGCGCCCGGGCCTGGTCGTGACCGATCGACAGCCTGTGACGGTCGGCGGCTACCAGGGCGTGCAGGCTCGATCTCGCCCAGGCTCTCGGGCTGGACGACGACATGTGCGGACGATCCGTCCACACCGGTCGTCCGCCTCTTCACCGACTTGGGGTCCAGGCTGACGGCTATGCCTGGGTCATCGGTCCGACCGAGCGCTCGCGCCTGATCTCATCGACGTCGGCGACCTGCAAGGTGCTCGGCGGTCGACATCGATGCTGGAGGACGAAGCCACCTGTCCAGGCCATCCTGCCCGACGCGACCGTCCATCGTCGTAGCGGCATCCAGCTCCGTGCGTCCGCTCGCCCTAGATCGTCGGCTGCGCAGCTCAGTCCTAAGGCCCGTCGGGCGACCGGCGGGCCTCTTCTCGTCTCCACTCCCGGGCGCCAAGATTGAACGACGAGCCCTTCGGCACGACCGATAGGAGTGGACGGCGTCCCCGATGGACGCCACTCGAGGAGCGAGACGGGTGGATCGCGATCTCGTGGAGCAGGCCCAGGCTGGGGATCGGGAGGCGTACGTCGACCTGATCCGTGGCCGGAGCGACCGGCTCTTCGCCATCGCCTACCGCGTGCTGCGTGACGTCGATCGGGCCGAGGATGCCCTGCAGGATGCGCTGGTCATCGCCTGGCGAGACCTGCGTGGGCTCCGCGATGCGGACCGCTTCGACGCCTGGCTGCACAAGGTGCTCGTCAACACCTGCATCGCGCACGCGACGCGCGAACGTCGTCGCCTCGTCAACCTCCAGGTCCTCCCGGTCGACGGACCGGAGGGCCCCGATACGACCCTCTCCGTGGCCGATCGCGACCAGCTCGCACGCGGGTTCCGACGGCTGCCGCCCGACCAACGGGCGATCCTCGTCATGAACCACTACCTGGGCTACAGCCCGGCCGAGATCGCCGACACGCTCGGCATCCCGCCGGGCACGGCCCGCTCCCGACTCCACCATGCCCACCGCGCCATGCGGGCCGCCCTCGAGGCGGACGCTCGGACCGTCGCCATCGGAGGTCGTTCGGCATGACGCACGAACGTGACATCGATCGCCTGCTCGACCTCTGGCTGATCGACGGCCCGACCGAGGTCTCGGACCGCGTCGTCCTCGACGTCGCTGATCGGATCGAACGCCAACCTCAACGGCCTGCGTGGCGCTTCCCTCGGAGGCCCACCATCATGTCCAACTCCGTCCGCTGGGCCGCGGTCATCGTGGCCCTCGCGCTCATGGCCGTCGTCGGCTTCGCCGTCCTCGGCCGACCATCCGACTCCGGCATCATCGGCGTGTCGCCGTCCGACAGCTCCGCACCGACCGACTCGCCGCGAACGTCCAGACAGCTTCGACGCCTTCGGCTCACCCGAACCTTCCGGCCCGCTCGGGGGCGGCCTGATCCTTACCTACGAACGCGGGACGGAGGGCGCGCTCGGTGTCTATACGGTCGACGCCGGCACCGGCGAGCGAACCCTGCTCGGGACCCTGCCCGCGAGACCTGGCACCCTAGCGTGGAGCCTCCAATGGACGGCCGACCACAAGCATGCGCTGATCGCCGCGGAGCACATCGGGAACCGCGTGAGGACCCTTGACAGCCCCACAGCGGCGGCTCAGGACATCACGTTCGTCTGCTGCCCGCCCAAGTTTCAGAAGGCTGGCGACCCCGACTTCCAGGGCTGGGTCCTGTCGCCGCAGGGGGATCGGCTCGCCGGCCGGCGCCTGGTCGGTATCACTGTGCCGGGTCAGGAGGGGGAACTGGGCGTCGATGACGCGATCGCCGTCTTCGATGTCGGATCCGAGAACGTGCGGATCCTTTCGATTGCCCGCCGGGACGCAGCTGCTGCCGTGGATCGCACCTTGGTCCCCAGACGGCGCCGCCCTTGCGGTCGCTGGTTGCCAGCCGTGCAACAACGCGGAGCGCCCCGAGGACCCGCCGACCGCCATCCAGCACCAGCACCTGTTCATCGTGCCAGCCGATGGCGCGCCGGTACGTGACCTCCTCGACCTCACCGGAGCAACGTTCGGAAGTCCGGCCTGGTCACCGGACGGATCAACGATCGCCATCGTGCACGACGCCTGCCGAGAAGGCGAGCAACCTCCGAATTGCTTCGGGCCGACCAGCCTGCAGACCGTGGACGTCGGTAACGGCCTGCGCTCCGTGCTCGCAGAAACGAGCCTCGAAGTTGGGCCGCCTGCCTGGTCACCGGATGGTCGGCGGATCGCATACAACGACGAAGGTGGCATCTTCGTCATCGATCGGGATGGCGGGCACAAAGTCAGGCTCGCGGACGGCTCAGACGCCCGCTGGTCACCTGACAGCCGATGGCTCCTTTACTCGGGGCCGGCGCCAGAGGGGGAGGTGCGCGACCTGTGGATCGTCAGCGCCGACGGCGGCGAACCTCGTCTGGTCGGTGCTTACCAGACCGGCGCCTGGTGAGCTCCGCGCTCAGGGCGAGCGCGTGACCCGATAGATCGCGCCGGCCTTGTCGTCGGAGACGTAGAGCGCACCGTCGCTCCCGACGACGAGGCCGGCCGGTCGTCCGCTGGCGTCGCCGCTGGCATCGTCGAGGAAGCCGGTCAGGAATGGCTCGAGCGCGCCGGCCGGTCCATCGGCGGACCAGGGCACACGCCCGACCGCGTAGCCGACCTTCGTCGAGCGGTTCCAGGAACCGTGGAAGGCGATGTAGGCGTGGTCGTCCCAGAAGGCGATGCCGAGCGGCGCCATGTGCGCCTGGAAGGTGGCCGCCGGCATCACCACGCCATCGCAGCCCACGAGGCCCGTCGTCGGATCCGGCTGAGCGCCGAATTCGGGATCGACGATCGTGCCAGCGTGGCAGCGGGGCCAGCCGGCGTCCGCCCCGTCCTCCACTCGGTACAGCGTCTCCGGTGGCACGTCGTCGCCCAGCATGTCGCGGCCGTTGACGGTCGCCCACGCGGTTCCCGCCGGGTCGACGGCGACGCCGACCGCGTTCCGCAGTCCGTGCATGT
This sequence comes from uncultured Chloroflexia bacterium, assembly GCA_963777975.1. GTDB lineage: Bacteria > Chloroflexota > Limnocylindria > Limnocylindrales > CSP1-4 > CSP1-4. Next base: position 101,729 of record CAVZSO010000009.1, on the reverse strand, counting down.
AGACCCGCGAGTTCGAGCCGTCCGCGTCGGCGATCAGGATGGCGGCCCGTCGCGGATCCTCCTCCCAGCAGACGTTGCAGCTCGACCCGACGCTCACCAGCAGCTCGCCATCAGGCAGCACCGCCACCGTCCTCGTGGTGTGGACGCCGCCGGGTGGCAGATCGAGGATGGCTCGCCGGGAGCGCTCGCGCAGGTCCGGCCCGAGCTCGACGGCGAAGAGCGTGCCGTTGCCGGCCACGTACAGCGTGCCGTCGGCGGCGAATGCGAGCGAGTGGGCGTCGTCGTAGCCGCTGCCGACGACGACCGTCTCATCGGCGACCCCGTCGCCGTCGCGATCAGGCAGCGCGACGACGCGGTCGTTGCCACGCTCGGCGACGAGCAGGGTCCCGTCGGGGGCGATGGCCATGAAGCGCGGCCCGATCAGGTCGGTCGCGAACGGCGCCACGCTGTAGCCGGACGGCACCTCGAGCCCGCCGACCTGACCCGGACCAGTGTCGAAGCTGACGCCGGCCAGCCGCAGCACCTGGCCGCGGAAGAGCCACAGCAGACCGCCGACGACGAGCACGGCCAGCACGGCGAAGAGGGCGAGGTTGACGATCCGACGCACTGATGCAGCCTAGCCGCGAGGGGGCCGACGCGCCCGCGCGGGCACCGATCGGCACCGGGCGATGTCGATGGCCGCCTGGCGAATTCGACTAGGCGCTGGCGGCGCGCACCTCGGCGATCGAGGGGAACGGTGCGGCGACAGCGCGGCCGGCCTTGCCTCGCCGCTTGACCGTGTACATCGCCGAATCGGCGGCCTGCAGGATGCGGTCGAAATTGGTGGCGGCCAGCGCCTCGCCGGGGCCGCCCGTGATGGCCAGGCCGATCGAGGCGCTCATGATCACGCTCGTGCCGCGGACCCGGAAGGGCACCGCCATGGCGGTCAGGATGCGATCGGCGACCAGCGCCGCCTCGTCACGATCGGCCAGGTCCTCGAGCAGGATCGCGAACTCGTCGCCGTGCAATCGCGCCGCCGTGTCGCCGGGCCGTGTCGTGTAGCGCAGCCGGTCCGCGACCTGCGCCAGGAGCTCGTCCCCTCCGGCGTGGCCGAACTGGTCGTTGACCTGCTTGAAGTCGTCGAGATCCACGTACAAGAGCGCGAGCATCTCGTCCGGCCGACGCCCGAGCCGCAGGATGGCGTGCTCGACACGGTCTTCCAGCAGCCCGCCGTTGGGCAGGCCGGTCAGCGGATCGCTGAAGGCGCGGACCCGCGTCTCTTCATAGAGGCGCGCGTTGTCGAGCAGGATGGCCGCCTCGCCAGCGAGGACCTTGGCCAGCTCCAGCCGTCGACCGTCGAAGTGCTCGTTCGTGGCCGTGGTCAGCTCCACGGAGCCGATGGCCCGACCGCGGACGATGAGCGGGATCATGACCATCGAGCGCTGACCGATGGAGCGCAGGTAGGCGACCTCGTCCGCGTCCGCAGCGGGGTCGTCGACCTCGACCACCATCTCGACGCCGGTCTCGAGCAGCCGCCGTGTCGCTGGATAGTCGGCGAGCGGGATAGCTCGGTTCGATCTCGGCGGCGCGCGATGGCGGGTGGTAGCCAGCCGTCAGCAGCCGGTCGCCGGCCTCGTCCCAGACGCAGATGCCGCACTCATCGGCACCCATCGCGTCCGCGAGATGGCGCGCCATGCGCTGTCCGACCTCGGCCGGATCGAGCGTCTGCGCCAGGTCACGGGACATGGCGGCCAGTCCGCTCAGCTCGCCGAGTGCGTCCTTGAATCGACCCGCGAACTGGTACAGCAGGAGCGTCGCGATGCCTGCCCCTGCCACCATCGCTGCCACCGCGAGGCTGTCGCTCAGCCAGCTCGGGAAGGGGCTGACGCCCTCGGTCAGGACGATGACCGCGACGCAGGCCACGCTCGAAGCGCCGGCCAGCGCCATGAGCACGAGGAGCCGCGCGCGGTCGACGTAGGCGAGGGCGAAGAGGACGGACAGGGAGGTCGCCGCAGCGAGGACACCGAATTCCGCCGGCTGGGTGACCACCGCCACGATATGGATGCCCAGCATGCCCAGCCCGACCGCGAACGCTTGATCAGCCACCGAACCGCGGTCGAGCGACGGTCGAACCACGAATCGGCACCAGATCGCAAAGGTCGCCATCACGACGCCGGTCAGCGCGGGTCCCCAGGCGTCGAACGCGACAGCGCCGATCAGCTCGACGATCGCGAAGCCGAGCACGACCGGCGTCAGCCAGCGCAGGAAGAAGGCCAGCTCCCGGCCCTGCCGGGCAGGGTCGAGCACGAAGCGAGGATCGGTGACCGGGCGGAGCAGGCGCATCAGCGCCACGATGGGGCCGCCACGTTGGTGGCGCCGTCCACCGAATGTACCGGTCCGGACAGCACCGGAGGTCGTGGGACTGGCGAGTCAGGCCGGTGGCGGAGCGCTCCCCGACGACCCTGCCGTCTGGCAAGGATTGCGCAGCACCCCGACGCCCTCGATCTCGATCTCGACCACGTCACCGTCGCCGAGGAAGCGCTTCGGCTCTCGCCAGATCCCGACTCCGGACGGTGTGCCGGTCATGATCACGTCGCCTGGCTCGAGCGTGAACGCCTGCGACGCATGGGCGATGATCTGGGCCACGCTGAAGATCATGTCGCGGGTGTGCCCGTCCTGGAGCGTCTCACCAGAAACGGTGGCGCGAATGCGAAGGGCCTGGGGGTCCGGGATCTCGTCGCGCGTCACCATCCACGGACCGAGCGGGCAGAACGTGTCGAGGCTCTTGCCGCGGACCCACTGTCGATCGCCGAGCTGGAGGTCGCGCGCGGTGACATCGTTGCCGCAGGTGTAGCCGAGCACGTACTCCAGCGCCGACACCTCGGGCACCTCGCGCGCCCGGCGCCCGACGATGACGGCGAGCTCGGCCTCGTAGTCGACCTGTGATGTGAGCGCCGGATCCCAGGTGACCGCCGCCCCGGTTCCGATGACGCTGGTCGGGAACTTGGCGAAGATGAGCGGCGCCTTCGGCGGCTCGACGTTCTGCTCGATGGCGTGGGCGTGGTAGTTGAGCCCGATGGCCACGATCTTGCCAGGCCGTGGGACGGGCGCCAGGACGGTCAGTGCCTCGAGCGGCGCGCCCGACGTCCGGATCTGCTCGCTGTGCAGCGCAGCCGCTTCCCGCAGGCTTTCAAGCAGCTCGGGGCCACCCGCCAGCAAGTCGGCCATCGTCTTGGGGCCGCTGTTCATGATCGCCACGGCCGGCGTGGCTCGCTCGCCGACGACGACCCCGACGCGCTCCTCGCCGTTGTCCGCGACGCTGATCAGTCGCACGTGAGCGCGATTAGCCGATCAGCGTGACGAGGTGGTGTGACAGGTCGCGCGCCGAGACGATCCCGGTCGCCCGCCCGCCGCTCACGAGCGGGATGTGTCGGAAGCCGCCCATCGCCATCTTGTGGATGGCGACCGCGATCGTGTCGTCGCCGCGGAGGACGACCGGATCGGGCGTCATGACATCCTGGACGCGAACGCCCTCGAGCGGCTTGCCAGCCAGCTTGAGCACGACATCGCGCTCCGTCAGGATGCCGACGAGGCGGCCCGAATCGACGACCACGCAGCCGATGCGATGCTCCTGCATCAGGCGCACGGCACCTGCGACGTCGTCGTCGGGCTTGACCGCGACCGGCTGGCGCGGGTTGAGCTCGGCCAGGTGCTCGGTCAGCAGGGCCGCCCCGACATCTCCGCCGGCGCTCGTCGGCAGGCCGGTCGTGCGCAGGTCCGCACCGCAGTTCTCGCAGTCATCGGAGCCGGCGATATTGTCGAAGTGGCAGACCGGACAGATCATGAGGTCGCTCCCGGTCGACTCAGCTGACGGTCCATGTCTCGCCACTCTCGAGCAGCTTCTTCAGGTCCCCCTGCCCGCGCTGAGCGACGACCGCCTCGATCTGGCCGGTCATCAGTTCGTCGTGGGTCGGGCGGGTGACATCCCGGAAGACGCCGACCGGGACGGGGTAGTCGGGCCACCACATGCGCGAGAGCATGAAGGCCAGGTGTGGATCCTCGGCCTGCTCGTCGTGCACCAGGAGATCGGCTTCGCTGATGGCCCCGCCAAGCTTGACGACCTCCGGGTGGAGGCCGTTGAGCCGAATGCCCTGGTCGCGGTCCTTGCCGAAGATCATCGGCTTGCCGTGCTCCAGCACCAGCATCCGGTCCTCGCGGACCTCGCGGTCGGTGAAGTCCCGATAGGCGCCGTCGTTGAAGATGTTGCAGTTCTGGAGGACCTCGATGAACGCCGAGCCACGGTGGAAGCCGGCTCGGGTGAGGGTCCCCTGGATGTGCTCCGTGTGAGTATCGACGGAGCGCGCCACGAAGGTCGCTTCTGCTGCCAGCGCCAGCGAGAGCGGCATGACCGGCCGGTCGATGGTCCCATCGGGGGTCGACTTGGTGCGCTTGCCGAGCTCGGACGTCGGCGACGCCTGGCCCTTGGTCAGGCCGTAGATGCGGTTGTTGAACATGACCAGCTTGACGTCCACGTTGCGCCGCATGGCGTGGATGACGTGGTTGCCGCCGATCGACAGCGCGTCGCCATCGCCGGTGATGACCCAGACCATGCAGGTCCGGCCGGGCCGCCTTGAGGCCGGTGGCCAGCGTCGGCGCGCGGCCATGGATGGTGTGGAAGCCATACGTGTTCATGTAGTAGGGCAGGCGCCCTGAGCAGCCGATGCCGCTGATGAAGACGATGTTCTCCTTGGGGTAGCCGAAGTCGGGCATCACCTTCTGGGTCTGGGCGAGGATCGAGTAGTCGCCGCAACCTGGGCACCAGCGGACCTCCTGGTCCGAGACGAAGTCCTTCCGGGTGAGCTGGATGGGCTGGCCGGGCGTGGCGCCCTCGATGGTGTCGGTCATCGGCCGGCCAGCAGCTGCTCGGCGCGCTCGTGGATCTCGGCGATCCGGAAGGGTTTGCCGCGCACCCGGTCGTAGCCCTTGGCGTCGACGAGATAGCGCGCCCGAACGAGCATCAGCAGCTGTCCCAGGTTGATCTCCGGGATGAGGACATGCTCGAAGCCCGACAGGATGTCGCCGAGGTTCCGGGGGAACGGGTTGAGATGGCGGAGATGGACGTGGGCCACGCTCTGACCCTCCGCCAGCAGCCGCTCCGTGGCGCTCCGGATGGCACCGTACGTCGAGCCCCAACCGAGGATGAGCAGCTCGCCGCGATCGACGCCGAAGGGCTCCAGGTCGGGGATGGTATCCACGATCCGGGCCACCTTCTCGGCACGCAGGAGCTGCATCTTGTGGTGGTTGTCCGGGTCGTAGCTGACGTTGCCCGTGATGTCCGACTTCTCGAGGCCACCGATGCGGTGCTCGAGGCCGGGCGTACCCGGGACCGCCCACGGTCGTGCCATGGTCACCGGGTCGCGGTCGTAGGGGTGATACGTCGCACGGTCGGTCGCATTCGTGACGGCGATGCGCGGCAGGTCGTCGACGTCGGGCAGCCGCCAGGGCTCGGAGCCTGTGGCCAGGAAGGCATCGGAAAGGTAGACGACCGGCGTCATATAGGTCAGCGCGATGCGCCAGGCCTCGATGGCCACGTCGAAACAATCGGCCGGCGTGGCCGGTGCCACGACCGGCATCGGCGAGTCGCTGTTGCGCCCGAAGAGGACCTGCAGCAGGTCGGCCTGCTCGGTCTTGGTGGGCATGCCCGTGCTCGGCCCGGCGCGCTGGATGTCGGCCACCACGAGCGGCAGCTCGACCATCACGGCCAGGCCCATGGCCTCGGACTTGAGCGCGATGCCGGGGCCCGAGGTGGCGGTCATGCCCATGGCGCCGCCGTAGCTGGCGCCGATGGCCGCTCCGATGGCCGCGATCTCATCCTCGGCCTGGAAGGTCTTGACCCCGAAGTGCTTGTAGCCCGAGAGCTGGTGCAGGATGTCGCTGGCCGGCGTGATCGGATATGAGCCGTAGAAGAGCGGCCGGTCGGCCAGTCGCGAGGCGGCGACGAAGCCCAGCGCCGTCGCCTCGTTGCCGGTGATGTTGCGATAGCGGCCCGGCTGCAGGTGGGCCGGCGCGACGCGGTAGTGCGTATGGAAGATCTCGGTCGTTTCGCCGAAGGCGTAGCCGGCCTTGAGCGCACGATGGTTGGCCTCGACCACGATCGGGCGCTTCGAGAACTTGTCCTCGATCCAGCGCAACGTGGGGTCCATGGACCGCTCGTAGAGCCAGAACATGACGCCCAGGGCGAAGAAGTTCTTGGTCAGGTCCACCTGCTTGGAGGTCATATCGAGGCCTTCGAGCGCGCGGGCGTTGAGGGTCGAGATGGGGATCTCGAAGAGCGTGTAGTCCTTGAGCGAGCCGTCGGTCAGCGGGTCGCTGGCGTAGCCGGCCTTGGTCAGGTTGGCGGTCGTGAAGGCGTCGGAGTTGACGATCAAGGCGCCGCCTGCGGGCAGGTCCATGACGTTGGTCTTGAGCGCGGCGGGGTTCATCGCCACCAGGACATCGGGCTGGTCGCCGGGCGTATGGATATCGCTGCTCGAGAAGCTCAGCTGGAAGCCGCTGACGCCCGGCAGCGAGCCGGCTGGAGCGCGGATCTCGGCCGGGAAATCGGGCAGCGTGCTGATGTCATTGCCGAAGACGGCGGCGGTACGTGTGAACTGGGTCCCGGTCAGCTGCATGCCGTCGCCGGAGTCGCCGGCGAACCGGATCGTCACCCGGTCCAGCTCCTGGACCGCCGGCGGCGGCTTCGTCGGAAGCTTGGTCGTCACGCGCCGTCCTGCTCGTCCATCCGCTGATGCGGTCGAGGTGGCAGGTTGAGGATCGACTCCGGGAACGCTTCCGCGACGTAGGCCAGGATGTCCTGCTGCCGGAGCAGGCCGGCGATCTGCCCGTCGGCGTCGACGAGCGGCACGTGGCGGTAGCCGCCGCGATCCATGAGCGCCAGCGCCTCGCCCATCGTCGCCTCCGGCGTCAGGGCATCCGGCCCGGCGGTCATGAAGTCGTCGACGGGTGCGTCGAGATCGACCGCCTGGCCGACGACCTTCAACAGCACGTCACGCTCGGTCAGGATGCCAGCCAGCCGGCCTTCAGCCGAGACCAGGACGCAGTCCGCCCGTGCCGCCTGGATGGCGGCGATGCCACGACCGATGGACGTGCCGGTGGCGACGACGATCGGCTCGCGACGCATGACGTCGCGCACTCGCTCGCTGCGCAGGTCGCGGTCCGCCATCGCGCGCGATGCGGGCTGTCGACTGGGACCCGGGGTGCCGCCGGCACTGAGGCCGGTCTGCATGCTCACGCCGTGAGTCTACCCCCGACCGCGCTCGGCAGCGGCGCGGCTATCATCGCCGGCGTGACCCGTATCGCGCTCGTCGCCGACGACCTCATCTGGGCCAGCCGATTGACCGATGCCGTCCGTCGCGCCGGTGCTGAGCCACGCCGCGTTTCGCCCGCGGCCGTGCTGGCCGGCGATGGCGGTGACCTTGACAACGGCGGACACGATCCACAGGCCAGGGTCGCCGCGGCCCCCGTATCGGCGACCGAAGGATGCGACGGCGCCATCGTCGACACGGCGCTGATGACAGCGGACCCGATGGTCGTCATCGCCGCGCTCCACGACCTCGGGCTGCCCGTCCTCGCGGTGGCCAACCACGACGACGTCGCGCTGCGCAAGCGAGCGTTGGCCGCCGGCGCGGGCAAGGTGCTCGCTTACCGCAAGCTGCACGACGACGGACCGGCGACCATCGCCGCCTGGATCGAGTCGAGGCCGACGCAGACCCGAGGCGTAACGGTCCGATGATCTCGGCGTCTCGATTCGTCCCCGAAGGACGCTACGGCGCATGGTCGGCCGTCGCTTCCAGTCCCGGGAGAACGACCGCGACCGCCTCGGGCTCCGCGCCGTGGTTGCTCAAATGACGGACCCGGGCGGCTCGGTCATGGCCATCCCCGCGACCCGATTCGGGGAGCGCCTGTCGGCCGCGCGGGATGCCACGCAAGATCATGGCGCGAGCGCCCTCCTCATCGGGGTCGGCCCGCAGCTTCGCTGGCTGACGGGCTACGCCGCGCGACCACTGGAGCGGCTGACCATGCTGGTGCTGCCCGTCGATGGCCCTGCGACGCTCGTCGTGCCGCGTCTCGAGCGAGCGCCCGCGCAGGGCTCGCCGGCCGGGGCGGCCGGCCTGGTCGAGGTGGTCAGCTGGGACGAGACCGACGATCCGATCGAGCGGGTGGCGGCCAGCCTGCCGGCCGGAGCGGACGCCGGGCGCCTCCTGCTCTCCGATCACCTCTGGGCGATGCACGCGCTGGCGCTGCAGGCACGCTTCGCCGGCGCAACGCTCGGGCTCGCCGAGCGCGGCGCTGGCCGAGCTGCGTGCCATCAAGGATGCCGATGAGATCGATCGCCTGCGCGCCGCCGGGGCAGCCGCGGATCGGGTGGTCGAGGCCATCGCCGCCGGTCGATTGATCGCGCGCAGCGAGGCAGAGGTCGCTCGAGAGGTCCACGAGCGGCTCCTGGACGAAGGTCACGACGAAGCCGCCTTCGCCATCGTCGCCTCGGGGCCGAACTCGGCATCCCCGCATCACGAACCCGGTGATCGACGGATCGGCGCCGGCGATGCCATCGTCCTCGACATCGGCGGCGTCCTCGGGGGCTACTGCTCGGATACCACGCGGACCCTCTGGGTGACCGGCGACACGGAACGCCCCGATCCCGACTTCCTGACCCGTTACGCGGTCCTCCAGCGCGCCCAGGCCGAGGCGAGTGCGGCGGTCCGGCCGGGCATCGCCTGCGAGGCGATCGACGCCAGCGCGCGGACGATCATCAGCGACGCCGGTTTCGGCGACTGGTTCATCCATCGCACGGGTCACGGCATCGGCCTCGAGGTCCACGAGGATCCCTACATCGTGGCCGGCAATCATCGAGCCGCTGCGGGTGGGGCATGCCTTCAGCATCGAGCCCGGCATCTATGTCGAAGGCCGCGACGGTGCCCGCATCGAGGACATCGTCGTCTGTGGGCCGCATGGTGCCGATGCCATGAATCGATCGAGCCGCGACCTCTACGTCGTAAGCGGCACCTGACGGCGGGGCGTATCATCGGAGGCCATGACGCCGGCGACCACCGGCGTGCCAGACTGACTGCGAAACGATGACCGAGCCCGACGATCACATCGTGACGACCGCGACCTCCGACGCCCAGCCACCTGCCGACCGTTTCACTACCGCCCGCCGACAGCTATCACATCGCCCGCGATCGACCACGCTCCCGTGGCCGGCGACAGACCTTCGCAAACGATCGGAGCGCCGCAGGTCAACGGGATGCCGCCGACGAACGGGGCTCCGGCGATCAACGGGGCACCGGGCATGAACGGCGACTTCGAGCGCGGAACGACCGCGGCGCAGCTGCGACGCTTCATCAAGTCGCGGCCGTACGTTCCGATGCACGAGCTCCGACGCCGCTTCGAGCTCAACGGCGAGTGCGACGAGGTGACCGCGATGGAAACGCCCGCCGGACGCTGCTATATCGGCTTGCCCGAGCGCGAGGGCCGGTTCATGGCCGACCTGGTGCGCCAGGGCGAAGTCGGCATCGAACTCGGGCACGACCCCGAGGTCGCCATCGTGGTCGGCGTCTTCCCGATGCGACCGGTGGGCCGCTAGCCACTCGGACTCGGCAGCTCCTAGCTCACCAGCTCGGCCACCGGGACCGCCACGCCTTCCCGGGCCAGCAGGTCGCGTTTGACCTCGATGGCGTCCGCGCCACCGCCGTAGCCGCCGATCGAGCCATCCCCTGCGACGACCCGATGGCAGGGGATGAGCAGCCAGAACGGGTTGCGCCCGAGAGCGGCCCCGACCGCGCGCGCCGCACCCGGCGCGCCGATGCGTCGTGCCAGCCGGCCATACGAGGTGACCTCTCCGCGCTGGAGTGTTCGTGCACCCTCGAGCACGCGCCGATCCCAGGCCGAGATGCCCCGCCAGTCCAGCGGCAGCTCGACCGTCGGTTCGCTGCCCGCGGCGACCTCAGCCACGGCTCCGAGGCCGGCACGCAGCAATCGCTGCCGACCATCCGGCGGCGACGCGGGATCGGCGGGCGCGACGCGCCCACCGAGTCGGGCGCCGACGAGTCGGGCGACGGCATCTGCCGACCAGCCACGCTCGATGCCCGCGACACCGGTCTCGCTGGCGACCACGTGGACCGGACCCCATGGGCTGGCAGCGGTCGCCATCAGGGCGACCACGTCGGTCCTCGATCCGTGCTTCGTCATCCTGGTCAGTATCGCCGCTGGTATACTCCCGGGGAGTATGACTGCCGGATCCGTGACGCCCTTGGCGCCCCAGACGATCGAGATGGTGCTGCCCATCGAGGGCATGACCTGTGCCTCGTGCGTCAACCGCATCGAGCGCTTCCTGAAGCGGACCGACGGCGTCGTGGACGCCAGCGTCAACCTGGCCACCGAACGCGCGACCGTGCAGGTCGACCCGACCATCGCCGGGCGGGCTGAGCTGGTCAGCGCGGTCGAGGCCGCCGGCTACGACGTCCGACCGACGTCGTCGGTCGGGCAGCCGACGGCCGTCGATCTGGCGGCGGACGTCGACGCCGAGGCTCAGGCGAAGGATCGCGAGCTGACCGATCTGCGTCTCCGCGCCGTGGTCAGCCTGGCCATCGCCCTCGGCATCATGGCCGTCATGTTCTGGCCGGACCGTCCCTTCGACATGGAGACAGCCAATCGACTGGTCCTGCTGCCAGCGACCTTCGTGCTGTTCTGGGCCGGCGGGCGCTTCCTGCGCGCGGCGTGGAAGGCTGCGCGCCATGGCGACGTGACCATGGACACGCTCGTCGCCATCGGCACGACCGCTGCCTGGGGCTACTCCACGGTCATCACGCTCTGGCCCCAGGTGGTGATGGAGGCCGGTCGTCCACCCGAGACCTACTTCGACTCCAGCACGATCATCGTCGGGCTCATCCTCCTCGGACGCTGGATGGAGGCGCGGGCCAAGCGTCAGACCGCCGGCGCCATCCGCGCCCTGGTCGGTCTCCAGGCCAGGACGGCGCGCATCGTCGTCGGCGACGTCGAGACGGACGTCCCGATCGAGCAGGTCATGCCGGGCGATCTCGTCCGCGTGCGGCCAGGGGAGAAGGTGCCAGTCGACGGCATCGTCACCGACGGCGCCGCGAGCCTCGACCAGTCGATGCTGACCGGTGAGTCGATGCCGGTCGCGAAGGGGCCGGGCGACGAGGTCATCGGGGCGACCTTCGATCGGAGCGGCACCATCGTGCTGCGCGCCACGAGGGTCGGACGCGATACCGTCCTTGCGCAGATCGTGCGCATGGTCGAGCAGGCTCAGGGCTCCAAGGCGCCCATCCAGGGGCTGGCGGACCGCATCAGCGCGGTCTTCGTGCCCATCGTCATGCTGCTCGCCGCAGTCACGTTCGTCGCCTGGCTGGTCCTGGGTCCGGAACCGAGCTTCACGCTCGCACTCATCGCGGCCATCACCGTGCTCATCATCGCCTGCCCGTGCGCCATGGGCCTTGCCACGCCGACGGCGATCATGGTCGGCACCGGCCGCGCGGCCCAGGCAGGCATCCTCATCCGTGGCGGCGATGCCCTCGAACGAGCGGGTCACGTGACCGCCGTGGTCTTCGACAAGACCGGCACCCTGACCGTCGGACGGCCAGCGGTCACTGAGCTCGTCCCGGCCGATGGCGTGACCGCCGCCGAGCTCCTGGACCTGGCCGCATCGGTCGAGCGAGGCTCGGAGCATCCGCTCGCGGCCGCCATCGTCGCCCGTGCCCACCAGGACGAGCTGGGCTTCCGAACCGCGACGGACTTCGAGTCGCTGACCGGGCTCGGGGCGGTGGCCGTCGTCGAAGGCCATCCCGTCGCCATCGGCAACGGCCGATTGATGGACACCCGCGGCATCGTCGTCGGAGGCCTCGCCGAGGCGGCGGAGCGGGCCGCCTCTGAAGGCAGGACGCCAGTCTTCGTGGCCGTCGATGGTCAGGCGGCCGGGATGATCGTCGTCGCCGACCCGATCAAGCCGGAGGCGGCAGCCGCCATCCGAAACCTGGCCGAGCGCGGAACCAGGGCATGGCTCGTCACAGGCGACGGCTGGGCGACCGCACACAGCGTGGCCCATGCGGTCGGGATCGCGCCGGACCACGTCATGGCCGAGGTCTTGCCCGGCGACAAAGCCGAACGCGTTCGGTCCTTGCAGGCCGCTGGCAAGGTCGTGGCCATGGTCGGTGATGGCATCAACGATGCGCCGGCGCTGGCGCAGGCGGATCTGGGGGTGGCCATCGGGACCGGCACCGACATCGCCATCGAAGCCTCAGACGTGACCCTCGTCGGCGGCGACCCACGCTTGGTCACCGCGGCCATCGCCTTGTCCCGCAGCACGATGACCGTCATCCGCGAGAACCTCGGCTGGGCGTTCGGGTACAACGTGATCCTCATCCCCGTCGCCATGGGCGTCCTGTACCCGCTCACGGGCTTGACCCTCAACCCAGCGCTGGCGGCGGGCGCGATGGCGATCAGCTCGGTCAGCGTGGTCCTCAACTCACTCCGATTGCGCAGGGTGGACATCCGGGCCGGCTGAGTCTCAACGGCTGAGCCGCGGGGGCGTTTGCACCGCGTGGCTGAACGAGCGGACGAAGGGCGAGAAGAGCCCGTTCCTGCGTCATCCCGGTCACCCAGTGATTGGCATCTGCGGAGGAACGGGCTGCTCGACAGGCTGCCGCGCCCGTTCGATCATGGCGTGCAAGGATGGTTGGTCGGTCCCGGAGCGGCGTCACGGGAGGTCCATCGCAGCGGATCGCGAGGGCGCTACCCTCTCGGGATCGTGTCGATCGACGCCTTCGAGGCCATCCTGCAGCGGATGCTGGGACCGCGGATCGCGGGTTCGACGCTGCCGATCTTCGATCCCGAGCGTTGGCTACCGTCGGCGGACGAGAGCCTGCGAACGACCGAGCGAACGGCGCCGGACCGCCTGCCCAGGACCGCCGCGGACTCGTCTCGATAGCGAGGCCACGACCGATGCTGAGGCTGCCACCGCCTCGCTGACCGCCGCCTTCCTGGTCGCCCTTTGCGGGCGGGCACATCCGGCCTACGCGCGGGCGATCGCGCACATGGACGCACCGCCGGCCGATGGACCGGCCGGCCTTGCAGACCTCTATCGTCGCGCTCTGGTATCGGTGACCGAGGAGATCGAGCGAGCGTGCGCGAGCGACCGCGATGTCGCCGATCGGCTCGTGCGAGCCGCCGAAGAGCTGGGGTCCCGAGACGGCGGCGAATCGTCGGAGGTCCTCTGGTCTGTCTTCTTCCCCGAGGGCGTGGGGGTCCGAGGCCACGAGGTGGAGCGAGAAGCCAGCCTTCGGGCGGCACGGACCGTGACGGTCGTGGCCCCCAACCCGGCCCCGATCGTCGATCCCGGCCGCCAGCTGCTGTTCACCTCCAACGTGCTGCTGACGGTCCCGTCGCCGACGCGCCCGGTCGAGGCGTTGCCGTATGCGGCTGACCTGCGTCGCGACCTGGTGACCGCGGCCGCCGAACCGCAGGCACACTGGTACGACCACCCCATCCAGATCGGCGTCGAGCCCGCCAGCAACGAGTTGCTCTACGGCCTGCGCGGGTTGGACGAGGCCGTCGAGTTCGAGCGCCAACGGGACTCCGGGACCGGCAGGGTGACCTGCCTGCTATCCGTGTCGGTCACACATCCCGGGCTGCATGCCATCGCCCGGCGCTATCTCGAGGCCGAACTGGCCGCCGCGGGATCGCTTCGCCACCTCGACGTCCTCGTGTTCACCGAGGTCGACACGGAGCGCCTGGTCGACGACGTCCTGGGTCCGGCCGCCGACCGCTATCTGCCGACTCCTCCGGCGCTGGCGCCGGAGGTCAGGCGGGCGCGATTGCACGAGGTGTTCGGCGTGGACGGCGCGTATGGACGCCACTACACGTTTCTGAAAGCGGTCACGGCGCTCTGGCAGGTGCTCGTCGATCCCGACGTCCGTGGCACGTTCAAGATCGACCTCGACCAGGTCTTCCCACAGGCGGAGCTGGTGGCCGAGACGGGGGCGTCGGCGTTCGAGCACCTCGAGACCCCGCTCTGGGGCGCGGTCGGTGTCGACCCCCTGGGCCGCGAGCTCGAGCTCGGGATGATCGCCGGCGCACTGGTCAACGAACGCGACATCGACCGCGGGTTGTTCACGCCGGACGTGGCATATCCGGCTGGGCCGCTGGCATACGATCGATCCATCTTCCTCAGCGCCCTGCCACAGGCGCTCTCTACGCGGGCCGAGATGATGGAGCGCTATGACTCGCCGGAGCGCGACGGGCGGGCGCGGTGCCTCCAGCGCGTCCACGTGACCGGTGGCACGAACGGGATCCTGGCCGATGCCCTGCGGCGGCATCGGCCGTTCACGCCGTCGTTCGTCGGTCGAGCGGAGGACCAGGCGTACCTGCTGTCGATCCTTTGGCCGAGCGATGGCCCCATCGGCGACGGTCCCGAGCCGCGACTCGCGTATGCGCACGCGGCGGGCCTGATCATGCGCCACGACAAGGAGGCGTTCGCGGGCGAAGCCATGGCTGCCGCGGAGGCCGGGAAGCTCATCGGCGACGATGTCAGGATCCTGCAGTTCTCGGCGTTGGCCAGGGTGACCGCGACGTCGGCGGAAGGCCAGGCGATCGACGCCGGCTGGCAGGCCGCGCGGGCCGTCAAGGCGATCCTCGACCCGTTCACGGGCTGCTTCGTCTCCCGGCTGCCGGTGACCGTCGTGATGCTGCGCTTCGCCTTGCGGCTGGCGCAGGCGTTCGACGACGGACGGGGCACGCTCGGCGTCGAGATGGCTGAGATCGGCGCACGACGACTCAGTGAGACCCTGGACTTCACGAGTGGCGACGTCCTGCGCAGCGTCGTCGAGCGCGAGCGGGCGGCCTGGAATGACTTCTACGACGTCGTCGATGCGCTCGAGGGCGCCATCGCTGCCGGGGACCCCTTCGCCATGGACATCCGCGAGCGTGCCCGCGAGATCGTCGCCGCGGCGCGCGTCGCTGTCCGATAGTCCCGACGGCACGGACTCCCGGGCGTGGGTCCATCTTCGGCGGCAGCGAGTCGAACGGCGCCCGACTCCTCTCGTCCTCGGTCGAGGCCGTGCTGAGACGGCCATGCCCGTACTCCAGGGCTACTTCCGTTTGACCTGGAGGACGACTGCCGTCGAGTGTGAACGCGATCCGCCGGACGCGGTGATCGTCAACGTGAAGCTGCCCACCTTCGTCGCCGACGTGGTCGTCACCGTGAGGGTCGACGTGCCGCTCGCTGGCAGGCTGAGTGGGTTCGGGCTGAAGGCCGCGCTCGAATCCTGAGGCAGACCCGTGACCGTCAGGCCCACGTTGCCCGAGAACCCATTCACCGGAGTCAGCGTTACGGTGTAGGTGGTGGGACTGCCCCGGACGACGACCTGCTTGGACGGCGTAACGGCTCAGCGTGAAGTCTGGCTGTGGCGGATTCGCGGTGATGTAGTTCGTGAGCGTCTTGGTGCTGCTGCCGCCGCTGTTGGTGGCCGTCAGCGTCACGGTGTAGGTGCCGGCGGTGGTGTACGCATGGCTCGGGTTCTGCGCCGTCGAGGTGCCGGTGTCGCCGAAGTTCCACGACCAGCTGGTCGGGCTGTTCGTCGACATGTCGGTGAAGTTGACCGTGAACGGCACCGTGCCGCTGGTCGGGGTGCCGCTGAAGTTGGCGACCGGTGCTGGTGGCGGATTGCGGTGATGTAGCTCGGCCTCGTCGCGTGTTGCCGCCGCCGGTATTGCTGGCAGTCAGGGCGACCGTATAGGTGCCCGCCGAGGCGTACGTATGGCTCGGGTTCTGCGCCGTCGACGTCCCACCGTCACCGAAGGTCCAGGCCCAGTGGTCGGGCTGTTCGTCGATGCGTCGGTGAAGTTGACCGTGAGCGGCGCCACGCCCGAGGTCGGAGTCCCGCTGAATGCCGCCGTCGGGGGCGGGACCGGCGACGTCACGCTGATGTAGTTGCTCCGGTCGCTGTGTTGCTGCCACCGGCATTGCTGGCAGTTAGGCCGACCGAATAGGTGCCCGCCGACGCGTACGTATGGCTCGGGTTCTGGGCCGTCGAGGTGCCGCCGTCGCCGAAGGTCCAGGCCCATGAAGTCGGGCTGTTCGTCGAGGTGTCGGTGAAGTTGACCGCGAGCGGCGCCACGCCAGAGGTCGGAGTCCCAGTGAAGCTTGCGACCGGCGCGGGTGGCGGATTCGCGGTGATGTAGTCCGTGACCGACTTGGTGTTGCTGCCGCCGCTGTTGGTGGCCGTCAGGGCCACCGTGTAGGTGCCGGCCGATGGTGTACGTATGGCTCGGGTTCTGCGCCGTCGAGGTGCCGCCGTCGCCGAAGGTCCAGGCCCAGCGAGGTCGGGCTGTTCGTCGAGGTGTCGGTGAAGGTCGACCGCGAACGGCGCCGTGCCGCTGGTCGGGGTGCCGCTGAAGTTGGCGACCGGTGCGGGCGGCGCGCTGCCACCGATCGACTCGTAGTAGTGCCAGTAGCGTGTCGTGTGGCTGTTCCTGGCGACGACGAGGATGCCGGTCTGGCTGTTGACGTTCTGCTTGGTGGAGGATGCGTTGTGCACGTATGGGCTGTCGAAGTCGACCATGACCGGCGTGCCGGCGCCGATCGGGAACGAGATGGCGTCGAGCGGGGACGTCTTCTCGTTGATCTCGCCGCCAGATGAGTTGCAGTCATACGCCGTCGGCCCGGGTGCCGAGTAGAAGGCGTGCAGGACGCGGTTCTGCTCGTCGATGAGGACGAGGGGGCGGTTCGGGCAGTCGGACACCCGCGCGATCGGATAGCTCGTCCAATCGCCGCTGGCAAAGTCTCGGACGAGCAGCATGATCAACGGTTGCGCCGAGCTCGTGAACGAGGTCTTGATCGCCGCGTAGACCCGCCCACTGCCGTCGGTCTGGATCGACTTCAGGTTCATGTGATCGTCGGCGGTATTCGATCCCTGGATCGCCGTCCGAGCAGCCGACCAGCTGGTGTCGGGCTGCCCGTCGTCGTGCACGGCGAACCACATGGCGTCATTCGCAGACGACTGGTTGCTCCACAACAGACCAAGCTTGTTGCCGCCGAACGCGATGACAGCCGAGTTGTCATCCAGCGTGACACTGGCAGGGGCGAGCGGCAGGGCGAAGGGGGTGCCCCAGGTGTGATCGTCGCCGTTGAGCGTCCGATTCACGTAGATCGTGTTGTCCTGCTGCCACGTAGCCCAGAGCTTGCCAGTCGAGTCCTTGTCGATGACCAGCGTCTCGGTCTTGTAGTTGTTGATCTGCACGGGAAATCCGGAGTCGAGCGAGTAGCGTGTCGGCGACCGCGTTGTAGCTGTAGCGGTAGAGATAGCTCGGGTAGCCGGCGACGGCCGCGGTCTCGTCGGCGACGGCCATATGCGACGCCACGTACAGGTGCGACCCATCCCAGAGGACGTCCGCGTGGCTGTTCGACCGGGTGTCGAGGGTCGTTCCCGCATCGACCCATGACTGGGTCCCCAGGTTGAACCGGAAGATGTGGAAGTCGTTGGTCGACGTGTCCCACATGTCCGCCCACCACGAACCATCGTTCCACCACAGCACGCTCTCCGCCCGCTTGGTCCCGGTGGGCTCGCTCGTGCCGCTGAAGGACTGGTCCTGGTATCCGACATCGCCGCTGTCCGCGGCCGTCGATGACGGCCCGATGCCGAGAAGGACTGAGGCGAGGACCGCGATCGCGGCGGCGACGGTCACCCGTCGTCGGGTTGATCGTAGGTGTCTGGGGTGCCGGCACTCGCTGAGCTTGTGCTTGGAGCGTCATGCCGGCCGCCGGTCCATCTCGGTCCGATGGTACTAGGACCTTGCTCCATTGAGACGGCCGATCGTCCGATTCGGTGTTGACGGAACGCACCAGTCAGGAACGGGCATGCCTACCGGAGCGGCCGCGCCTCCGTCGTGCCGTCGGCCCCGTCGACCAGCTCGACGCCCATCGCCGCAAGCTGATCGCGCAGCGCGTCAGCACGGGCGAAGTCGCGGGCCGCTCGCGCAGCTGTGCGTTCCGCGATGAGTGCCGCAGCGCCATCCGGGAGCCGCGTGGGATCCGACGTCGCGTCCGCTCCCGCGGACGATGGCGCCTCCCAGACCCGGTCGAGGTCGAGCCCCAACACGGCGTCCGCGTCGAGGGCGAGCCAGCGACGCTCCTCGGGGGCCAGGTCTGCACGGAGGGTTTCCCGCACCACGGCAAGGGCCACTGGCAGATCAAGATCGTCATCCAGCGCCGCTACGAAGCGATCATGCAGAGCGCGCCCTGCATCCGAGAGCGCGGCTTCGGGCTGGTGAGCGCGGTCCTGGACGACGTACGAGCCGTCGCCACCATGACCCTCGACGGCCTCGGCGATGCCCTCGGGTCGATCGCCCGCGGCTCGCGCGCGCAGGACGGCCGGCGCCGTCCATGGCCCGGACGCCGGCGGCGGCCCGAGCGCCCGGAGTCGGGCCCGCAGAGAGTCGAGTGATCGCGCGGCGGCGGTGATCGAGGCATCCGAGTAGTTGAGCTTGCGTCGGTAGTGGGAGGTGAGCGTCAGGTAGCGGAAGGCGAGGGGGTCGATGCCTTCGTCGACGAGCTCGGTGATGCGCTGGAAGTTGCCGGCCGACTTGGCCATCTTGCGGCCGCTCATCAACAGATGTTCGCCGTGGACCCAGTGACGTGCCGGCACCTTGCCGGTGACCGGGACGGATTGGGCGATCTCGTCCTCGTGGTGGGGGAAGACGTTGTCCACGCCGCCGGTGTGGATCTCGAACTCGTCGCCGAGATAGCGGCGAGCCATCGCCGAGCACTCCAGGTGCCAGCCCGGGAAGCCCTCGCCCCACTTCGACGGCCACTTCAGCTCGCGGCCCTCGCCGGCCGCTTTCCAGAGCGCGAAGTCCGCCGCGTCGCGCTTGCCTGCCTCGACCTCGACCCGATGCCCGGCCCGCAGCTCATCGAGGGTGTTGCCCGACAGACGCCCATAGTCGGCGACGCGGGCGACCTCGAAGTAGAGCGTGCCGTCCGGCGCCAGGTAGGCGTAGCCAAGGTCCTCGAGACTGGCGGCCAGCGCCAGCATCTCCGGGATGTGCTCGGTCGCGCGCGGGAAGACGTGGGCCGGCAGCAGGTTGACGAGCGCCGCATCGGCATGGAAGCCGGCCTCGTAGGCATCGGCGATCTCGGCCGTCGTCTTGTTCTCGAGCTTCGCCGCCACCAGCATCCGGTCGGCGCCCCGATCGAATCGCTCGTCGCGCAGGTGGCCCACGTCGGTGATGTTCTGGACATGGAAGACGTCGAGGCCGTGATAGAGGAGCACCCGTCGGATGAAGTCGGCCAGCAGAAAGGTGCGCAGGTTGCCGACATGAGCCCATCGATAGACCGTCGGGCCGCAGGAGTAGAGGCGGATGCGTGGGGGCCCTGACTGGTCGACCGCGTCCGCCGTCTCGATCGGCTCGATCGGCTCGATCTGCCTGGTCAGCGTGTTTCGCAGGCGAAGGGTCATCCGACCTCGGCGTCCGATCCGTCCGTGTGCGGTGCCGGGAAGCGGACGACGATGCTCGCCTGGTTGCGGACCTGTGTCCGCATGCCGACCCAGCCCAGGAGGGCCAACGCGACGAGACTGCCGATCGCCCCGGCCGCAAGCGAGGTCCAACCGCTCGCGCCAGCCGCCAGCCCGACGACCGCGAGGAATGCTCCCGCGAGCAGGGCGACCACGAGCATCGCCAGGCCGATCGAGGTCGACAAGCCGTACGCAACGCCGGCAAGCGTGGAGGATGGGACGATCGACGTCCCGTACGAGGCGACCACGCCAGGGAGATCGTCATACGTGCCCATCGAAAGATATGGCGCAGCCCCGGGCGCGAGATCGAGGTATCCGCGGCGGACGCGGTTCATCGCCTGAACGGCGATGAAGTCCTCCTGGTAGGCATTGCGAACTCGGATCACCGTGGCCACGCCGACCACGAGGTCGAAGCCGAGAACGATGGCCACGATCGCCACCAGGTCGCTTCGTACCGGCAAGGCCCCAGATAGCAGCGCCACCGCCACGAGCGACATCGAAACGAACGTGAGCAGCATGCCGACGCGCGTGAAGGCCTCGTTGTAGACCAGGCTGCGCTGCGAGAGCAGGCTCATGTGCTCGGTCGACAGCACCTGCATGACCAGCGATTCGCCCGACCCGCCCGCGACGCTGGCCGCGGTCATGGAAGCCATAGCGGGCCGGCGCGGCTCCACGCCTCGTACTGACATGCTCTCGTCCATCCCCGACATCCTCCGCTCGATCCGCTGGGCGTCTGCGTCGCGGCGCCGCCAACGTGACGCCGGCGCTCCCGCGTCACGGCCAACGATACGCGCGCGCCTCGATCGAAGGTCGGGGCTTCATCGATCCCGAGTCGTCGATCACCCGCCGCCATCGCCCGCAGGCGGCAGGGAAGTTGACGACGAGGGCCCGTCGGTTGCGGATCGCCCGTCCAAGCGCCCAGCGGAAGCTCGCTGACGACGCACAGCAGCGCGAGGATGGCGCCGATGGCGAAGGCGAAGCCGCTTGAGACGCCGAGGGCCAGCGCGATGACCGCACCGAAGGCCCCTGCCACCAGCGAGACGACGAGGCTGAGCATGCCGCCCGATGACGACATGCCGTAGAGGACATTCGCGCGGATGGAGCCTGGGTTCGCGGTCGTGTATGCGAGCAAGACCGACTCCATGTCGTCGTACGTCGGCGATGTGAAGTACGGCTTCGTCTCTGGCGCCAGCTCGACGTAGCCGTGCCGGATCCTGGCCATGCCGTGCACGGCGTGCAGATCTTCGCTGTTGGCATTGGCGACCCGGACGAATGTCGTGATGCCGACGATGAGGTCGAAGCCCAGGACGATGATCGCGATGACCAGGAAGTCGGAGCCGATCGGCATCGCTCCGGAGAGGAGTGCCATGGCCACGAATGACATCGAGAGGAAGGTCAGGAACATCCCGACCCGAGTGAAGGCTTCGTTGTAGGCCAGGCTGCGATGCGTCAGCAGGCTGAAGTGTTCCGTGGACAGGACCTGCAGCGCCAGCGAGTGGCGAGACCCGTCCGTCGGCAGCGTTGCGATCCCTCGCGGATCGGCTGTGTCGAGCGGGCGCCGCGGCTCCTGTGCACGCTGCGACAAACCTTCGTCCATCGTTCGTCCCTCTCTCGTGGCCCGACCAAGGCCATCGCGGATGACGCGAGGCCCAGAGCCATCCTGCCACAGCCTCTGGTCGCCGGCCGCTGGCCACCCTACGATGCGCCGATGGCGGATCTTGGCTTGCAGGGCTTTCCGGCCAGGCCGGACGGCGTGGATCGGATGAGCCATTACCGCGACCGTGCTCGAGATGGCGCCACCCGAGTTCTCGACCGTCTGGATCTCTGACCATCTCCAGTTCGGACACAAGGCGACGATCGAAGGCTGGACGCTCCTGACCTTCCTGGCGGCTGCCTTCCCGCGTTTCCGGTACGGCCATCTCGTGCTCAGCCAGAGCTATCGCAACCCGGCCCTCCTGGCGAAGATGGCGGCATCGCTCCAGGAGCTGACGGGCGGGCGCTTCATCCTCGGCCTCGGCGCAGGCTGGCACGAGGAGGAGTACCGAGCCTATGGCTACGAGTACCCGAGCGGCGGCGTTCGGGTGGCACAGCTCGCCGAGGCCATCGAGGTCATCCGTGCCGTTTGGACCCAGTCCCCGGCGACCTACCACGGCACCTACTATCACGTCGACGACCTGATCTGCGAACCGAAGCCCGATCCGCCGATCCCGATCATGATCGGCACGGAGGGGCCGAAGGCCCTCGCGGTCACCGCGCGGCTGGCCGACATGTGGAACTGGGATGGACCGTGGGAAGCCGTCTATCGGAAGCCGTACGAGACGCTCCGCGAGCACTGCCAGACGATCGGTCGGCCTTTCGACGAGATCGGGTTGACGGCGGGCATCGAGGTCTCGTTGCCGGATGATGCGGCGACCTTCGATCCGACCTACCTCCATCCGTTCTACGGCGACAAGATCGTCTTTCACCCGTTCGGGCCGACACCAGCCGATGTGATCCGCGAGGTCGAGCGGCTGGTCGACGTCGGCGTCAGCCACTTCCAGGTCGCGTTCGACGAGATGCGCACCTACCGCCGGTTCATCGACGAGGTGCTTCCCATCGTGCGTCTCGAGCGTCACCCGCAGGCGCTCGCGTGACGAGGCCCGCGCGTCACGCCGATGGGCCATACCGCTACCAGCTCGCCATCGAGACCCGCTTCCGGGACACCGATGCCATGGGCCACATCAACAACGCCGTCTACCTGACCTACTTCGAGGCCGCGCGCGCCGGCTACTACTACGCCGTCACCGGCCGCGCGTTCGAGGGCATCTCGGAGGACCCGGTCAGCATCATCCTGGCGCACGCGACGATCGACTTCCGGTCGCAGGCCTGGTTCGGCGAGCGGCTCCTCGTCGGTTGTCGCACGACGTGGGCGGGGCACTCGTCGTTCGCGTTCGGCTACCGCATCACCGCCGATGCCGACTCGACCCGCGGCGCCGGTCGGCTGATCGCCGACGGCGAGACGATCCTGGTCATGTTCGACTACGCATCGCAGCGGCCGACTCGGATCCCAGCCGACCTGCTGGCGCAGATGGCCGACTACGAAGGCGGACCGATCCCGCCCCGGCCCTAGAGGGCTAGAAGGCGCCGTCGGCGACGGACTGGTCCCTAGGCCGCCGCCCGGTCCCGCCGATCGAGGATGTAGCTGACCGACGTCAGCACGAGCCCGAAGGCGACGACGAAGAAGATGACCAGGAAGAACGGGTCGCCGGTCGTCAGGAAGAGGGCCATCAGGCCGGTCGAGATGAAGATGCGCACGGCGATGGTCGTCGTGTAGAGCTCGTCGATCTTGAAGCGGATGATCTGCACGATGATCACGCCGAGGACGATGAGCAGGATGCCCACCAGGCGGAAGGGCGCCACGTCGTAGGTGCCGTTGGAGAAGAGCAGGTCCAACGCGAGCTGCGGCACGAACAGGAGCAGCAGGCCGGCCGGGATGAGGTAGCCCGCCAGGTAGTAGAGGCTCAGGTTCGTCCGTCGCATGCCGCCCTCCTGGCGCCGTCGCTGCCGCTTCGAGACTCTGGCTACGCCTCGAAGCGCTGGAAGACGGCGACCGCGTTCTGGCCGCCGAATCCGAAGCCGTTGAACATCGCCGTGTCGACCTTCGCCTTGCGTGCCACGAGCGGCACGTAGTCGAGGTCGCACTCGGGCAGGTCGGGGTGCTCGAGATTGGCGGTCGGCGGGATGACGCCCTCCCGGATGGCGCCCAGGGCCGTCAGCGCCGACGCCACGCCGGCCGCGCCGAGCAGGTGCCCGATCATCGACTTGGGCGAGCTGACCGGGACCTTGTGCGCGTGGGCGCCAAAGGCGGCCTTGATGGCCCGCGTCTCGGTCAGGTCGTTGAGCGGCGTCGACGTCCCGTGGGCGACGACGTAATCGATCTCGTCGGGCGCCAGGCCGGCATCGGCCATGGCCTTGGTCATGGCCATCGTCGCCCCGCGGCCGGTCGGCTCCGGGGCGGAGATGTGGAAGGCGTCGGCGGTCAACGCAGCGCCGACCAGCTCGGCCTCGATGCGTGCCCCGCGCGCCAGCGCGTGGGCTGCCGACTCGACGACCACGACACCGGCGCCCTCGCCGAACAGGAACCCATCGCGGTCGCGGTCGAATGGACGTGAGGCATGCGTGGGGTCGTCGTTGCGCTTGGACAGGGCCCCCATATTGCCGAGGGCGGCGAAGGCCATCGCCTCCAGCGGCGCCTCGGAGCCGCCGGCCAGCACGACGTCGACCTCGCCACGCTGGATCATGCGCAGGGCATCGAGGAAGGCGATGACGCTGCTGGCGCAGGCGGCGACCTGGGTGATGACCGGGCCGGTCAGGCCGTAGGCCATCGAGAGCTGGCAGGCGGCCATCGAACCCGAGAGGGCAGGGATGGCGAAGGGGCTGACGAAGTTCGGGCCCTTCACGCGCACCACCTCGGCGCCGTCGATGACCTGGTCGAGTCCGCCGCCACCGGTGTTGACGCAGACGGCGACACGATCCCGCCGCTCCGGGCTCCAGTCGCCGAAGTCGAGGCCCGAGTCCTCGACGGCTTCCTTGCCGGCGGCCATGGCCAGGTGGATGAAACGGCTCATACGACGGGCCATCTTGCGGTCCATGGCGACCGTCGGGTCGAAATCCTTGACCTCGGCCGCGATGCGCACGTCGTAGCCGGTCGGGTCGAAGGAGGTGATCGGTCCGGCGCCGCTGACCCCGGCCACCAGGTTGCGCCAGAAGGTCGGATGATCGTTGCCGATGGGCGTCACCGCGCCCAGGCCGGTGACGACGGCGCGACGCGAAAGGTCCTGGCTAGGCACGGGCGGTCGGCTCCTGAGAGGCGGGTCCGGTGGATTGTAGCGACGCACTCTCCGCCCGCTCGATCGGACCCGCGTGCCCTGCACCGCGGCCCAAGGCACCGCGGACGCGCCGGTCGGCCGCCCGAGCCTGCGGCATCGAACGCCAGGCGAGCGGCATGCGACCGACCCAGAGGCGCAATGTCACGTCGCCGAGGCTGGCCATCGATGCGCGGATCGGACCCCACGGCACGCCATACGCGACACGGATCCGCTCGGGAAGCAGCGCCAGGCCGGGTGTCGCCAGCAGGTCGATGGCCGGGCCTGGGAGGCCGACGATCGGTGGCCTGATGATCGACGCCGCGAGGCGTCGAGCAGTCGGCGTGATGGCGATCGGGCCATCAGGGGCGACCATCCGATCCCAGTAGGCCTCGAGCGCCGGCCAGTCGGGCGGGCTGACATCGAGCGGGATGCCCAGGCGTCGACCGACCTTGCGCGCCTCGGCCCAGAGCTCCTCGCGATCAGCGCCGTCGAGCGGTTCGACCCAGCGCTCATAGGCCTGAACGCTGGTCCAGACGAGGGTCACCTGGACCCACAGGAGCAGCTCGGGATCCATCGCTCGGTAGGCGGTTCCCGCCAGCGCACGCGCGTCCGGGTCCGTCGCCTCGCCGCGGATGGTGGCGTGGACGCCGTTCAATCGACGCACAGCCTGCTCCGCCGTGGGCCCGTCGCCGAAGACCATCGCCAGCGTCGTTCGCAGGGTCCGTCTGAGGCGGCGCCAGGGGTCGCCCTCGAAATCGCTGTGGTGGGCGACACCCTCCGCGACATGCGGATGGGCGATCTGGAGCAGCAGCGCGGCCGGCCCGGCGCCCAGCAGGACCGCCTCGCGGTTGATGCGCCACATGGCCGTTCCCGGCCCGTAGAAGCCCAGCACGGGGTCAGCGTTGGGCAGGCCGGCTCCCGTTGATCCTGGCGGTGATCGCGGAGGGACGCTCATGGCTGCGACACCCTAGGGCAGCGCATGCTCCTCGAGCGGCACGTCCCAATGAGCCTCCACGAGCTCGAAGCGTCGCCGCTCCTCCGCCGCGTGGCGTTCGACGTCCGGGTAGAGCCGAGCGACGATGTCCGCCTCGGAGTGCGCCTCCATGGCCGCCCAATCGCGATAGGTGATGGTCACCAGGAACGTCCAGTCGGCCCGGCCGTCGCCGTGGAAGCGGGGTACGTAGGCGCGCACGTCGAGGAATCGGCCGGAGGCGAGCTGGTCGCGCAGGACCGGCCAATGGTTGCGTTCGAAGAGCTCGACGAACTCGGCCTGCCCGCCCCAGCGGATGCGGTAGTAGTAGGCGACGGTGACCGGTCCAGCTGCCTCGCTCACCTGCGTCTCAGTCGCCGTCGTAGCGCTTGAAGATGACCGCGCCGTTGTGCCCGCCGAGGCCGATGTTGTCAGAGATCGCGTAGCGGATCTCCATCTCGCGCGAGGAGCCGTGGACGATGTCGAGGTTGATCTCGGGATCGGGGTCCCGGTAGTTCAACGTCGCCGGCGCCACCTGATGGTGGACGGACAGGACGGTGAAGATGCCCTCGACGGCCCCGGCCGCACCCATGAGGTGGCCGGTCAACGACTTGGTGGCGCTGATGGCGACCTGCGGTGTGCGCTCGCCGAAGACCGACCACAGCGCCTGGGCCTCGCGCAGATCGCCGAGCGGTGTCGAGGTGCCGTGGGGATTGACGAGGTCGATCTCGTCGACCGGCACGCCATGGCGCTCGAGCGACATCTCGATGGCGCGTCGGACGCCGTCGCCCTTCTCGATGGGCTGGATGAGGTCCCAGGCGTCCGCCGCCGAGCCGTAGCCGACGACCTCGGCATAGACCTGGGCCCCGCGAGCCTTGGCCAGCTCGAGGTCCTCGAGCATCAAGGCGCCAGCCCCTTCGCCGAGCACGAAGCCGTTGCGGGTCGCGTCGAAGGGCCGCGAGACGGTCTCGATGCCCTCGCCCTCGCGGGGCAGGCCCATGCCGCGCATGTTGCTGAAGCCGACGTGGACGATCTCGTGCAGGGGCGACTCGGTCGAGCCGGTGATGGCAGCGATGAAGTCGCCGCGCCGGATGCCCTCGGCCGCCTCACCGATGTTGTGCGTGCCGGTCGAGCAGGCCGTCACGATGCACATGTTCGGCCCCCTGATGCCCGTCTCGATGGCGATCTGGCCCGACGCCGTATCCGGCAGCATGTTGGCGATGAAGAACGGGCTGACCGTTCGTGCGCCCTTCGTATCCCAGGCCGACTTGGCGTCCATGATCAGCTGGGGCCCACCACCACCGGACCCGAAGACGACGCCGATCTCATCCCGGTTGTCGTCATCGACCTCGAGGCCGGAGTCGGCCAGCGCCTGCTTGGCGGCGGCCACGCCGAGGACGACGTTGCGGTCGGTGCGGCGGACCTCCTTGAAGTTCATCCAGGCGTTGGGGTCGAAGTCATTGACCTCGCCAGCAGCCTGGGCTTCATAGGGGGAGGGGTCGAAGCGGGTGATGCGCTTGAGGCCGGAATGGCCCTCGACGAGGTTCGTCCAGGCCGTGTCGATGTCCTGGCCGACGGGGCTGATGATGCCCAGGCCGGTCACGGCCACGCGGCGGGTGTAGTCGGGGCGACGCATCGGGCGGTCGGTCTCCTTGGTCCTGGCGGTCGGGCTGCGGGCTTCAGGCCGACGCGGGGACGGCGTCGATGTCGGGGATGGCCAGTCGCCCCGGAGCGGTCGGGTCGTCGAGGGCGAAGGCTTCGAGGTCGGGGACGATGCGCTTGATGAGGCCGGTCAGGACGCGGCCAGGGCCGACCTCGATGAAGGTCGTGACGCGGGCTGCGGCCATGGCCTCGACGGCGCCGACCCAGTCGACGCCGGTCGTCAGATGGTCGACGAGCTCGGCGCGGCAGGCTTCACCGGTCGTCAGCGGCTTGGCGTCTGCGTTGGCCAGGAGTGGCGCGCTCGGATCGGCGAATGCGACTGTGGCCAGGACGCCGCGCATGCCCTCAGCCGCCTCGGCCATCAGCGGCGAATGGGCGGCCACGCTGACCGGGAGCACGATAGCGCGCTTGGCACCGAGGCCCTTGGCCGCCTCGGCGGCGGCCTCGACCGCGGCGCGCTCGCCGCTTACGACGACCTGACCAGGCGAGTTGCGGTTGGCAACGCCGAAGACGCCATACGCCTCGCCTGCCGCGATCAGCTCGGGAAGCCGCTCGTCGTCGAGTCCGATGATGGCCGCCATGGCGCCGTCGCGACCGGACGCCTGCATGCGCAGGCCGCGTTCGCGGACGAGGCGAACACCATCGTCGAGGGAGATGACGCCGGCCGCCACCATGGCCGAGTACTGGCCCATCGAATGGCCGGCGTAGAACGCCGGCTGCCACGGCTCCCTGCCCACCGCGACGAGCGCATCCTGGAGCGCTCGCAGGTAGGCGATCGAGGTCGCCAGCAAGGCTGGCTGGGCGTTCTGGGTCCTGTCGAGGTCTTCGCCTGGCCCCGTGAACGCGAGGGCCGTGATCGGCTCGCCGAGTGCGGCGTCAGCGGCCGCGAAGGTCTCGGCGGCAGCAGGATGGGCGGAAGCCAGCGACTCGCCCATGCCGACCGACTGAGACCCCTGGCCGGGGAATACGAACGCGACCGTGCCCATCGACTCCTCGTCTGCGGCCGCCGCGGGCGCGTGGACGCGCACCGTGCCTGGGCCGGACGGCGGCACCATACTCCGCGGCCACCCTCCGACCGCCTGAACGTATGCAGGCATGCACACATCGCCGCGAGTCGCTACCCTCCACGGATGACCGACCCCAGCACGGCACCGGGCCGCAGGACCGGAGCGCAACGAACCAGGATCTCGCCCGAGGTCGCGGCCGCCGGCGCGGTCATCCAGAACCCGCTGCAGCTCTCCGATCGCATCGCGATGGGCAAAGCGCTGTGGCGAGATCTGGTCATCGGGTTCGCGGCCCAGCTCGGTGAGCTGCGCCTTGGGTTCACCCAGCTGGCCGCGCTCTACGCCGCCGCCGGCACCGCGACGCTGACCATCGCTGACCTGGCCGACATGATCGGACGATCGACATCGGCCACGTCTCGCATCGTCACGGCGCTTGAGACGCGCGGCCTCCTGGAGCGCCACGAAGAGGTCGCCGATCGGCGGCAGCGGGTGGTCGAGGTCACCCCGGAGGGCAGCGCGCTCATCGGCCTCATCGATGGTGCGCGCGCCGAGCAATTCCTGGCCGTGGTACGCCCGCTGCCTGCCCAGGAGCGAGCCCTGGTGGCGATGGGCGTTGCTGCGTTGGCGAGCCACGCCGTGACGCGCCGTGGACGGCTCATCAAGGCACCACGCGAGGGGCTGTAGCCGAGCCGTCGGGAGCGGCCGTGTCTCGAGGTCAGCCGCAGTAGCGGCGGACGACCTCGTCGAGGACCGGCAACCCGAAGCGGAGCGCGTCCAACCCGATGCGTTCGTCGTCGCCGTGGAATCGTTCCAGGAATGGTTCGTCGCGCTCCAGCCGCAGCGGCGAGAAGCCATAGGTCGGGATCCCCAGCCGGGCCGTGTGCTTGGCATCGGTGGCGAACGGAACCATGATCGGGATGGGCACCCCGTCGGGGTCGTGGCGTCGCAGCACCTCTGCGCAGAGGTCGAAGATCGGGTGGGGCAGCGGCTGCTCCAGCGGCGCCCCGAACTGCGTCGTGACCACATCACAGGCTCGCCAGAGGTCCTCGCCGATCCGCTCGCGCAACTGAGCCTCCATGGCAGCCTCCGTCGTGCCCGGCAGGATGCGGCAGTCGACGATGATCGTGGCGTGGCCCGGGATGACGTTGTCCTTGGTGCCGGCGTGGATGATGGTCGGGCTGATCGTGTCGCGCAGCACGGCACCGATCGCGCGGCGGGTCCGAGGGTCGATCGTCGAGCGACCTCGGCGACCATCGGCGGCGTGGTCGGCCAAGCCCGCTGGGAGCGCGGCCTGGACGGCCTTGATGGCGCGGGCCATGACTTGGGTCGCCCGCATCGGAGGCTGCGTGCCCAGCCGGTCGAGCACCCGTCCAGCCAGGACGAGCACATTGTCCGCGCGCGGGACGGAGGCATGGCCGGCTTTGCCGCGGACGGTGATCTCGAAGCGATGGAAGCCCTTCTCCGCCACCTGGATGGGATAGAACCGCCGGCCAGCGACCTCGACGCTGACACCCCCGGCCTCGGTCAGGCAGGCATCGGCCCGGAGCAGGTCGGGTTCGTTGTCGACGATCCAGGCGATACCCAGGTAGCCGCCGGACTCCTCGTCGGCGGTGCCGGCGAAGATGACGTCGCGCCGCAGGCCGGGGACGGGGTCACGAGCGGGATCGAGGCCAGCCGCGGTCGCGTCGCGGGCGAGACCCAGCACGACCTGCAGCTCCATGGCCGCCATGCCCTTCATGTCCACGGCACCGCGGCCGTAGACGTAGCCCTCTGCGATGTCGCCCGAGAACGGGTCGCGCGTCCAGCATTCGGGATCGGCCGGCACGACATCGAGGTGCGCCAAGAGGAGCAGAGGTCCGCCGCCCGTTCCGTCGCCCCGGAGGCGGGCGATGACGTTGCCGCGTCCGGGATACGGCTCCAGGACGATCGGCTCGAGGCCAGCCTCGGCGAGCACGCGGGCGAGGTAGCGCGCGGCCAGGATCTCGTCGCCCGGCGGGTTCACCGTGCGCAGCCGGAGGAGGGCCTGCAGGTGGCCGATCATCTCGTCGAATGCCGCGACCGGACTGAGCGCCGCCACGTCCGGCCGATCGGCCGTGGTCACTCGAACCTGCCCCAGCTGACGACCCGCTCGAGCGCGACCCGGATGATCGGTCGGTGCTCGAGATCGTGCTCGGCGTACTGCGGATAGCGCGCGCGCAGCAGCGTGACTGCCGCCGCGTGCTCGGCGATCTCATCGGGCTGCGGCTCGAGGAGCTCGCCATAGCCGTAGATGCGCAGCCAGGCCAGCTGATCCCAGTCCTCGTCCCAGCGGTCGATGATCAGGCTCAACTCGGGCAGCACCAGAAGGTCGCGCACGCGGGCCACGTCGTGCGGGTTGTCCGTCTTCTTCTTCTTGTCGTCGATCGGCGTGTAGAGGATGGGCCGGCCGACGCGGTCGACCTCGTCGGTCAGGGCGTAGCAGATGGGGACCAGGCGCGCCCGGCCGTCAGGTGCCGTCGTCGCGAGCACCGCGTGACGCCGCTCATCGATGAAGCGGCGCTCACCGTCGGTCAGGACGTGGCGATCGGGTGCCATCGCTGCACTGACGACGGGGCGGTCGTGACGGCGCCCTCGCTGGCCGAGCCGACGAGCGCCGCGTACTTGGCGAAGACGCCGCTCGTGAACCGCGGCGCTGGTGGGATCCAGCCGGCCAAACGGCGAGCGACCTCGTCCGGTGCGACGTCAAGGTCGAGCGTTCGACGCTCGACATCGATGGTGATCGTGTCGCCCTCCTCGACGACGGCGATGGGGCCGCCGAGCGCGGCCTCGGGCGCCACGTGGCCGAGCATCAGGCCGTGCGTCCCGCCGCTGAACCGTCCGTCGGTCAGCAGGGCGACCGACTCACCAAGGCCCTCGCCGACGAGGGCGGCGGTGACACCCAGCATCTCGCGCATGCCCGGACCGCCCGCGGGACCTTCGTAGCGGATGACCACCACATCTCCGGGCTTGATCAGCCGCGCCTTGACGGCTTCGAAGCAGGCCTCCTCCGACTCGAAGACCCGCGCCGGTCCGCGATGGAAGAGCCGCTCGTGCCCCGCCAGCTTCACGACACAGCCCTCGGGTGCCAACGAGCCGCGCAGGATGGCCAGGCCGCCGGTCGGCTTGACCGGCGTCTCCAGCCGCCGGACGACCTGCTGTCCCTCCGTCTCCTGGGCGGCCGCGGCGATCTCGCCGATGGTCCGCCCGTCGACGGTCGCTGCATCGGCATGCAGCAGCCCGGGTCGCTTGAGTAGCTCACGCATGACCAGCGCCACACCGCCGGCGTCGTACATGTCGGAGGCGGCGTAGCGGCCGCCCGGCATCATGTCGGCCACGATCGGCGTGCGGTCCGCTACCTCGCCGAACTCATCGATGGTCAGCGGGATGTCGAACTCGCGGGCGATGGCCAGCATGTGCAGGACGCCGTTGGTCGAGCCCCCGGTCGCGGAGATCGAGGCGATGGCGTTCTCGATCGAGCGCCGGTCGACGATCGCGCTCGGGCGTCGGTCGTGACGGACGAGGTCCATGACCAGCTCGCCGGTGCGCTCGGACACGTCGTCCTTGAGCGGGTCTTCCGCGGGGACCCCGTTGAAGCCCGCCGGCGAGAGGCCCAGGAACTCGAGGACCGTGCTCATCGTGTTCGCGGTGTACTGGCCGCCGCAGGCCCCGGGGCCGGGGCACGAGACGTTCTCGATCTCGTAGAGCTCGTCGAGCGTGATCTTGCCCGCCCGATAGGCACCGACCGCCTCGAAGACGGTGACGACCGTGGCGTCGCGCTTGCCCTTGTAGACGCCCGGGTAGATGGTTCCGTTGTAGAGGATCACGGCCGGGATATCGAGGCGGGCGACCGCCATCGCCGCGGCCGGGATGGTCTTGTCGCAGCCGACCAGGCAGACGAGCCCGTCGAAGAGGTGGCCGCGGGAGACCAGCTCGATCGAGTCGGCCACGACCTCGCGGCTGACCAGCGAGGCCTTCATGCCCTGGGTGCCCATCGTCACGCCGTCGCTGACCGCGATCGTGTTGAACTCCATGGGCGTACCGCCCGCGCGGCGGATGCCGACCTTGACCGACTCCGCCAGACGACGCTGGTTGTAGTTGCACGGCATCGTCTCGATCCACGTCGTGGCCACGCCGACGATCGGCTTGGCCAGGTCTTCATCGGTGAAGCCGATGGCCTTGAGCATGGCCCGCGCGGGCGCCCGGTCCGGCCCGTCGGTGAGCGTCGCCGAGTGTCGCTTGGCGGGATCGCTCGCGGTGTCGTACGGGTGGTGGCCGTTGGTCGCCGGTCTCGGGTCGGGCATGGGTGGAGTGTACGAGGGTCCGACCGACGGCGGCGATCCCCGGCCTCCTAGACGCCCTCGAAGGTCGGCGGGTAGACGACGCGGCCGCGAAGGATGCTGCTCCAGGTCGTGAGCGGCTTGGCCATGAAGGCGGCATCGGGCCACGCTTCGGATGGGAACAGGCCGTAGCGAGAGGCGCGCTTGAACCCGAATCGCGGGTAGAACCAGGGGTGCCCCAAGGACGACGATAAGCGGCTCCTCCCGCGACTCCGCAGCGTCGAGCCCTGCCCGCACGAGCGTCGATCCGATGCCCTGACGCTGGTGCTCTGGAGCGACGGCCATCGGGGCCAACGCCAGGATCGGTTCGTCGATGCCGGCGATGGCGACTCGACTGAGCAGGATGTGCCCGACGATCTGGCCGGGCCGACCTTCCGCGTCGGGGTCGAGCTCGGCCACGAGCGACAGCTCGGGGATGAATGCGTCCGATGCGCGGATGCGCTCGACTAGGTCCGCCTCCGCGGGCGTCGGGAAGGCGGCCACGTTGACGGACCGGATGGCGGCCACGTCGGCGGTGGTTTCGGCGCGGATGGGCATCGGTACGAGGATAGCCGCCGGACACGGAACGTCCGCAGCGACTCCCCCCGCGGCGGTGGCTCGGGGTTCCACCAACGGTGTCGCTGCGGACAGCCTTCATCCTCGCAACTGGAGCGCCGCGAATCGATGCACTGCTGCGGCAGAACGGACGGCACCGAGGATGCACGAAGGGCGCAATGGCCACCGAATCCTGCTACCGTGCGGCAAGTTCGCTGATAGGCATCGAGCCGACCGGCTGGAAGGATCGTGCCCCGATGACCGTTCGGATCTCGCCACTCGATCCCGACCTCGTGGCCGCGATGCTGCGCGACCTGGACGCAACGGTCGTTGCTGTGGCGGCAGATGTCGGCGAGCCGGCCGACGCGATCCGCCCGGCGGTCGAGCTCATCGCGCACCTGTTGTCCGAGGCCCGGGACCTCGACTCCGCGATGGCCAGCCTGCGTGCCGACGGCGAAGCGGGCGCGCACGCCGGGCTCCTGACCGAGCGGCTGCTGGATCGATACCTCTCGACGCTATGGGCGATGTGGGAGCTCCGTGAGCAGGAGCCATGGGATCGGGCGGTGCTCGTGCACCTGGCGCGTCGGCTGTTGCACGCCGGCGACGTCATCGTGGCCGCCGTGGCGTCGGGCTACCGCGCGGTCGACCGCGAGCTCGTCGCCCGGGACGTCGAGGCGCGCCGCGCGTTCCTCGAGGAGCTGCTCGGGGCCGTAACCCTCGACGCTTCCGGCGCGGGACGCATGCGGCGCCACGCGCTCGCGCGAGGCCTCGATCCAGACGGTTCGTTCCGGCTCGTCGCGGTTGCC
This sequence comes from uncultured Chloroflexia bacterium, assembly GCA_963777975.1. Taxonomy (GTDB): domain Bacteria; phylum Chloroflexota; class Limnocylindria; order Limnocylindrales; family CSP1-4; genus CSP1-4. The sequence continues at coordinate 67,986 of CAVZSO010000009.1, read as the reverse complement.
GCCGATGGCTCTGACGAGGCGTTCGATGACGCCGTCGGCCGGCTCGCGACTGGCCTCGGGATCCTGTCTGCCGGCGAGCGCGCCAGGAGCGGACTGACGCTGCCCCAGGTCATCGGCTGGCGCGGGCGGATCGTCGTGCTCGCCCGCGGTGACTGGCCGGGCCTGCCCAGGCTCCACATGACCCTCGATGCGGTCCTGGGAGGTCGACCGCCAGCGGGTGCGGCCCGACTCGCGATCCGCGGCCGAGACGGCTCGCCGGACGTGGAGGAGGCTGCAGCGCCGTGGACGGCCGTCGTCGGCCCGGTCGTGACCGGCGTCGAGGCCCTGGCGCCGGCGCTCCACGCCCTGATCGACACCCTGCGCACCGCCGAGCGGCTCGGCCATCGCGGCTGGCTGGACCATCCCAACGAGCTGGCCGTCGAACGCCTGATGCTCAACGATGACGAGCTGCTCGGCGTCGTCGTCCACCACGAGCTCGGTCCGCTCCTGGCCGATACGCGGATGGGTGCAGAGCTGATCGAGACGCTCGATGTCTACTTCGAAGCCGGCGAGAACATGCGCGAGACCGCGCGTCGGCTGCACCTCGCCAATCGAACGGTGGCCTACCGGTTGGAGCGCATCGAAACCCTGCTCGGCGGCCCGCTCGACGGGACCCGTCGTGAGCGGCTCGCTGTCGCGTTGATGGCACGTCGCCTGCTGAACGGCGACCGGGCGACGTCCGCGGGTCATGCCACCGGGATCCTGCCGGTAGCCGAAGGAGCGCTTACTCGACCGTGAAGGAGGCAGGCGGTGCCGCACCGTCGGCCGACTGGACGACGTACGCGCCGGGATCGAGCTCGCCGAGATCGATGAGCGTAGCTTTGTAGGCGGCGATCTCGATGCAGACGGCGTTCAGGTCGCTCGAGCCCTCGAACAATCCGACGGTGATGGTCGTCCCGTCCTTCGCGACCTCGACCCGATCGAGGACGTTGCATGGCTCGACGCCGCTGACCCAATCGGCCCGGATGGTCACGTGGTGGCCGTCGACGGTCGGCGTCAGGCCCGCGACCGAGACCGGATGGGTGGCGAGCTGGCCGGGCTTGGGGGAGACGAACTGCGGTTGTGGCAGGCCCGGGTCGATGCCGCCGCCATCGGGCGGCGAGGTGACCGAGGCATCGGGCGGGATCGGAGTCGGGCTTGGCGTGGCGGCTCCGCCTGCCGAGCACGCGCCGAGGACGAGGCTCACGGTCAACGTGATGCCGACGATGATGGCCTTGCCGGTGTGTGGCATGCCCGCCAGACGACCTCGCCCCTGATGCGGTTCCGACGCGCTCAGGCTTCGACGATCGAGATGGAGGTGATGCTGACAGGCTCCTTGGGTCGGTCCTGGGAGCCGGTCGCCGCGGTCGCGATCGCGTCGAGCACGTCGGTGCCCGAGGTCAGCCGACCGAAGATCGTGTAGTTGGGCGGCAGCCCGTAGTCGGCGTGCATGACGAAGAACTGGCTGCCATTCGTGTTCGGCCCGGCGTTGGCCATGGCCAACGTGCCCCGCGAATACTGGAGCCGGACGGGCTCGTCACGGAAGCGGTAGCCGGGGCCGCCGGTGCCTGTGCCGGTCGGGTCACCGCCCTGGATCATGAAGCCACGGATCACACGGTGGAAGATGACCCCGTCGTAGAAACCTTCGCGCGCCAGGAAGACGAAGTTGTTGACCGTCATCGGCGCCTCACCGACGAGCAGCTCGGCGGTCATCGTGCCGGCGCTCGTCTCGATCGTCGCCGTATAGGTCTTCGAGCCGTCGATGGTCATCTCGGGCGGGCTGGCGTACTGCTTGGCCATGTGGTCTCCTTCTGTCGGCGATCGATGGACGGCGTTGGTGCGCGACGACCCGGGTCGCTAGCGCTGGTCAGCCCGCGAGGTGCGTGTCGATGCGCGCTGGATGCGCCGACTCATAGGCGGTGATGGCAGCCTCGCGGCCGAGCAGATAACCGATCTCGTCGGTCCCCTCGAGCAGCATCCGCTTGGCGAAGGGGTCGACATCGAAGGGCAAGTCCTCGTCGCCTGGCATGTGCACGACCTGGGCCTCCAGATCGACGGTCAGCTCGACCTCCGGGTTCGTGACCAGCAGCTCGAAGAGCTGCCGGTGACGCTCGGCCTCGACGACGATCGGCAGCAGGCCGTTCTTGAGCGAATTGCTGCGGAAGATGTCGGCGAACGAGGTCGAGAGGATGGCTCTGATGCCCCACGCGGTGAGCGCCCATGCCGCGTGCTCCCGTGACGATCCGGCTCCGAAGTTGTCGCCGCTGAGCAGGATCCGGCGACCCTGCATCTCGCGCCGATTGAGCACGAAGTCGGGGATCGGGCTGCCGTCGTCGGTGAAGCGCCAGTCGTTGAAGAGCGCCTCCGAAAGGCCCCAGCGGTCGGTCGTCTTGAGGAAGCGCGCCGGGATGATCTGATCAGTGTCGACGTTCTCGGCCGGGAACGGGATGACGCGACTGGTGAACGACTCGAACGGCTCGGCCACGATCAGCGGCTCCAGCCCGACATGATCACTGGCCTCCGACCACAGCCGGGTTCGTATCCATGACCGTCCGCGGGTCGGTCACCACGCCGTGCAGCGCGGAAGCGGCGGCCGTCAGCGGCGAGGCCAGGAACGTCCGACCGCCTCTGCCCTGGCGACCCTCGAAGTTGCGGTTGCTGGTGCTGATGGCGTACTGGCCCGGCGCCAGCTGGTCGCCGTTCATGGCGATGCACATCGAACAGCCGGCCTCACGCCACTCGGCGCCAGCGGCACGGAAGACGTCGTCGAGACCTTCGGCCTCGGCCTGTGCCTTCACCTGCTGCGAGCCAGGCACGACCATCACACGCAAGCCGTCGGCGACGTGTCGGTCGCGCAGCACGGCGGCCGCCAGGCGCAGGTCGGAGATCCGCGAGTTGGTGCACGAGCCGATGAAGACGACGTCGAGCTTCTGGCCGAGGATGGACTGCCCGGGCTGGAGGTCCATGTAGACGAGCGCCTTCTCCAGCGCGCGCTGGTGCGCGGGCTCGGTCAGCTCGTCCGGGGAGGGGACGTGGCCCGTGATCGGGATGCCCATGCCCGGGTTCGTGCCGTACGTGACCATCGGCTCGAGGTCGCCCGCCGCCAAGACGATCGAGGCGTCATAGGCCGCCCCGGCGTCCGAGGGAAGTCGACGCCAGCGCTCGACCGCGGCGGCCCAGTCGGCCCCCTGCGGGGCATGTCGCCGGCCCTCGATGTAGGCGAAGGTCGTTTCGTCGGGGGCGATGAGACCGGCCCGGGCGCCACCCTCGATGCTCATGTTGCAGACCGTCATGCGCTCCTCCATGGAGAGCGCTCGGATGGCCTCGCCGGTGTACTCGAAGACGTGCCCGGTGCCGCCGCCGATGCCGATGCGCGCGATGAGGGCAAGGATGATGTCCTTGGCCGAGACACCGGGCCGCAGCCGGCCGTCGACGCGGACCTCGTAGGTCTTCGGGCGGCGCTGCAGCAACGTCTGCGTCGCCAGCACCATCTCGACCTCGCTGGTCCCGATGCCGAAGGCGAGGGCCCCGAAGGCGCCGTGCGTGGCGGTGTGCGAGTCACCACAGACGATGGTCATGCCCGGCTGCGTCAGCCCGAGCTCGGGACCGATGACATGGACGATGCCCTGATGCGTCGAGCCGATGGTGTAGGCCGGGATCCCGAACTCGGCGCAGTTGCGCTCCAGTTGCTGGACCTGGAAGGCCGCCTGCTGGTCGAGGATGGGCAGCGATCGGTCGTGGGTCGGGATGGAGTGGTCGGCCGTGGCCACGGTCTGCGATGGGCGTCGAACCTTGAGGCCGCGCTCGCGAAGGCCGGTGAAGGCCTGCGGGCTGGTGACCTCGTGGACGAGGTGCAGGTCGACCGCGAGGACGGTCGGCGCGCCTGGCTCATCGATGACGACGTGGTCGTCCCAGATCTTTTCGACGAGCGTGCGGGGGCGCGTGGCGGGATCGATCATCGGAGGCCGAAGCGTAGCAGAGGGCCCGGCCGGGAGCAGCGGAGCCGAGGGTCTGCCTACTCGATGAACAGCGTCAGGTTCTGCCACCACTGGTACAGGGCGTCGTAGTCGGCGTCCTTGCGGGTGGCGAAGCCGAGCGTGTTGCCACCCGCGAAGGACCAGTAGATCCACGACCCGCCGTCCCAGCCCGCTTTCGGGATGCACACGACCGTGCCGCTGGGGACGCTGCTGCCGCCGACGGACCACGTCGTTGAGGCCTCGGCGCCGCTGGAGCACGAGCCAGGCTTGATGGCGTAGCGCGTCGCGAGTGCAGCCACTGAGAATGCCGCCTCTCCGCCGACGTCGCCCGTGCCCGACGGCAGTCGGAGTTCCTGTATGTAGAGCTGATCCGGACCGCCGTCGGGTGTGCAGATCAGGGACGCCTTGGGGGCGCCGGGCTGGACCGGTCCATAGTTGTTCACGATGTTCGGAGCGTTGCCCGATCTCGATACGACGATCTGCCCATTCCATCCGGCTGCTGCGGTGTCCGCCTTGCCCCCGCCACGGACGCACGTCGACGTCAGGTTCGCCGGCAGCTTTGCGAGGAGGGCTGCCTCCGCCGTGTTCGGGAAGATCGAGGGATCCGGCGTGGGCGAGCTGGTAGCCGTGGGCGCCGGAGTGGGCGCGACGGCCAGGGGAGCCGATGCCGGTGGTGACGGGCTTCCTGCTCCACCGAGGAGGCCCGACGCCAAAGCCACGCCCGCGACGGCGACCAGCCCAAGGCCCAGGACGGCGGCCACGAGGAGGGAGGTTCGGCGTCGCTGCTCCGTGGAGAGCGGCCGAGCGATGACCGCTCCGCCGCCGAGCGCCGAGCGCAGATCGTCGACGAAGGCGGAACAGGTCGAATATCGCGCCTCGCGGTCCTTGGCCATCGCCTGGGCGAAGACGATATCGACGGCGGCCGGCAGTTCCGGACGCAGGCTCGTCGGCGCCGGCGGTCGATCGCGCACGTGGGCCATGGCGACGGCGAACTCCTGGTCACGGGTGAAGGGCACGGAGCCGGTCAACAGCTCGAAGGCCATGCAGGCGAGGCTGTACTGGTCGGCCCGTCCATCGACCTCTCGGCCTTCGATCTGCTCGGGCGCCATGTAGGCCGGCGTGCCCATGAACGAGCCCATCCGGGTCAGGCCGGACTCGGTGCCGGTCTGCTTCGTCAACCCGAAGTCGGTCAGGTAGGCGTGCTCGCCCTGTGCCGTCCGGTCGAGGAGCACGTTGCCCGGCTTGACGTCGCGATGGACGAGGCCGCGCGCGTGCGCGGCATCGAGGGCACCGGCGACCTGGGCCAGGATCGCCGACGGCCTCGCTCGGTTCCAGCGGCCCGTCCGTGAGCCGACTGGCGAGGTCCACGCCGTCGACGAAGCGCATCGCCAGGAAGGCCGTGCCATCGATCTCGCCGGCCTCGTAGAGCGGGATGATGTTGGGGTGGTCGATCGAGGCCGCAAGGTGCGACTCGCGGTCGAAGCGGGCTCGGAAGTCGGCGTCCTGCGCCAGCTCGTCGGGCAGCAGCTTCAAGGCCACCTTGCGCCCGAGTTCGCGCTGCTCGGCGAGGTAGACGACGCCCATACCGCCACGACCCAGGACCCGCTCGATGCGATACGGTCCGAGGTCGGTGCCCAGGCGCGAGTCGGGACGGCTGGTGGTCATGGGCTCGAGCGAAGTTCGGCGCATTCGCGACCCACCATTGGAAGAGGACGTCTCGCCGCTCGTCCGACCGCCTCGCGCGGCGAGGATCTGGTCGGAGTCGTACGACCAGTCGATGACGGGACTCGGGTGCTGGTCGGAGTAGCAGACGATCGCGCCGACATCGCGTGCGCCGATCGACCAGCGCCCGTCGGCGCGGGCCGGCGGTGGGCAACCGCCCAAGCTACCTGTGATGGCCTCCACGACCTCGCTCGCGGTCGGCGCATCGAACGCACTGATCTGCCGAACCGTGAAGCTGCTCGCTCCGGACTCCGGGTCCAGGGGGCATTCGACGCTGGCGATCGGTCTGACAGAGATGGAGGTGGCGATCGGGCCATACGAACCGCGATGGCAGTCCTGGCGCAGGTCGGTCGGGATGCGGCTCAGGAGGGCTGCTTCGGCCGTGTTCGGGAAGGGCGCCTCGCCCGCGTCGGGGCCGATGAGGTCGCGGGTATCGAGCCACCAGCTCGCCACCGACTTCGCATCCATGTATGGGAACGCCGCGCGCACCAGCAAGTCCTGGTCTTCGTAGCTCCACTCGATGACCTCGGAGATGCCGTCCTGATAGCAGGTCGCCGATCCGATCTCTCGCTCCCCTGCTTCCAGGCCCCGATCGCTGGTGCCGCGATCTCACAGTCGCCTGCCGGTAGATCCCGTTCTGTGGCTCGGAGCGCGATGACCTCGTCCGGACGCACGATGTTCGGGTCGAGCCGCTTCGCCTGGAAGGTGTCGTTTCCCTGTGTGCATGTCACGCTGGCGATGGGTGGGCCCGACGCTCCGCTCGCGCCGCTGACGTCTGCCATCGACCCGCGCCGCAGAGGTCCCGGAAGATCGTCGGGCAGGGCCGCGATGAGCTCCGCTTCGTCCGGGTTCGGAAACGCGCTCGATGCCGGCGTCGCGATTCCGCTCGTCGGCTGCAGGGCGGCGCCGCGCCGGTGCCGAAGGCGACCACGCACCCGGCCCGAACACGCCGAGTCGCCTGACCCAGGACCAGGCCGCCGATGGCGAGGAGACCGAGGACGACCACGGCGCCGATCGCCAGAGGGCGACGACGCGAGGTCGGCTGGGCGGGCACGGACGGAGTCGTGATCTTGCCGCCACCCAATGCGCGACGCAGGTCGGCCATAAGGGCCGCACAGGTCTCGTAGCGAGCCTCCCGATCCTTGGCCATGCCGCGCGCCAGGACCACATCCACGCCGGCCGGCAGCTCCGACTGGAGCGCAACCGCCGATGGTGGCGGGTCGTGGAGATGTGCCATGGCGACAGCGACGTCCGAGTCCCGTACGAATGGCACCCGTCCGGTCAGGCACTGGAAGGCGACACAGGCGAGGGCGTATTCGTCGGCCGGGGCGTCGACCTCCCTACCCTCGACCTGTTCGGGCGCCATGTATTCGAGCGTGCCGAGGGTCGAGCCTGCGCGCGTCAGGCCCGACTGGCTGGCGCGCTTCTTGGTCAGCCCGAAGTCGGTCAGGTAGACGTGTGGGACCTCGCCGCCCTCGTCGGCGAGGAGGAGGTTGGCGGGCTTCACATCGCGATGGACGAGACCCTGGGCATGCGCAGCATCGAGGGCGCCCGCCACCTGTGCCAACAGTGCGACCGTGAGATCCGGGTCGAGCGGGCCGGCCTTCAGGCGGTCGTCGAGGTCGGTGCCCTCGACGTAGCGCATCGCGAGGTAATAGGTGCCATCGGCCTCACCGGCCTCGTAGATCGGGATGATGTTCGCGTGGTCGATCGAGGCCGCCAGGTGAGATTCGCGCAGGAACCGAGCACGAAGAGCCTCGTCATCGGCGAAGTCGGGAGCGAGCAGCTTGAGCGCCACCTTTCGCCCCAGGTCGCGCTGCTCGGCGAGGTAGACGACGCCCATGCCGCCGCGCCCCAGGACGCGTTCGATGCGATACGGCCCGAGGTCCGTGCCGAGACGCGAGTCGGGACGCGACGTCGTCACGGGGCGATGTACGTCGAGGTCTTCAGGAAGAAGTCGTACAACGCTTTCGAGTCGCCGTGCTCGTTGACCGCCCGGACCATGATCGCGTCGTCGACATAGCTCCAGGCTAGGACCGCATCGCCGCTCGAGGCGTCGGTGTAGCAGACGCGCCCGGGTGGTGGAGGCCAGCCGGGCTCTCTTCGGCCAGGGAGATTTGCGGGCACTGGATGAGAGGACCCTGGCGGCGGCGCTGGCCGAGGTGCCGTCGGTCAAGCTGAAAGCCGCGGACGTGCGCGCCCGCGGCCTGCCCCCGGTTGCCGACCTGATGGCCGCGACGGCGATCGTGGCGAGCAAGTCGGCGGCACGCCGGGCGATCGCCGGGGTGGCGCCTACCTGAACAACGTGCGGGTCACCGCGCAGGACGCGGTGCCGTCCGTGGACGACCTCCTGTACGGCAGGTTCCTGGTGATCCGGCGGGGCAAGCGCACTGTATGCGGGGTGGAAGTCGTCCCCGACTGAACCGGCCAGCGCTGAGCCGGCCAGCCAGGTGGCCCGCGGCCCGCGGATGCCCTGCGCTCGTGACGCATGAGGCTGGTGTGCACGGGCTTGCCGATTTGACGGGAACGGTTTTGCTGCCTAGTGTTTCGTCCTGCCCTGCAACCCGCACCCGCCGTCGGCTGGTGGTGGTCCTGGGGTCAGCAACAGATCCTTGCTCGTGGCTCGGTCATGACCTGGCCTGGGCAGGGGGTATGCTGGGAATACAGTGAGCTACCGGGTCGGTTGAACCTCGTGAAACCGGTTGACAGACCTGCAACTCGCAGGTAAGTTAGTAGGGTTGCCCCCGAATTGAGGCGAAAGCCTCGTGACGGTGCGCGTCCGCTCCTTGAGAACTCAACAGCGTGCTAAAAGCCAGTGCACAAGCACAACAACCCCGTCAGTGAGGGGCTGTGGCTGCCACGGACCATCACCTCACTACGGATGCCAAGATCGCCTTGAGAGCCGGTTCAACCGGCCCGCGAGGCACTCTTTCATGTCAGCAGCCCGCTGGCCAGGCCGTCGTGCCGGGCAGGCGGTTGCATATAGACATCAACGGAGAGTTTGATCCTGGCTCAGGACGAACGCTGGCGGCGTGCTTAACACATGCAAGTCGAGCGGAAAGGCCCTTCGGGGTACTCGAGCGGCGAACGGGTGAGTAACACGTGAGCAACCTGCCCTTAGCTCTGGGATAGCTCCGGGAAACCGGAATTAATACCGGATACGACCCCTGACCGACATCGGTCGTGGTGGAAAGGATTTCGGCTGAGGGATGGACTCGCGGCCTATCAGCTAGTTGGTGGGGTAACGGCCCACCAAGGCGACGACGGGTAGCCGGCCTGAGAGGGCGACCGGCCACACTGGGACTGAGACACGGCCCAGACTCCTACGGGAGGCAGCAGTGGGGAATATTGCGCAATGGGCGAAAGCCTGACGCAGCGACGCCGCGTGGGGGATGAAGGCCTTCGGGTTGTAAACCCCTTTCAGCAGGGACGAAGCGAGAGTGACGGTACCTGCAGAAGAAGCGCCGGCTGAACTACGTGCCAGCAGCCGCGGTAACACGTAGGGCGCAAGCGTTGTCCGGAATTATTGGGCGTAAAGAGCTCGTAGGCGGTCTGTTGCGTCCGCTGTGAAAACTCGGGGCTTAACCCTGGGCTTGCAGTGGATACGGGCAGACTAGAGGTAGGTAGGGGAGAATGGAATTCCCGGTGTAGCGGTGAAATGCGCAGATATCGGGAGGAACACCGGTGGCGAAGGCGGTTCTCTGGGCCTTACCTGACGCTGAGGAGCGAAAGCGTGGGGAGCGAACAGGATTAGATACCCTGGTAGTCCACGCCGTAAACGTTGGGCGCTAGGTGTGGGGTCCTTCCACGGATTCCGTGCCGCAGCTAACGCATTAAGCGCCCCGCCTGGGGAGTACGGCCGCAAGGCTAAAACTCAAAGGAATTGACGGGGGCCCGCACAAGCGGCGGAGCATGTTGCTTAATTCGACGCAACGCGAAGAACCTTACCAAGGTTTGACATGCAGGGAAAAGCCGTAGAGATACGGTGTCCGTAAGGGCCCTGCACAGGTGGTGCATGGCTGTCGTCAGCTCGTGTCGTGAGATGTTGGGTTAAGTCCCGCAACGAGCGCAACCCTCGTCCTATGTTGCCAGCGGATAATGCCGGGGACTCATAGGAGACTGCCGGGGTCAACTCGGAGGAAGGTGGGGATGACGTCAAGTCATCATGCCCCTTATGTCTTGGGCTGCAAACATGCTACAATGGCCGGTACAAAGGGCTGCGAGACCGCAAGGTGGAGCGAATCCCAAAAAGCCGGTCTCAGTTCGGATTGGGGTCTGCAACTCGACCCCATGAAGTCGGAGTCGCTAGTAATCGCGAATCAGCAACGTCGCGGTGAATACGTTCCCGGGCCTTGTACACACCGCCCGTCACGTCACGAAAGTTGGCAACACCCGAAGCCGGTGGCCTAACCCGTAAGGGAGGGAGCCGTCGAAGGTGGGGTCGGCGATTGGGACGAAGTCGTAACAAGGTAGCCGTACCGGAAGGTGCGGCTGGATCACCTCCTTTCTAAGGAGCACCTGGCGCGGTCTCTACGGCAGATCGCGTCCAGAGCCATGTCTCGGGCGAATGTCCCGAGATGGCAGCTCACTAGTGGAGCACTGGTTATTCGGTCCGATCGTTCGCTCACGCCGGTTAGTACGGCCCCTCGGGACTGGAACGGGTGGCGGCGGTGACGGCCTGGTCGAGCACGCTGTTGGGTCCTGAGGGAACGGCGCGTTGAGCCATCCCTTCGGACCGGCCCGCGCCCGCCGCGGATGCGGAGGTGCGCGGACCGGGACCGCCCGTATCTTGAGAACTGCACAGTGGACGCGAGCATCAATCTGTAGTTGCCAAGTTAATAAGGGCACACGGTGGATGCCTTGGCACCAGGAGCCGAAGAAGGACGTTGGAGCCTGCGATAAGCCCCGGGGAGTCGGCAACCAGACATTGATCCGGGGATTTCCGAATAGGGAAACCTGATCGGGCGTAATTGCCCGTCACCCCTGCCTGAACACATAGGGCAGGTGGAGGTAACGCGGGGAAGTGAAACATCTCAGTACCCGCAGGAAGAGAAAGCAACCGCGATTCCCTGAGTAGTGGTGAGCGAAAGGGGAAGAGGCCAAACCAGTCACGTGTTATAGCCAGCAGGCGTTGCGTGACCGGGGTAGCGGGACCGTCCAGCCAGAGCTGCTGATCTGGCAGAGAGTAACAAATCGTCTGGGTAGCAGAAGACGTCTGGAAAGCGTCGGCATAGTGGGTGACACCCCCGTACGTGAAACCGAGACGACTCTCCGGACGGTATCCCAAGTAGCACGGAGCCCGTGAAATTCCGTGTGAATCCGGGAGGACCACCTCCTAAGCCTAAATACTCCCTGGTGACCGATAGTGAACCAGTACCGTGAGGGAAAGGTGAAAAGCACCCCGGTGAGGGGTCGTGAAATAGTACCTGAAACCGTGTGCCTACAAGCCGTGGGAGCGTATCTGGCTTCGGCCAGAGTGAAGTGACCGCGTGCCTTTTGAAGAATGAGCCTGCGAGTTACGGTATGTGGCAAGGTTAACCCGTGAGGGGTAGCCGTAGCGAAAGCGAGTCTGAATAGGGCGTTTGAGTCGCATGCTGTAGACCCGAAGCGGAGTGATCTACCCATGGGCAGGTTGAAGCGCGGGTAAGACCGCGTGGAGGACCGAACCCACCAGGGTTGAAAACCTGGGGGATGACCTGTGGGTAGGGGTGAAAGGCCAATCAAACTCCGTGATAGCTGGTTCTCCCCGAAATGCATTTAGGTGCAGCGTCGCGTGTTTCTTGCCGGAGGTAGAGCTACTGGTTGGTCTAGGGGGCCTACAAGCTTACTGAAATCAGCCAAACTCCGAATGCCGGTAAGTGAGAGCGCGGCAGTGAGACTGCGGGCGATAAGGTTCGTAGTCGAGAGGGAAACAGCCCAGATCACCAGCTAAGGCCCCTAAGCGTGTGCTAAGTGGGAAAGGATGTGGAGTTGCAGAGACAACCAGGAGGTTGGCTTAGAAGCAGCCACCCTTGAAAGAGTGCGTAATAGCTCACTGGTCAAGTGATTCTGCGCCGACAATTTAACGGGGCTCAAGCACACCGCCGAAGCTGTGGCACTCGCGCGATAACCCGGCCCTCTGTGGCTAAGGTGGATGGCGGTCCTGGCCGCTGTGGTTTCGGCCGCGGCTGCCTGGGACTGCGGCCTCCGGCGCCTTTAGGGTCCAGGTGCGCGGGTGGGTAGGGGAGCGTCGTGTGGCGAGGGAAGCGGCGGAGTGATCCAGCCGTGGACGCCACACGAGTGAGAATGCAGGCATGAGTAGCGAAAGAGGGGTGAGAAACCCCTCCGCCGAATGACCAAGGGTTCCTGGGGCAGGCTAATCCGCCCAGGGTAAGTCGGGACCTAAGGCGAGGCCGACAGGCGTAGTCGATGGACAACGGGTTGATATTCCCGTACCCGCTGTAAGATGCGCCCATGCCGAGCCTGGCGATGCTAAGCGCGCTGACGCCGGCGAGCCCTTCGGGGCGATCTGGCCGAGCGCGCGACCCAGACTGGTAGTAGGCAAGCCGAAGGGGTGACGCAGGAGGGTAGCTCTACCGGGCGATGGTTGTCCCGGAGTAAGGGTGTAGGGCGGCGCGTAGGCAAATCCGCGCGCCATATAGCCTGAGACCTGACGCCGAGCCGATTTAGGCGAAGTGAGTAATCCCATGCTGCCAAGAAAAACCTCGCAGCGAGCATCTTAGCGGCCCGTACCCTAAACCGACGCAGGTGGTCAGGTAGAGAATACCAAGGCGATCGGGTGAACCGTGGTTAAGGAACTAGGCAAATTATCCCCGTAACTTTGGGAGAAGGGGAACCGCGTCCGGTGAAGGGGCTTGCCCCCTGAGCTAGGTGCGGTCGCAGATACCAGGGGGAAGCGACTGTTTACTAAAAACACAGGTCCGTGCAAAGTCGCAAGACGACGTATACGGACTGACGCCTGCCCGGTGCCGGAACGTTAAGGGGACGGGTTAGTGGCCTTCGGGCTGCGAAGCTCAGAACTTAAGCGCCGGTAAACGGCGGTGGTAACTATAACCATCCTAAGGTAGCGAAATTCCTTGTCGGGTAAGTTCCGACCTGCACGAATGGCGTAACGACTTCCCCACTGTCTCAACCACGGACCCGGCGAAATTGCACTACGAGTAAAGATGCTCGTTACGCGCAGCAGGACGGAAAGACCCCGGGACCTTCACTGCAGCTTGACATTGGTGTTTGGGACGTCTTGTGTAGGATAGGTGGGAGACTGTGAAGCAGGGCACGCTAGTGCTTGTGGAGTCATTGGTGAAATACCACTCTGGTCGTTCTGGATGTCTAACCTAGGTCCGTGATCCGGATCAGGGACAGTGTCTGGTGGGTAGTTTAACTGGGGCGGTTGCCTCCCAAAAGGTAACGGAGGCGCCCAAAGGTACCCTCAGCCTGGTCGGCAACCAGGTGTCGAGTGTAAGTGCACAAGGGTGCTTGACTGTGAGACAGACATGTCGAGCAGGAGCGAAAGCTGGGACTAGTGATCCGGCGGTGGCATGTGGAAGCGCCGTCGCTTAACGGCTAAAAGGTACCCCGGGGATAACAGGCTGATCTTCCCCAAGAGTCCATATCGACGGGATGGTTTGGCACCTCGATGTCGGCTCGTCGCATCCTGGGGCTGGAGCAGGTCCCAAGGGTTGGGCTGTTCGCCCATTAAAGCGGTACGCGAGCTGGGTTTAGAACGTCGTGAGACAGTTCGGTCCCTATCCGCTGCGCGCGCAGGAGACTTGAGAGGGGCTGTCCCTAGTACGAGAGGACCGGGACGGACGAACCTCTGGTGTGCCAGTTGTTCTGCCAAGAGCACGGCTGGTTTGCTACGTTCGGAAGGGATAACCGCTGAAAGCATCTAAGCGGGAAGCTCGCCTCAAGATGAGGTCTCCCTCTGGGTTAACCCGGTAAGGCCCCCAGCTAGACGACTGGGTTGATAGGCCGGAGGTGGAAGCACGGCAACGTGTGCAGCTGACCGGTACTAATAGGCCGAGTGGCTTGGCTTCTCACTCCATTTGATTGCTCGCGTCCACTGTGCGGTTCCCGAGATACGGTCGCCAACAGGCCCTCGGGCACGGTACATCTCCATAGAGTTTCGGCGGCCATAGCGAAGGGGAAACACCCGGTCCCATTCCGAACCCGGAAGTTAAGCCCTTCAGCGCCGATGGTACTGCGCGGGGGACCGCGTGGGAGAGTAGGACGCCGCCGGACATGTTTCGACGAGGGTCGCTCCGCTGAAGCGGCCCCCGCTTTTTTGGGTGTGACCTGGATGTTGTGATGGCTGTGGGCCCTGCTGGCACGCCCGGAGAGGTGGAAACGCGATGGGGGAAACCGCGGCGCCGTACGCGGCGGGACAAGCCGCGGCGGAGCCGTCCGGGCGTGGCGACGGAGGCCAGCGGACCGCGGGAGGCCACGGCGCTGCCCGCGGGCCGCGGCTCCGGGCGGGCCAGCAGCCCAGCGGCGGCCCGGCAGGTCGGGCGCCGGCCTGGACGGCTCCGGGGCCGGCCGCGCCGGCCGGGGGCAGCCGCGCCGGTCGTACCGCGGCCGGGCCGAGCCGGCGCGCCGAGGCGGCGGCCGGCGCGGCTCGCGCGGCGGCCGCGCTGGTCGCCGGGCCGGTCGGCGTGACCGGCTCGCGGGCGACGGCCGTGCCGGCGTCGGGCGCGCGGGACGGCCGGTCCGGACGGCGCCGGGGCCAGAGCGCGCCGCGGCGGGCGCTGGTCAGGCCGCGACGGAGCAGGAGCGGCGCCGCGGCGGACTGGTTCGGGCCGAGGTGGACCGGGCGGCGCGGACGGGACACGGCCGCGCCGGGGCGCACGGGCCGCGCGGGCGGACCCGGGCCAGGCGGGCCGGGCGCCGGGATCGGCGGACAGGCCGCAGGCCGGTGCCGCAACGGGCCGCGGCGGGGCGGCACGGGCCGCGGCGCGGCTCCGGCTCGGGCCGTGAGAGCCGGCGATCGCGGCGGCGGACCCGGCCGGGCTACGGGCCGCGGCGGGGCCGGAGACGGGCCGCGGCGCGCGCCGGTATCGGGCCGGTGGGAGCCGGGCGGGGGCGGAACGGGACACGAGCCACGCCCGGCCCGGTGACACCGGGCGCGGCCGATTCCGCGCCCGGGCGGCGCGGAGCGCGACGCCGGCTCCGGCCGCCGCGATGCGACCGCGGCGCACGCGACGGGGCCAGGCTCCGAGCGGCCAGCGCCGTGGAACGGCGCCCAGAGGGCGCGACGGAGGCGGAACACGACCGGGGCCCCGGCCCGGCCGGCGCGGGCGAGGAGGCGGCAGGCGCGCCGCCACGTGTCGAGCGGCAGCGACCCGGGCGCGACCGCAGGCCGAGCGTGGGCAGCGGCCGTCCCGGGCCCGCAGGCGACGGAACCGGGCCGGCGAGCAGGGACGCCGGGCCGGAGCACCGGCGGCAGCGCCCGGTGGCCAGGCAGGAGCGGTGAGCCGCGCCGGCGCGGGCGCGCCTGGGCCGGGCGGGACGAGGCCCGGCCAGGCCACCCCGCGAGACGGGGCCGCAGCTTCCGGACACGGTCACCGCCGACCAACTCGATCCCGAGGTACGGTCCCAGCTGCACAGCCTGCCCAACGACCTGGCCGACACCGTGGCCCCGGTACCTGGTAGCCGCCGACCTGGCCGACGACCCCGAGCAGGGCTACGCCGTTCCGCAGGCCGCCAAGCGCCTGGCTGCGCGGGTCGGCGTGGTCCGCGAGGCCTGCGGGATCGCCGCCTACCGGACCGGGCGCTGGGCCGAGGCGCTGTCAGAGCTCCGCGCCGCGCGGCGGCTGACCGGGCGCGACGACTACCTGCCGATCATGGCCGACTGCGAGCGGGCGCTCGGCCGGCTGGACCGGGCGCTGGCGCTGGTGCGCGAGGCCGGCGTCGCGGACCTCGACCGCGCCACGCAGATCGAGCTGCGGATCGTCGAATCCGGCATCCGCCGGGACCAGGGGCTGTCCGACGCCGCCGTCCTGGCCCTGCAGGTGCCCGAGCTGACCGGCGGCCGACTGCGACCGTGGTCGGCGCGGCTGTTCTACGCCTACGCGGACGCCCTGCTCGCCGCCGGGCGCGCGGACGAGGCGCGGGACTGCGTTCGGCCGGGCCGCGGCAGCCGACCCCGATGGCGAGACCGACGCGGCCGACCGCCTCGACGAGCTCGACGGCATCGAATTCGACGACCTCGACGACCACGACCGACGACGACGGACTCGACGCCGGAGCCCGCCGACGGCCGACCTCGACGACGACGCGAGCAGACGACCGGTCCGGCCCAGCCGAGGAGGCCCGCCCAGCCGCAGAGGACCTGACCCAGCGCGGCGAAGCCGGCGCAGCCCGAAGAGCCGGCCCACGCGCGGAGGACGCTGGCTCAGCACCGAGGAGCGGCCAGCCCGAGGACGCAGGCCCGCCCTGCCGCGACGCCGGCCCAGCGGAGGACGCTCGGTTAGCGCAGCCGAGGCGCTTAGCGGCGCGCCGGACGCCGGCTAGCGCGCGGCCTGCTCCTGCTTGTCGAGCCACTGCATGATGCCTTCCACGTTGCCGCGGCCGCTGCTGACCCGCTCGAACCTCTCCGCTGAGCGCCGGGTCGGCATCCGGGCGCGACGCCGCGTACCGGTCCCTGGTGCGATCCGGCACCATGGCGACCGCGTGGTCGAGGTCCAGGCCCGCCGTGCGCGCCCGCCGGGTCTGCTCCACCCAGACGTTGATCTCCTCCGCCGACCGGTCCAGCGTCTGCGCTACCTGGTCGACCGGCCCGTAGTGGCTGAACATCAGCCGGGCCGGGCGCGAGCGCGGCGAACATGCGTAGCGAGGCCAGTGCCAGCGCCGAGATCGAAGTCGGGCGGCGGCGTGGCCGGGCGCAGGTCCCCGGTCTCCGGCATGTACACCCCGGCCGCGTCGCCGACGTACAGGTCCCCGGTGTCAGAGTCGATGAGGCCGACGTGATGCTTGGCGTGGCCGGGGGAGTAGTGGCTGTCCAGGCGCCGCCCGCCGCCGAGATCGATCGTGCCGGCGTCCTCCAGCGCCACGATGCGCTCGGCGGGAGTGGGCGCGAGCACGCCGAAGAGCCGCTCGAGCGCCCTGCCGTAGACGCAGCCGCGCGCTGGCCATCAGCCTGCTCGGATCGGCGAGGTGCCGGGCACCCCGCTGGTGCACCACGATCTGGGCCGCCGGGAACATCGCGGCGATGTCGCCCGCGCCGCCCGCGTGGTCGAGGTGGATGTGCGTGACCACGACGGTGGCGAGGTCCCCGGGGCCGATACCCAGGCGGGCGAGTGCGTCACGGACCACCGGCGCCGACGGCGCGGTGCCCGTCTCGACCAGGCACGGCCGCTCCCCCCGGATCAGGTAGCCGGCCGTGATCCTGTCGTAGCCGGCCATCCGGGTGTCGATCTCGAACACCTCGTGCCCGAGCGCCCTGGCACGCCATCGGTGGCAGGGCTGCGTTCTGCCTGGTTCATGGGTGTTATCGTGCCAGAACCGGACGAGACCGATCGCTATCGGCCGGTGATGGTCAGCAGCAATCCCGGGGCAGGCGGCAGAGAGCGAGTAGGATCGCTGGGGCGGCCAGATCCCGGCACGTTGCGGCGGGCGAGTCTTCGGCCCGGGCCGGGCAACGGTCCATGGTCGCCGCCTGTTTCGCGCCCACGCACAACGTGCGGAGTCACACACCTCGTGAGCAGAACGTCTGCGACAACGTCCAGCACCGGGGCCCGCCCGCCGGCGGCGGGCGCGCGCCCGCCGCCGCGTCGCCTGCCCGGGGCACCGTGGCGCCCGGCGCGAGCAGGAACCCGGGCAGCAGCAGCTTCAGGCGCATGGCCGCCGGCACGTGGAGCTGCCGGACCGTCGCCCGGCAGGCGGCGCAGTGGCGCAGGTGCGGCCGGATCTCGAGCACCTCGGCGCTGGTGGCGGTGCCGCCGGCGAGCGCGGCGATCGCGGCGACGTACTGCTCGCAGGCCTCGCCCGACTCGATCGCGCGGAAGACCTTCAGGAACCGCCGCCGGCCCTCGGTGATGCAGCGGTTGACCTTCGTGTAGGTCCAGCCGAGATGGGCGCTGATCTCGTCGTAGGAGTAGCCCTGCGCCTTGAGCATCAGCGCGCGCCGCTCGTCGGGCTTGAGCGCGCGCAGCGCCTCGGCGGAGCGCGAGACCCGCTCGCCGCCCGCGACGTGCTCGTCGAGCGGCCGCGCGGTCGGCTCACTGCGTGCGTCGAGGTCGAGCTCCTCGCCGCTGACCGAGCTCCGAGCGCGCGCGGCGGATCGCGAGCGCCTCGTGCTTGACGACGACCTTCAGCCACGCGACCTCGGTCTCCGGCAGGACGCGGTCCGCGCGGCGAGGAAGATCTCCAGCGCGCGCTGGTAGGCGTCGAGCGCGTCGTCGTGGCAGAGCGAGAAGTGGTTCGCCGTGCGCAGCAGCGTCCGGCCGTGCTCGGCCATGACCGACGCAACGCGATCCTCCGGATCAGCGATCCGGAGCGGTGACCGTCCTTGCACCCCTCCTGCTCCCACCGCGTTCCTCCACGACGCCCGACACGGAACGGAAGGCCGGCCTCCATGGCGTGGCTTCCTGCCGGATTAGTGCAAACCGCTGAGTACTTCGCCCCGGTTTCCACCGAAACGTTCGCAAATAGCGAGAAGTTCGTGCATCGGCGAAGTCCGTCGACCGACCGGGAAGCGGCGCGTCGCGCGCGCACACCCGGCACCGTGTGCGCCATGCGCCTGATCCTGCTCGTGCTCGCCGTCCTGCTCGCGACCGCCGCCCCCGCGGCCGCGCACCCCAACCCGAACGGGCTGCCGCTCAATTTCGGCGGGCCGGGCGAGAAGATCACGGCGAACGCCGCCCAGGCGCCCCAGCCCGCCCCGGTGCCGCGCCCCGACTGCCGTCCAACGGACCGCAAGGAGACCGACATCCAGGGCCGCGTGCCGGCCGGCAACCCCGAGGGGTTCAACTGCAACACCGACCTCGTCGGCCACCACGGATCCTCAGGCGGCTACAAGGCCCTCAGGTTCACGGACAAGGCCGGGCGCGAGTGCGCGTACTACGACACGACGCTGCTGTTCCCCACCAACGCGCAGACGCTCTCCGAGCGGCCGACGGGCGTCGCCGTGCTGGACATGAGCGACCCGAGAACCCGAAGCAGACGACGATCTCGCTCACGCCCGCGATGCAGACCCCGCACGAGTCGCTGCTCCTGAACCAGAAGAGAGGCCTGCTGGTCGCCGTCACCGGCAACCCCGCCTTCTACCCCGGCATCGTCGACCTCTACGACCTCAACGAGGACTGCCGCAACCCGGTGCTGCAAGAGCTCGCTGCCGGTCGGCATCTTCGGCCACGAGTCCGGCTTCGCGCCCGACGGCAACACCTTCTACTGCGACCTCGATCAGCACCGGGAACATCACCGCGATCGACGTCTCCAACCCGAAGCTGCCGATGATCGTCGCCGGCACGAACTACAACTCGCACGGCCTGACGATCTCCGACGACGGCACCCGCGCCTACGTCGCCGCCAGCCAGGGCCTGTTCATCCTCGACACGAGCGAGATCCAGGCGCGCAAGCAGGGCGCGCAGTTCAAGGAGATCTCCAAGCTTGACTGGCCGGAGCGCACGATCCCGCAGGTCGCGCAGCCGATCACGATCGCCGGCCGCCCCTACCTGGCCGAGATCGACGAGTTCTCGAGCGCGGAGAACGACGACTCCGTCGCCTCCAACGGGCCGAAGGTCGGCGCCGCGCGGATCATCGACATCGGCGACGAGCGCAACCCGAAGGTCGTCAGCAACATCCGGCTCGCCGTCCACCAGCGCGAGAACCGCGCGAAGATCGCCGGCGACCCCGGCGCGGGGCTGATCGTGCAGGGCTACGCGGGGCACTACTGCACCGTCCCGCGCCGCACCGACCCGGAGATCCTGGCCTGCAGCATGATCGCCAGCGGCCTGCGGATCTTCGACATCCGGGACCCGCTCAAGCCGCGCGAGATGGCCTACTACGTCGCGCCGAACAAGACGAGCCAGACGGCGGGCGCCCCGAGCAACTACGCGATGAGCGGCCCGGCGTTCGCCCCGGAGCGCAGCGAGGTCTGGTACACGGACGGCAACTCCGGCTTCTACGACGTCAAGCTCGCGGGCTGGCCGTTCCCCGCGAGCGGCAGCGCGGGCGCCGCGTCCGGCGACTGCACGGGCGACGCCGGCTTCCGCTCCGTGAGCGCGAAGCCGCGCGGCCGCCGCGTCCGCTTCGGCTTCACGCGCAAGCGCTCCGGCGCCGTGAAGATCGAGGTCTTCCAGGTCTCCCAGGGCCGGCGGATCATCAAGGAGCGCCGGGTCGCGCGCTTCACGAAGCCCGCGACCTGGAAGGGACGGGTGCCGGACGGCTACTACTTCGCCCGCTTCACGATGGCCGGCAAGGACGTCCGCCGGATCGTGCTGCGCAAGCGCAACGGCACGTTCCAGCGCGTGGCCCGCCACTACCGCCGCGGCGACTGCGAGCTGCTGCGCTCCTACAAGCTCCAGCGGCCCGTGTTCGGCGGCCGGCAGGGGACGCCGCTGCGGGTCGCGTTCCGGCTCACGCGCGCCGCGCCGGTGCGGCTGGCGCTGATCCGCGGCAAGCGCGTGGTGGCGCGCCGCAAGGTGGACGCCGCCGCGGGCCGGACGTACCGGCTTCGGCTCAGGCCGCGAAACCGCGGCGTCTACCGCATGCGCTTAAGCGCCGGCTCGGTGACCGCGACGTTGACCGCGAGGCGCCTGTAGGGGTCGTTGGCGCCGGCGAACGTCAACGGCGGCTGGGTAGGGGCGGTGAGGGTGCCGTCCGCCGCGAGGCTTGCGCGCAGTACGCGGCAGGCCCGGATCGACTGTGCGGAAACCCCCTGGTATCTGAGGCTTTCCGCACAGTCGATTCCGATCTGTGCGCGAGTGTGCGAAAACGCATGCGGATCCGCGGCCCGGCCGGCGCTCTCACCACCCCTACCCAGCCGCAGTCGACGTTCGACGAGCGAGCCGGAATGCTATTATGGTCATGCTGACCAAAACGAGAGAAGGAACTCAGCGTGGCCACCATCCAGCGATTCCCGCTCGTCAGACATCTCCGCTCCGAGCCGACCTACCACGTCCTGAGCTACCGCAACGGTGACCTGCGCCGCGACGGCGCCGGGCTCGCGTTCTGGTTCCGCCCGATCGCCACCGCCGTCGCCGAGGTCCCGATCGACGACCGCGAGCTGCCGTTCCTGTTCCGCGTGCGCAGCGCGGACTTCCAGGAGCTCGCCGTCCAGGGCGTGGTCACCTTCCGCGTCGCCGCGCCGGCCGCGCTGGCCCGCCGCGTCGACTTCACGCTCGACCTCGACAGCGGCCGCTGGGCGCAGGCGCCGCTCGAGCAGGTCGCCGGCCTGCTCTCCCAGCTCGCCCAGCAGTTCGTCGTCGACGAGCTCGGCAAGCAGGACGTGCGCGCGATCCTGCACGCCGGCGTGGCGCCGATCCGGCAGCGGATCGAGGCCGGCCTGCGCGCAGAGCCCGCCCTCGCCGAGCTGGGCATCGAGCTCGTCGCGGTGCGCGTCGCCGACGTCGCGCCGAGCGCCGAGGTCGAGAAGGCCCTGCGCCAGCCGACCCGCGAGGCGATCCAGCAGCGCGCCGACGAGGCGACCTTCCAGCGCCGAGCGATGGCCGTCGAGAAGGAGCGCGCGATCGCCGAGAACGAGCTCGCCAACCGGATCGAGCTGGCCCGCCGCGAGGAGGACCTCGTGTCGCAGGCCGCCGTCAACGACCGCCGCAAGGCCGAGAGCCGGGCGGAGGAGATCGGGCTCGTCGAGGGCGCGAAGCTGCAGGTCGAGCGCGAGCGCGCGGAGATCCAGGCCGCGCTGCCGCCCGACGTGCTGCGCGCGCTGGCGCTGCAGGAGCTGGCCGGGGCGCTCGGCACCGTCGAGCACCTGACCGTCACGCCCGACCTGCTGCAGCCGCTGCTCGCGAAGGCGGCGTGAGCGATGGTCCCGCGCGCCGTCCTCGTCGAGCGCCCGAGCGAGTACGACGAGCTGCTCGCCCGCCACGCGACGCACGAGCAGGTCCGCTTCTTCCTCGAGCAGCGCGGCCGCGCGCTGGACGAGGTGCTCGAGCGCCACGCCGCCCTGGCCGCCACGCACCGCGCCGTGCTCGGCGCGGTGCCCGCGGACTGGCGCGCCGCCACCGTCATGCGGGCCGACCTCGACCGCTTCCTGTTCGAGCCCGGCGACGTCGTGCTCGCGCTCGGCCAGGACGGGCTGGTCGCCAACGTCGCCAAGTACCTCGACGGCCAGCCCGTGATCGGCCTCAACCCGGACCCGGCGCACGTGCCCGGCGTGCTCGTCCGCCACCCGCCGCAGGCGGCCGCCGACCTGATCGCCGACCTCGCGAGCGGCGCCGCCCGGATCGAGGAGCGCACGATGGTCGCGCGCCCTGCTCGACGACGGGCAGGAGGTGCTCGCGCTCAACGAGATCTTCGTCGGGCACGCCACGCACCAGTCGGCGCGCTACACGATCGCGCTCGGGGAGCGCAGCGAGCGCCAGTCCTCGTCCGGCGTGATCGCGGCGACCGGCACGGGCGCGACGGGCTGGGCGGCGAGCATCAACCGCCAGCTCGCCCGCCCGCTCGGCCTCCCCGCGCCCGACGGACCCCGCGCTCGCCTTCTTCGTGCGCGAGGCGTGGCCGAGCACCGTCACCGGCACGACCCTGACCGCCGGCCGCATCACGCGCCGCCGAGCACCTCACGATCACGTGCGAGCTGGGGGAGGGCGGGACCGTGTTCGGCGACGGCATCGAGGCCGACCACGTACGCCGTCGACTGGGGCCAGCGGATCGAGATCGGAGCGGCAAGCCGCACGCTGCGCCTGGTCGGATGACACGATCCCGGCCGGGATGGCCTACGCCTACGTCCTCTTCCCCGGTCGCCACCACCTGCTGACGCGCTTCCAGGCCGCCTACCTGGAGCGGGCGGTGGCGGTCGGCGTGCCCGACACCAAGGGCGAGCAGGCCGACTGCCGCGGCGCGCAGGTCGTGTTCGCGGTCACCAGCGCCGACCACGGCACGACGCGCCGCAACCCGCTCCCCGCCCATCGCCGCGAGGCGCAGATCGAGCGCTACTCCGCGCTGTCGGCGACGGAGTGCCTCGTCTATCCCGTCGACGACGTGCCCCACCGACCCGCTGCTCACCGACGCGCTGTCCGAGACGCGCGACTACAACACCTACGCGCGCGCCTTCGACACGGGCGCCGCGCGCAAGTGGTCGCAGCTGCGTGACGTCGTGCGGCCGGCCGATCGGACTGGGAGCGGGCGGCACGCGAGCGGGCTTCGAGGTGGCGCCCGGCTCGCACGGCTTCACCAACCCGTGGCTGGTCGAGCACCGCTTCGCACCCCGCCCGCTGCCCCCGCGAGCGCGAGGCCGCGCTGCCGTGGCCGGACACGCACCTGCGGCTCGTCGCCCGGCGGCCCGCCGCGTGACCCGGTCCGCGGCGCTCGTCCCGGCGTGCGCCGTGCTCGCCGCCCTGTCGGTGGTCGTGCTGCCGTGGGCGCTCGCCTTCGACCCGCAGGTCTGGGTCACCTGGGGCCACGACGCCTTCCACGGGCAGCTGGACACGGAGGGCGGGCCGACGTGGAAGCCGCTGAGCGTGCTCGTCACGACGCTGCTGGCGCCGCTGGACCGCGACGCCGAGCCCGTCTGGGCGGCGCTCGGCCGGATGGGCGGGCTGCTCGCGCTCGCGGGCGCGTACGCGCTCGGGGAGCGGCTGGCCGGGCGGCTCGCCGGCGCCGTCGCGGCGTTCGTGATGGCGGTCAGCCCGTGGTGGCTGCTCAACAGCGCGCTCGGCAACTCCGAGGGCTGGCTCGCCGCCGCGGTGCTGTGGGCGGTGATCGCGCACCTCGCCGGCCACCGCCGCGCCGCGCTCGCGCTCGGCGTCACGGCCGGGCTGCTGCGGCCGGAGATCTGGCCCTTCCTCGGCCTCTACGGCCTGTGGCTGTGGCGCGAGGGCGACCGGCTCGCGCCCGCGCTCGGGCTCGTCGCCATCGCCATCGGCTGGCTGCTGCCCGACGCGCTCGGCACCGAGGGCCTGTTCGCCGCCGGCAGCACGGCGCGCAAGACGGCCTCGGAGGGCTCGGCCCAGCTCGCCGACGTGCCGTTCCTCGCCTCGCTGTGGGACGCGGTCGACCAGCTCGGCATCGTCGCCGCGCCGTTCGCGGTGGCCGCGGTCGTGCCGTGGCGGCGGGCCGATCCGGTGCTGCGCGCGATGGCGCTCGGCGGGGTCGCCTACGTGCTGATCGTGGCGCTCTCCGCGCAGGGCGGCTTCGCCGGCAACCCGCGCTACCTCGTGCCGGCCGAGGCGCTGTTCTGCGTGCTCGCGGGCGCCGGGGTGGTGCGGCTCGGGCGCGCCGCCCCGGTCGCGGCCGCGGTGCTCTGCCTCGCGCTCGCGATCACCCAGATGGGCCACCTCGACCGCGACCTCGACTCGATCGCCTGGCGCGCGAGCCAGCGCGAGCACCTCGACACGGCGATCGCCCGCGCGGGCGGCCTCGCCGCGCTCGAGCGCTGCGGCAACGTGCAGTCGGGCTACTACTGGCGCGCGCTCGTCGCCTCCCGCCTCCACGTCCCGATCGCCTTCCTCGACCAGCCGCGCGACCCGACCCGCGTGCTCGTCCGCGCGCCTCCGCTGGACGGCGAGCCGTACGAGCCGGACCGCTTCCGCACCGGCCTCACCCGCGTCGCGGCGGTGCCCGACTGGGAGATCTGGACTGCCTGCCCGCCCCGATAAGGTTGGGCGCATGGCCGCTCCCGCGGACATCAAGGACTCCATCCTCGACACGATCGGCGACACGCCGCTCGTGCGCCTGTCGCGCATCGGCGCGGGGCTGACGCCGCAGGTCGTGGCCAAGATGGAGTACTTCAACCCGGGCGGCTCGATCAAGGACCGCGTGGCGATGCGCATGATCGAGGCGGCCGAGCGCGACGGGCGGCTCAAGCCCGGCGGCACGATCATCGAGCCGACCTCGGGCAACACCGGCACCGGCCTCGCGATCGCCGCCCGCCTCAAGGGCTACCGCGTGATCGCGGTGATGCCGGACAAGATGTCCGAGGAGAAGATCGACCTGCTGCGCGCCTACGGCGCCGAGGTCGTCGTCACGCCGACGGACGTCGATCCCGACTCGCCGCAGGCCTACTACCGGGTCGCCGACCGGCTCACGCGCGAGATCCCGGGCGCGTTCCAGCCCAACCAGTACGCCAACCCGGCCAACCCGCAGACGCACTACGAGACGACGGGCCCGGAGCTCTGGCGCCAGACCGGCGGCAAGGTCACGCACCTCGTGATCGGCGTCGGCACGGGCGGGACGATCACCGGCACCGGCAAGCTACCTCAAGGAGCAGAACCCGGAGATCCAGGTGATCGGCGCCGACCCCGTCGGCTCGATCTACTCCAGCGAGGAGGTCCATCCGTACCTCGTCGAGGGCGTCGGCGAGGACTTCTGGCCGTCGACGTACGACCCGTCGGTCGTGGACCGCTACGTGACGGTCTCCGACAAGGACTCGTTCCTCACCACGCGCCGGCTGGCCGAGACCGAGGGCCTGCTCGTCGGCGGCTCCTGCGGCCTGGCCGTGCACGCGGCGCTGGAGGTCGCGGCCGGCATCGACGACCCGGACGCGATGGTCGCGGTCGTCCTGCCCGACGGCGGCCGCGCGCTACCTGTCGAAGATCTTCAACGACACCTGGATGGCCCAGCACGGGTTCCTGGACCGCGGCCGACCGCGCGTCGGCGAGGTGCTGCGCGCGAAGACGGCGGCGGGGGACATCCCGCCGTTCGTGGTCGTCGAGACGGGCCAGAACGTGCGCGACGCGATCGCGCTGCTGCACGAGCACCGCGTCTCGCAGCTCCCGGTGGTCGCCGCGGGCGATCCGGACGAGATCGTCGGCTCGGTCGGCGAGCGCGGCCTGCTCAAGCACGCGGTCGACAACCCCGGCCTGATGGGCGCCGCGATCTCCGACGTGATGGAGGCGCCGTTCCCGAGCGTGTCCTCCGGCGACCCCGTGCGCGAGGTCGTCGAGCTGCTCGCCGGCGACCGCCAGGCGCTCACGGTCTCCGAGAACGGCCGCCCGGTCGGCATCGTCACCCGCGCGGACCTGCTCGAGTCGCTGGCCTCGTGACCCGCTTCGCGACCCGCGCCGTCCACGCCGGGCTGGATCCCGACCCGTGCTTCGGCGGCGTCGTCCCGCCGATCCACCAGGCCTCCACCTACGTGCAGAAGGCGCCCGGCGAGTTCGTCGAGGACTACGACTACTCGCGCTCGGCGAACCCGACGCGCACGCAGCTCGAGAAGGCGCTCGGCGAGCTCGAGGGCGGCCGCGCGACCGCGTTCGCCTCCGGCATGGCCGGCGACGCACGCGCTGATCACCGCCGTCTGCACGGCGGGCGACCACGTCGATCATCCCCGACGACCTCTACGGCGGCACCTACCGGCTCGTCGACAAGGTGCTCTCGCGCTGGGGGCTCGAGTACACGATGGTCGACCAGTGCGACCTCGACGCCGTCGCCGCCGCGGTGCGGCCGGAGACGAAGCTCATCTGGGTCGAGACGCCGACCAACCCGACGCTGAACGTCGTCGACGTCGAGGGCGATCGTGGCGCGCAAGGGCGGCGCCTTCGTCGCGGTCGACAACACGTTCGCCACGCCGGTCTACCAGCGCCCGCTGGAGCTCGGCGCCGGACGCCGTCGTGCACTCCACGACGAAGTACCTCGGCGGGCACTCCGACACCGTCGGCGGCGCCGTGATCGTGCGCGACCCGCGCGCTGCACGAGCGGCGTGCGCTTCGTCCAGAACTCGGTCGGCGCGGTGCCCGGGCCGCTCGACTGCTTCCTCGTGCACCGCGGCCTGCGCACGCTGCACCTGCGCATGGCGGCGCACACCGAGAACGCGCGCGCCGTGGTGGCGTTCCTGCGCGAGCGCGCCGGGCGTGAGCGACGTCCGCTGGCCCGGCTTCGCCGGCATGGTCTCCTTCCGCCACCCGGACGCCGCCGGCATCGCCGCGCGCGACGTCGGATCTTCTCGCTGGCGGAGTCGCTCGGCGGCGTCGAGTCGCTGCTCGAGGTCCCGCAGGCGATGACGCACCAGTCCGTCGAGGGCTCCGACGCGGCCGTCCCGGCCGACCTCGTGCGCCTCTCGTGCGGCATCGAGGCGGCCGCGGACCTGGTCGCGGACCTGGCGCAGGCGATGGGCCTCCCCGTGCCGGCCTGATTCAAGCGATCCGGGGAGACGCCGATTCGTCTGGGGGATGATCCGCCTCTCCCTGATCTGCTCGCTGCTCCTGCTCTCCTTCGCGGGCTCCGCCTCCGCGATGGTGCGCCTGCCCGAGAACCCCGCCCCCGTCGCGGGCAACCCGGCCGACCGGCTGCTGTCGCTGCCGATCGAGGACTCCATCTACGACGGCGCGCGCCAGTGCACGCCGAAGGCCCGCGGCCCGGGATGCTCGCGCTGCAGCGCTGGCTCGAGGCCAACGCGCGCGGCGTCTTCTGGGGCTCCTACCGCTGTGAGAAGTGGGGCAAGGGCCAGGCGTCGCTGCACGCCGAGAACCGCGCGATCGACTGGCACCTGGACGTCTCGGACCGCGCCGACCGGCGCGGCCGCCGAGCGGCTGATCCGCCTGCTGCTGGCGCCCGACGCGGCGGGCAACCCGCAGGCGCTCGCCCGCCGCATGGGCGTCGAGGAGCTGATCTGGGACTGCGGCTACTGGGGCGCCGGGATGACCGAGTTCAGCCCGTACCAGCGTCTGCTACGGCAAGCGCGGCAAGCTCAAGCGCAAGAGTCGACCACGACGATCGCGCACCGCGATCACGTGCACATCGGCATGACCAGGCGCGGCGCCGCCGCCAGGACCTCCTTCTGGAGCAGGGGACGCTGATGCGCCGCCATACTCGGTGGATGCGCCGCACCGCCCTGCTCGCCTGCCTGGTCGGCCTCGCCGTGATCGGCGGCGGCTACCTGGCGATCGGCGCGGCCGGTGACGAGAAGGGCTCGCCGGACCTGACGGGCAAGAAGTCCGAGCCGCGCAGCGAGTCGAAGCTGCCGCCGTTGCCGAAGAAGCTGCGGGCGCGCGTCGTCCAGCCGCAGGCCGGAGACGCCGGCAGCGGCGCCGCCGAGCCGGCTGAGGACGACCCCGGTCTCGACGAGCCCGGCCCGAAGCCCACCTCTCCCGCCAGCACGGGCGGGCGCAAGCCCACCGGCGTGCTGTCGGAGGTCCACGCCCAGCACCACGACCGCGACCGCGCTCTCCAACGGCGTCGCCCTGCCGCCGCTCGAGGCGCCCGAGGCCGTGCGCCAGATCATCGAGGCCGGCAACTCGATCGCGCGCACCCCCTACAAGTGGGGCGGCGGCCACGGCAAGTGGATCGACACGGGCTACGACTGCTCCGGCTCGGTGTCGTTCGTGCTCGCCTCCGCCGGCCTGCCTCCGCGCCGCTCGCCTCCGGCCCGCTGATGTCGTGGGGCGAGGCCGGACAGGGCAAGTGGGTGACGATCTACGCCAACCACGGCCATGTCTACCTGGTCGTCGCCGGCGTCCGCTTCGACACCTCCGGCCCGCGGGAGACCGGTTCGCGCTGGACGAACACGATGCGCTCGAACGCCGGCTTCGTCGCGCGCCACCCGCCGGGCCTGTGAGCGGCCTCGTGGGGTGGCGACCCCATCGCGCGCGGCGCGGCCGCGCCGATGTAAGGAATGCAGCGAGTTCCTTCCTGAAGAAGATCAGCTTCCTGATGACCCGCTCCCACACGCTCCCGGCAGGGCCGCCGCCTGAGGTCCTGGACGAGATCGACGCAGCGTGGGAGCGGGCTCAGGCAGCCGTCGAGGGCGCCTACGAGCTGCATTTCGATCTCGGCCGCTTCTCGGGCCGCATCCGCGCGGAGCTGCGCGCGTCCGACGGGACTCCGGTGCGCATTCTGACGCCCTCCGAGGCCCTCGCCGTCGCCTGCGGCGACCCGTTCCCGCTGCCTGTGTAGCGGCCCGTGCCTGCGGGAAGGCCTCCCGGATGGCACTCAATCCCAAGAACATCATCGGCGCCGTCGCCGGCGCCGGAAAGAACGCCGTCAATGAAGTCGCCGGGTTGGTCGGCCGCCTCCGCGGCGGGGAGGAGAGCGCGACCGTGACGCCCGAGCCGGCCGCGGCTCCGCCCGCGAAGCCGCGCGCCCGCACCACGGGCGCGGGCTCCACGAAGACCGCTCGCGCGAGGGGCGCCGCCACCGGCACCGCGACCAAGTCGCGCCCGGCCGCCAAGCCGCGCTCGCGCACGGCCGCCGGCGGAGCGCCCAAGATGGGCGCTGCGGGCGCGCCGAAGTCGGGCACCGCGCCGAAGAAGCCGCGCGCGGCCGCCAAGCCGAAGGCCGCGGGCACGACCGCGACGCCGCCCGCCGCGAGCGCGCCGCCGCCCGTGAAGCCCAAGCCGGCGGCGGCGAAGCCCAAGCCCGCTCCGGCGCCCAAGCCCGCGGCCGCCGAGCCGAAGCCGGATCCGGCCGCTCCGGCGCCGAAGCCCGTGGCCGCGAAGCCGGAGCCCGTGGCGACGCCGAAGGCGACGCTCGCGGAGCCGAAGCCGACCGCCGCGGCCGGAGACGGCGGCGCGGCGGCGACGGTCGAGACCACGAAGGCGGGCGAGGCGGCGCAGATCGCCAAGACGCCCGCGAAGACCGGCTCCTGAACCCTGCACGGGCGCGCGCGGTCCTTCCAGGGCCGCGCGCGTCCCGTTAAGGTCGGGCGATGCGTCCCATCCCGGCCCCCCGTATCGGCGAGTCCCATGGCCTCCTGCGGGCCATCTCCACCCGCGACCGCGTCCGGCTCGACGAGTTCGTCACGGAGTTCCAGAACGAGGATCTGTTCCCGCCCGGACTCGACAACGCGCAGGGCCGGACGCGCCAGTTCGTCTCCTACGCCCGCTCCGCGGGCCTGCTGAAGGAGGACCGCGGGGTCGTCGAGCTGACGGAGATCGGCAAGCGCTACACCCGCGCCGGCGACCAGGACGCGCCGTTCGAGGTCTCGGAGGCGCAGGCCGACTGGCTGCGGCGCCAACTGCTCGAGAAGCACATGACGGACTCGATCTACCACGGGCTCGCGATCGGCCTGAGCCTGCTCTCGTCCGTGCCGCCGGCGACGCGCATCTCCCGGCTCGACTTCGGCCGCTCGCTCAGCTACCTCGGCCGCGCCGGCTGGGACAACGACAACACGCTGGAGAACCAGGGCGAGCGCTACCTCGCGCTGATGGCCGACATGCGCATGATCGACGACCAGCGCGCCCTGACCCCGACCGGGCAGGACACCAAGAACGAGCTCACGCTGCCCATCCACATGTCGATGACCGACATCGCCGCGCAGCTCAACCCCGGCGGGGCGGACGCCGTGCGCGCCGAGGGCGAGGCGGAATGGAACCGGCTGCACGCCGAGCCGGAGCCGGAGCCCGAGGCCGAGCCGGAGCCCTTGGCTGCCCCGGAGCCTCCCGCCGCACCCGCGCCCGCGCCCGCCGCGGCTGACGAGGAGGAGGACGAGTGGCAGGACGTCGGCCCGGGGGCGCCCGTCCCGGTCCCGGCGCCCGAGCCTTCGCCGGCCCCCGCGGCGCCGCCCGGCCCCCCGACGCCGCCCGCGGACATCTGGGAGACGGCCGATCCCGACGACGCCACGAGCACCTACACCGCCGTCGGCGCGGCCGCACCGAAGACGCCGGCCGCGGAGCCCGAGCCGCCGGCGCCCGAGCCGGAGCCCGAACCGCCGGCGCCCGAGCCTGAGCCCCCGGCTCCCGAGCCCGAGCCGCCCGCCCCCGAGCCGTCGCCCCCGCAGGACGCGCCGACGGTCATCTCGCAGCCCGCCGAGCCCGCGCCCGCGCCCGCGCCGGCCGCGGCCGCCGCGCCGCCGCGGCTCTCCGAGGTCCCGCCGCCCCTGCCGCGCCAACCGAGCGGCTTCCTCGACGCGGGCGCGATCCGCGCCGCCGCGGAGGGGCAGGGCCTGCGCCTGCCGAGCTCGGCCTACGCCTCGCTCGCCGCCGCGCTGGCGCCGGCCGCCACGTCGTGCTGACCGGCCCCGCGGGCTCCGGCAAGACGACGCTGGCGCTCGCCGTCGCCCGTGCCGCCGTCACGTCCGGGCGCGCCGGCGGCGCCGTCATGTACACGCCGACCGGGCACTGGAGCGCCAGGAGAGGCGCTCGGCCGCCCCGCGTCCGACGGCCGCCCCGCCACCACGGGCACCGTCCCCGACGCCGCGACCCGCGGCCGCTGGCTCGTCATCGACGAGCTCGACCGCGCCAAGGCCGACAAGGCGCTCGGCGGCCTCAGCTCGTTCCTCGGCGGCCTGCCGCTGACGATGCCGGGCGGCGAGGAGGTCAAGCCGCCCTCGGACTGGCGCGTCGTGGCCACCGCCGGCGGGCCATTGAAGGCATCGCCCGCGCTCGCGCGGCGCTTCGCCCACATCGAGGTCCCGTTCCCGGCCGAGTCGGACCTCGGCGCGCTGCTCGAGCACGCCGCGGGCGGCGACCACGCGGCGGCCAACGCCGCCGAGCGGCTGCTCGACCTGCGCGAGCTGCGGCCGCTCGGAGCCGGCGTGTTCACCGCCGCCGCCGCATACGCCGCCGAGCGCAACGCGATCGAGCCCGCCGACGAGCGCACGCTCGCCCGCGAGGCCTTCTCGGTGTACGTCGAGCCCCTGCTCGGCGACCTCGACGACCGCGGCGAGGACCGCCTCAAGGAGCTGCTGGGCGCGCTGTAGGCATGGCGGCGCGCGGCAGCTCCGAGGAGCGCGCGGCGCTGGCCCGCGCGAAGGCGCGGCTGGACCGGCTCGGCTTCCACGAGCGCCCGGTCAGCACCGCGCGGACACGGATCCGGCACGCGCCGTGGCTGTTCCGGCTGCCGTGGTTCCGGCGCTTCCAGGGCTACGAGTCCTGCGAGCAGATCTTCATCCGCCACCCGCTCGCCGAGGTCTCGGACGATCTCATCTGCCACGAGCTCTGCCACGTCTGGCAGGAGCAGCACGGCCGCCTCTGGATGTGGCTCTCCTATGTCACGGCGGGCTACGGGCAGAACCCGAACGAGCTCGAGGCGCGCCGCGCCGTCGAGCTCACGCGCTGAGCCGTGCCACCATGGCTGCGGTGCAGCCCGGAGCCCAGGATCCCGCCGCGCTGAAGGCGATCGCCCGTCACGCTGAGGCGATCGCGACGGTGCGCGCGTTCCTCGCGCGCTCGGAGGCGCTGCGCGTCGTGCTGCTGCTCGACCTCGGCGACGCGGGCCCGCCGGCCATGCTCGACGCGCGGCCGGACGCGGTGCTCGAGCTCATCGACGAGGGCGAGGCGCACGAGGTCCCGCGGGAGATGCCGGTGCCCGCGCCGCCGCGCGCGCTGCCCGAGATCCGGCCCGCGCCGTCCTCGGCGCTGAAGGCCGACCCGGTGACGGGCGAGCTGGCCGCGCCGATCGGCGCGATCGCCAACCTCGGGGGCGCGGTGCTCGAGCTCGCCCGCGCGTTCGGCGGCCGCAGCGTCGCGACCGCCGAGTTCGCCACCCAGGACCCCGATCTGCCGATGACGATCGTCGCCCGGGACGGCGAGCCGCTGCTGCTCGCGGTCGGCGACGGCCGCTTCGAGCTCCCCCTGTGAGCGAGCCCTGCACCTGGTGCGGCGCCGCCGTGGACCCATGGGACGGCTTCCGCGCCTACGAGCTCGCCGGCGGACGCCGCGCCGTCTTCTGCCGGCTCGAGCACGTGATCCCGTGGGCGATCCGCGGCGCCTACTGGGAGCCGCTGCCCGGCGACGCCGAGGGCGTGCGCGACGGGCTCACCCACTGCGCGTGGTGCGAGCGGGAGCTGACGCCCGAGGACCACGTGGCGGTCGTGCGCAACCGCGGGGAGCACCGGATTCCGGACGGGTTCTGCGGCGTCGCGCACCTGCTCGAGTGGGCGAAGGCGGGCGGTCGCTACCGCACCTGAGTTGCCCGTTCGGGCACGGATAGCAATCGGCGGAGCGGGGTAACAGCCCCGCCAGAGATGCTCCATCACCGTCACTACACCGTCGACGAGGCGAACGCGAAGCTCGACCTCGTCGGGCGCATCGTGCGCCGCGTCCGCGACGCCCGGCGGCAGCTCACCGCCGAGGGCTTCCATCCCGAGTTCGCCTCCCTCGCCGAGGTCAGCGGCGGCGCCTGGCCGGGCCGCGAGCACGCGGCCGCGGCGCTGGAAGTGGCGCTCGGCTTCGACCAGCTCGAGGAGCTCGACGTCGTCGTGCGCGACCTCGAGCGCGGCCTGATCGACTTCCCGTCGCTGCTCGGCGGCGAGGAGATCTACCTCTGCTGGCTGCTCGACGAGCCCGAGGTCGGGCACTGGCACGCGCCGGAGTCGGGCTTCGGCGGGCGCCGCCCCCTGTAGCGGCGCCCCGCCGTGCCGCGGCCCGCGGCGCGCGATGATGGAGGACGTGCTCCCGCCTGGCCCGAGGGAACCGGCCGCGCTGCAGACGGTCGAGTGGATCGCGCGGCCGACCGCGTTCCTGCGCCGCTGCCGCGCGCGCCACGGCGACCCGTTCACGGTCCGGGTGGCGTGGGCCGACGCGCCGATGGTGCTGGTCGCCGACCCGGGCGAGATCCGGCGGATCTTCGCGGCCGGCGACGAGCAGCTCCACGGCGGGGCCAGCTCGACCGTGCTCGAGCCGTTCGCGGGCCCGACCTCGATCCTGCTCACGCACGGTCCCGAGCACCTGCGCCGCCGCCGGGAGCTGCTGCCCGCCTTCCACGGCGAGGCGCTCGACGGCTGGCGCGACACGGTCGCGACGATGGCGCAGGACGAGGTCGCGGGCTGGACGGCGGGCGAGCTGCGCACGCTCCCGCGCATGCAGGCGCTGACGCTCGACGTGATCCTGCGCGTCGTGCTCGGCCCGGTCGAGCGCCCGCAGCTGCGCGCCGCGATCCGCCGCGCGCTCGACATGACCGCGTCGCTGCCGCGGCTGGTCGCGATGTCGCTGCACCGCGGCGCGACCTGGAGCGCGTTCCTGCGCGCGGTGGCCGAGGTCGACGCGCTGCTGGCGCACGAGATCGACCGCGGCGGCCACGCCGAAGGATCGCTGCTCGCCGTGCTGCGGGAGGCGGGCATCGCCCGCGAGGAGCTGCGCGACCAGGTGGTGACCGTGCTCGCGGCCGGCCACGAGACGACCGCGGGCTCGCTCGCCTGGGCGCTCGAGCGGCTCGCGCACCATCCCGGAGCGCAGGAGCGCGTGCGCGCGGGTGACGACGCCTACCTCGACGCGGTCGTCAAGGAGGTGCTGCGCGTGCGGCCCGTGCTCTCGATCGCGGCCCGCCGCGTCGCCGCGCCGTTCGAGATCGGCGGCCACACGCTCCCGCCCGGGGTCCACGTCGCGCCCTGCATCTACCTCGCCCACCGCCGCCCGCAGGCGTGGCCGGAGCCGACGGCGTTCCGGCCGGAGCGCTTCCTGAGCGCCGCGCCCGCGCCCGGCACGTACCTCCCGTTCGGCGGCGGCGTGCGGCGCTGCGCCGGGGCGGCGTTCGCCGCGCTCGAGCTGCGCGAGGTGCTGCGCGCCGTGCTGGAGCGCTTCGCCCTCGCCCCGGCCGGGCAGCACACGGAGAGGATGATCCGCGGCTCCGTGACCCTGCGCCCCTCGCGCGGCGGAATGGTCTTGACCGAGCCGCTACAACCATCGAGGCCGTGTCGCTCTTCTGCCGCCACAACCGCCTGACCTCCAACTGCCCGATCTGCAGCCGCGAGCAGCAGACCGAGCTGCGCTCCAAGGCGCCGCCGAGCGCGCCGCGGACGCGCTCGAGCAGCGCGTCGGGCGCCAAGCGGCGCGGCGGCTCCACCGGCCGCTCCGGCGTGGTCACGCGCCGCGTCGCCCGCGCCGCCGACGACGGCTACCGCAACGCGCTCGCGCCCGGGCTGCGCGCGACCGCCGACGCGCGCCGGCTCGCCGCCGCGCTCACGGAGGCCGCCGCGCGGCTGGTCCCGCCGGGCCCGTATCCCGAGATCGCGGAGGAGGCCGAGCTCGAGCAGGCGAGCTGGCTCGCGTTCCTGCTCGCGCTCGCCGGCCCCGAGTCGCCCGAGCTCCAGGGTGCGCTGGCCGTCGCGCGCCCGCGCTGGGAGGACGGCACGCCCGATGACCTGCCCGCCGACCGCCGCCGCACCGCCGACGCCTACCGCGCCTGGGCGGAGCGCGCGGGCTCGCAGCAGGCCGCCTTCACGGGCGACGCCGGCTGGTCGCCCGAGCGCCGCTTCGCGCGCGTGTTCGAGCGCCTCTCGCTGCCGGGCTTCGGCCGCGCGCGCCGCTTCGACCTGCTGAGCGCGCTCGGCGCCGCCGGCCGCTACGAGCTGACGGCCGGCGAGCTGTTCCTGGGCGGGGAGGACGATCCGGCGACGCTCGCCGCCAAGCGCCTGCTCGTCTCCGGCGACCGCCTGCTGCTGGAGCGCCGCGCGCGCGGCGCTCGCCGAGGCCTGCCGCCTCCCGCTGGCGGCGTTCGACCGTGGCCTCGCCGCCTGGGGCCACGCCGAACGCGCCCGTCGATCGCGAAGCGGAGCCGCCCGACTCCGTCCTGGCGGCGCTGGCGCTGCAGTGAGCGCCGTGGTCCGCCGGCTCGACCTCGGCGACGACGCCACGCTCGAGCGACTGCTCGCGCTGCAGCGCGCGAGCTACGCCATAGAGGCCGAGCTGATCGGCGCCCCCGAGCTGCCGCCGATGCGCGAAACGGCGGCGCAGCTGCGCGGCTGCGGCGAGACCTTCCTCGGCGCCAGCGACGGCGACGCGCTGCTCGGCGCGGTCTCCTTCCGGCGCGCGGGCGGCACGGTCGACATCCACCGGCTCGTCGTCGACCCCGGCGCGTTCCGGCGCGGGGTGGCGACCGCGCTGCTGGACGCGCTCGAGGCGCGCGAGCGCAACGCCACGCACTGGACGGTCGGCACCGGCGCCGCGAACGCGCCGGCGCGCGCGCTCTACGAGCGGCGCGGCTTCACGGCCACCGAGGAGCGGGTCGTGCCCGGCGGGATCCGCTGGGTGCGCCTGGACCGCTCCGCGGCCCGCTAGGTTCCGGCCGTGACCGCGACCCGCGATCCACGGCCGCCGCGGAGCCGGCTGCGCGCGCTCGCCGACGCCCCGCCGGAGCCCACCGGCAAGGCGCGCCCGATCGCGCTGCTGGTGCTCGCCTGCGTCGCCGTCGCGGCGCTGTCGCTGCTCGGTCCCTCGACCCCGACGTACGACCCGTGGGCGTGGATCATCTGGGGCCGCGAGGTCGCGCACCGCGACCTCGTCACGGAGGGCGGGCCGTCCTGGAAGCCGCTGCCGATGCTGTTCACGGCGCCGTTCTCGCTGCTCGGCGACGACGCGGCGCCGGAGCTGTGGCTCGTCGTCGCGCGCGCCGGCGGGGCTGCTCGCGTTCGCGATGGCCTACCGCCTCGGCGCCGGCTGGCCGGGCCGTGGCCGGCGCGATCGCCGGGCTCTCGCTCCTGCTCGCGGACGAGTTCATCTTCAACTTCGGGCGCGGCAACTCCGAGGGCCTGCTCGTCGCGCTCGTGCTGTGGGCGGTCGAGCGCCACCTCGACGGCCGCCGCCGCGATGCCTTCCTGCTCGGCTTCGCGCGCCGCGCTGCTGCGGCCCGAGGTGTGGCCGCTCTGGGCGCTCTACGGACTCTGGTACGTGGCGGTCGAGTGGCGCGGCCGCCCGCCGTGGCGCGAGATCGCGCTCGTGGTCGGCACGGCGCCTGTTCACGCTCGTGCTGTGGTTCGTGCCGGAGTACCTCGGCTCGGGCGACGTCCTGCGCGCCGCCGAGCGCGCCCGCGATCCCAACCCGGACTCGGCCGCGTTCGCCGCCTTCCCGTTCGTGGAGGTCTTCCGCCGCTCGGCGTCGGTGCTGTCGGTGCCGGTCTACGTCGGCGCGGTGATCGCCGTCGTGCTCGCCGTCCGGCGGCGGCGCGAGCCGCTCGCCCGCGTCGTGCGGTCGCTCGCGGTGCGCGACCGCGCCTGATGATCGCGGTCGCGCTGATGACCGAGGCCGGCTTCGCCGGCAACCTGCGCTACGTCGCGCTCCCGGCCGCGCTGGTCTGCGTGCTCGCCGGTGCGGGATGGGTGGAGCTGTGCGGGATCCTGCGCCGCTGGGCGCCGGTCGCGGCCGTCGCGGCGGCCGGGTTCTGGCGCTCGCGGTCGCCGCCCCGTTCGTGTTCGCGCAGGCGGATCACCTGGCGCACCCAGCTCGAGCGGATCGACTACGAGTCGCGAGGCTGCTACGGCCCGAACCTCGTCGAGGTGATCGCCAAGGCCGGCGGCGAGGAGGCGGATCAAGGCGTGCGGGCAGGTGTTCACCGGGCCGTTCCAGGTGCCAGTCGGTCGCGGTGGTACCTGCACCTCGACGAGCAGCAGGTCGCGATCTTCCCGTTCGGGCCGGGGCACGATGATCGCGCCCTACTGGACGCGGCGCAACGCGCGCGACCCCCGCTTCCCCGACATCACGAAGACGAAGCGCTGGATCGTCGGGAAGCACCTGTGCGCCGATGAACATGCCTCTAACCTCCTGAGCGATGGCGACGCTCGCCCGCGCCGCCGGCGTGGACCATGCCCGCTGCGGTCGCCGGGAACGCGCGGCTGCTCGCGCCCCTCGGCGATCGGGCGGTCGTGGTCCTGCTCTCGCTCGTGCTGCGCACGCGCGACCTCGGCATCGGCTTCTGGATCGACGAGGGGCTGTCGGTGGGGATCGCCGACCGGCCCGCTGGGCGACATCCCGGACGCGCTGCGGCTCGACGGCTCGCCGCCGCTGTACTACCTGCTGCTGCACGTCTGGATGGCGGTGTTCGG
The DNA here is from genome assembly GCA_963777975.1 of uncultured Chloroflexia bacterium. Lineage (GTDB taxonomy): Bacteria > Chloroflexota > Limnocylindria > Limnocylindrales > CSP1-4 > CSP1-4. Next base: position 30,458 of record CAVZSO010000009.1, on the reverse strand, counting down.
GACCTCGGAGGAGGCCACGCGCGCGCTGTCGCTGCTGTTCGCCGTGCTCGCCGTGCCGGTCGCGTGGTGGGCCGCGCGCGGGCTGTTCGGCGCGCGACGGCGTGGATCGCCGCCGCGCTGCTGGCGGCGACGAACCCGTTCCTGACGCAGTACGCGCAGGAGACGCGGATGTACGCGCTCGTGGTGCTGCTCGCGCTCGTCGCGTGCGGGACGTTCGCGCGCGCGTTCGGCTCGCCGGCACCGCCGAGGCGCCGGCCCGCCCGGCCCGGCGGCGCTGGGCGGCGCTGTTCGCCGTCGCGCTCGCGGCGCTGCTGTACACGCACAACTGGGCGCTGTTCTTCGCGCTCGGCTGCGGGCTGACGTGGCTGGCCCTGCTGCTCGCCGCGCCGCGGCGACGGGCGGCGCGAGCTCTTCCAGGACGGCCTGATCGGCTTCGGCGGGGCGCTCGTGCTGTACCGCCGTGGATGCCGACGCTCGCTGTTCCAGGCCGCGCACACCGGGGCGCCGTGGTCGAAGGCGCCGACCTCGGCGCCTGCTCGCAGCGCCCGGGCAGATGCTCGGCACGGTCGCCCAGGTCGGACTGCTGCTCGCGGCCGGCGCCGGGCTCGGCGCGCTGTTGAGCCGCCGGTCGGGGCGCTCCTCCCCGCGGCGGGCGCGCGCTGCTCGCGTCCTGGCTCGCGGCTGTGCGTGGCGACGCTGCTGGTCGCCTTCGCCGCTCGCAGGTGTCGCCCGCCTGGGCGAACCGCTACCTCGCCGTCGCGCTGCCGCCGCTGCTGCTGGCGGTCGGCGGGCGGGCTCGCGCACGCGGGCCGGCTCGGCATCGTGGGCGCGCTGGTGGTCGCGGCCGTGATCTGGGCCGGCCACGACCGCGCCGGACGACAAGAGCAACGTCCGCGCGATCGCCGAGGCGATCGCGCCGAGCCTGGCGCCCGGCGACCTCGTCGTCTCCACCCAGCCCGAGCAGGTCGCCCGTGCTGCGCTACTACCTGCCCGACGGGCCTGGACTACGCGACCGCTCACCGGGGCCGGTCCGCGACACCGGGGTCACCGACTGGCGCGACGGCGCCGAGCGCCTCCGCGCGACGACCGCCGAGCGCGACCTCAAGCCGCTGCTCGACGATCTGCCGATCGGCCAGCGGCTCGTGCTCGTCGAGCCGATCACCGACGAGATCGGCGCTGGCAGGCGCCGTGGACGGAGCTCGTGCGCGTGCGCTCGGCCGAGTGGCGCCAGTACGTCAGCAACGACCCGCGGCTTCTCCGCTCTCCGTGCGCCCGGAGGAGCCCGACAACGGCGTCAACCGGCTCCGGGCGACCGTGCTGGTCAAGCGCTAGGCACGACCGGCCGTGGCGGGGCCGGGCTCCGGCGCCATCGGGCCCGGGTCGGCGACCGGCAGGTGAGCCCGAAGCGCGTGCCGCGCGGCCCTCCTCGTCGGCGAGCCGAGCGTGCCGCCCATCCGCTCGGCCAGCTCGCGGCCGATCGCCAGGCCGAGGCCGAACCCGCTCTCCGCGCCGGCGCCGCGGCCGCGGTGGAAGCGCTCGAAGATGTGCTCGCGCTCCTCCGGCGGGATGCCCGGCCCGCGGTCGGCGACCCGACGGATGCGCGCGCTCGTCCTCCGCAGCCGACGTGAGCATGCTGACCGGCTCGGCGGGCGGGCCGTAGCGGAGCGCGTTGTCGAGCAGGATCCGCACGACGCGCGCGACCGCGTCGGGGTCGCCGCGGCCCCAGCAGCCGCCGTCCGGCGGGACGACCTCGAGCTCGACGTCGCGCTCGTGCGCGCGCAGGTCGAACTCGGCCGCCACCGCGCGCGCCAGCTCGCCGAGCTCGACCGGCTCCGAGCGCAGCTGCACGGCGGCGTCGAGGCGGCTGAGGTCGAGCAGCTCGCCGGCCAGGCCGACAGCCGCCGCAGCTCGCGGCGCGCGTTCGTGACCTGGAGCTGGGCGTCCTCGATGTCGAGCCGCCGTCGCGCAGGTCCTCCTCGAGCAGCTCCATCGTGCCCTGGAGCATCGTCAGCGGCGTGCGCAGCTCGTGCGACGCGGTCGAGACGAACGAGCGCCGCGCGGCCTCCTGGCGGCGCAGCTCCTCCTGCATGCGCGCGAGCGCGCGGGCGAGGTCGCCGACCTCGTCGCGGCCGCTGTCGCGCGCGGGCGGCGCGTCCGGGCCCTCGGCGCTGATCCGCAGCGCGACGGCGCGCAGCCGCGCGAGCCGGCGCAGCAGCGTGCTCGAGAGCATGACGCCGAGCACGACCGCCACCAGCAGGCCGATCGCGGCGGCGGCGAGCAGCGCGTTGCGGACCTGGTCGACCGCGGTCGTGACCTCGGTCAGCCGGCGCTGGGCGACCAGCACGCCGCCGCGGCGCGCCCTTGGCGCTGAACAGCCGCGATGACCGACGCGGACGTCGTCGCCGCGGATGTCGGTCGTCGTCGCGCGCGTGCGCAGCGCGCGCAGGGCGATCGAGCGTGGCGGTGCGGCGGCCGGCGCCGCTGGACTCGTGTCGTAGGTCGGCAGCCCCGCCGGTGGTCGTCGGCGTCGAAGCACGAGCGACGACGCGCTGTCGGTGCGCTGGCGCGGTCCTCGGCCGCGCGCTGGACCGCGAGACGGGTCGCGTGTCGGCTCCGTGCCCGCGAGCGCGCGCGTCGAACGCCCTCGCGCGCGCAGGTCGACCGCCTCGCGCATGCTCGTCGATGCTCTGCTTGCGCAGCTGGTCCTGCAGCGGGCCGAGCAGCACCGCGGCCGCCACCACGAGCGTGAGCGCGCTCGTGACCACGAAGGCGCCAGCAGCCGGCCGCGCAGGCCTCGCGGGACGAGCCGCGGCCTCATCGCCTCCCGGAAGCGGTAGCCGCGGCCGGGGACCGTGAGGATCAGCGTCGGGTTCTCCGGCTTCGCCTCGAGCTTCTCGCGCAGGTGGCGGATGTGGACGTCGATCGCGCGCGGGTCGCGGTAGGCGCTGTCGCCCCAGATCGAGCGCAGCAGCTCCTGGCGGTTGAACGCGTGCCCGGGCGGCTCATCAGCCGGCGCAGCAGCTCGTACTCGCTGAACGTGAGCTTGACCGGCCGCCGTCGCCGACGACCCGCGCTGCGTCCTGGTCGAGCGTCACGGGCCCGACGCGCAGGCTGCCCTCGACCACGCGGCCCGCGCGCGCCGCAGCACGGCGCGGATGCGGCTGCGCAGCTCGGCGAGCCCGAACGGCTTGGTGACGTAGTCGTCGGCGCCCGCCTCGAGGCCCTGGACCGCGTCGGCCTCGCTGTCGAGCGCGGTCAGCATGATGATCGGGACCACGTCGCGGCGGCCGCGCAGCATCGCGCCACGTCGTGGCCCGTCGGGCCCGGCGCCGAGCGCGACGTCGAGCAGCACGACGTCGTACGGGCGGTCCGCCGCCGCGTCGAGCGCCGCGTGGCCGTCGGCCACCGCGGTGACGCGGTGGCCCTCGCGCTCGAACGAGCGGGTGAGCATCTCGCGCAGCGGCTGGTCGTCGTCCACCAGCAGGATGTCGAGCGTCGTGCGGTCTGCACGGTCTGAGCGTAGCGGCCCGGCGGGCGATTAGGCCTGCTAGGAGCCGCTCTTGCGGCGGCCGGATTTGAAGGGCTGTAGCGGGCACCAGGATCGGTTCCGGGGGTGCGGGACAGTCCCCTTGGCTCTCGACGACACCGCGGCGCCGTTCGAGCGCGGTGGCTCCGACCGTCCCGTCGCCGTCCTCGGCGGCGGCCCGGCCGGCCTGACGGCCGGCTACCTGCTCGCCCGGCAGGGCCGACCCGTCATCGTCTTCGAGGCCGAGGACCAGGTCGGCGGCATCGCCAAGACCGAGGTGCGCGACGGCTACCGCTTCGACCTCGGCGGCCACCGCTTCTTCACCAAGTCCAAGGAAGTCGACGACCTCTGGCACGAGGTGATGAAGCGAGGAGTTCCTCAAGCGCCCGCGCATGTCGCGCATCTACTGGAACGGCAAGTTCCTCGACTACCCGCTCAACGGCATGGACGTGGTCAAGAAGCTCGGCCCGGTCGAGCTCGTCCGCTCCGGCGCTCTCCTACCTGTGGGCCGCGATCAAGCCCAAGGGCAAGCGAGGAGAACCTCGAGCAGTGGGTCTCCAACCGCTTCGGCAAGCGGCTCTACCAGCACTTCTTCAAGACCTACACCGAGAAGGTGTGGGGCGTCCCGACGACCGAGCTGCGCGCCGAGTGGGCGGCCCAGCGGATCAAGGGCCTGTCGTTCTTCTCCGCCGCCAAGGCCGCGTTCTTCGGCAACAAGGGCAACAAGATCAAGTCGCTGATCAACGAGTTCCACTACCCGCGCTTCGGCCCGGGCCAGATGTGGGAGACGATGGCCGACGAGATCATCGCCGCGCGGCGGCGAGGTGCGGCTGAACACGCCGGTCACCAAGCTCGAGGTCCGCGACGGCCGGATCGTCGCGATCGAGGCCGGCGGCGAGCGGATCGAGCCCAGCCACGTGATCTCCTCGCTGCCGCTGCGCGCGACCGTCGGCATGGCCGGCGCCGCCGCCTCCGGCGAGGTCCAGGCGCGCCGCGCGAGGGCCTGCGCTACCGCGACTTCCTGACCGTCGCGCTGGTCATCGACGGCGAGGACCTGTTCCCGGACAACTGGATCTACATCCACGACCCGAACGTCCGCGTCGGCCGGATCCAGAACTTCCGCTCCTGGAGCCCGTGGATGGTCCCGGACCAGTCGAAGGCGTCCGTCGGCCTGGAGTACTTCTGCTTCGAGGGCGACGACCTGTGGGAGATGGACGACGACGAGCTCGTCGAGCTCGCCAAGCACGAGCTCGGCGCAGCTCGGCCTCGGCGATCCGGCGAAGGTCGAGAAGGGCTACGTCACGCGCGTGCCGCTCGCCTACCCGATGTACGACGCCGACTACGCCGAGCGCGTGGACGCGATCCGGGACTGGCTGGAGGGCATCGCCAACCTCCTGCAGGTCGGCCGCAACGGCCTGCACCGGTACAACAACTCCGACCACTCGATGCTCACGGCGATGCGCGCGGTGGACAACATCACCAACGGCGCGAACCACGACATCTGGGCGGTCAACGCGGAGTCCGTGTACCACGAGGAGGACGTGGCGGACGAGCACCCGTACAAGCGCGCGCCGGAGACGCGGTCGATGCGCGAGCCGCTCGCCAGACGCTCCGAGTTTCCTGAGTCCCCGGCCGACGCTGTGGACGCATGTCCGATGGTCCGGCGTCCGGACGTGGTGACAGGCTGGGCAGCGTCTGGAGGGCGTACGGATTGGGCCTGACGGCCCGCTCACGGAGGAGGCGCGGAAGGATTCGCTCAGGGACGGCCGTGTGGCTGCACCACACGGCCGTTTCTCTTTAAGCGCCGCTCGGGTAGGCGCTCGTCATGACCGACGACGACGACGCAGCCACCAAGGCACAGAGCGAAGAGGAAGAGGTCGAAGAGGCCAAGAAGGTCATGGAGGAGCCTCGAGGAGGGCGACCCGCCCGAGAAGCTCGAGGACTGGCCTGGAGGCAAGGCCAAGTACCAGACCTACGGCGGCCCCGACTCCGGCGACGGCGGCTACGACGACGGCGCGACGGCCAAGCTCGGCCCGTCGAACCTGCGCCATCACGAGGACGGCTCGGTCACGGTCGACGGCGAAGAGGTCGACAACCCCGACGACTACAAGGGCGAGCCGATCCCAGGCGGCCCCAGCGACCCGGACGCCCCGCCCGACCCGGCCATGATCGGCCAGGAGAAGGAAGACGAGGAGTCCGGCGACGACTCCGACGAGGGCGAGCGCTCCGACGACGGCGACGACACGACCGCGGCTAGCGCCGCCGCGCGATCTCGACCCGGCGCGTGACACGGCGCTGATTGCCCGCGGCGTCGCGCGCCAGGATCGTCAGCCCCGCGATCACGCGCTGTGCGGCGCAGCGTGCGCCGCAGCTTCCGCGCCGTCTTCCGCGTGATCCGCACGGTCAGCACCGACGCGGCGGCCGGCGAGCGACCTGCCGCCGCGCGACCTTGAAGCCGGCCAGCCCGCGCAGCCGTCCGCCGATCCGCACGGTCGCGAGCTCGCTCGGCGCACCGCGACCCGCATCCGCCGTCGCGGCACCAGCGTGCGCGCGCCCGCCACACGCACCCGAGGCGCGGCTTCGTCGTGTCGGCCGCGCTGCCGCCCGGCGTGCCCGGCGTCCCCGTTCCCCGCCCGGCGCGGACGGGACGCACGGGCTCGCCGCGCCGTCCTGACGATCCGGTAGACGGGGCCGGAGAGCGACGCGACGTAGAGCCGGCCGCAGGCGTCCTCGCCGAACGAGGTCGGGCTGTCGACCGGCAGCCCGCCGGCGCGTCGGTCGGCGGCGTCCGGGAGCGCGAGCGAGCGCAGCTGCGCCGTTGCAGAAGTCGGCGTAGAGGTACCGGCCCGCCAGCGTGGGCAGTCCCGGATCGCGGACGACGTAGCCGCCGATGATCGAGCAGAAGCCCGCACCCGCGTGGGTGAAGTCGATCACGGGGAACGTGGCGCCGCCGGGCAGCTCGCCGTCGGAGCACAGCGGCGGCGAGCCCTCGGGCTGGTTCGGGTCAGCGGTCGTGCGCACGGTCCCCTCCCAGCAGGGCCAGCCGAAGTTCACCCCGCGCCCGCGCCCGCTCGCGGCGGTCGCCCAGTCGATCTCCTCCCGGTGGTTCTGGCCGACGTCGCCGATCACGAGGTCGCCGGTCGGCGCGATCGAACGAGAACCGCCACGGGTTGCGCAGCCCGTAGGCCCAGACCGCGTTGCCGAACGGGTTGTCGGCGGGGACCGTGTATACGCCCTGGCCGGCGCCGCGCGGGTCGATGCGCAGGATCTTGCCGAGCAGCGAGCCCGTGTTCTGCGCGTCCTGGGTCGGCGTGTCGTTCGGTGCCGCCGTCGCCGGTGCCGACGTAGAGCATGCCGTCCGGTCCGAACTGGAGCTGGCCGCCGTTGTGGTTGGACGCGCTCGGTGTGCGGGATCGAGATGACGAGCCTGCGGCTGCCCGGGTCGGCCGGTCGGGATCGGCGGACCAGGTGTGCTCGAGACCTGCAGCGAGCCGGTCGGCGGCCGTCAGGAGCCACGTACGAGCGGCCGGTGGCGGCGTAGTCGGGCGGGAACGCGATCGAGAGCAGCCCCTGCTCGTGCCGCCGGAGTCGGTGATCGCGGTGACGTCGAGGAACGTCCGCGTCACGCCGCCGATATGATCTTCACGAGCCCGGCCTGCTCGACGACGAACAGGCGCGGGTCGCCGCGGCGGGGAGGTGACGTAGGTCGGGGTGGCGAAGTCGCCGATCTTCGACCAGCGAGGGCGCCGCGCCGGCGGCGGCGGCGAGCGCGAGCCCGGCGGCGAGCGCCAGCAGCAGGCGAGCGCGCGCATCAGTGGTCGGCGACGTGCCCGTCCGTCCGGCTCGAGCGGCAGCCCTCCCCGTCCCACGCCTTGAGGCCGCCGTCCAGCGAGTAGGCGTCGTAGCCGCGCGCGGCGGAAGGCGTTCGCGGCCATCGCGGAGCGCGCGCCGACGCGGCAGTAGAAGACGACGGGCCGGTCGCGGTCGATCGTCGGCGCCTGCGAGGCGACCCGCTCGAGCTCGATGTGGCGGGCGCCGCCGATGCGGCCGGCCTCCCACTCGTAGTCCTCGCGCACGTCGATCAGCTGCGCCCCGTCGCGGACGAGCGCCTCGGCCTCGTCGGGCGTGATGTCGACGTTCCCCTGGCATGGCCCGACACGGTACCGACGCAGAAAGGGGTCTGACCCCTTTCTTGCGTCAGGGGCGCGGGCCTCGCGCCTTCGGCCCGCCGCCGGCCTCGTGCGCGACGAGCTCGTGCGCGCGGCGCGCCCACTCGCACAGCAGCGGCCGCGTCTCGCGCGGGTCGATGATCTCCTCGACCCCGAAGCGCTCGGCCGTGCGGAACGGCGAGCGCACCGCGTTCAGCCGCGCCTCGATCTCGGCGCGCAGCGCGACCGGGTCGTCGGCGGCCTCGAGCTCGCGCCGGTAGGCCGCCTCGAGCCCGCCCGCGATCGGCAGCGAGCCCCAGTCGCCCGACGGCCAGGCGTAGCGCAGGTTCAGCCGCGAGCGCGTCTGCCGTGCGCGGCGCCCGCGACGCCGTAGACCTTGCGCACGAGCATCGACGCCCACGGCACGCGTCGCCTGGTGGACGGCGAACAGCGCGCGCGCGCCGCGGCGCATCGTGCCCGCGCGCTCGGCCTCGCGTGCCGATCACGAAGCCGGGCTGGTCGACGAGGTTGACGACCGGCAGGCGGAACTGGTCGCAGATGTCGACGAAGCGCGCCAGCTTGTCGGACGCGTCGCCGGTCAGCCCGCCGCCGTAGTGCGTCGGGTCCGAGGCGAGCACGCCGACGGGGCGGCCGTCGAGCCGCGCCAGCGCGGTGATCAGCGAGCGGCCGAAGCGCGCGCCGAGCTCGAACACCGAGCCGTCGTCGAACACCGAGCTCGAGGATCGCGGCGCATCTTGTAGGGCTTGCGCGGGTCGCGCGGGACGATCGACGGCAGCTCCTCCTCGCGCCGGTCCGCGGCGTCGGTGGCGGCGGCGATCGGCGGCGCCTCCCAGACGTTCGACGGGCAGGTAGGAGAGGAAGCGCCGCAGCTGCGCGAGCGCGTCGTCCTCGTCGGCGGCCTCGTTGTCGACCGCGCCCGCGCGCGTCTGCGCGCGCGCGCCGCCGAGCGCCTCCTTGTCGGGCGACTCGCCCATCGCCGCGGCGACCACCGGCGGGCCGGCGACGAAGAGCTGCGCCGCTGCCGCGCACGATCACGCGAGAAGTGCGACGCGACGACGCGCGCCGCGCCGAGCCCCGCGCACCGGCCCGAGCGCCGCCGCGACCACCGGCACGCCGGCGAGGTTGTCGATCGTGACCTCCAAGCCGGGCAGGAACGGCACGTACGTGAAGCCCATCTGCTCGAGCGACTTGACGCTGACCCGCCGCCGCCCGTGCCGTCGACCAGCCGCACGAGCGGGAAGCCGGAGGTCGTGCGCCATGCGCTCGGCCTAGACCATCTTCTCCCAGATCGCCGCGTCGGCCGCGCCGCCGCGGACCGTGAAGTCGTCGGCCTGGACGACGGCGCGGCGGCCGTCGAGTCGCCCTGCCCGACGACGACGTTCGCCGGCATGAACGTGTCGAGCTCGCCGTCCTCGCCGTAGCCGCCGTCGCCGGCGAGCGCCCCGGCCTCGTGGAACGTGCCGGCGTCGAAGCAGCCGCTCGACGCGCTCGCGGACCGTCAGCCTGCCCGCGGCGTGCTGGCGCTCGACGCGCTCTCGCCGTCCGGTGCGACGCCGGGTCGCGGCGAGCGCCTCACGGCGGCGCAGCTCCTCGAGCTCGGGCTCCCACGTCATGGGCGGGGAGACTAGCCTCGGGCGCATGTGGAGCAACTGGTCCGGGACCAGACGTGCGCGCCCGCCGCGCTCGAGCGCCCGAGGTCGGCCGGCGAGGTCGCCGGAGCGGTGCGCCGCGCGGCGGCCGCGGGCCGGACCGTGCGCGTCGCGGGCTCCGGGCACTCGTTCACCCCCGCGTCCCGACCGACGGGACGCTGCTCTCGCTCGACCGGATGGACCGCGTGCTCGACGCCGACCCGGCGAGCGGGCTCGTGCGGCGGAGGCCGGGATCACGCTGCACGCGCTGAGCGCGGGCCTCCACGGAGCTCGGGCTCGCGCTGCCGAACCTCGGCGACATCGACGCCCAGATCGATCGCGGGCGCGATCGCGACCGGCACGCACGGGACCGGCGCGCGGCTGCGGAACCTCTGCGCCCAGGTCGAGGCGGTCGAGCTCGTCGACGGCACGGGCGAGCGGCGCACGCTGACGGGCGACGACGGCGACCTGCTGCGTGCCGCGCGGGTCGGGCTCGGCGCGCTCGGCGTCGTGACCGCGGTGACGCTGCGCTGCGTGCCGGCGTTCCGGCTGCGGGGCGTCGACCAGCCGCTGCCGCTCGAGGAGGTGCTCGCGGGCTCGACGAGCGCGCCGGCGCCGACGAGCACTTCGAGTTCTGCACGTTCCCGCACTCGCCGCTCGCGCTCACGCGCACGAACACCGCACCGACGCGCCGTCGCGGCGCCCCGGCGCCGGCACGGCCTGGCTGGAGGACGTGCTGCTGGACAACGACGCGTTCGGCTGCTCTCGCGTGCCGGCCGGCGCTTCCCGCGCGCGATCCCGCGCCTCAACCGGCTCGCCGCGTCGGCCGCCTCCGGCCGCGAGCGCGTCGACGCGTCGCACCGGATCTTCGCCAGCCCGCGGCTCGTGCGCTTCACCGAGATGGAGTACGCGGTGCCCGCGCGAGCCTGCTGCCGACGCCGTGCGCGGTGCGCGCGAGATCCTCGAGCGCCATCCGGTCGTCTTCCCGGTCGAGCTGCGCTTCGTCGCCGCCGACGACGCGCTGCTCTCGCCCGCGAACGGGCGCGACACCGCGTACGTCGCGGTGCACGTGTTCGCGGGGATGGCGTGCGAGCCGTCCTTCCGCGAGGTCGAGGCGCTGATGGCGAGCTCGGCGGGCGCCCGCACTGGGGCAAGCGCTCGTTCCTGGCCGCGCGCGAGCTGCGGACCGCGCTACCCGGAGTGGGAGCGTTCGCGGCCGCGCGCGCGGAGCTCGATCCCGACGGCCGGTTCGAGAACGCCTGGGCGCGCCGCGTCCTGGGCCCGACGGCTACAGGAACGTCTTGCCCTCGCCGCGGTAGGTCGGCACGGTCGCCACGACCGCGTCGCCCTCGACGAGGTGGAGCGCGTCGAAGCGCTCGCACAGCTCGCCCGCCTTCGCGTGGCGGAACCACACGCGGTCGCCGACGCGCAGCGCGTGCGGCCGCCGCGCCGAGCAGCGGCGTCTGCACCTCGCCGGCGCCCTCCTGCGCGTCGAGCCGCAGGCCCGGCGGGCAGGTGGGGCGACGGGCAGCCGGTCGGGGCCCGCCGCGCCCGACGCGAGGTAGCCGCCGCCGAGCACGGTGGCCACGCCGGGCGCGGGCCGGCGCACCACCGGCAGCGCGAACAGCGCGGCCGGGCCGCGGCGTGAACGCGCGGTAGGCGTCGAACAGCGTCGGGCGCGTAGAGGCCCGAGCCGGCGGCGACCTCGGTGACCGCGTCCTCGGCGGCGGTGCGCTCCAGCGAGCCGGTGCCGCCGCCGTTGACGAACTCGCAGCGGCGCGACCGCCGCACCGCGGCGACGACCGCGGCGCGGCGGCCGGCCAGCTCGCGCGCCGACGCGGCCTGCATCGCCGCGGATCGCGCGCGCCGCGCAGCGGCGCTGCCCGGGCGGCGGTCGCCGACGCCGGCGATCTGCGCCTCGTAGGCCATCAGCCCGTCGAGCACGAAGCCCGGCCGCGGCGCCGACCTCGCGCGCCAGCGCGCGCCGGCCTGCGCGGGCGTGCGCAGCGGCGAGCGCGGGCGCCGATCGCGCACCCGGCCGCCGAGCGGCCGCCAGCGACGGCGTCGAGGTCGAGGCAGACGCGCACGGAGCGGCCCGCGTCCGGCGCGGCCGACGGCGTCGATCGAGGTCGAGGTGCGCGACGAGTCGACCATCAGCGTGATCGCGCCGCGCGCGCCGTCGTCGGCGCGCGAGCTCGGCGCAGCGCCGCGCGGTCGGCGGTCGGGTAGGCGACGAGCGACGTCCTCGAGAGCCGTGCGCCGGCCAGCCACAGCGCCTCGGGCAGCGTGAAGGCCATGATCCCGCGAAGCCCGGCCGCGCCAGCGCGCGGTCGACCAGCGCGCGGCAGCGCACCGACTTGCGAGGCCAGCCGGATCGGCTTGCCCGCCGGCCCGGCCGCACCAGGTCGGCGGCGTTGGCGTCGAAGGCGTCGAGGTCGACGACCGCGAACGGCGGCTCGAGGTGCGCGGTGGCGGCGTCGAGCCGGGCGCGATCGGCTTCGTCGAGATCCGTCACGGCCCGGACGCTAGCGACCAGGGCGTCCGCTAGAGTGGCGCGCTTCGTAGGGGACATAACGCCGAATCCCCGTCCGGCCGCGGGGCCGGAGGGGAACGGGGGAACCGAGCAGTGGGCCGGGAGACCCGGCCAGGGGCGAATCGCCACGTATTCGCGTAGCGCGACCTTCTTTCCGCGCGAGCCCGACAGCTAACCCCGTAGGCGGTAGAAGAAAGGATCGTCCGTCGTGCCACGCAGTCGTACGCTCGTCGACGGCTCTGGCCATGGCCGGGGCCCTCGTGCCCATCTATTCCGCGCCCGGCGGAAGCCGCCCGGCTGACCCTGGGCGATCGGAACCTCCGCCAGGGGATGGCCGGCCGGGACGTCCGCGTGCTCCAGGACTACCTCACGCGGGTCGGTCTCCGAACCTCGGTCGACGGCCAGTACGGTCCGCTCACCGCCCGCCGCGTGAAGTCGTGGGAGCGCCGCTCGCAAGCGCCGCGTCAACGGCCGGGTGTCGCGCTCGGACGGCCGCAAGCTGCGCAGCAGGTCAACGCCGGCGATCACGCTGTTCGCCAGCCCGCAGCCCAGCCGGCGCCCGTCGCGCCCGCCGCGGGCGAGAAGGCCGTGCTCGACGCCGACGGCACCGCGACCGCGCCCGAGTCGGCCCCGAGGAGGTCAAGGACGTCGATCGCGGCCGGCAACAGGATCGTCGGCAAGCCGTACAAGTACGGCGGCGGCCACGGCCGCTGGGAGGACTCCGGCTACGACTGCTCGGGCTCGATGTCGTACGCGCTGCACGGCGCCGGGCTGGTCGACCGGGCGCTGACGTCCGGCGACTTCTCGTGCTTCGGCAAGCCCGGCAAGGGGCAGTGGATCACGACCTACGGCAGCGGCGGCCACGGCGTCCATGGTCGTGGCCGGCCTGCGCTTCGACACGGGCTGCAACGACGCGCCTCCGACGGCCCGCGCTGGTGCGGCGAAGATGCGCCCGACGGACGGCTACACCGTGCGGCACCCGGACGGCCTCTAGGCGAGGCCGTCCGCGCCCGCGGGCTCGCCGCGCTCAGCGCGCGGCGGGCTGGATGTTCTGGTTGACCCGGAAGAGGTTCCCCGGGTCGTACTCGGCCTTGATCGCGGCGAGCCGGTCGTAGTGCCCGCGGTAGCTCGCGCGCACCCGCTCCTGGCCCTCGTCCATCATCATGTTCACGTAGGCGCCGCCCATCGAGTGCGGGTGCAGCGCCTCGTGGTAGCCGACGGTCCAGTCGCGGATCAGGCCGGCGTTGGCCGGGTCCGGGTCGACGCCGACGACCACCATCCCGTACTTGGCGTCGCGGTAGGCCCACGCGGTGTCGTCCGCTCCCACCCGCGACGCGGCGCCGTTGATCGGATACAGGTGCATGCTCGACTGCATCGTGGGCAGGTTCGGGCCGTGCTCCATGTGGGCCGCGATCGCGGCGTCCGACAGCTCGCCGAAGAAGTCCGCCCGCCAGTACCACTGGTGCCCGGGCGGGTAGAGGCCGTCGAAGGCCGAGTTCCACATCGGGAACGGCATCCGCATCACGCCGTGCAGCTCCGGCTTGGCGACGGCCAGCATGTCGTCGAAGACGTCGGTGGCGTCGGGGTCGGTGACGCACCAGGCGATCGCGCACATCTTGCGTCCGTGCAGCTCCTCCGGGAACGGCGGGGCCGGCGGCACCTCGAGGAAGAGGAAGAAGCCGCCGACGATGTCGGGCGCGGTCGCGATGAAGCGGTCGAAGGCCCGCAGGATCGCGGGCGCGGCCTCGACCGGCCACAGCGTCGGCCCGGCGAGCACCTCGCCGACCTCGCGCAGGGAGAACGAGAAGGACACGACGACGCCGAAGTTGCCGCCGCCGCCGCGCAGCGCCCAGAACAGGTCCGGGTGCTCCGTGGCGCTGGTGCGCACGAGCCGCCCGTCGGCGAGCACCACGTCGGCCGCGATCAGGTTGTCGATCGTCAGGCCGCCGCCGCGGGTCAGGTGCCCGAGGCCGCCGCCGAGCGTGATGCCCCCGACCCCGGTCGTGGAGATGATCCCGCTCGGCAGCGCGAGCCCGAACGGGTGGCACGCGTGGTCGACGTCGCCCAGCAGGGAGCCGCCCAGCACGCGCGCGACCTTCGACGCCGGGTCGACGATCACCCCGCGCATCCCCGAGAGGTCGATCACGAGGCCGTCGTCGACGCTGCCCAGGCCCGCGCCGTTGTGGCCGCCGCCGCGGATCGCCAGCGGCAGGCCCTCGCTGCGGGCGTGCCCGACGGCGGCCATCACGTCGGCGGCGTCGGTGCAGTGCGCGATCAGCGCCGGCCGGCGGTCGATCATCGCGTTGTAGAGCTTGCGGCGATCGTCGTAGTCCGGATCGCCTGGCGCGGTGATCGTGCCGCGCATCGCGGTCTCGAGCTCGGCAGGGGCGAGGCTGGTCATCTGGGACCTCCTGGGGGATGGCTCCAGGCAAGCCTCCCCCACCCGCGGAGGGCAGGTCAAGCGGCCTGCCCGATCGGGCAGGCCGTCTCTCATGAGCCGCCTATTAGTAAGGCTCGCGGTCGCGCACGACCGTGCGCTCTGCGGGTGCGCGGCGCGCGGAGGAGACCATGAACAGCGAGATCAGCAGGCCGATCACGCCGACGACCATGAGGATGATTCCGATCGTCGCGATCTCCAGTCCGGAGATGCTGGCGTCGACGGCGAAGTAGAGGATCGCGCCGACGGCGATCGAGGAAGAGTGATGTGCCGATGCCCATAGCCCCGGCATCTCCATGGAGGTCATCGAGCAAACCCCCGTCTAGGCTCAGGCGCATGGCCACGACGACCGCCGCCTTCCGACACCTACGCCCTCACCGACGAGCAGCTCGAGTTCCGCGACACGATCCGCCAGATCGTCGCCGAGCGCGTCGCGCCGCGCGCCGCCGAGATCGACGCCAAGGCCGAGTACCCGTGGGACCTCCGCCGGCTGTTCGCCGAGCACGACCTGCTTCGGCCTGCCGTTCGACGAGGAGCACGGCGGCACCGGCACCGGCACGCTGATGCTCAACGTCGCGATCGAGGAGATCGCGCGCGCGTGCGCGTCGAGCGCGCTGATCCTGATGATCCAGGAGCTCGGGACGCTGCCGATCAAGCTGTTCGGCTCCGACGAGCTCAAGCAGCGCTTCCTGCCGCGCTGCGCCAGCGGCGAGTGGTCGCCCGCGTTCGCGCTGTCCGAGCCCGAGGCCGGCTCGGACCCGGGCGGGATGATCACGCGCGCCGTGCGCGACGGCGACGACTGGGTCGTCACCGGCACGAAGAACTGGATCACCAACCTCGGCGTCGCCGACTTCTACGTCGTGTTCGCCAAGACCGACCCGAAGGCGGGGCGCTCGCGCGGCATCAGCGCGTTCGTGGTCGAGGCCGACCGCCCCGGCTTCAGCGTCGGCAAGCTCGAGCACAAGCTCGGCATCAAGGGCTCGCCGACCGGCCAGCCGATCTTCGACGACGTCCGCGTCCCGGGCGGGAACCTGATCGGCGAGGTCGGCAAGGGCATGCACGTCGCGCTCGGCACGCTCGACCACTCGCGCCTCGGCGTCGCCGCCCAGGCGGTCGGCATCGCGCAGGGCGCGACCGACCACGCCGCCGCCTACGCGCGCGAGCGCCGCCAGTTCGGGCGGGCGATCGCCGAGTTCCAGGGCGATCCAGTTCAAGCTCGCCGACATGGAGACGCGCACCGCCGCCGCGCGCGAGCTGCTCTACCGGGCGTGCGCGAAGATCGACCGCGCACGAGCCCGACCCCGGCAAGTACTCGGCGATGGCCAAGCTGTTCGCCTCCGACACCGCGATGGCGCGTCACCGTCGAGGCGGTGCAGGTGCTCGGCGGCTACGGCTACGTGACCGAGTACCCGGTCGAGCGCTACATGCGCGACGCCAAGATCACGCAGATCTACGAGGGCACCGAACGAGATCCAGCGGCTCGTGATCGCGCGCATCTCTCCGCTAGCGTCTGGGCATGCTCTCCGACTGGCCGACTGGCGCGCCGGATCGCCATCGCGGCCGTGGTCGCGCTGTCGGTCGGCGATCCTGGTCGTGACCCTGGCCGGCGGGCTGTCGCCGAGCTACCCGGTCAAGGTGATGCAGATGATCGCGACGACGCTCGCGGCGATCGTCGTGATCGGGGTCGTCATGAACTTCGTCACCAACCGGCTGGCGGACTACACCGACCCTGAGGACGAGGAGGAGTTCGAGCTGCTCGTGCGCCGCTCGGAGCGGCTCGCGCGCGAGAACCTCGCCGCCGAGCCCGACGAGGACGAGTTCATGGAGCTCGACCCGCGCAACCCGGAGGACTTCGAGGAGCTCGTCCGCGAGGCGCTCGACGACCTGCCCGACCTGCTGCTGCGCGGCGCTCGACCACGTCGCCGGTGGTGATCTCCGACAAGGGCCGGCGCCACCGCGCCTACGGGCTCTACATGGGCGACACCGTCGCGCGCGACAACTACCACGGACCGGATCGTCATCTTCCGCGACACGCTGCTGCGCGACTTCGGGCACGACCCGGACGAGCTGCGCGCCCAGGTGACGCGCACCGTCCGCCACGAGCTGGCCCACCATCTCGGCGCGGACGAGCTCGGAGTACGGGAACTGGGGCTGTGACGCCGTGATGATCGTGATGACACCCGAGGCGGGCGAGGTCGAGATCGAGGCCGTCAAGGCCAAGCTCGAGACCACCGGCGTGCACGTGCTCGTCCTGCCCGGCGAGCTGACGACCGCGATCGGGGCGATCGGCGATCCCGAGGGCGTGCGCGAGCTGGGGCTCGAGGGCATGGCCGGCGTCGACCGCGTCGTGCCGATCTCGCGCCCGTACAAGCTCGCCTCCTCCGAGCTCGCCCACCACGAGCCGACCGCGTTCGCCGTCGACGGGCGGCGGGTCGGCGGCGACGAGACGTTCTGCCTGATCGCCGGGCCCGTGCACGGTCGAGTCGCGCGAGCAGACGCTCGGCGTCGCGCGCGTGGTCGCGGCCGCCGGCGCCTCGATGCTGCGCGGCGGCGCGTTCAAGCCGCGCACCTCGCCGTTCGCGTTCAAGGGCCTCGGCGTGCAGGGGCTGGAGATCCTCGCCGAGGCGCGCGCCGAGACCGGCCTGCCGATCGTCACCGAGTTCCTCGACACCCAGCACGCCGACGCGATCGCCGAGCACGCCGACGTGATCCAGATCGGCGCGCGCAACATGCAGAACTACGCGCTGCTGGAGGTCGCGGGCAAGCTCGGCAAGCCCGTGCTGCTCAAGCGCGGCCTGTCGTCCTCGCTCGACGAGCTGCTGATGGCGGCGGACTACATCCTCAAGGAGGGCAACGAGCACGTGATGCTGTGCGAGCGCGGCATCCGCACGTTCGAGACCGCGACGCGCTTCACGCTCGACCTCGGCGCCGTGCCGTGGCTGAAGCTGCACACGCACCTGCCGGTGATCGTCGATCCCAGCCACGCCTCCGGCGACCGCCGGCTGGTCGAGCCGCTGGCGCGCGCCGCCGCCGCGGTCGGCGCCGACGGCATCATCGTCGAGGTCCACGAGGACCCCGAGGAGGCGCTCTGCGACGGCCCGCAGGCGCTCTACGCGCGCGACTTCGCCGACTTCGCGCGGAACGTGGCCGCGCACGCCTCGCTGGTCGGCCGCACCGTCTCCTGAAACGGACTCGAACCTCGCGCGACCAATGGGGTGCTGCCCGCACCGATGAGTTCCGCGCCACCTGACAGTCTGAGGAAAAGATGAGTACGACTCCCGCCATCGAGGCCGAGGGCCTCGCCAAGTCCTTCGGCGAGACGCGCGCGGTCGACGGCGTCGACCTGCACGATCCGCAGCGGCACCGTCTACGGGCTCCTCGGGCCCGAACGGCGCCGGCAAGACCACCACGATCCGGATGCTCACCACGCTGCTCAAGCCGACGAGCGGCCGCGCCTCCGTGCTCGGCCACGACGTCGTCGCCGAGGCCGACGCGGTGCGCTCGCACGGTCAGCCTCACCGGCCAGTACGCCTCGGTCGACGAGGATCTGACCGGCCGCGAGAACCTCGTCCTGGTGGCCGCCTGCTCGGGCCTGTCGTGGACGGGCGCGAAGGCGCGCGCGACCGAGCTGCTCGGCGGCGTTCGGCCTCGCGACGCGGCCGGCCAAGCAGGTGCGGACCTACTCGGGCGGCATGCGGCGCCGCATCGACATCGCCGCCAGCCTGGTCACACGCCCGAGCTCCTGTTCCTCGACGAGCCGACCACGGGCCTCGACCCGCGCAGCCGCAACCAGGTCTGGGACATCGTCCGCGCAGATCGTCGGCCGAGGGCACCACCGTGCTGCTGACGCACCCAGTACCTGGAGGAGGCCGACCGGCTCGCCGACCGGATCGCGGTGATCGACCACGGGCGCGTGATCGCGGAGGGCACGCAGCCGCGAGCTCAAGGCCTCGGTCGGGCAGCAGCGCGCTGCACTTGCGGCTGGTCGAGCCCGGCGACCGCGCCGCGGCGCCGCGGTCATCGCCGGTGCTCGGCGACGGCGTGCTGCTCGCCACCGATCCGGCCGGCGCTGTCGCGTGCAACGTGCCGCGAGCGCCGACCAGGCGTCGGAGGCGCTCGCCGCGCTCGTGCGCGCGGCATCCGGCGTCGCCGACTTCTCGCTCGGCCAGCCGAGCCTCGACGACGTCTTCTTCGCGCTCACCGGCCGTCCGGCCGAGGACGACGCCAAGCAGCAGGAGGTCACCGGCATGAGCGCCGTCGAGCACCGACCGCCGAGCGCACCCCGGAGCGCGAGCAGGTCCATCGCCGCGCTGGCTGTCGGGCGAGCGGCCCGCGCGTCCGCGCCGTCTCCCAGCGCCTGCACGCTCGGCTGGCGCGGCATGCTCAAGATCAAGCACGTCCCGATTCAGCTGTTCGACGTGACGATCACGCCGATCATGTTCACGCTGCTGTTCACGTACATGTTCGGCGGCGCGCTCGCCGGGTCGACCGGCGACTACATCCAGTTCCTGCTCCCCGGCATCCTCGTGCAGACGATCATCTTCATCACCGTCTACACGGGCGTCGGCGCTCAACACGGACATCCAGAAGGGCCTCTACGACCGCTTCCGCTCGCTGCCGATCTGGCAGCCCGCGCCGCTCGTCGGCGCGCTCATCGGCGACGCGTCCGCTACTCGTCGCGTCGCGTGATCGTCGTCCTGCTCGGCCTCATCATCGGCTTCCGCCCGACGGCGGCGCGTCGGCGTGCTCGCCGCGATCGGGCTGGTCCCGCTGTTCGCCTTCGGCCTCTCGTGGATCTGGATCATCTTCGGCATGAAGGTGAAGACGCCCGAGTCGGTCATGACCACCAGCTTCGTGTTCCTGATGCCGCTCGACGTTCCCGACGCAACATCTTCGTCGCGCCGGAGACGATGCCGGGCTGGCTGCGAGGCGTTCGTGCGCCACAACCCGGTCACCCACCTCACGACCGCCTCGCGCGGGCTGATGGGCGGCGACGCCGAGACCGGGTCGATCCTGATCTCGCTGCTCAGCGCGGGCGTGCTGACCGCGGTGTTCGCGCCGCTGACGGTGCGGTTGTACCGGAAGGCGTAGGCCTCAGCGCGGGCCGTTGCGGATGGCCGAGTCGGCCATCCGGATCAGCTCGCGCTTGGGCACCTTCGCCTGGATCGAGTAGAGCGTGTGGCGCTCGCGCCACTCGATGCTCGGCGGAGTGCAGGACGCGCCGCAGGAGCCGCGCGTGTAGTAGCCGGTGCGGCCGCGATTGAGGCGGATCGAGCGGCGGCCGCTCGGCTTCCCGTCGCGGACGCCCTTGAACTCGGCGATGAAGCACGCCGTCGCCTGGTTGCAGCCCTGCGCGGCGGCGAGGTCGAAGCGCCAGGCGCCCGCGGTCGCGCGGCCCTCGGGAAAGAAGCGGCGGAAGTCCGCGGTCATCTTCTGGGGCAGCAGGATCGGCACCTGCGTCTGGGCGTGCGCGCGCACGAGCTGGGTCGCGAAGCGCTTCGGCACGTCGATCGTGCGCGCGCTCGCGGCGGGCGCGGCGACGGTCAGGAGGGCGATGGCGAGCAGCAGCGGGCGGAGCATCGACGCGGCAGCCTATGACGCTCCCGCGCCGCGCGCCAGCCCGTCGTTCGTCCAGAAGGCCGCGTCCTGCTCCCCCAGCGGGGTCGAGGGCGGCGCACCGTCGTAGTACTCCGCGGCCAGCGGACCCCAGTCGCCGCCGGCCCGCAGCTCGCCCAGCACCGCCAGCACCAGGCCCTCCATGCGGCGGATGAGCAGCGCCTGGGGCGGCACGGTCTCCTGGCGCATCTCCTCGTAGAAGTCCGAGCGCGGGGAGGAGGCGCGCTCCATCAGGTCCGCGACGGAGCCCGGGGACAGGCGGGAGAAGCCCGGCGTGAAGTACCACTCGCCCGCGGTCCGGATCTGGGCGAGCAGGCGCTCGGGCTCGAACGCGCGCGGGTCGGGGAGGTAGCCCGCGGCGGCCAGCGCGGCGTGGGTGCCCGCGGCGTCGAGGGCCGCGGCGGCGCGGGCGATCTCGCGCTCGGTCTCCAGGTAGTCGGCGTCGACGACGCGCATCAGCCCGAAGTCGAGGAAGCCGACGCGGCCGTCGGCGAGCAGCAGGTAGTTCCCGGGGTGCGGGTCGCCCGCCGCGCGCCGCAGGTGGGCGAGCGTGCCGAAGAAGAAGCGGAAGACGATCTCGGCGAAGCGGTCGCGCTCGGGCTCGGGGAGCTGCTTGACCTCCTCGAAGCGCTTCCCCTCGATCAGCTCCGTGACGAGCACGCGGCGGCTCGAGAGCGAGGTGTCGACGGGCGGCACGTACGCCAGCGGGTGCCCGCGCCAGGCGCGCTCGACGGCGCGGTGGTTCTGCGCCTCGATCTCGTAGTCGAGCTCCTCCGCGATCCGCTCGCGCAGCTCGGCGGCGAGCGCCTTGACGTCGAGCCCTGGCGCGAGCCGCTTGACCAGCGGCAGCAGCACCTGCAGGTTGCGCAGGTCGGTCTCGACCGCCTCGGCGACGCCCGGGTACTGGACCTTGACCGCGACGCGCCGCCCATCGTGCGTGACGGCGCGGTGCACCTGGCCGATCGAGGCGGCCGCGAACGCCTCGGGCTCGAAGTCGGCGAAGGCCTCCGAGAGCGGGATCCCGAGCTCGTCGCGCAGCAGCTTCTCCATCCGCTTGAAGGGCAGCGGCGGCACCTCGTCGCGCAGCGACGCGAGCGTGCGCTTGAACTCCTCGCGCTCGCCCTCCGGGATCGCCATGAAGTCGACGGTCGAGAGCACCTGGCCGACCTTCATCGCCGCGCCGCGCATCTGGCCGAGCTGCTCGACGAGCTCGCGCGCCAGCGCCGCCGAGCGCTCGCCGGTCGCCTCCTCCGCGCGCTCGGGCGAGCGCACGAGGTTCGCAGCGCGCGTGCCGGCCCAGCGCAGGCTCTGGCCGGCGACGAGGCCGCCGACGCGCCCGGTGCGGGCGATGCGGGAGGTGGGGGGAGCCTTCGGATCCTTCGGCACGTCAGGGGACTACGGAATCGGGGAGATCGCGGACCATACTGGGGGCGTGGAGGTGCACTTCTTCGAGACCACGGCGCAGTGGCGCGCGTGGCTGGAGGCCCACCACGCGACGGCGACCGAGGTCTGGGTCGGCTTCCGCCAAGGCGACGGACTGCCGACCATGACGTGGTCGGAGGCGGTGGACGAGGCGCTGTGCTTCGGCTGGATCGACGGCATGCGCCACCCGATCGACGAGATCAGCTACCGCAACCGCTTCACGCCGCGCAAGCCGAGCAGCACGTGGAGCAAGGTCAACGTCGCCAGGGTCGAGGAGCTCGAGTCCGCGGGCAGGATGACCGCCGCCGGGCGCGCGGCGTTCGCGGCGCGCCGAGACCCACTCCGGCGTCTACTCGTTCGAGCAGGGCGAGCGGCCGGAGTCGCTGCCGGAGCCCTACGCGGCGGCGCTGGCGGCGGACTCGAGAGCGCAGGCGGACTTCGAGGGTCGCGGCGCCGTCCTACCGGCGCGCGGTCGTGGCTGGGTGATCAGCGCCAAGCGCGAGGCGACGCGCGAGCGCCGCCTCGCGATGCTGATCGAGTCCGCGCGCGCCGGCGAGGAGGTGCCGCCTCTCAGGCGGCGGTGATCCCGATCGGGCAGGAGACGCCGGTGCCGCCGAGCCCGCAGTAGCCGTTCGGGTTCTTGGCCAGGTACTGCTGGTGGTAGTCCTCGGCGTAGTAGAACGTCGCCGGCCGTCGGCGATCTCGGTGGTGATCTCGCCGTAGCCCGGCGTCGCCGAGCTCGCGCCTGGTAGGTCTCGCGCGACGCCTCGGCCGCCTCGAGCTGCGCTCGGCGTCGTGGCGTAGATCGCCGAGCGGTACTGGGTGCCGACGTCGTTGCCCTGGCGCATGCCCTGGGTCGGGTCGTGGTTCTCCCAGAAGAGCCTGCAGCATCGCCTCGTAGGCGATCTGCGCGCGGGTCGAACGACGACGAGCACGACCTCGGTGTGGCCGGTGCGGCCGGAGCACACCTCCTCGTAGGTCGGGTTCGGCGTGATGCCCGCCCGCGTAGCCGACGGCCGTCGTGTAGACGCCGGGCGGCCTGCCAGAAGATCCGCTCGGCGCCCCAGAAGCAGCCCATGCCGAAGACGGCGGTCTCGAGGCCGTCGGGGAACGGGGGCTTCGAGCGGCGTCCCGAGCACGTCGTGGCGATCCGGGACGGGGATGCGGCGTCTCGCGGCCGGGCAGGACCTGCTCCGGCTCGAGCAGATTGGTCTTGTGGCGGGTGAAGAACATGTACCTCTGAGTCTAGGTAGGCGTACAAGCGTTACGCCTAGAGTTGGCGCCGCACATGCGCATCCATGACGAGGTCTCCGAAGCGCTCGCGAGCGGCCGCCCGGTGGTGGCCCTCGAGAGCACGATCATCTCCCACGGCCTGCCGCGCCCGCGCAACCTCGCGGTCGCGCGCGAGGTCGAGGACGCGGTGCGCGCGGCGGGCGCCGTGCCGGCCACGATCGCGCTCGTCGGTGGCGAGGTGAGGATCGGGCTCGACGACGCCGCGCTGGAGGTGATCGCGAGCTCGCCCGACGTCGTCAAGTGCGGCGTGCGCGACCTCCCGCCGGCTTTGGCGCGCGGCGCGCACGGGGCGACGACGGTCGCCGCCACCTCGTCGCTCGCCGTGCGCGCGGGGATCGGCGTGTTCGCCACGGGCGGGCTCGGCGGCGTCCATCGCGGGGCGCGCGAGACGTGGGACGAGTCGGCCGACCTCGGCACGCTGGCGGCGACGCCGATCACGATCGTCTGCGCGGGCGTGAAGTCGATCCTGGACGTCGGCGCGACGCTCGAGCGGCTCGAGACGCTCAACGTGACCGTGCTCGGCTACGGCACCGATGCGTTCCCCGGCTTCTACCTTGCCGACTCCGGCCACCCGGCGCCGTGGCGCGTCGACACGCCCGAGGAGGCGGCGGCCGTCGTGCGCGCCCGCGCCGCGCTCGGCGATCAGGCCGGGATCGTGGTCGCCAACCCGCTGCCGGAGGCCGAGCAGCTCGACCCGGCGCTGCACGCGCGCGTGCTCGCGGACGGCCTCGCCGCGGCGGAGCGCGCCGGCGCCACGGGCAAGGAGGCGACGCCGTTCCTGCTCGACCACTTCCATCGCGAGACCGGTGGCGCGAGCCTCGAGGTCAACGTGCGGATCGTGCTGCGCAACGCCGAGCTGGCGGCGCGGATCGCCGCCGCCGCGGTGTGAGCGCGCGCGGGGCCGCCGCGCGCGTCGTGGTGGTCGGGGACCTGATGGTCGACGTCGTCGCGGCGCTGCCCGGCGAGCTGGCGCGCGGCAGCGACACGCCGGCGCGGATCGCGCAGCACCAGGGCGGCTCGGTGCCAACGTCGCCGCCTGGCTCGCGCACGCGGGAGCGCGGGTCGCCTTCGCCGGCCGTGCGGGCGCGGACCCGCTCGGGGATGCGGCGGTCGCCGCGCTGGGCGGCGTCTCGCTGGCGGTCGAGCGCGACGCGGAGCTCCCGACCGGCACCTGCATCGTGCTCGTGCACCCGGGCGGCGAGCGCACGATGATCCCCGACGCGGGCGCCAACGACGCGCTCGAGCTCGCGGAGCTCGCGGACGGCGAGCATCTGCATCTGACCGGCTACGGCCGCCGCGGCCCGGCTCGCGGCCGGCGATGCTGCGCGCGCTGGAGCTGGCCGCCGCGCGCGGGATGACCGTCTCGGTCGATCCCTCCTCGGCCGCTCCCGCTGGCCGCCGAGCCCGCGTTCCTGGACTGGGCGGCCGGCGCGGCGCTGCTGCTCCCCAACGCCGACGAGGCGCGCGTGCTGACGCGTGAGGCGGACGCGTCGCGCGCCGCCCGCATGCTCGCCGGCGGCGGGCGCGAGGTGGTGGTGACGTGCGGGGCGGCGGGCGCCGTCTGGAGCGACGGCGAGCGCGTGCTGCGCTGCTCGGCCGAGCCCGCGGAGGTGGTCGACACCACGGGCGCGGGCGACGCCTTCGCCGCCGGGCTGCTCGCCGCCCGCGCGGCCGGGGCGGAGCCGGCGGAGCAGCTCGCGGCGGGCTGCGCGCTCGCGGCGCGCGCCGTCGGCGTTCCCGGAGCCCGACCTCGAGACCGATCGACTGGTCAGTCAACAGGAGACGAATGCCTGAAGCCGTCATCGTCGACGCGATCCGCACGCCGATCGGGCGCGCGGCGAAGGGATCCCTCAAGGACGTCCGCACGGACGACCTCGCGGCCGTGCCGCTGACGGCGCTCGTCGAGCGCAACCCCGGCGTCGACTTCGGCGAGACCGACGACATCATGATGGGCTGCGGGTTCCAGGTGGGCGAAGCGGGTGACAACGTCGGCCGCAACGCGAGCTGCTGTCGGGGATCGACCATCACATGCCGGCGACGACCGTCAACCGCTTCTGCGCCTCCTCGCTGCAGACGATCCGGATGGCGTTCCACGCGATCAAGGCCGGCGAGGGCGACCAGTACGTCGCGGCGGGCGTCGAGGCCGTGTCGCGCTTCCCCGCCGCGGAGCCGTGGGAACCCCACCCGAGGCTCGACGGCTCCGAGCGGCGCGCCCTACGACGTCTACATCCCGATGGGGAAGACGGCCGAGAACGTGGCGCAGCGCTGCAAGGTCTGCCGCGAGGCGCAGGACGAGTGGGCCGACGTCTCCCAGGACCGCGCGGTCGCGGCGCGCGACGGCGGGCACTTCGACGCGGAGATCGTCCCGGTCAGCGACGCCACGGCCCGAGGCGCGCGCGACGACGGCCCGCGCCCCGGCACGACGATGGAGAAGCTGGCGGAGCTCAAGCCGGTGTTCCGCCCCGAGAGCGGCACGGTCACGGCCGGCAACGCGTGCCCGCTCAACGACGGCGCGGCCGCCGTGCTGGTGATGTCCGACGCGACCGCGAGGCTGGGCGTGAAGCCGAACGCCCGCATCATCGCCTCCTCGGTCGCCGCGATCCGGCCGGAGATCATGGGCCTCGGCCCGATCCCCGCGGTCGGCGCGTGCTCGAGCAGGCCGGGATGACGATCGACGACATCGACATGGTGGAGCTCAACGAGGCGTTCGCCGCCCAGGTCGTGCCGTGCCGTGACGAGCTGCGGGATCGACCCCGGAGAAGCTCAACCCGTTCGGCGGCGCGATCGCCCTCGGTCACCCGTTCGGCATGACCGGCGCGAGAATCATGACGACGCTGCTGAACGGCCTCGACGCGACCGACGGCACCAACGGTCTCGAGACGATGTGCGTGGCCGGCGGGATGGGGCAGGCGATGATTGTCGAGAGGTTGCACTGAAACTCCTGTTCGTCTGCATCGGCAACATCTGCCGCTCGCCGACCGCCGAGGGGGTGATGCGGCACCTGCTGCGCGAGGAGGGGCTCGAGGACGAGTCGCGATCGACAGCGCCGGCACCGGCGCCTGGCACGTCGGCAGCCCGCCCGACGAGCGCGCGACGGCCGCGGCCCGGCGGCGCGGCATCGTGCTCGAGGGCGCGGCGCGGCAGGTGCGACCGAGCGACTTCGACGCTTCGACCTGCTGATCGCGACGGACCGCGACAACCTGCCGCGACCTGCTCGCGATCGCGCCCGACGAGGAGGCGCGCGAAGGTGCGGCTCCTGCGCGAGTTCGACCCGTGCCTCGAGCGGCGACCTCGACGTCCCGGACCCGTACTACGGCGGCGAGGACGGCTTCGAGGAGGTGCTCGACATCGTCGAGGCGGCCTGCCGCGGCCTGCTCGACCGAGCATCCGCGTGAGCCTCGATGACGCGCGACTCGCGCCGCGGCACGGGCGCGCCGTCGTCGCGCGGCGCCGGTCGCGGGCGGCTCCATCAACGACGCCTACGCCGTCGAGCTCGACGGACGGCCGCCGCGCGTTCGTGAAGACCCGCGCGGACGCGCCCGCCGGCGAGTACGCGGCCGAGGCGGCGGCCTCGCTGGCTCGGCGAGCCGGGCGCCGTCCAGGTCCCGGCGGTGATCGGCGACTCGCCGCGCTTCCTCGCGCTCGAGTGGATCGAGCCGGGGTCGATCGACGCCGCGGGCGGGAGGGGTCTCGGCCGCGGCCTCGCCGCCTGCACACGGCGGGGCGCCCGCGTTCGGCCGCGCCGAGATCGCTCCCGGCGCCGCTCGCTCCGCCGCCCCTCCGCCGACCTGCGGATCGGCTCGCTCACGCTGCCGCGACGCCCGCCGCGACTGGCCCGAGTTCTACGCCGAGCGCCGGCTGCGCCCGCTGATCGCCCGCCGCGCGCGACCGCGGCGCGCTCTCGGCGCGCGGTGCGCGAGCGGTCGAGGCCGTGTGCGACCGCATGGCCGAGCTCGCCGGCCCGCCGGAGCCGCCCGCGCGCCTGCACGGCGACCTGTGGAGCGGCAACGTGCTGTGGCGCCGCGGCCGCGCCGTGGCTCGATCGACCCGGCCGCCTACGGCGGCCACCGCGAGGTCGACCTCGCGATGCTGCGGCTGTTCGGCGGCCCGGCGCGCGCGTGCCTCGACGCGTACGACGAGGTGGCGCCGCTCGCCGACGGCCACGAGGAGCGCGTCGCGCTCTACCAGCTCTTCCCGCTGATGGTGCACGCGGTGCTGTTCGGCGGCGGCTACGGCGCGTCCGTCGAGCCGGCCGCGCGGCGCTACGTCCGGTAGGACTCAGGGCATGGACCTGGAGATCGAGGGCCGGATGGCGGTCGTCACGGGTGCGAGCCGCGGCATCGGCGCCGCGACCGCCGCGCTGCTCGAGGCGGAGGGCGCGCGCGTCGTCCGCGTGTCGCGGGCGACGGCATCGACGTCACGGCGCCGGACGCCGCGGAGCGGATCGCCGAGCTCGCCCGGGCGCCCGTCGACATCCTCGTCAACAACGCCGGCACGAGCTTCGCCGCGGCTCGACGACCTCACCGACGACGAGTGGAACGGCCAGTGGGAGCTGCACGTGATGGCGTCGATGCGGCTGATGCGCGCGTTCGCGCCCGGCATGGCCGAGCGCGGCTGGGGGCGGATCGTCAACGTCGCCTCGTCGGCCGGCAAGCGCCCGTCGCTCACCAACGCCGCCTACTCGGTGACGAAGGCCGCGCAGCTCTCGCTGTCGCGCGTGTTCGCCGACACGTACGCCGCGCACGGCGTGCTCGTCAACGCCGTGACTCCCGGCCGCGGTCGCGCGCGGCAGTGGACGGCCGAGGGCGCGCTGGTCGACCAGACCGCGGCGGGGCGCGGATCGCCGCGAGGAGGCGATCGAGATCCAGGAGCGCGACCCGCTCGGCCGCTTGCGACGGTCGAGGAGATCGCCGCCGTGGCGTTCCTCTGCTCCGAGCGCGCGTCGAAGGTGACCGGCGCGGCGTGGTCGGTCGACGGCGGGACCGTCGCGACGATCCTCTAGGGCAGGTCGATCACGACGTAGCGGAAGCCGACCTCGACCGCCGCCGTCGCCGCGCCGGTCACGTTGCAGCCGGCGAGCACGAAGCGCGAGCGGATCGCGGAGCCGCGCACGGTGAAGGCGAGCGAGCGCTCCGGCCACGAGGCGTCCGGCGTGACGAGCACGAGGTCGCCGGAGAGGTCGGCGCCGGCGACCTCCGGCGCCAGGCCGACCGGCTCACCCGACCAGCACTCGCGCGCCGGGACGGCCGGCACGGACACACGGAAGCGGCCTGAGAAGCGAGCGAGGTCGCGCGAGTCGAGCGAGCCGTCCGCGACCTTCGCGCCCGTCACCGCCCCGTCGGCGAGCTGGACCGAGCCGGCGGCGCCGGCCCGCAGCTCGCGCGGACCCACGGCGTCGACCGCGAGCTGGGCCGAGCCGATCGCGGCCGGGGCGATCTTCACCGGGGTGATCGCGCCGTCGCGGAGCTTCGCGGTCGCGACGGCGCCGTCGCGCAGCTCGCGCTCCGCGATCGAGCGCCGCGGGGTCGCCTGCAGCGTCTCTACGGCGTTGCGCGCGCACAGGTTCCTCGGTCTTCAGCGAGCCGTTCTTGACGTCCTTGGAGCCGATCAGCCGCGCCGCCTCCGCGGGCCCGCCGACGGCGACGAAGAGCGCGAGCAGCGCGACGACGAGCGCGGCGGACGGCCGGCGTCTGCGGGGGCGGGCACGGTGTGCCCACCCTAGGCGCGCGGGCGGCGGCGACGGCCCCGGCTGGCCGGATGGACGAGTCAACGGGCCGACAGCGCACCCCCGGCGGGCTCCGCGCGGAGCATCCGGGCGACGGTCAGCACCGACAGCAGCGCCATGCAGATCGCCGAGCCCACGCACCAGATGCAGATCGCGTTCAGGATCCCGATCTCCACGTAGGTCAGCCAGCCCGAGAACGCGAGCCCGGCGAGCGAGAGGAACGCGGCCGCGGTGCGCGATACCTCTCCGTCGCGGGCCAGCGCGACGAGCAGGCCGAGGTAGCCGAGCACGCCGAGCAGCGACGGGCACGCCCCCGAGCTTCGCGTAGTCGGAGGCCTGCACCGTCGCGCAGCCGTGGGCGACCGCGCAGACCGGCTGCCCGCCGGTGTAGTGGACGACGGTCAGGTAGGTCGCGATGCCGAGGCCGGCGAGCGCGACGCCGATCGCGGCGGCCCTCATCGGGCCGCCGCCTGATCGAGCTCGGCCTGGACGGCCGCGGCGTCGAGCGGGCTGGCCTGCAACACGCGCTCCGGGCCGTTCCCGCGCTCGACGGTCAGCGTCGGCGTGCCCCGCACGTTCATGCGGGCCGCGTCCGCGTCCGCGCGCTGCAGCCGCGCGGCGGCGAAGGCGCAGTTCTTCCTGGCCGATCGCCTGCGAGGCGTCGACGCCGGCCGCCTTCGAGACCTCGCGCAGGAAGCCGTCGGTCACGTAGCCGGTGTTCTCCGTGCCCTGGCGGGCGTAGAAGGCCTCCAGGAACGGCCACAGCTTGCCTTGGCGCTCGGCGCCGGCGGCGACGCGGGCGGCGCGGACCGAGTCGTCGCCGAGGAAGCTCAGCGTGCGGACCTGGAGCTTGACCTTCCCGGAGCGCACCTCGTCCTTGATCACCGCCGGGACCGTGCTCTGCGCCGCCTTCGCGCAGATCGGGCACTGCAGGTCGACGTACTCGGTGACGGTCAGCGGCGCCTTCGGGTCGCCGAGCACGCCGTGGTTCTCGGGGATCCCCGCCAGCAGCGACGAGGTGGTGGCGGGCGGGGCGGGCTTCGTGCCGCCGCTGCTGGAGACGGCGACCCCGGCGCCGGCAAGGATGACGGCGGCCGCGACGGCGGCTCCGAGCCGCCACAGACGCTTGGTACGGGTCTCGTGCGCCTGAGCGGCGCGCTCGGCCTCGACGCGCACCGCACGGCGGCGCTCGATCGCAGCTTGCTTGGACATCTGAGGTTGCTCCTTGAGAAGACGAACAGGGGCTGGCCGTGGCGGGCGCGCACGGCCGGTCGGGCGGCGGGGGTGCAAGAAGGGGGTCTGACCCCTTTCTTGCGTTCGTCTAGGAGTGGGGTGGGGCTCGCTCGGCCGTGGCCGGCGTGCGCGGGGTTGCTGCGGTCGTGACCGTCAGCAGCGGGAGGGCGGGCTCCGGGGTGCCCGGGAGCGCGATCCGCGGTGCGGAGGGGCGCAGGTCGCGGACGAGCGCGCGGCGGCGGCCGGGGCGATCCGCAGGGTGAGGGCGATCACGCCGCCGGCGGCGACGCAGAAGGCGGCGAGCTGGAGCCAGCCGCCGCCGAGCGCCGCGGCGTCGCCGGTCATCTCGGCGAGCAGCGCCTGGCCGCCGACCGCGGCGGCGACGCCGAGCGATCCGGTGAGCCACAGCCGCAGCATCGGCAGCGGCCGGTCGCGGACCGCCGCGCCGCCCGCGATCCGGGCGACGGCGATCGCCAGCACGACGGAGTAGGCGCCGAGCAGCGCGAGCCCGGCCGCGCCGAGCCAGCCGCGGCCGGCGGCCTCCAGGCACGTCTGGGCCTGCGGGCCGCAGGCCAGCGTCGCCCGCATCGAGTCGACGAGCACCGCCATCAGCGGCACGAGCACGAGCGCGCGGAGGGTCAGCGGCATGCGATGCATCTGGGCCACGACTTCATCATCGGCACCTGAAGCCCGGATCAGTACGTGGTTTGCCGCAGACCTTGCCGGCGCGCGCTCAGGCGACGACGGCGGAGCCTTCGTCGCGGGCGACCAGCTCCGCATAGCGGCCGCCGGGGCGCCAGCAGCTCCTCGTGCGTGCCGCGCTCGACGATCACGCCCTTGTCGAGCATCGCCGGCTGCGCGCTGGTGGTGGCGGTA
>CAVZSO010000008.1:0-121195 GCA_963777975.1 uncultured Chloroflexia bacterium | reverse complement strand
ATTGAGGCGGCTCAATAACAACTATTGTACCCCCGCAACGCCTTTGGCCGCGTGCGAAAGTGCGGGGAAGTTGTATGACTCGACATCTGCCCTTGCGCTCATGGTGATATCCCGCCATGGATGCGCAGTGTGTCAGTTATTGGACCCTGGCGAGGCAGGCATCGATGCGGTGCAAGATACGGTGCCAGAAGACACATACGTCACTGACACCTCACAACGGTCGGTTTTTCGGCGACCACCGGCTGCGAGGAAGGTCAGCGCTTGTGAGGGTTCAATAATCGTTCCCTCGGAATTGATCGCAGACTTCTGAATCTTGGTGCATTAGCGAGGCGAATTAGAGCTGTGCCTGGTGATCCACAAGAGTGCGGCAACATGCGCAAACCTGCATGCGCATGGCCGAGCAAGCCATCTCTCCGGAGGCAAAAAGAGTCCTTCTTCTCGATCTCGCTTGGTCGTGGACGCGACTGGCAAGCGAGCTCGAGGACGCTCAGCCTGTGTTGGAGGCGATGCGCAAGCTAAAGCCGAAGGATTAGCGTGTGCCGCTACCTGAAGAGAGCAAGCTCGGAGGTGCGATCAGGATCCGATTTCTAGAATTCGATTACCGCACCGGACAACACAGTGGCGAAGTCGGTAAGCGCAACCGACCAGCCCCTGCGCCCGGACGCTCAAGCAAGCTCACGTCCGCTTGGTAAAGGCGAAAGCCGACATACAAATCTATCTCGGCACTCTCGACGCGTTGAACGGCACCAAATCCCCAGATAGTCGCGCTGCTATTCCGCACTGAGGCAGGCGTCGCCGCGAAGACAGACATCCTCCTCGCCAAATCCAGCCAATCCGGCAACGTCCTCAGTATCCGCGTTGCGGCCAGGAAGTTCCACCACCCGCCGTGCTCGGCATAAAATGCGGTGTGCCCCATCTTCACCAGCTCAAGCCGCAGGCTTGGCTTGATATAGTAGAAGGAGGGATTTGCGGCCGTCCCATGCGGCCGTCGTTAAACTCAACCGATTCGGTGAAATATCTCCGCCCTGCTGCTAGGGTCAGGCTGAAGCCCGACGCTTCATGCAAAGCCGACACCGAGGCTGAGACTGCTCGATTGTTGGGCACACCCTCAACTCCGCTGATCCCCTGAAGACCGATTGCCGCCGCAACCTCGATACCCTTGAAGAGATCAGGCTCGGAGATGTCTTCATCATCTTCCTCATCTTCTTCGGAGTCTTCCAGGGTGGCGGGGTCGCCATAGGTCAGGACGGTCTCCCACAAAGGTCCTTGTCCCCATTCAGCCCATCCGCCAACTCCGTGAAGGGTAGGGGTGTCGTAGCGGGAGACGTCACCGAAAACTCCTGAAGATGGTCGATCAGGTCCGACCACACTACGGGGGTTAAACCCTTCGTGCCTTTGACACCCGAACGACGAACGAAGCAATCACCGCCGATATCTTCGACCCCCGCATAGGCCACCATCCGCGTTTCGGAGAGATCCATCTCGGAGGCGTCGTCCACCTCGGAACTTCCGCCGAGAAGCCCCCAGGAGAGCTGACCAAGCTCGTCGTGATCGATCCACAGATAGGAATCGTTCCAGACCCGGCGCCAGCGAGCCCTTGTCATTGAATTGATTCACCTCGCTGACAGCGCCGACGGCAAATCGATATTCATCAAGAAACCGGCAGACCAATCGCTGTCACTGATGTCCTCGACTTCGCCGGAAAGTTCCAGCGTCGTGCTGTAATTGTCGTTGGTGACCACATAGCTATCCGAGTTTTGTCCATCATCCCACGACAGGATTGCCGGGGTAACGGTACCTTCACAACTTACCTCGAGCTTTTGGCCACCACTCTTGGCCGTTGTTGCTTCAAGCTCGGCAATCCTAGATTTAAGGTCGGCACAGCAATCGGCCCATGCCACGCTTGGCATCATGAGAGCGAGGGTGGCAGCGACCCCGATCGTCAGACCCACACTTGCGGACCCTTTTCGGTCGCCAGGCGATTGCATCGCGTCGCTCCCTAAGCGAACCCAAGGCACCTGTTCGGGCCGGAATGAAACGGTCGCGCCACGGCTACAGTCAGTCAAGAGCGAGGCTCCGAGTTGCGCCGTATATTCGGCCACCCCAGGTCGTCTTTGCCCTTTGTTAACTATGAATTTCCACCCCTTATGCGTGCACACGCCTATTTTGTTATAGTTTTAGTAGTCCGTTGGAACTAGAGCGGCGGACCGGAGGCTTCAAGCGGAGAGACTTTTTTGCAGAGACCCGAGGCTTAGCGTCGATCCATTCCACGGCGCCGAGACTAGCGCCAACAGGATCCCGCGCGTCCTTATCGTCAGCGACGTCCGGCTCTATCGCGAGGGGTTGGCTGCGGCTTTGGCCGCCACTGGCCGCGTGGAATTGGCCGGGGTCGAGGCTCCCGGCGACTTCTCGTTGCGCTTGAGCGACGTGGACGTCGTGCTTTTGGATGCGGACCTGTTGAAGTCGCGCACGTCTCTCAGCTGGATAGAGTTCGCCTCCACCAAGATCGTTGCCTTCGCGGTTTCGGAAATCGAAGACGACATCGACGCTTGTGCCAGGTCGGGGGTAGCAAGCTTCGTCGGCAAGGACGGCTCCGCCGAGGACATCTTGTCGGCGGTCGGTACCGCGCCGACCGGATGTGGGTGGCGATCCGGGCCGACGGGGGAGGTCGAGCCCACGCAACGAGGGCACACCCGAGATGGCCGACAGAGCTGACGCAACAGCGAGCCGGTGTCGAGCTGGACTTGTTCGACGTGGCCGTCGCGCCGGGTGTGGTGGGCTGCCGGGTGCCCGGCGTTTGGGAGGCGGCGTGTCCGTCCCTGCCGACCGGGAGTTGTTGCGGTAGGACGCAGTCGGCGCCGGCGCGGCGCTCACATCGACGGCCTGCCCGACCCTGACCGACTGAGCCCGGACGGGTTCTCCGTCCGCCTGGTCGGGCCGCTGGCGAGTCGTCCCGCATCCCATCCGGATGGCGCGGGGCTGGGGTGGTTGAGTCTGCGGGGGTCGCGGGGACGACCGTAGAGGCCCCGAGGATGTCGGGCTCGAGGAGGCGTTGTGGCGATGCGGTTCAGCATTGTCGTTCCGTGCTACAACGAGGGCGCTTTCCTTGCCGACACGATCAATTCGCTGCGCGCCCAGTGTTTTCGGGGCGTTTGGGAAATTGTCGTGGTTGACAACAACTGCACCGACGACACGGCCGAGATCGCCCGCGGCCTCGGCGCTCGGGTGGTGGGCGAGGAGATGCAGGGCGTGTGCAACGCTCGACAGCGGGGAGCCGAGGCGAGCAATGGAGAGATCATCGTCTCGGCTGACGCCGATACGATCTACCCGACCGATTGGCTGGCCACCATCGACGCATCATTCCGGGCCGACAACCGGGTCGTCGCGGTGGCCGGGCCGTGCCGGTACGCAGACGGGCCCTCATGGGGCCGCGTCTACGGCCGATTGCTGTTCGGCCTCGTGCATCTGATCTACCGGCTCACCGGCCACATCTGGTATGTGACCGCCACCAACCTGGCGTTCTACCGAGACCACTGGCCGGGCTACGATGTTCGGCTCACCCAGGGCGGAGACGAGCTCGATCTCCTGCGGAAGCTGCGCCGCAGTGGTGGCGTCCGATACGAGCACACCAACGTCGTGTTGACATCATCGCGACGCTTGACGCGAGGATTGGCCTACAACATTGTTGTGACGCTCGTCGTCTACTACCTGTCGGCATACTTCCTGAACCGGTTGTTCGGGCGCCGCATCGTCGGGTCCGCTCCACCTTGTCGAAAGAACCGGCCCCGGTCCTCCCGCCGCATCTGGCTGGCGGTGGGCATGCTCGGTGTAGCCCTCGTCCTGCTGCCAGTCGCGGATTTTCGCCAGGTCGTTGCGAACGCCTCGCATTCGGTGATCCAACAGCTGTCCGTGTTGATTGACCCGGATGAGGGAAGATGACGGCCGCTCGGCGCGCAGGTACGGCGGCCGCCGTAGCGGCGGTCATCGGCGGGCTGTACTGGGTGTTCTTATCGCCGTACTCGCAGCTCTTCGGACCGTATCCGTGGCGCGGCCGTGATGGAGAGCGGGTCGTCGCCCTCACGTTCGACGACGGGCCCAACGAACCGTACACGAGCCAGATCGCCGAGATCCTCAACGATCGAGGCGTTCGAGCGACGTTCTTTCAGGTGGGACGGTGCGTCGAACGCAGTCCGGCAACGACCGAGGCGCTCGCGGCAGCGGGTCATGTCATCGGCAACCACTCGCTGTCGCACCGCTTGCGGACCTACCTGCGGTGGGGGGCCTTCGCCGGGGAGATCGAGCGCACCCAGGAGATCTTCCGACAGGTATTGGGCAAGGAGCCGCAGCTGGTGCGCATGCCGTGGCTGTGGCGGCAGCCCGCGATTCTGTCCCTGCTGGCCCGCGGCGGCCTCATGCCGGTGTCGGGGCTGTTCTGTCACCCGCTCGAGGTGTTCCAACTCGACGCGGCGAGGATCGCCGCGCGCGCGATCGCGCAGGCCAGACCGGGCGCGATCATCATCTTCCACGATGGCTACAACGCCCGCGGCGGCGATCGCGCCGCAACAGTCGAGGCCGTACGTATCACGGTCGATGGACTCCGCGATCGTGGATACCGGTTCGTCACGGTGGATCAACTCCTCGGCGTCTCGGCCTACCGTCGAGGCGTCGCCGCCGGGCGATGTTCGGCGCCGTGACGAGCTGGACTGACCGACGCGCGCCGGCCGATGTCCCGCGGTGATCGCTGACGTGATCGGCGCGGACCCGACCGCGCCCGAAGTCGACGCGGGCGCGCACCGGGCGCTCGGCCGGGCCGCGAGCCGCGACAGTCCGGCGCCTGCCGGACCCGGGAGGTGACGGCGGGTCGCCGAACTCGTCAGTTCAGCAGTGTGATCGTCGATGATGGCGCCTGCCCCGGCGAGGTCGCGAGCGACCGGGGTGTAGTCGCCGGTGCGCTGGGGGTGGCAGCAGGCCCGGCAGTCCGTGAGCCCGTCCGGAAGGGGGTTCATCTCACCCGGATCACGGGCGCCGGACTCGGCGCGCAGGCATTTGCTCGGCCACCAGCGACCTGAGAGGTCCCTCGGTTGGAGGCTCGCCTCGTCGCACCGATCAGCTCGACCGCCGAGCCCTCACCCCCGCCCCAGCCTGTGCTGCCGCCACGGCACCACTCGGCCTGACCAAGCCGGCCGACTATCGGTGCCCCGCAGGACCACCGCTCGACGTGCCGACGAGCGCCCGCGCGAACCCGGTCGAAGGACAGCGCGCCGCGGTACACGTCCGAGGGTGCCCGGCAACCCGCATGCCGGCTCGTCGATCACCGAGATCTCGGGGGCGCCGGCCGTACAAGAAGTGGGTTGCGGGCTGTGGGTGTGAGCAGGACGGTGAGGCCGAGCGCGGTCGCTGTCCCGAGGAACGCGCCGCCGAGCACGTCGGTTACGTAGTGCAGACCCAGCAGCACCCGGGACGCGCCGACCGCGAGAATCGCGATCGCCGCGGCAGCGGCCCAAGCGTGGCGGGCTTGCCGCGATAGGCCGGGCCCGGCCAACACGAGCAGGCAGATGCACAGCACCGCGGTGCCCGCCGTGTGCCCGGACGGGAAGCTGGTGTCGTGGGCGGTGGAGAGCGGGTGCGGGATCATCGGTCGATGCCGGTTGGTGAGGTGCTTCACTGCGGTTTCGATGCCCAGTTCGAGGAGTCGGGCGGCGACGAGGTAGAGCGCCGCGTGCACCCGCCACGCGCGGGCGCCCCATGCCCAGATGGCGATCACGGCGATCCCGGTGAGGATGTCGACGGCCGCCGGGCTGCCC
Source organism: uncultured Chloroflexia bacterium (assembly GCA_963777975.1). Lineage (GTDB taxonomy): Bacteria > Chloroflexota > Limnocylindria > Limnocylindrales > CSP1-4 > CSP1-4. The sequence goes on along the minus strand of CAVZSO010000008.1, from coordinate 115,391 downwards.
GCGGTGGTGACGGTCAGGGCGGCGACGCGTAACGCGGGGTCGGTCGCGGCGACGGTGTTGACCGCCAGGTCGACCCGGAGGTCCCAGGCCGCGACCGCGGGCAGCGTCGTCAGGACGGCGAGGACGGTGAACGCCACGGCCAACACGGCGGCGACGGCGAGTTCCCGCCGACGCCGCGCCATGATCTTCCGGGCCCGCGGAGAAGGGACGACCACGTCAGTTCCTTACCCGTTCGCAGGGGGTGGCAAGACGCCGGCGAACCCGGATTGTTTGCCGCGGGCTTTCCGAGCTTTCGCCCCCGCCAAGTTGGGGTCGGTCGGGCGGCGGGCCGGCGGTCTGCAGCTCGTGCTTCACCGGCCGCTGCTGCGGCGGTCGCGGTCGTCGTGTCCCCGGGTGCCGTGGTTCGGGTGGGCCCGCCGCCGGTGGAGGCCGCCCGGAGGTGTGGGAGGGGTCCGGCCTCCGGGCGGCAAGCTGGTGGGCTACTCGGTTCGGATCGCGGTCAGGATGTTGAGGCGGACGGCCCGCAGCGCGGGAAGCGAGCGCCGCGATCAGCCCGACGAGCGACCGCGCCGAGCCACGACGGATGCGATGGTGGGCCAGGGGATGGTGAGGGCGGTGATGCCGTAGGCGATGAGCACTCGTTGCCCGGCGGCTCCCCAGGCGAGGCCGAGTCCGAGGCCGAGCAGAGCGCCGTGGATGGCGATGAGCACCGATTCGAGGCGGACGAGCCGGCGGATCTGGACCCGGGACGTGCCGAGCGCGCGCAGGAGCCCGATCTCCCGGGTGCGTTCGATGACCGACAGCGCCAACGTGTTGATCACGCCGAGGACGGCGATGACGATGGCCAGGGCGAGCAGGCCGTAGATCAGGTAGAGCACGGTGTCGACCTGCTGGCGGACCTGGCTGCGTGTAGTCGGCCTGGCTCTGCAGGCGCACCTGCGGGTAGGCGCTGACCAGCTGGTCGAGCCGGCCGGCGACCGCCGCCTGGTCGGCGCGCGGGGGCGGTGTTGAGGTAGACGGTGGTGTCCGGGGCGGTGGGCACGTAGCGGGTCAGGGTGTCGAGCGGAGACCTGGAAGACGCCGCCGTCGGTGCCCCCGCCGACCGGCGGTTTGCTGATCGCCCCGACGGTCAGGGTGGCGGTGGTGCCGTTGGCGAAGGTCAGGGCCAGCGGGGTGCCGAGCGTCCAGTGGTTGGCGGTGGCGGTGGTCTGGTCGACGTCGAGCTGGCCCCGGGTCAGGGCATCGGTGGAGCCGGCGACGTACTGGGGCTTGACCGCGCGGTCGAGGCTGGCGGTGTCGACCCCGGACAGGGCGATCTGGAAGCCGTTGACGTGGGCCAGGGCGTAGCGCTGGCGGGTGACGGCGTCGACGCCGGGGATGGCCCGGGCCTTGTCGATGATCTCGGCGCTGATCGGCGACTGGCCGGTGCCGGTGAGCACGTAGTCGGCGCCGAAGGTGGCGTCGGTCTCGGTGTTGATCGAGGTGGTGAGCGAGGCGGCGAGCACGGCTGGTGGCGGCGACCAGCGACAGGCCGATCATCAGGGCGGCGGCGGTGGCGCCGGTGCGGCGGGGGTTGCGCAGGGCGTTGCGTTGGCTGAGCCGGCCCACGGCGCCGAAGGCGAGCGGGTAGCCGGCGCCGGCGACCCGCACCACCACCTGGGCGATGACCGGGGCGAGCACCACGGCGGCGACGAGCGAGCCGGCGACACCGGCGGCGAGCAGCACCGCGGTGGTGACCAGGTCGGCATGCAGCGTTGCGGCGGCGACCAGCGCCGCCGCGGCGCCGGCGAGGAGTACCGCCCCGGCCAGGCTGCGCCGCCGCAGCGACGGAACCGGGGGTGCGGCGGCCTCCCGCAGGGCGGCCATCGGGGAGACCCGGGCGGCCCGCCGTGCCGGGAGGTAGGCGGCGAGCACGGTGACGCCGATCCCGACGGTGTAGGCGGCGGCCGGGGTGATCGGGCCGATCACCAGCGGGGTGCCGGACAGGTCCACCCCGAAGCGGCTGATGAGCGCTTTGAGCAGGGTGGCGAGGCCGATCCCGGCGCCGAGGCCGAGGGTGGCGCCGACCAGGCCGAGCAGCAGCCCTTCGACCAGCACCATGCCGGTGACCTGACGGCGGCTGGCGCCCAGGGCGCGCAGCAGGCCGAGCTCTCGGGTGCGGGCGGCGACGAGCATGGAGAAGGTGTTGAGGATCAGGAAGATGCCGACCACCACGGCGATGCCGGCGAAGCCGAGCAGGGCGTAGGTGACGACGTTGAGGAAGGCGCTGATCTGGGCGGCGCTGGACTGGGCCTGTTCCTCTTTGATCGAGATGGCGTAGCCCGGGCCGAGCAGCGGCCTGCAGGTGTTGGCGCAGGTCGGTGTCGGTGGTGCCGGGGGCGGCGTCGACGGTGACCGCGCTGAACGGGCCGGGTTTGCCGAGCAGCTGGGCCTGCGCGGTGGCGCGTGTCGAGGTAGACCATCGCCACGCCCGGGTTCGGGCCGTCCAGGTCGGTGAGGCCGACCACGGTGACCGGCAGGCCGGCCGTCGGGGTGATCACCCGCAGCGGGTCGCCCAGGTGCACGTGGTGACGGGCGGCGCTGGTGGCGTCGACGGCGATCTCGCCCGGCCCGGTCGGGGGCCGGCCCTGCGACATGGTCGGGGAGTGGGCCGAGGGGTACCAGTTGCGGGCCAGGGTGGGGGCACCGTCGGTCGGGCCGATCGCGCGTGTTGCGGGCGTCGACCACCGTGGTGTTGGAGACGGTCACGTCCCCGTGGGCGTCAGCGACGCCCGGGCACGGCGGCGACCGTGGCGACGGTGCTGTCGGGCAGGGTCGGGGATGTCGCCGACCAGGGCGAGGTCCTCGACCTCGGGGGTGAACGCGAGCCGCGGGGTGACGGTGACGTCGGGGGCGGTGGCGGTGAACAGCCCGGTGAAGCCGGCGTTGATGGTGTCGGAGAAGACCAGGGTGCCGGTGATGAACGCCACCCCGAGCACGACGGCCAGGGTGGACAGGGCCAGGCGGGCCTTGTGGGCGGCGACGCTGCGCAGGCTGACGCGAAGAATGCCGGTCATCCCGTCGCCCGACGCCGCCGGTCCGCTCGACGCTGGTCATCCATTCGAGCACGGTGTCGGCCCTGGGCTGGGGGAGGTCGGCGACGATGCGGCCGTCGGCGAGGAACACCGCCCGGTCGGCGTGGGACGGCGGCGACCGGGTCGTGGGTGACCATGACGATGGTCTGGCCGAGCTCGTGCACGCAGCGACGCAGCAGGGCGAGCACGTCGGCGGCGGTGCGGGAGTCGAGGTTGCCGGTGGGCTCGTCGGCGAAGATCACTGCTGGGCGGCCGGCCAGGGCTCGGGCGCAGGCCACCCGCTGCTGCTGGCCGCCGGACAGCTCGGCGGGGCGGTGCCCGAGGCGGGAGCGCAGGTCGACGGTGTCGATGATCTGGTCCAGCCAGGCGGGGTCGGGGGAGCGGCCGGCGATGTCGGCGGGCAGGGTGATGTTCTCCAGGGCGGTCAGCGTGGGCAGCAGGTTGAACGACTGGAAGATGAACCCGACCTGGTCCCGCCGCAGCCGGGTCAGCGCCTTGTCCGACAGCGACGTGATCTCGGTGTCGCCGATGAACACCTGCCCCGTGGTCGGGGTGTCGAGCCCGGCCAGGCAGTGCATCAGCGTCGACTTCCCCGACCCGGACGGGCCCATGATGGCGACGAACTGGCCGGCGGCGAAGGCGACGTCGACGTCGTCGAGGGCCACCACCCGGGCATCACCCGAGCCGTAGACCTTGGACAGACCCACGGCTCGGGCAGCGGCTGTGGTCTCGGTTGCCTCGGCAGCGGTGCTCAATACCGGCCCTCCATGATCGTCGGTCCTGAACGGCTGGCAGCATCTACTACACAGCCCGTAGGAGACGGTACTACACGCTCAGTAGTAGCAGAGCGGAGGGTCAGGGGTGTCGGGCGGGTGGCCGGGTCACGGCGACCGCTGCCGGCGGTCAGTGCCGAGACTCCGGCGAGACCGAGAAAGCCGACCGCCAACGTGGCAGCGGTGGCGATGCCCCCGACCAGCAGGGGGCCGCCGGCGTCGCCGAGCTCCCGGCCGATCTCGGCGGCGCCCATGGTCTGGCCGAGCCGCTCGGGTGGGCTGGCGGCGGCGAGGGCGGCGAAGGCCAACGGGGTGATCAGTCCGGTCCCGACGCCGATGAGGACGGCGGCGACGAGCAGCCCGGCCAGGCTGGGGGACGACGGCGGGGACGGTGAGGCCGGCGGCGGTGACGAGTAGGCCGAGGATGACCCCGGTGCGATCGGCGAGGCGCCCGGCGTCTCGGGCCCGGCCGATCCACGGCTGGCTCAGCGCAGCGGTGGCGGCCAGGACCGACACCGCTGCTCCGGTGGCCACCGGGCCCAGTCCGGCCCGGTGGCCGAGGACGGGCAGGAAGCCGACCCCGCTGGACAGGGCGGCGGTACTGGCGGCCAGGGCGAGCGGTCGGGACCAGGAACCCTCGGTCGGTCGAGCCGGCGGGCGAGGTCGACCACGGTCTGGCGGGCCCGGGGCAGCGGGGCCAGGCGGGGAACGGCGAGTGCCGCCCAACCGGCCACGGCCAGGGCCAGGGCGGTGAGCACGCCGAACAGCAGCCGGTAGCCGCCCACGCTGATCAGGACGCCGCCGAGCGATCGGGCCGAGGGTGTAGCCCAGGCCCTTCCACGCTCCGTAGCTGCCGAACGCCCGTCCCCGGCGGCGGTCCGGGGCGATCCGGGCGATCATGGCGCCGGCGGCGGGGGAGAACGCCGCGGCGGCGGCGCCCTGGGCGAACCGGGCCACCCCCAGCCAGGCGGGGTTGCCGGCCAGCACGAAGCCGGCCGAGGCGACGGCGAAGCCGAGCAGCCCACCGAGCAGCACCGGTCGGGGCCCGATCCGGTCGGCCAGCGACCCGAAGACCGGTTTGAGCAGCACCTCGGCGCCGTCGTAGAGGGCCAACAGCACGCCCAAGGCCAACAGGTGGGTGGCCAGGTCGGGCGACGAGACGCCGAGGGTGGCGGCGATGCTGTGCGCCCCGAAGGCGGTGACGAACCCGGCGGCGAACAACGGCCGGATCACCATCATCTCCCGACGACGGGCGACCCGGGGACTCGGACGTCGAGCTCATCGCTGCGGCGTCTGACTGCTGCGCTCGGCCCGATGGGCCCGGACCCGCCACACCACCAGGGCCACGATGACGATCCCGGCGACGGCGAGGGCGACGCCTCGGCCCACGGTGCGCTCGACGGCGGCGTAGGAGTTGCCGGCCAGGTAGCCCAGCAGCACCACCCCGGCGCCCCAGACGATGCCGCCGGCGGCGTTGAACGCCAGGAACCGCGGGATAGCGCATCCCGGCGGTCCCGGCCAGGGCGGGCATGACCGCCCGGAAGAAGGCCACGAACCGGCCCAGGAACACCGCCGCACCGCCCCGGCGGGCGAGGAACTCCCGGGCCCGGTCCAGCCGCTCCCGACGGCTGCGCAACATCCGGCTGGCCACCAGCCGGGGCCCGAGGTGGCGCCCGACCTCGTAGCCGACGCTGTCGCCGACGATCGCCGCTGCCACCACGGTCACCATCATCACCGGCAGCGACGCGTGGCCGAGGCTGGCGGCCACCCCGCCCAGCACGGCGGCGGTCTCCCCGGGCACGACGAACCCCACGAACAGGGCGTCCTCGACGAAGACCACCGCCGCGACCAGGGCGTAGAGCAGCGGCCCCTGGATAGCCAACAGCCGGTCCAGCAGCCCGCTCATCGCGACCCCACCGTTCGCGGCGGCCGGGGGGTCACGACGCTGCCTCCCGGTGCCGGGCCGGGTCGCCGGAGCCAGGTCATTGATCTGCTCGAACGACGTCCCGCACATCACGAGGCCTTCCGTACGCCACCATCCTGGCCGACGGGTTGGGGGTACTACCTATGACGTAGTATCAGCAGGCTACTACGGTCTGTGTGGTAGTAACGGGGGCGGGAGCGGGCGTGAACAACGGTCGACGGCAGCGGGGCGGGCTCGAGCACGAGATCCTCGCGGTCCTGGGAGCGGGCGGCGAACCGATGACCCCCGGCGAGGTCCGTGACGCCCTCGGTGGGGACTTGGCGTACACGACGGTGATGACGGTGTTGTCGCGGCTGACCGAGAAGGGTGTGGTGAGCCGTCGCCGGTCCGGGCGGGCGTTCGCCTACCAGGCGGTCGGCGACGACGATGAGATCGCCGCCCGGCAGATGCAGCGGCTGCTCGACACCCGCGACGACCACGCGGCGGTGTTGACCCGGTTCGTCGGAGCGCTCTCCGACGCGGATGAACGGCTGCTGGTCGAGTTGTTGCGCCGCAGCAGCGAGCCCGGCGGGGGGTCGGGGTGAGCGCCGCCGCCATTGTGGTCGTGGCGGTCGCGTTGCTGTTCGCCGCGATCGCACCGGCATCCGGTCGACGTCTGCCGCCCGCGCCGGCCACCCGGACGCTGGTTGTCGGCGGTATCGCCGTCACCACGTCGTTGCTGTTCGTGCTGGCTGTCGTGGCGTTCACCTGGGTCGGGCAACTGCACGACATCGCGGCATTGGGGCCGTGGTCGCCGAGCACGTTGCGGCGCGACAGCCCGATCCCGGACCCGGTCGCGATCGGATCGACGCTGCTGCTCATCTTGGCCGGGCTGGCCGCGACGGGGATGGTTGTCCGACGGTGCCGGGCGCTGCTGACGGTTCAGCGCAGCTGCCGCCGACTGCCCACCGACCGTTCCCTCGTGGTTATCGATAACGAGCGTGCCGACGCCTTCACCACACCGCAGATCAAGGGTCGCATCGTGGTCACCACCGGGCTGCTGCGCGCCCTCGGCCCGGTCGAACGCCGCGTGGTGCTGGCGCACGAGACCTCCCATCTGCGGCACCGACACCCGTGGTGGGTGTTGGCCGCCGACCTGACCGCCGCAGTCAACCCGCTGCTACGGCCCACCGCCCACACGGTCGCGCACACCGTCGAACGCTGGGCCGACGAGGACGCCGCCCACGCCGTGGCCGATCGCCGCGCCGCCGCCCGCACCCTGGCTCACACCGCCCTGCTCATGCACCGCCACCGACCGGCCGCCCCGACGCCGGCGGTCGGGGTCCTGGGTGCCGACGTGCCTGGTCGGGTCGAGGCCCTGCTCGCCCCGCCCCCGCGGCGTCGACCCCTCGTCGCCGTGGCGCTGACCGCGCTCACCCTGACGTGCGTCCTGGGGGCCGTCGGTGTGCAGCACAGCGGCGAACGCCTCTTCGAACACGCCAGCGCATCCGGGTCGCAACCCCATCCTCGATCGCTAGCGCCGGCGAACGGGTCAGCCATGCCGGTGGTCCCACCGTAAGCGCGTCGGCCGCTGATCGATTTCTACCGAGGAAACATCGGATGTCGGCTACCGGGATCGCTGGACCGATTGCCCGGGTCGGCGCCAGGTTGCGGCCGGTGTGGGCGGTTGCTGGCGGTAATGCCGGCGCTGGGGTGGCTGGTCACCCGCGTTCTGCCGGGCACCGCGCCCGACGCCGCCGATCTCGCCGTCGTCGCGCGGGCGGCCGATCACCGCACCAGCCGATAGACACGGCCTCGACGATCGCCACGGCTTGCCCCAGGCCGCGGTGCGGGCTCAGTAGCCGGGAACCCGGGCCCCTGTGGTGCATCCTGATGATGAGCGCGCCACTGAGCGCTTGATCTCGACCGTTTACCGGGAGGATCGGACCGTCCACCGGGCCGCGGTCGGCGGTCGGTGGTGGCGGCGTCAGGCTGCGGATGAGCTGGGACGGTGAGCGATACATCCGGTGAAGCGGAGCAGGGCCGGGGTCCTTCGCGGCAGATCCCCGATTCGGGTCATCGGGCATGTCGCGCGCGCCTACCCGTCCAACGCGATTCGATCGGGTGCGCCGTGGCTATGACTGTGCCCAGGTCGATGCCCACCTCGACGACCTCGGCGGTTATCTCGAGCACGTCGAGTCCTACATTGATGACCTCGTCGCCGCGGCCGTCGTCGACCGGGAGCGCGCTGACCTTGCCGAGGAGCAACTGCGGACCGTTCTGGCCGAGCTTCATGCTCAGCGGGATGGCGAGCGGGGCGAGGGCAGTTTCGGTGTGCGCGCGCAGCGCACCTTGCGGTTGGCCGAGCGACAGGCCGATGACATTCGGGCCCGCGCCGTCGACGAGGCGACCATCATGTTGGGCCAGGTTCGGGTCGCAGCCCAGGCCGCGCTGGACGAGCTTCGACGGGTCCTGCTGGTGCGTGTGGACGAGGAAGGTCGACGCCTGGACGCCGCGCTGATCGAGCACGGGCACCGGGTCGCCGCCGCGATGGCCGCACCGCGCCCCCGATCGGTGGAGGCTGTTCGAGACGTCGCAGCGGAGGAAGGTGTGCCACGCGCGCAATCCAACTCATCGTCGGCGCCAGCGGCGTGGTGACGGCTAAGACCTGGTCTCAAACTCGGTCCTGATCAGTCGGCGGAGATTGATCACGGCGCAAGCGAGAATGAGTGGCCTTGTCATTGCTGCCGACGTTGGTGCCGTGCAGGCTGATCAACAGGCTGCCGACGACTCACAACACGACCGGGACCAGCGATCCGGTGCTGAGCCATGGCACAGCGCGGCGCGTCGCGGTCGGGTGCGAGCCGATATCACGTCGAGCGAAACGACGACAGCAGCAGCACCACCCATCCCAGCACCTGCGATCACCATTCCCGCCCAAGGGGCCGCCAGGAGCGGAGGAAGGTGGGAGGCCGTCGAGCGTCGACACCCAGCATGCAGGTGGCTTGGGCGCGCAGGGGCTGCCGTCGATGCGCGCGGACTTACCGGACACGCCCTGAGCTTGATCTTTAACCTGCACGCTCTTGTCGTGCGGTGATGGTCCGGTCGCGTTTGACCGTTTTGCCGACGTCGTGGCTGGTCGCGGGGTGTCGGTTGCGGGAGCCGGGTGGGCGTCCGGGGCCGGGTCGGCTGGGTTTGGGTGCGCGGGCGGGGAGCAGGGTGGTCGGGCGGATGTTCCGAAAGCCGCGGCGGACCCTGGCCGGGGTGAGCCGGCCCGGCGGGGCGGGTCTCTCCCAGGGTCGGCGCAGGTCGGCGACCAGCGGTCGGGCCAGGCGTAGTTGGGTGTGGGCGGCGATGAGCAGCCAGGTCCAGCGGTCGGCCGCGTCGGGGTCGCGGATCTTCGGGGTGGTCCAGCCGAGGGTCTGCTTGAACAGCCGGAAGGTGTGTTCGAGGTCGAAACGGCGCAGGAAGGCCTGCCACCAGCGGTCCACATCGGCCGCGGTGGCGCCGGTGATGGAGGTCCACAGCCAGACCGGTTTCGGGTTCGCGGTCGCCGGGCAGGTGCTCGACCTGCAGCCGGATCAGGGTGCCCTCGATGACGGGCAGCTCGCCCTCGTGGTCGATCCAGCAGCCGCGGTGGGTCAGCCGGGGATGGACCCGGTCCCAGCTGGTGGCGACCGCGGTGCCGTAGCGGGTGGTGTCGGTGCTGGTCGTGTGCTGCGGGGTCGGCCAGGTGCGCGGGCTTGTCCAGGGCGATCTCCGGGCCGTGCTTGGGCGGGCGCCCGGTCGTGCCGGGCAGCCGTGGTGGCTTCGGCAGGCGCAGCACCCGGTCGGAGCGCAGCCGCCCGACCAGCTCCACCGGCAGGTCGGCCAGCACGTGGGCGAGCCGGGTGATGTCGTAGCCGGTGTCGGCCACGATCACGATGTTCGGGTCACCGGGCTTCCACTGTCCGGCCGTGATCAGCCGGTCGACGACGTCGCGCAGCTGGGTGGCGGTCACCGCGGTCGCGTCGTCGGCGGGGCCGAGCCGGACCGCGTCCAGCACCGCGGTCCAGGAGCGTGCGCCCGGTTTCCAGGGCGGCCACGAACGAGTACGGCCAGCCCGGGATCATCTGCGCCTTGCCCCTTCCCGCGGCCGTGGACGTGGCAGAACAGCCGGTCCGCGCTGGTCGGGGCGTCCGGGCGCAGCCACGGGCTGACATCCACCGCGAGCACGATCCGCCCACCCACGGTGGGCAGCGGCAGCGATGCCACCGTGCGGCGTAGCCGCTGCGGCTCGACCCGGCCCGCGTTGAGCGCGTCGTACATGGCGCCGTGCCCGCGGCGATGCTCGGCGAGCAGGGTCAGCTCGACCAGCGAGGTCACCGGCCCGTCGGCGCACAACACCGCGTCGGTCAGCTCGAACAACGCATCCGCCCGGGCGGTCAACGAGGCGTAGAACTCCCGGCGGAACCAGGCCAGATCACCCCGCCGGGCCGGAGTGTCACCCGGCCCCGGAGTTCGGGCGTGCGCCACACTGAGCAACGCGGCCACCGCCTTCGTCTTCGAGCTCTGTGAGAGGAACCCGAAGAGGATCAAGCGGTGGCCGTGTCATGTCCTGCAGACACGCCGAACGACCTGCACAAGCAACCCGCCCTCGCAGCGGCAGGTTAAAGATCAAGCTGAGGCGCGTCGACCCCGTTGCGCGTCCGATCCCGCCGATAATGACGGTACGGGCCGCGGGCTAGAGCCGCCTCGCGGGCGTTCGGGGTGTACTCGGCTTGCCAGCAGCTCCTCGGCCTGCTCGGGTCGAGGCCGTCCACACAGCCGATGCTCGACGCGCTCCAGACTCAACGCGAAGAACATGATCAGCAGTGGTACGAGGACGCTCAGCCCGGCGTTCATGACTTGCCGATCCTCTCGCATCCGCCGTGGTGACGCAGCGCCGGCGATGAGGGTGGCGATGCGCACCGCGACACCCCGGGCGGAGGTGGCGGGGGAGTCGAGCGCCGCGCTGCGCTCGATCGCACGCCAAGCTGGTCGAAGCACGCTGGGCGGACCCGCGTCGTCTCTGACATCGGGGTCGTCTCTGACATCGAGTAGGCCCTACAACCTGACCTGCCGCCGGAGTAACGACCACCCACGATTCGCGACCCACCATGCGTGGAGCGCCACCGGCGCCGCGAGCGCGGACCGGCACCACGGCCGCAGGAGTGGCCGCGGCGACCGCCGGCGCACCGGGCGCCCATCGGCCACAACCACGTCGGCATCGTGCTGATCCTGGCCGTGCTTATCGTTGTTCTGCTCCTCGGTTCCGTCGTGGCGATCACGCGCAGCACCATCACGGTGCCCGGGTTCGGTACACCGGCGACGACCCGATAAGGGGCGCAACGTCAGACAGTGGTCCACACCGTGGAGGCGCCGATCTGGTAACCGAGTCCGGCGAGTTCGCGGTGCACTCGGCGATAACCCCCAGGCCGGATTCTCGGTGGCCAGGCGCACGATCAGTGCTCGGACACCTGCGGGGATGGCCGGGCGGCCTGCCCGGACGGGCTGGGTGCTCCAGTGGCGTCGGACGAGGTGCTCCGACGACCGGTACGGCCCGCAGACCGTGCAGGGCTGACGCCGCCGACGCGACGGCAGGGGCTTGAGGGGGCAGCTGGAGGGCGGGTAGACATCTGCGGGTGGACGACGCGACGCGTGAGGACCAGGCCCGCGAGCTCGCCGCGGCCTTGGGCCTGCAACTGGTCAAGTCGCCGAGCACCGACCCGGCCGACGACCAGTGCGGGCTCTATGTCCTCGTCGAGCATGCCGAGCATGCCGAGGAGGCGTTCGACGACCAATGCGGGATGACGCTCGGCGACGTCGAACACGCGCTCAAGCTCACCCGCAACTACTAGGGGCCTCGGCGTTCGGGTGCATGGAGGAACTGGAGCGCACCGTCAGCGGCAAGCGCGTGCGCTTCCTGACCTGGCCGAAAGGCGCCCAAGCTATCCGGGCCGCGCCGGTCACGCCAAAGCGATGACCGATGAGGAAATCGCCGCGGCTGACATGGGTGGGGATGACCTGATCGTGATCGACGCGGAGCACTGGCCGAAGCTGCGCGTTCTGCTCGAGGTGCTGTTTGGCGTCGGCGAGCGGGACGGCCTGCGTGCGGCCAGGCGCTGGCTCACACGCAACGGCATCGGCTGGTCCTGGGCGACGCCCGCCGAAGCTGCCACGCCCGCCGCGGCCACCAGCGGGCCCGACCGCTCCGGTAACCAGGAGCACATTCGCCACGATCCACGGGGCAGGGCGGCGGCCAGCGGTCGATCGGCCAGCTCAAGACCGATCGGGAGAGACATCGTGAAAATCCGCGTGCTATATGGGCGCAGAGATCCGAGTGAGGCAGGAGTCTGTCCAGCGTGTGGCGGTGACGGCTGGGTGCCGCGTCAAATTGGCAGCGTCATTGGTGTGTCATGCGGGAGACGCAAAGGCGCCGGCCAGAAATACACCGGGTGGACATATCAAGCGCCAGCTGCCTTTAGCCCGGGAGGGGCCGTGGACCGCGAGCTGGTCGAGCGGGCGCGCAACGGCGATCACGATGCCTTCGAGGTCCTTGCGGCCGGCATCGTCGATCACCTCTACGGCGTCGCGCGGCTCGATCCTGCGAGACGCGGACCGCGCCGAGGACGCCGCCCAGGAGGCGCTCGTGCGCTGCTGGCGCGACCTGCCATCGTTGCGCGAAGTCGATCGCTTCGACGCCTGGCTCGGCCGCCTCCTGATGCATGCCATCAACGACGAGTTCCGCCGTGGTCTCGCGCTTCCGGGCCAACATCACCGTCCTGGCCCGCGAGCCCTCGACCACCGATGCCGTCCGCGCCATCGCCGACCGCGAGCTCCTCGACCGCGGCTTCGCCCGACTCTCGCTCGAGCACCGCAGCGTGGTCGTCCTTCGACTCATCTCGGCCTCTCCATCGAGGAGACGGCTTCGACACCCTTGGGATCCCGGTCGGGACAGCGAAGTCCCGGCTGCACTACGCGACCGAGGCCCTGCGTCGAGCACTCGAGGCCGACGCACGAACCGCGGTCGCAGGAGGTGAGCGCATGAACGCCGGGCCCGACGTCGAGCGCCGCATCTCCGGATGGCTGGCCGAGGAGGTACCGACCCGGGCCCCGGATCGGATCCTCTCCGCCGCCTTCGAACGCACGCGACAGACACATCAGCGGCGCTTCGGTGCCGCCTGGAGGTTCCCAACCATGAACGGCAACATCTGGCGCCTCGCGGCTGCGGGCGTGATCGGCCTCCTTGTGATCATCGGCGGCCTTGTCTTCCTTGGCGGGACGACAGGGCAGTGTCGGCGGTCCGTCATCGACCAGGGCGCCTGCGACAGCCGCACCGAGCGCCGCGCCCAACGCGTCGCCGGCACGTCCTACCCGCGTCGGAGGGCCAGGCGCCACACGCCACACTCCAACCTCAAATGCAACTCGAGCCAGGCAGGTGGCGCATGGGGACAGACGGCCAGGTGGCGTCAGTCCCTGCCACCCTGTCGATCATGCTGCCACCCGACTACATCTTTGGCTCAAGCGACATTGTTTACAACGAAAGCGCCGGGGCGGCCTTGGGGGTGTGGCAGATCAGCAACCGATTCAACGACCCCTGCACGGACCACACCCTCTTCAGCCCAGAGCCCGGACCGGGCATCGATGAGCTGCTCGCTGCGCTCGCCAGCCAGCCCGGGATCGTAGCGGGCCCGATCACGGACGTGACCGTCGACGGATATAGCGGGAAGTCCGTCGAGCTGAGCATCGCTACCGACATCGCCACCTGCCCCGTCGACGTCGGGGCAGAACCTTGTCCGGCTTCTGGATGTGGGCCTCGCCCGACGGCGATCGGAGATACGCGCCGAGGTCCGACGATACGTACCGAATCTACGCCGTCGACGTCGATGGCACCCGGTTCACGTTCTTTGCCCACATCCCGCACAGATCACGGCCGCGGACCGAGCCGAGCTCCAAGCGATCATCGACTCGATCAACATCGAACCCGGACCGGCCGCATCGCCGAGCCCGTAGTCCGCCGTGCTCGGCCGCACCTCATCGAGGGCCCCGATCCGGTTCGACCGCCGGGCCTGCGATGTCGCGAACGTTCGGGAATTTGTGCCCGCCATTGGGGACGACTGTGCTGAACGTTTCGCCTTCCACGACCGCTCATAGTGGGTGAGTCGCGCCGATCCATGGCGCGGCCACCCATCGGGTGACTGCCGCAAGGCGCGCCATCCATCAGAGGGGTCGGTGGAGCGAGACCTGGTCGAGCGGCCCGAAGGTGATCGCGACGCCTTCGCGAGCCTGGTGCCCGGGACCAGCGGCCTCCGCCGGAGCCACTCCGCGTCCGTTGAACCTTTCCGCCCTCGATGGAGACAGTAGGGTGTGAGCGCGGCCACATCGGTCGCGCCGGAGGGAAGGGATCGCGATGGAGCGAGCGCTCGTGGAGCGAGCAGCCAAGGGCGACCGGGAGGCGTTCGACGTGATCATGTCGAGCGTCGTCGACCGGCTCTTCGCCGTGGCGCGCCTCATCCTGCGCGACGCCGATCGTGCCGAGGACGCCGTCCAGGAGACGCTCGTCGCCTGCTGGCGCGACCTGCCCAGCCTGCGCGATCCCGACCGCTTCGACCAGTGGCTCCGCCGGCTCCTCATCAACCACGTGAACGACGAGTTCAAGCGCGGCCGACGCCAGGCGGCGACCATCGCCGTCCTGCGCGTCGAGCCCTCGCGTTCCGACTCTTCCGCCGAGCTCGCCACGCGCGACTTGCTCCAGCGTGGCTTCCAGCGCCTGTCCGTCGACCATCGGACGGTCATCGTCCTTCGCTTCTATCTCGACCTCTCCATCGAGGAGACGGCCGCAACCCTCCGGATCCCGGCCGGGACCGCCAAGTCCCGGCTCCATTACGCGACCGAAGCCATGCGCCTCGCGCTCGAGGCGGACGCACGGCAGACGGCCAAGGAGGTCAGCGCATGAACGCCGGGCCCGACGTCGAACGGCTGCTCTCCGATTGGCTGGATGAGGAGGCCCCGGCACGAGCGCCGGATCGCATCCTGCTGACAGCCTCCGATCGACTCGACCACACGAGACAGTGGCGCTTCGGCGTCGCCTGGAGGTTCATCCCAATGAACGGAAACGTCTTCCGCGTCGCCGCGGCCGCCGTCATCGGCGTGCTGGTGCTCGGCGGCGCCTACTACCTCTTCGGAGGCGGAGGGGGGCCCGACATCGGCGCCCCTGCGACGCCGACGCCGACGCTCAGCGCCGGCGCGTCGGCAGCCGCCCTGCCGGCGGCCGAGCCCGACGGCCGACCTTCGCGGCATGACGGGCACGATCCTGCTCGAGCACTTTGGCAACGCGTTCGACGGATCGGAGGCCGCCAAGAAACCGGACGCCGAGATGTCAGGCGGCTCTACCTGATCAGCCCCGACGGCAGCGGTTTGCGGGAGTTCATGCCCGGCCAGCCGGCAGCCGGCAAGTACAAGGCGAGTGTGTCCCCGACGGGACGAAGGTGGTCTTCACAAGTCAAGGCAACTCCGAGCAGATCTGGCAGGCGATCGATCGACGGCAGCGCGCCCGAGCTGGTGTCGACGGCCTGCCAGTGCCACGAGTACTTTCCCGCGTTCGCGCCAGACGGGCTGCGGATCGTCTTCTCGCGCTACGAGGGGACAACGGCGAGCCTCGCCATCCGTGATCTCGCGACGGGCGAGGTCACATCGCTCGACTCGACCGCGGTGCAGGATCCGAAAACCGACGGCACCGGGGGTGGCCCGGAGCAACCCCGATGGTCGCCCGACGGTGCCCAGATCGTCTACAGACTGCTTCATGTAGACGTCGACGGGAAACTCGACTCGTCACAGCTGATGCTCTACGACTTCGCCAGTGGCGAGAGCCACGAAATCGACATCGCCCTCACAGATGTCGGCGACGCGTCGTGGTCCCCGGATGGATCACGGATCGTGTTCGCGACAAGTCCCCTCTACTGGTCGGCGGGGGGCGGTTCGGGTGGCGATCTATTCCGTTCGCCCTGACGGCACCGACCTGCAGCAGCTCACGGACAGCAACGGGCAGGCGACCGGCGCGCCGAGTTGGACGCCGGATGGGCGGATCCTGTTCTTCCACAACAATCTCCAGGGAGTCGAAGGTTCCCCGCAGCCCGGGCGGAATGGACTCTGGCTCATGGACGCCGACGGTGGCAACGCGGCACCGCTCAGCAACACCTTCCCCGACCTCGGGAGCACGACGAACGGATGGGCGTACTACGGGTCCTGGATCCCGACGCCCTAGGCTTCGCGACCTGCGCCATGCCTCTGGCACCGGCGGGATCGTCCCGCCGGTGTCGCCGTGTGACCGAGACTCTCGCGGCCGTCGGTAGCTCGCAGGTGCCACCGCGAAGACCGACGTCAGCCGCATGAAGCTGCGAGCCATCTCCAGCACGACGCGCGCCCCGTTCGAGATCCAGCCACCGTCGGAGCCGAGCCCGATGAAGGTGTAGCCGCGGTCGAGGTGGGCGGGCACGTCCTCCGCGCCCTTGAGGAGGATGCCCGCCGCCTTGCCGTGCGCTCGGCAAGCCGCCGCGACCGTGTCGAGGGCGGCCGTGAACGTCGGGTGCTGGAACTGGCCGGGCACGCCCAGGCTGTGCGACAGGTCCGTGGGACCGACGAACAGGACGTCGACGCCGTCGAGGGCGGCCATGCGCATCCGCATTCGTGACCGCCGCCGGGCTCTCGACCTGGAAGATGCCGACCGGCAGCGCGTTCAGCTTCTGGACGTCGGCATGGGCGACCGAGCTCTGGCCGGCGCCGCGGGTCGAGAGGGCCAGGCCGCGCATCCCGTCGGGTGGGAAGCGCATCCAGCTCACGGCGTTGGCCGCTTGCTCGACCGTCTCCAGGCGCGGGATCATCAGGCCCTCGGCCCCGAAGTCGAGCGCTCGCCCGATCCGCAGTCGGGTGCCTTCCTCGACGCGGACGAGGGCGGTCGCCGGCGTCGTCTGCAAGGCGTAGATGCCGGCGCAGCAGGTCGGTCTCGGTCAGCGTGCTGTGCTCGAGATCGAGGAGCGCCCAGTCGAGGCCGGTCCGACCCAGGATCTCGGCCGCGATCGGCGAGGCCAGCCCGGCGAAGGCGCCGAACGTCACCTCGCCGGCGAGGACACGGCGTCGCAGGTCGGTGCGTGGCTGGAGCGGGTCGGTCGGCACGGTCGGCCGATGGTACGACAGCGCGAGGCCGCCGATTGAACGCTGCGCCCGCCGGTCCCCTCTGGACCAGTAGACGCGCTCACGTCGGGCGCGCAGCATGGTGAGCAGGGTGGATCGCGACCTCGTCCAGCAGGCCCAGCGTGGTCGATCGGGACGCCTTCGCCGTCCTGGTTCGAACGCATGGTGACCGGCTGTTCGGCGTCGCGCGAAGGATCCTCCGCGAGCTCGACCTGGCCGACGATGCCGTGCAGCAGGCACTCGTCATCGCCTGGCGGGAGCTGCCCCGCCTGCGCGAGCCCGATCGCTTCGAGGCCTGGCTCACTCGCATCCTCGTCCGCGTCTGTTACGAGATGTCGCGAGCTTCGCGCCGGACGGCGATCCACGTAGTGCCCCTCGAGGCCGCCGCAGATCCACTCTCAGCGGACCCTGTCGCGTCCATTGCCGAGCGCGACGCCCTCGAGCGGGCCTTCCGCCGGCTTCCGCCGATCAACGGGCGCTCCTGGTCCTGCGTCACTACCTCGGGCTGGAGCTGAACGAGATCGCCGAGACGCTCGGCATCCCGGCCGGCACCGCCCGTTCCCGACTGCATTACGCCCATCGTGAGATGCGTGCCGCCCTCGAAGCGGACGCCCGCCCCGCGATGGCCGGAGGACGATCGGCATGACGACCCCCGACATCGAGCTGATCCTGGATCGCTGGCTCGGCGAAGGGACCGACGTCCTGCCCGACCGGTCGGTCGAGGCCGTCCTCCGCACCGTCGAACACACATCACAACGGAGCGCCTGGCGCGTTCCGTGGAGGACCCCGACCATGAATGGCAACTCCCGGCTCGGCCTGGTGGCGGGCGCGGCGGTCATCGTCGTGTTGGTCGTCAGCGGCCTGTTGTACCTCGGTGGCTCTAGTGCGCCATCGGTCGGCGGCGGCGTGAGCCCTGCGCCGAGCCCGACGCCGACGGCTCGGCCGAGCGCGTCCCTGAGGGCGACCTCAGCCGACCCGCGCGAAGCCCCGTGGGGGGCTATCATTCCGACCGCTACCAGTTCGACATCGGCTATCCGGCCGACTGGACGGTATTCCCTGCCGAGCGCACCTGGGACGCTGCGGTCGATGCACGCGATACCCTGAGTCCGGCCCACGAGTCGTTCCGTGCTCCCGATGACTCCATCCGCGTGAGCGCCTGGGTGGTGCCTGCGGATCCATCGACGGTGAAGACGGCCGCTGACTTCGGGGTCTGGGTCGAGACGTTCTGCTCGACCACCGACATCGTGCTCTGCGCCGGGATCACCGAGCGCGCCGTGCCACTCTGCCGTGAGAAGCGCGACTGCCATCCGAGTGGCTTCCTGGTGCCGTTCGACAACGAGACGGTCGCCTTCCTGACCGGGAACGACTTCGGGCCCGGAGAGTCCTGGGTCCCCAGGGGCATGCTGGTCGTCGCACTCTGGCGGCCGGAGTCGGATCCATCGGTGGCGCCGTACGGCGGCGCCCGGGGACTGCTCGAGGACTTCCTCGCGACGATGGACGTGTGGCCCGAAGCCTCGCCCTTCGGGGAGCGGGTACCACCGCCGATGGCTACGCCGTCGCCCTGACCGACAACTCGATTCAGTCCGGGAATGCCTTCGGCCCGCGCTCGGCCAGTTGCTGGGCCTCGCCGGGGGCGTCCTCGTGTCGAAGAATGAACCGCACGGGGTTGCGCTCCGCCGTAGCGTGTAGGGCGACCAAGTCGGTCGCCCACGGGAGGGAGCGGGGCGTTGCAGGCGGACCTCGTCGACCGGGCGCGAAGCGGAGACCGTGAGGCCTTCGCTGTCCTGGCTGGCGGTGCCGTCGATCGACTCTACGCCATCGCTCGACTCGTCCTGCGCGACGCCGATCTTGCGCAGGATGCGACCCAAGATGCGCTGGTGCGAGCCTGGCGGGATCTGCCGACGTTGCGCGACGTCGAGCGGTTCGACGCCTGGATCCACCGGATCGTCGTCCGCTCCTGCGCGGATATCGGGCGTCACCGTCGACGGTGGCGGACCGAGATCAGCGTCCTGCCAAGCGAACCGGCCGAGCTCGATCGCGCGAACGAACTCGCCGATCGCGACCAACTGGAGCGTGGACTTCGTCGCCTGACGACGACCCAGCGAACCGTCCTCGTTCTGACCTTCTACGTCGGCCTGACTCCGAGCGAGTTGGCCGATGCCCTCGACATCCCTGTCGGGACGGCCAAGTCCCGGCTCCACTACGCGCTCGAGGCGCTCCGGGCGACCCTGGCCGCCGAAGAGCGTTCGTCCATCGGCCTCGGTCGGGAGGGCCGTTCGGCATGACGGCGAACAAGGACCTGGGTCGTCGGCTCTCTGAGCTCTACGAGGCGGAGGCCGCGCCACGGGCGCCTGACTGGCTGCTCGAGCAGGCTCTCGAGATCATCGACACCACCCGACAGCGGCGCGTGGTCATCCGCGTGCCATGGAGGCTCCCGAACCATCACTGGTTTCACGAAGGTGGCGGTCGCGGCCGTTGTCGTCGTAGCGGTCGGAGCGATCGGCCTGGCGGTGTTTCGTCCAGCTTCGAGCCAGGTCGGCGGCCCGAAGGTCTCGCCCTCACCAAGCCCATCCGTCAGGCCTAGCCCGTCGCCCTCGACGCCCCCTGACCTGACAGAGACGTTTACGTCGGCCATCCACGGCCTCTCGGTCTCGCATCCGATCGGTTGGATGGTTCAACGGGCCACAGCGCCCTGGACAGGCGACATCATCCAGCAGGAGTCCGCGTCCGCGGACATCCTCTGCTCCTGGGGAGGGCAGCCGATCCCGGCGCGCGCAACGTGTGAGGGATCTCCCGAAAACGTGTTCGTCGCCCTGGCCTCCCAGCCGCTTGGGGGCATCGGAGGCGACGAATGGATCGCCGACTACCTGACCAGAGATCGCCACCTGCAACGATGCCACCGAGCCGGCGGCGATCGACGGTGTCTCTGGCGTCATATCCCCCGATCTGCTACGGCGGACAGGCTGCACTCGTCACGGTCGACGATCGCGGCTACCTGATCTGGCTCTACGGGTCGGACGACGTGGGCTGGTTCAGGGACATCGTGGCCACCGTGAAGCTCCGCCCCGAGGACGCCACCGATCGGTGCCCTCTGCCTCGCCCTGAATAGCCCCTCGGGAGCCGTTGCCAGCGAGACAGGCACGGACTCCCGCTCACCCGACTGGAGGAAACCTCATGAGCACGCGCCGAATACGGCTGCTCCCAGGACTGATCGTCGCACTCGGCGGCGATCGCCGCCGGCTGCTCCTCGGCTGCGAGCCTCGCGCCCTTGCCACAACCTAGCCCGAGCTCGGCGGCGCCCTCGGTCGTGGCTGTCGCGAGCCCGAACGCGTCGTCGACCGCTCCGCCGGCGCTGACCGAGACCTTCACCTCGAAGATGCATGGCATCTCGGCGGCGTACCCGGCGGGCTGGACCACACGGCCCGCGAGCGAGCCGTGGACGACGGCCGAGTGGAACTTCGAGGATCCCCGGCTCGACATCGTCCACGACCCGTCCCTCGCCGATCACCTGTTCCTGGCCCTCGGGTCGATGCCGCTCGGCGCGACCAGCGCTGACCAGTGGATCGCTGACCGCCTGGCCGTCAATGAGTGCAGCGCGACCGAGCCGGTGACCGTCGACGGTGCAGCCGGCTCCCTCTGTGCGGAGGCGGCGCGGGCACGTGGCCCTGGTCTCGACCGGGGGCCGCGGCTACATGATCGACCTCTACACGTCCGGGGATGAGGCCTGGCTCGATCGGTCTACGACCGAGCGTGGTTCCCGGACGTCCTCGCGAAGGTCGATCTCCGACCCGAGGACGCCGTCGACGTCGCACCTTCGCCGTCGTCCTGACCGCGACTGCGCCGGAGCCGTTGATCCGGCTACGCCTCTCTTACGTCATCAGTCCGGAAACGCCTCCGGCCCGCGCTCGGCCAGGTGCTGAGCCTCGCCGGAGGCGTCTTCCGCTGGCAGCCATGTGTAGGGATAACCAGGATCGTCGAGCTCCATCGCCTGGCGTGTGATGTTGAGCGGGCGGAAGGTGTCGACCATGACGGCCAGCTCGTCGGTCGCTTCCTTGCCGATCGAGGCCTCGACCGTGCCCGGATGTGGTCCGTGCGGGATGCCGGCGGGATGCACGGTGAATGAGCTGATCTCGACGCCGCGGCGGCTCATGAAGTTGCCGGCCACGTAGTAGATGACCTCGTCGCTGTCGATGTTCGAGTGGTTGTAGGGCGCGGGGATGGCGAGCGGGTGGTAGTCGAACTTGCGGGGCACGAACGAGCAGACGACGAAGTTGCGCGCCTGGAAGGTCTGGTGGACGGGCGGCGGCTGGTGGACGCGGCCGGTGATGGGCTGGAAGTCGGCGATGTTGAAGATCCAGGGGTAGAGGTAGCCGTCCCAGCCGACCAGGTCGAAGGGATGGTGGCGGTAGTGGTAAGCGGTGATCCTGCCGCGCTGCTTGACATCGATCACGAAGTCGCCGGTCTCTGCGTGCGGCGGCGCTTCGTCAGGCACACGGATGTCGCGCTGGTAGTAGGGCGCGTGCTCGAGGAGCTGCCCGTAGTCGTTGCGGTAGCGCTTGGGCGGCTCGAGCTCCGAGGGGCATTCGAGCCAGAGCATGCGTTGCGCTGACGCCTTGATCCGGATCCAGACGCCAGGTCGTGCCGATAGGGATGACGATGTAGTCGCCGGGGCCATAGCGCATCGGCCCGAAGACGGAGTCGAACAGGCCCTCGCCCTCGTGGATGTAGAGCAGCTCGTCGGCCTCACCGTTGCGATAGAAGCGACCCGCCGGCATGGCGCTCGATGGCCGCACGATGCCCATGATCACGTCGCTGTTGAAGTAGAGCGGGACCCGACCATCGACCACGTCGCCCGCCTCGGGCACGTCGCCGGTCTTGGTCAGCCGATGGCGATGCAGGCCATCGTCGGCGGCCTCGATGACGCACGTCGCGAACGGCCTCGACGAGGTGCGTCTGGGTCGGAGGCACCAGGTGGTAGAGGAGGGAGTTGCGCCCGACGAAGCCCTCCACGCCGAAGAGCTCCTCGGCGTACAGCGCGCCGTCCGGCCCGCGATGCTGGGTGTGGCGCTGCGGCGGCACGCTGCCCCGGCGGACGTAGTACACGGCGACCCTCCAGCTGGTGAGGGTCGGATTCTAGGGGACCGAGGCCATGAGGCGGGCGAGCGTCAGCCGTCGACGAGCGTGAGCACCACCGTCCGCGTGGAGTTGTCGACATTCGTGTCCAGCAGGGCGATCGACTGCCAGGTGCCGAGACGGAGCCGCCCGCCGCTGACGGGGATCGTGATCGACGGCGGCGCGAGGAGGGGCAGGACATGGTCCGCGCCGTGGCCAGGCGACCCATGTCGATGGCGCCACCGGTCGTCATGCGGCAGCAGTCGCTCGAGCGCAGCGATCAGGTCCTCGTCCGACCCGGCGCCGAGCTCCATGATCACGACCCCCGCCGTGGCATGCGGGACGAAGACCGTCAGCAAGCCGTCCCCGGCTCCGGTCGCGAACCGCTCGCACTCGGCGGTGATGTCGAACAGGCCGCGACGCGAGCCGGTCTGGACGGTGATCTCGACAGAACGCATGGTCACCCTGGTCGCGCCACCACCGGCGTTCGCAGGCTCCCGAGCCGGTCGACCGAAAGGACCACCTCGTCGCCCGGTTCCAGCCAGCGACCGAGCGTCTCGTCCTTGATCTCGAGCAGGCAGCCGGTCCCGACCGTACCGCTCCCGATCAGTTCGCCAGGGCGCAGATGGACATCGGCCGACGCACGCGCGAGCATCTCCGCCATCGAGTGGTGGATGTCGGCCCAGGTGCCGCGGCTCGTCTCGATCCCGTTGACCGTCGCCGTCATGGCCAGGTCGTAGCCCTTGCCTGCACGCGTGTCCGCGAGCTCGTCCGGGGTCACCAGCCAGGGCCCGATCGACGACGCGAAGTCCTTGCCCTTCGCCGGCCCCAGTCGGACCGTCGTCTCGTCGCGCTGCAGGTCGCGCGCAGACCAGTCGTTGAAGATCATGTAGCCGCCGACGGCCTCCTCCGCCCGGTCGGGGGTCAGGTCGACCGCCGGCGTGTCGACCAGGGCGCAGACCTCCAGCTCGTAGTCGAGCTCCTGCGAAGCTGCCGGACACCAGACCGGGTCGTCGGGCCCGCGCAGCTCGGAGACATTGCTGAAGTAGAAGACCGGCAAGCGATACCAGGCCTCGGGCACCGGGTTGCCGCGACGCGCCCAGACCGTCGAGACGTGGCGCTCGAAGCCGTAGAAGTCGCGCAGGCTCGGGGGCGAAGGATCGGCGGGCCGAAGCGCAGGTCGGCGCCGTCGAGGACGGCCGGGTCGTCGGCGTCTCGAGCTTCGAAGCCGTCGAGCAGCTCGTGCACGACCTCGACGCGGAGGCCGAGCGCCGAGCAGGGCGTCGAGCGTCGTGATCGGCTGGCGGTAGAGCGCCGCGTTGTGCTCGAGGCGCGGATCGGCGTGGATGGCGCGGCGCCTGGCGACCTCGAGGTCGAGCCAGCTCGAGGGCTCGGTGCCTGCGCCGAGGGCGGCCGCCAGCCGCCACGGCGCCCCCGCGGGCGCGTGTCTGGCCCGGATGTGGGCGATGCGCATGCGCGGAGTCTAGGGCCGGGTCACCGGGATGCGCGCGGTCGCGCGAGGGTGCGATGATGAGCCCATGGTCAGGCCTCAGCATCGCCTCCTCGAATCGCCGGCCGAGGTTCGAGAGTTCCCGCTCGGTCGCGTCGAGATCTACGAGATCGGCGATGCCGTCGTCGGCCGGCAGATCTTCCAGCCGGGCTGGCGATGGTCCGAGAGCTGTTGGCCTGATCGCCGGTACTCGGCTGTGTGAGTACCACCACCAGGGCTACGCGTTCCAGGGCCATGCCCGTATCGAGCTCGAAGATGGGTCGAGCTTCGACATCGGTCCCAACGAGGCCTACGAGATCCCACCGGGCCACGATGCCTGGGTGGTCGGCGACGATGCCTGGATCGCTCTCGACTGGGCGGGCATGCGCTCCTTCGCCAGGCCCGTCGCCGGCAGCGGCGAGCGCGTCCTTTCGACCATCCTCTTCACCGACATCGTGGACTCCACGGCGACCGCCGCAAGGATCGGCGATGCCGCCTGGCGCGACCTCCTTGCGCGGCACTATGAGCGCGGCCGAGCCGAGCTCGATCGATATCGCGGCCGCGAGATCGACACGACGGGCGACGGATTCCTGGCCCTCTTCGACAGCTCCGAACGCGCGGTTCGGGCCGGCGAAGGCATCTGCCTGGCTGCCAAGGCGATCGGTATCCAGACGCGGGCCGGCATCCACACCGGCGAGGTCGAGCTGGTGCCCGGCAACGTGCGCGGTGTGGCCGTCCACATGGCAGCCCGGATCATGGCCCTGGCCGGCCCCAGCGAGGTGCTCGTCTCCGGGACGACGCATGACCTGCTGGCGGGATCGGCGCTGAGCTTCGAGGACCGCGGGCTCCATGAGCTCAAGGGCATCACGGGCGCGCGCCAGGTCTACGCTCTGGTCTCATCGCCGGAGGCCTGATCGCGGTCAGGCGATAGGTTCCTCAGAACGGCTTGACCACCATCAGCCAGATGATGACGAGCAGGCCTGCCATGCCGAGCACGGCGCCGATCGTCGGGCGTGACGAGGTGAGCAATGCCACCAGCACCTCGTCCGAGGCGGGCTCAGGCACGATCCCCTTCTTGGTGTCACTCGGGCTGGGCATACCCAGCGCCTGGCGGACCTTGAGGTACGTCGTCGTCATCAGTCCGTACATCACGCCGACGACCACGACGAGCACGACAAGGGCCGTCCACAACCAGAGTCGCCCGTTGATCCACCAGCCACCGACGATGCCGGCCGCGATACCGGCGAGCAGAAGGATGAGAAAGGCGATGTACAGGAAGCCGATCGAGTAGCTGGACAGCTCAAGCAGCGTTGCCAACCGGACCCGGTCGCGCTCGCGGCGGATCTTGAAGAAGACACCCATCGAGACGCCATGGGCGGCGATGAAGGCGAAGGCCGCCGCGACGTGGGTGAAGATGAGCCAAGGTTGGTAGGGCGTCAGGTCCATGGTTTCGTCCCTATGCCTGAGCGGCTGGTTCGGCGTCGGCCCGAAGGAGTCGGCGAGCCTCGATGGCCAGATAGATGCCGATGACCAACATCAGCACGCCGTTGACCGGATGGAGCGCGGCGACGGCGGGGTTGCTCTCGCGCTGGAGCACGAAGACCGACTGCAGGATGCCCTGCAGGAAGAGCAGAGCGCTGAGCAGGATGCCTCGTCGCCCGATCCGCCCGATAAGCCCGAAGACGACCATTAGCAACGGGAACAGGCCGAGCATGTAGCCCCAGTTGCGATGGTTGTCGAAGCTGCCGGCGAAGACGCCCATTCCGGCGAGGTAGATCTGGACGAACGCTCCGGCGACGAAGGCCCACGAGGCCACCAGGAAGAGTCGCCGTCCCCAGAGTCGAGCCATCAGATGAACCCTCCGCATGTCGGCTGACCTGACCGCGCCGGATCGCCCGGGATCTATCGGTGGGACGCGAACCAGAGCTCGGCGGTACGCCTGTCTGGGTCTCGAGCTGCCGATGCGCGCACGATGCTACGCCCGACGGCCGCCCACGTGGCGACGCTTTTGTCATTAATCGACCAAGACCAGCTCGACCAGGCGATCGCCGGCCGGTTCGATTGGTCACCCCTCTGCCCGAAGACTGAACGTTCTCCGCCTCGGACGGACCATTGGTCCTGACACGCGCCAGACTGGCGCATGGCGAGGGGAGGCGAATGGAACGCGATCTCATCGAGGCGGCACGACACGGCGACCAGGCGGCCTTCATGGACCTGGTGCGCTCGCGGTCGGACCGGCTCTTCGCGATCGCGCTCCAGATCCTCCGCGACATCGATCGGGCCGAGGACGCCCTCCAGGACGCGCTGGTGATCGCCTGGCGTGACCTGCGCGGGCTCCGCGATCCGGACCGACTCGATGCCTGGCTCCGCCGACTCCTTGTCAACGTCTGCATCCGCGAGGCGACGCGCCAGCGCCGCCGAGCCATGAACCTTCGGGTGCTGCCGATCGACGGACCGGCCGCGCCCGACGACCTGCTCTCCGTTGCCGATCGGGACCAACTCGAGCGTGGGTTCCGTCGACTGCCGCCCGATCAGCGGGCGATCCTCGTGATGCACCACTTCCTGGGCTACCCCCTGGTCGAGATCGCCGAGACGCTCGGCATCCCGCCCGGGACCGCCCGATCTCGTCTGCACAACGCACACCGCGCCATGCGGGCAGCCCTAGAGGCGGATGCCCGACTGACCGTCGTCGGAGGACGCTCGGCATGACCAGGGAACGCGACATCGATCGGATCCTTGATCACTGGTTCGCCGAGCGGCCGACGGAGGTTGCCGACCGGGTCCTCGATGAGGTCGCCGACCGGATCGGACTTCAACCTCAGCAGCCCGCTTGGCGCGCCCTCTGGAGGGACAACCACGTGAATACGTATCTCAAGTACGCGGCCGCAGTCGCGGCCGTCATCCTCGTGGCGGTCGTCGGCTTCGCGGTCCTCAGGCCGTTTTCCGGTTCGAACGTCGGCGGCGGGACCGCGACCCCATCGCCGTCGCAGGTCGCGTCGCCTTCGCCATCCACGTCGCCATCGGCGAGCGCCGCGTTTCCCGCGTGGTTCACGACCAGCGACATCGGTGGAGCCGGGATCCTGCCCGCAGGCAGCCAGACGACCCGGTCCTTCATGCCCGGCTCCACGTTCACCGTCCCGGAGGGCTGGGTCAACGACTCTGATGAGGCCGGTGCCTACCGGCTGTTCCCGGACACACCCGCCAACCAGGCCGAGTTCGCTGCCTCCGGGGGCCTCGCCCAAGAGATCCAGATGGGGCCGCAAAACAACCCATACTTTAGGTGCGACGCGTGGGAGGACAATCAGGGCGCGACGGCGGCCGAGATCGCCGCCGCCGTAGTGGCCAATGACGCCCTTGCCACATCTGAGCCGGTCGACGTGACGATCGGGGGCCTGACCGGCAAGCAGATAGACGTCCAGCTCGATCCAGGCTGGACGGACAGCTGTCCTGGCGACCCGCCGACGTTGGACCTCAGGGACATGCGGACTCGAGGGATCCTTCTCGACACCCCCGATCGCGGTGTCATCGTGATCTTCCTCGGCTCGTTGCACTCGGCTGGTCACGAGGCCTTCCTCGCCGAGGCGATGCCGATCGTCGAGAGCTCGGACTTCAACTCCGGATCCGGGGCGTCACCGAGTCCTTGACCCGGCGGCCCGGCACCCGGTCAGCGCGGGAGTCTCCCGCTACGAGATTCCCGCGCTTCTCCTGCTCCCGCTCGATGGCCTCGAAGAGCGCCTTGAAGTTGCCGACCCCGAAGCCTCGTGAGCCGTGCCGCTCGATGATCTCGAAGAAGAACGTCGGCCGATCCTGGACCGGCCGCGTGAAGATCTGGAGCAGGTAGCCCTCCTCGTCGCGATCGGCCTCGATGCCCAGCTCCTCGAGCGTCTCGATGGGCACGCCAACGTCGCCGACGCGGTCGGCCAGCGTCGCGTAGTACTCGTGCGGCAGGCCGAGGAACTGCGACGCCGTTCTCGCGCAGCTGCCGCACCGTGGCCACGATGTCGTCGGTGCGCAGCGCGATGTGCTGCGTGCCGGCATCGAGGTAGTAGTCGAGGAACTCCTGGATCTGGCTCTTCTTCTTGCCCGCGGCCGGTTCGTTGATGGGGAACTTGATGCGCCCGTTGCCGTTGGTCATGACCTTGGACATGAGCGCGCGGTACTCGGTGTGGATGACCTTGTCGTCGTAGTGGATGAGCTGGGCGAAGCCCGAGGACGTCACGGTAGAAGTCGACGTATCGGTTCATGTCGCCGAGCTCGACATTGCCGACGCAGTGGTCGATCTCGAGGAGCGAGAGACCCGTCGCCGCCCGTGCCGGCTTCTTGATCTGCCGGAAGCCTGGAGCGAACGCGCCGTGGTAATCGCTCCGGTCGATGAACGAGTGGATGACTTCGCCGTAGGTGTGGATCGCGCTGCGACGGAGGGTGCCGTCCTCCTCCGAACCGGCCTCGGCGTACTCCAGGTAGGAGCGCGCGCCTCGGCTGGTCGTCTCGCGCCAGGCCGATCGGACGTCGTCGACGGCGAAGGCGATGTCATGGACACCATCGCCGTGGCGATGGACATGCTCGGCGATCTCCCCGTCGGGTGAGAGTGCACCGGTCAGGACGAACGTGATCTCGTTCTGACGCATGACGTACATCGTTCGGTCTCGGACGCCCGTCTCAAGGCCCGCATAGGCGATCGGCGTGAAGCCCCATAGCGCTCGGAAGTAGTTGGCCGCCTGGCGGGCGTTGCCGACCCAGAATTCGACGTGGTCGATGCCGTTGAGCGGCAGGAAGTCCTGCGCCTTGTCGTAGGCGTCGGTGTCGATGTGGGCGCCGGTCTGGTTGGCGGCCCCACGGGAGATCGTTTCTGTCATCGGGCTCGACTCCTCGTTCCCGTCGTCGCGGCGTGCGCGATCGTGACCGTCATCGTACGCCTGTGGTGGAAGATTGAACGCCGCCGCGCCTCGGTCTCCCATAGGGGTCGGACCGGCGCCCCGCTGAGCGCCGTTGAGGGACGATGCAGGTGGATCGCGATCTCGTGGAGCCGGCACGAAACGGGGACCGGGAGGCGTACGCCGACCTGATCCGCGCTCGCGGTGACCGGCTCTTCGCCATCGCGCAGCGCATCCTCCGCGACGTCGATCGGACCGAGGATGCCGTGCAGGACGCACTGGTGATCGCCTGGCGTGACCTGCCCGGACTCCGCGATCCGGACCGTTTCGACGCGTGGCTGCACCGCCTTCTCGTCCGATCGTGCGTCTCCGAGGCGACGCGTGAGCGCCGCCTCGTCGCCAACCTCCGCGTGCTCCCGACCGATCTCCCGACCGGCACCGACGAGTACCGTCCGTCGCCGACCGGGACCAGCTGGAGCGCGGCTTCCGACGTTTGCCTTCCGAGCAGCGCGCCATCCTCGTGCTGCGCCACTTCGCCGGATACGAGCCGGCCGAGATCGCCGAGTCGCTCGGCATCCCGGCTGGCACGGTCCGCTCCCGACTCCACCATGCCCACCGCGCGATGCGTGCCGCTCTCGAGGCCGACGCCCGCGCGATCGCGATCGGAGGACGTTCCGCATGACACGAGACCGTGACATGACACGCGACCGTGACATCGAGCGCGTCCTCGAGCACTGGCTGACCGACGGCGTCAACGAGATGCCGGATCGCGTCTACCAGTCGACCTTCGATCGCGTGGAGCGCCAGCCCCAGGCCGTCGCACCGCGCCTCCTTCGGAGGCTTCCCGACATGAACGGTTCACTTCGCTGGATCGCGGCCGCCGCGGCCGTCGTCCTCATCGCCGTGGTCGGCTTCGCCGTCCTCGGCCGCCCATCCGACTCGGGTGTCGGCGCATCCCCGAGCACGCGCCCGTCGCCCAGCGGCTCCGCCGGCGCCGGCGCGTCCATCCCGACCGAGCTCCGCGCCCGCTGGATCGGCGATAACAGCGCCCTCGTCGAAGCCGACGCCGGCACGGCGATTCTCTTCGCGGAGAACAGCTTCGAACTAGCGCAGTCGAACACATGGCCAGACCCCGTCCTGACCTCATCGGCAGCGGCGGCCTTTGACGGGCAGTTTCGACTGGAGTCGATGCTAAGTGATGGCGCCTGCAACACGGGCGACATCGGTCTTTACTCGTGGTTGCTCTCACCGAGTGGCCGGACTCTGACAATCACAGCCGACCGGGATGACTGCGTGGCCCGATCAGAAGCCGTGCCCGGCGTGTGGCAGCTGGTCGGATGTAAGAACGCCCAGGACGGCTGCCTGGGCGACGTCGATGCCGGCACCTACAAGTCGCAATACATCGCGCCGCGGCTGGTCCGGGCGCGGAGTGGGGTCCGGAGTTCGGTGCCGTTAGCTACGCGGTCCCTGATGGTTGGGCGAACCAAGGCGACTTCCCGAACTCGCTCACCCTGATGCCGTCCAGAGACTACGCAAAGAGTCCCTCGTCCGACACTCCGTACCACGGGATCTACGTGTTCACCGACCCTGTCATCTCGACCCAGGACGCCGCATGCACCGAGGGCGAGCAACCTGGCGTCGGTCGCACCGTCGACGACCTCGTCGGCTGGATCACCCGGCAGCCAAGCCTCGAGGTCAGCCAGCCCGAGTCGATCGTGATCGACGGATATCAGGGCACGTTCGTCGACGTCGCCCTCTCGTCAATGTGGGACCAGGAGTGCCCGGGGATGGGCGTCCCCAGCGCGCCCGTCCTGCATGAAGCCGATCAGACAAGTGGCGAAGGTTGGGATTGGCGGATGTCGGCTCCAGAGCGATGGCGCCTGCTCCTCCTGGATCTTGGCGAAGGTGATGTCGTCGCCATATTCATTGACGACTCGTCGGATCCGTCGCGGTTCGACGAGTTGGTCGCTCAGGCGATGCCGATCGTGAAGTCGTTCGACTTCAAGTAGCCCGCGCGTCCAGACAAGAGGCCCGTCGGGCGACCGACGGGCCCTTCTCGTTCCGACTCCCGAGCGCCAAGATTGAACGACGCGCCCTACGGCACGACCGTTAGGAGTGGACGGCGTCCCCGATGGACGCCATTCGGGGAGCGAGACGGGTGGATCGCGATCTCGTGGAGCAGGCCCAGGCCGGGGATCGGGATGCGTACGTTGACCTGATCCGTGGCCGCAGCGACCGGCTCTTCGCCATCGCCTACCGCGTGCTGCGTGACGTCGATCGGGCCGAGGATGCCCTGCAGGATGCGCTGGTCATCGCCTGGCGAGACCTGCGAGGGCTCCGCGATGCGGACCGCTTCGACGCCTGGCTGCACAAGGTGCTCGTCAACACCTGCATCGCTCACGCGACCCGCGAACGCCGTCGCCTCGTCAACCTCCAGATCCTCCCGGTCGACGGTCCGGAGGGCCCCGATACGACCCTGTCCGTGGCCGATCGCGATCAGCTCGCACGCGGGTTCCGACGGCTGCCGCCCGACCAACGGGCGATCCTCGTCATGAACCACTACTTGGGCTACAGCCCGGCTGAGATCGCCGACACGCTCGGCATCCCGCCGGGCACGGCCCGCTCCCGACTCCACCATGCCCACCGCGCCATGCGGGCCGCCCTCGAGGCGGATGCTCGGACCGTCGCCATCGGAGGTCGTTCGGCATGACGCACGAACGTGACATCGATCGCCTGCTCGACCTCTGGCTCACTGACGGCCCGACTGAGGTCTCGGACCGCGTCGTCCTCGACGTCGCGGACCGGATCGAACGCCAACCCCAGCGACCTGCGTGGCGCTTCCCTCGGAGGCCCACCATCATGTCCAGCTCCGTTCGCTGGGCCGCGGTCCTCGTGGCCCTCGCGCTCATGGCCGTCGTCGGCTTCGCCGTCCTCGGCCGCCCATCCGACGCGGGCATCATCGGCGTGTCGCCATCCGATCGCTCCGCACCGACCGACTCGCCGAGAACACCCGATAGTTCGACTTCCGCCGCGTCACCCGAACCTTCCGGCCCGCTCGGCGGCGGCCTCATCCTTGCCTACGAACGCGGGAAGGAGGGCGCGCTCGGTGTCTATACGGTCGACGCCGGCACTGGCGAGCGAACCCTCCTCGGAACCCTGCCCGCGAGAACTGGCTCCCGAGGCTGGAGCCTCCAATGGACGGCCGACCACAAGCATGCGCTGATCGCCGCGGAGCACATCGGGAACCGCGTGAGGACCATTGACAGCCCCACAGCGGCCGCCCAGGACATCACGTTCGTCTGCTGCCCTCCCAGGTTCCAGAAGGCCGGCGACCCCGACTTCCACGGCTGGGTCCTGTCGCCACAGGGGGATCGGCTCGCGGGCAGGCGCCTGGTCGGTATTACTGTGCCGGGCCAGGAGGGGGAGCTGGGCGTCGATGACGCGATCGCCGTCTTCGATGCCGAAGCCGAGACCGTGCGGATCCTTCCGATGCCCTCGGGGACGCAGTCGCTGCAGTGGATCGCGCCATGGTCGCCTGACGGAGCGGCCCTAGCGGTCGCGGGTTGCCAGCCGTGCAACAACGCGGAGCGCCCTGAGGATCCACCGACCGTGATCCAGCATCAGCACCTGTTCGTCGTTCCAGCCGACGGCGCGCCGGTACGCGATCTCCTCGATGTCACTGCGGCGACGTTCGGAAGTCCGGCCTCGCCACCTGACGGATCGACCATCGCCATCGTGTACGACGAATGCGGCGGAGGCGATCAGCCTCCGAATTGCTTCGGGTCGACCAGCCTGCAAACCGTGGATGTCGGCAATGGCCTGCGCTCCGTGCTCGCAGGAACGAGCCTCGAGGTGGGGCCGCCCGCCTGGTCACCTGATGGTCGGCGGATCGCATTCAGCGACCAGGGCGGCGTCTTCGTCATCGACAGGGATGGCGGGAACAAGTTCAAAGTGGCGGACGGCTCAGACGCCCGCTGGTCACCTGACAGCCGGTGGATCCTCTTCTCGGGGCCAGCCGCCGAGGGCCAGGTCGGCGACCTTTGGGTCGTCAGCGCGGACGGTGGCGAACCGCGCTTGGTCGGTGCCTATCGGGCCGGCGCCTCGGTGACCTCCTTGCTCAGTGCGACCGCGTGACCCGGTAGACCGCGCCGGCCTTGTCATCGGAGACGTAGAGCGCGCCGTCGCTGCCGACGATGAGGCCGGCCGGTCGACCGCTGGCGTCGTCGCTGGCGTCGACGAGGAAGCCGGTCAGGAACGGTTCCAGCGCGCCGGATGGTCCATCGGCGGACCAGGGCACGCGCCCGACCGCGTAGCCGACCTTCGTCGAGCGGTTCCAGGAACCGTGGAAGGCGATGTAGCCGTGGTCGTCCCAGAAGGCGATGCCGAGCGGCGCCATGTGCGCCTGGAAGGTGGCCGCCGGCATCACCACGCCATCGCAGCCCACGAGGCCTGTGTTCGGATCTGGCTGGGCGCCGAAGTCCGGGTCGACGATCGTGCCCGCGTGGCAGCGAGGCCAGCCGGCGTTCGCACCATCCACGACCCGGTAGAGCGTCTCGGGTGGCACGTCGTCGCCCAGCATGTCGCGGCCGTTGACGGTCGCCCAGGCGGTGCCCGTCGCCGGGTCGACCGCGATGCCGACCGCGTTCCGCAGGCCGTGCATGAGGACCCGGGAGTTCGAGCCGTCCGCGTCGGCGATCAGGATGGCCGCCCGTCGCGGATCCTCCTCCCAGCACACGTTGCAGCTCGACCCGACGCTCACCAGCAGATGGCCATCAGGCAGCTCGACCACCGTCCTCGTGGAGTGGACGCCGTCGGCAGGCAGATCGAGGATGGCGCGCCGGGAGCGCTCGCGCAGATCGGGCCCGAGGTCGACGGCGTAGAGCGTGCCGTTGCCAGCCACGTACAGAGTGCCGTCGGCGGCGAAGGCGAGCGAGTGGGCGTCGTCGTAGCCGCTGCCGACGACGACCGTTTCATCGGCGACCCCGTCGCCGTCGCGATCGGGCAGCGCTACGACACGATCATTGCCGCGCTCCGCGACGAGCAGTGTCCCTCCGGGGGTGATGGCCATGAACCGCGGCCCGATGAGGTCGGCCGCGAACGGCTCCACGCTGTAGCCGGACGGCACCTCCAGCCCGCCGAGCCGGCCCGGACCGGTATCGAAGCTGACGCCGGCCAGCCGGAGCACCTGGCCGCGGAAGAGCCACAGCAGACCGCTGACGACGAGCACCACGAGCGCCGTGTAGAGAGCGAGGTTGACGATCCGACGCACCGGTTCAGCCTAGCCGCGAGGGGGCCGACGCGCCCGCGAGGGCGCCTACGGGCCGCCGCGCGCGCTGACCCCACCCAGCGAACGCCGACTAGGCGCTGGCTGCGCGAACCTCGGCGATCGAGGGAAAGGGCGGCGCGACGGCCCGGCCCGCCTTGCCGCGCCGCTTGACCGTATACATCGCAGAGTCGGCGGCTTGGAGGATGCGATCGAAGTTCGTCGCGGCTAGCGCTTCACCCGCGCCGCCGGTGATGGCCACGCCGATCGACGCGCTCATGGTCACGCTCGTGCTGCGGACCCGGAAGGGGACCGCCATAGCGGTCAGGATGCGATCGGCAACCAACCCGGCCTCGGCACGATCGGCCAGGTCCTCGAGCAGGACCGCGAACTCATCGCCGTGCAATCGCGCCGCCGTGTCCCCGGGCCGCGTCGTGTAGCGCAGTCGGTCTGCGACCTGGGCCAGGAGCTCGTCGCCGCCGGCATGGCCGAACTGGTCGTTGACCTGCTTGAAGTCGTCGATATCCACGTACAAGAGCGCGAGCATCTCATCCGGCCGACGACCGAGCCGCACGATGGCATGCTCGACACGGTCTTCCAGGAGCGCGCCGTTAGGCAGGCCGGTCAGGGGGTCGCTGAACGCGCGAACCCGAGTCTCCTCGTAGAGCCGTGCGTTGTCGAGAAGGATGGCCGCCTCGCCAGCGAGGACCTTGGCCAGCTCCAGCCGTTGACCATCGAATTGTTCCTGGGTGGCGGTCGTCAGCTCAACGGAGCCGATGGCACGACCGCGGACGACGAGCGGGATCATGACCATCGAGCGCTGAGAGATGGAGCGCAGGTAGGCGACCTCGTCAGCGTCCGCAGCGGGGTCGTCGACCTCGACCACCATCTCGATGCCCGTCTCGAGCAACCGCCGCGTGGCTGGATAGTCGGCGAGCGGATAGCTCGGTTCGATCTCGGCCGCGCGCGATGGGGGGTGGTAGCCGGCCGTCAGCAGGCGGTCGCCGGCCTCGTCCCAGACGCAGATGCCGCACTCATCGGCACCCATCGCGTCCGCGAGATGGCGCGCCATGCGTTGTCCGACCTCAGCTGGATCGAGCGTCTGCGCCAGGTCTCGGGACATGGCGGCCAATCCGCTCAGCTCTCCGAGGGCGTCCTTGAACCGACCAGCGAGCTGGTAGAGCAGGAGCGTGGCGATGCCTGCCGCGGCGATCATCGCGGCCACCGCGAGGCTGTCGCTCAGCCAGCTCGGGAAGGGGCTGGCACGCTCGGTCAGCACGATGACGGCGACGCAGACCACGCTCGATGCGCCGGCCAGCGCCATGAGCACGAACAGCCGCGCCCGGTCGACATAGGCAAGGGCGAAGAGGACAGCCAGGGAGGTCGCGGCAGCGAGGACGCCGAATTCTGCCGGCTGGGTGACGACCGCCACGATGTGGATGCCCAGCATGCCAAGCCCGACCGCGAACGCTTGATCAGCGACCGAACCGCTGTCGAGTGACGGTCGAACCACGAATCGGCACCAGATCGCAAAGGTCGCCATCACGACGCCGGTCAGCGCGGGTCCCCAGGCGTCGAACTCGACAGCACCGACCAGCTCGACGATCGCGAAACCGAGCACGACCGGTGTCAGCCAGCGCAGGAAGAACGCCAGCTCCCGGCCCTGCCGGGCAGGGTCGAGCACGAAGCGTGGATCGGCGACCGGGCGGAGCAGGCGCATCAGCGCCACGATGGGGCCGCGACGTTGGTGGCGCCGTCCACCGAATGTACCGGTCCGGACAGTGCCGGAGGTCGTGGGACGGCGAGTCAGGCCGGCGGCGGAGCGCTCCCGGACGGGCGTGCCGTGTGGCAAGGATTGCGCAACACCCCGATGCCCTCGATCTCGACCTCGACGACCTCACCGTCACGCAGGAATCGCTTCGGCTCGCGCCAGACCCCGACCCCGGACGGGGTGCCGGTCATGATCACGTCGCCCGGCTCGAGCGTGAACGCCCGCGACGCATGGGCGATGATCTGGGCCACGCTGAAGATCATGTCTCGGGTGTGCCCGTCCTGGAGCACCTCGCCAGAAACGGTGGCGCCTATGCGAAGCGCCTGCGGGTCAGGGATCTCGTCGCGCGTCACCATCCACGGACCCAGCGGGCAGAACGTGTCGAGGCTCTTGCCGCGGACCCACTGTCGATCGCCGTATTGGAGGTCGCGCGCGGTGACATCGTTGCCGCAGGTGTACCCGAGCACGTACTCCAGCGCCGACGCCTCGGCCACCTCGCGCGCCCGGCGCCCGATGATGACGGCGAGCTCGGCCTCGTAGTCGACCTGGGACGTGAGCGCTGCATCCCAGGTGATTGCCGCCCCGGTCCCGATGACGCTGGTCGGGAATTTGGCGAAGATGAGCGGCGCCTTCGGCGGCTCGACGTTCTGCTCGATGGCGTGGGCGTGGTAGTTGAGGCCGATGGCCACGATCTTGCCGGGCCGTGGGACTGGCGCCAGGATGGTCAGTGCCTCGAGCGGCGCGCCGGACCTCCCAATCTCCTCGCTGTGCTGCGCGGCCGCTACCCGGAGGCTCTCCAGCAGCTCGGAGCCACCCGCCAGCAAGTCGGCCATCGTCTTGGGACCGCTGTTCATGATCGCCACGGCCGGCGTGGCTCGCTCGCCGACCACGACCCCGACGCGTTCCTCCCCGTTGTCCGCGACGCTGATCAGTCGCACGTGAGCGCGACTAGCCGATCAGCGTGACGAGGTGGTGTGACAGGTCGCGCGCGGAGACGATCCCCGTCGCCCGCCCGCCGCTGACGAGTGGGATGTGTCGGAAGCCGCCCATGGCCATCTTGTGGATGGCGACCGCGATCGTGTCATCGCCACGCAGGACGACCGGATCAGGCGTCATGACGTCCTGGACATGTACGCCCTCGAGCGGCTTGCCAGCCAGCTTGAGCACGACATCCCGCTCGGTCAGGATGCCGACCAGGCGGCCCGAAATCGACGACCACGCAGCCGATGCGATGCTCCTGCATCAGGCGCACGGCTGCCGCGACATCGTCGTCGGGCTTGACCGCGACCGGCTGGCGCGGATTGAGCTCGGCCAGGTGCTCGGTCAGCAGGGCCGCCCCGACGTCTCCCCCGGCGCTGGTCGGCAGGCCGGTCGAGCGCAGATCTGCACCGCAGTTCTCGCAGTCATCGGAGCCGGCGATGTTGTCGAAGTGGCAGACCGGACAGATCACGACGTCGCTCCCGGTCGAATCAGCTGACGGTCCATGTCTCGCCGCTCTCGAGCAGCTTCTTCAGGTCCCCTTGCCCGCGCTGAGCGACGACCGCCTCGATCTGGCCGGTCATCAGGTCGTCGTAGGTCGGGCGGCTGACGTCCCGGAAGACGCCGACCGGCACCGGGTAGTCGGGCCACCACATGCGCGTGAGCATGAAGGCCAGGTGCGGATCGTCGGCCTGCTCGTCGTGCACCAGGAGGTCGGCCT
The DNA here is from genome assembly GCA_963777975.1 of uncultured Chloroflexia bacterium. Classification (GTDB taxonomy): domain Bacteria; phylum Chloroflexota; class Limnocylindria; order Limnocylindrales; family CSP1-4; genus CSP1-4. The sequence goes on along the minus strand of CAVZSO010000008.1, from coordinate 78,222 downwards.
CGCTGATCGCCCCGCCAAGTTCGACGACCTCGGGGTGGAGGCCGTTGAGGCGGATGCCCTTGTCGCGGTCCTTGCCGAAGATCATCGGCTTGCCGTGCTCGAGCAAGAGCATGCGGTCGTCGCGGACCTCGCGGTCGGTGAAGTCTCGGTACGCGCCGTCGTTGAAGATGTTGCAGTTCTGGTAGACCTCGACGAAGGCCGTGCCACGGTGGTCGCCGGCGCGCGTGAGCATGCCCTGGATGTGGTCGGTGTGGATGTCGACCGACCGCGCCACGAAGGTCGCCTCCGCAGCCAGCGCCACGCGAGAGCGGCATGACCGGCCGGTCGATGGTCCCATCGGGCGTCGACTTGGTGCGCTTGCCGAGCTCGGACGTCGGCGAGTACTGGCCCTTGGTCAGGCCGTAGATCCGGTTGTTGAACATGACCAGCTTGACGTCCACGTTGCGCCGCATGACGTGGATGACGTGGTTGCCGCCGATCGACAGCGCGTCGCCGTCGCCGGTGATGACCCAGACCATGAGGTCCGGCCGGGCCGCCTTGAGGCCGGTGGCGAGCGTCGGCGCGCGGCCATGGATGGTGTGGAAGCCGTACGTGTTCATGTAGTAGGGCAGGCGGCTGGAGCAGCCGATGCCGCTGATGAAGACGATGTTCTCCTTGGCATAGCCGAAGTCGGGCATCACCTTCTGCGTCTGGGCGAGGATCGAGTAGTCGCCACAGCCCGGGCACCAGCGGACCTCCTGGTCCGAGACGAAGTCCTTGCGCGTCAGCTGGATGGGTTGGCCGGGCATGGCGTCCGTGAGGGTGTCGGTCATCGGCCGGCCAGCAACTGCTCGGCGCGCTCGTGGATCTCGGCGATCCGGAAGGGCTTGCCGCGCACGCGGTCGTAGCCCTTGGCGTCGACGAGATAGCGGGCTCGGACGAGCATCAGCAGCTGCCCCAGGTTGATCTCCGGGATGAGGACGTGCTCGAAGCCGCGACAGGATGTCGCCCAGGTTCCGGGGGAACGGGTTGAGATGGCGGAGATGGACATGGGCCACGCTTTGACCCTCCGCCAGCAGGCGCTCCGTGGCGCTCCGGATGGCGCCGTAGGTGCGAGCCCCAGCCGAGGACGAGCAGCTCGCCGCGGTCGACGCCGAAGAGCTCCAGGTCGGGGATGGTCGTCCGCGATCCGGGCCACCTTCTCGGCACGCAGGAGCTGCATCTGTGTCGTGGTTGTCCGGGTCGTAGCTGACGTTGCCGGTGATGTCCTGACTTCTCGAGGCCGCCGATGCGGTGCTCGAGACCCGGCGTGCCGGGCACCGCCCACGGTCGTGCCATGGTGATCGGGTCGCGGTCGTACGGGTGATAGCGTCGCGCGGTCGGTCGCAGTTGGTGACCGAGATGCGCGGCAGTTCGTCGACGTCCGGCAAGCGCCAGGGCTCGGAGCCGTCGCCGAGGTAGGCGTCGGAGAGGTAGACGACCGGGGTCATGTAGCGTCAGCGCGATGCGCCAGGCCTCGATGGCCACGTCGAAGCAATCGGCCGGCGTGGCCGGTGCCACGACCGGCATCGGCGCACTCGCTGTTGCGGCCGAACAGGACCTGCAGCAGGTCGGCCTGCTCGGTCTTGGTCGGCATACCCGTGCTCGGCCCGGCGCGCTGGACGTCGATGACCACGAGCGGCAGCTCGACCATCACGGCCAGGCCGATGGCCTCGCTCTTGAGCGCGATGCCGGGGCCGCTGACGTGGCGGTCATGCCCATCGCGCCGCCGAAGCTGGCGCCGATGGCCGCGCCGATGGCCGCGATCTCGTCCTCGGCCTGGAAGGTCTTGACGCCGAAGTGCTTGTAGCCCGACGAGCTGGTGCAGGATGTCGCTGGCCGGCGTGATCGGGTACGCGCCGTAGAAGAGCGGCCGGTCCGCCAGTCGCGAGGCGGCCACGAAGCCCAGCGCCGTCGCCTCGTTGCCGGTGATGTTGCGATAGCGGCCCGGCTGCAGCTGGGCCTTCGGCACGTGGTAGTGCGTGTGGAAGATCTCGGTCGTCTCGCCGTAGTGGTAGCCGGCCTTGAGCGCGCGATGGTTGGCCTCGACCACGATCGGCCGCTTCGACGAACTTGTCCTCGATCTAGCGCAGCGTCGGGTCCAGCGAGCGCTCGTAGAGCCAGAACATGACGCCCAGGGCGAAGAAGTTCTTGGTCACGGTCGACCTGCTTGGAGGTCATGTCGAGGCCCTCGAGCGCACGGGCGTTGAGCGTCGAGATGGGGACCTCGAAGAGCGTGTAGTCCTTGAGCGAGCCGTCGTTCAGCGGGTTGCTGGCGTAGCCGGCCTTCTTCAGGTTGGCCGTCGTGAAGGCGTCGGTGTTGACGATCAGGGCACCGCCCGCGGGCAGGTCCATGACGTTGGTCTTGAGCGCGGCCGGGTTCATGGCCACCAGGACGTCGGGCTGGTCGCCGGGCGTGTAGATGTCGCTGCTCGAGAAGCTGCAGCTGGAAGCCGCTGACGCCCGGCAGCGAGCCAGCTGGGGCGCGGATCTCGGCCGGGAAGTCGGGCAGCGTGCTGATGTCGTTGCCGAAGACGGCGGCGCGTGCGCGTGAACTGGGTCCCGGTCAGCTGCATGCCGTCGCCGGAGTCGCCGGCGAACCGGATGGTCACGCGGTCCAGCTCCTGGACCGCCGGCGGCGGCTTCGTCGGAAGCTTGGTCGTCACGCGCCGTCCTGCTCGTCCATGCGCTGATGCGGTCGAGGTGGCAGGTTGAGGATCGACTCCGGGAACGCTTCCGCGACGTAGGCCAGGATGTCCTGCTGCCGGAGCAGGCCTGCGATCCGACCGTCGGCGTCGACGAGCGGCACGTGGCGGTAGCCACCTCGGTCCATGAGCGCCAGCGCCTCGCCCATCGTCGCCTCAGGTGTCAGCGCATCCGGCCCCGCGGTCATGAACGCGTCGACGGGCGCGTCGAGATCGACCGCCTGACCGACCACCTTCAACAGCACATCGCGCTCGGTCAGGATGCCAGCCAGCCGGCCTTCGGCCGAGACCAGGATGCAGTCCGCGCGGGCTGCCTGGATGGCGGCGATGCCACGACCGATGGATGTGCCGCTGGCGACGACGATCGGCTCGCGACGCATGACGTCGCGCACTCGCTCGCTGCGCAGGTCGCGGTCCGCCAGCGCGCCCGATGCGGGCTTTCGACTGGGACCTGGGGTGCCGCCGGCATCGAGGCCGGTCTGCATGCTCACGGCGTGAGTCTACCCCTGACCGCGCTCAGGAGCGCCGCGGCTATCATCGCCGGCGTGACCCGTATCGCCGTCGTGGCAGACGATCTCATCTGGGCCAGCCGATTGACGGATGCCGTCCGCCGCGCCGGTGCTGAGCCACGCCGCCTGTCGGCTGCGGCCGTGCTCGCCGACGCTCGCGGCGACCTCCAGAGCGGCGACGTCGATGGTCAAGTCGCGGTCAAAGCGACCGAGGGATGCGACAGCGCCATCGTCGACACGGCGCTGATGACGGCGGACCCGATGGCCGTCATCGCCGCGCTCCACCGCCTCGGCCTGCCCGTCCTCGCAGTGGCCAACCACGACGATGTCGCGTTGCGCAAGCGCGCGCTGGCGGCCGGCGCGGGCAAGGTGCTCGCATACCGGAAGTTGCACGACGACGGACCGGCGACCATCGCCGCCTGGATGCATCGACCGGTGGACGCGGCCCGGTGACGGCCAGGGCGGTGGCCATCCCCGCGACCCGATACGGGGAGCGCCTGTCGGCCGCGCGGGATGCCACGCAAGGTCGTGGCGCGAGCGCCCTCCTCATCGGGGTCGGCCCTCAGCTCCGGTGGCTGACGGGCTACGCCGCGCGACCCCTGGAGCGGCTGACCATGTTGGTGCTGCCCATCGATGGCCCGGCCGCGCTCATCGTGCCGCGCCTCGAACGAGCGCCGGCGCTGGGCTCGCCGGCCGCGGCGGCCGGCCTGGTCGACGTGGTCAGCTGGGACGAGACCGACGATCCGATCGAGCGGGTGGCGACCAGCCTGCCGGCCGGAGCAGACGCCGGACGCCTCCTGCTCTCCGATCACCTGTGGGCGATGCACGCCCTAGCGCTGCAGGCACGCTTCGCCGGGGCGACGTTCGGGCTCGCCAGTGCCGCGCTGGCCGAGCTGCGTGCCATCAAGGATGCCGACGAGATCGATCACCTGCGCGCCGCCGGGGCGGCCGCCGATCGGCGTCGTCGAGGCCATCGCGGCTGGTCGATTGATCACGCGCAGCGAAGCAGAGGTCGCTCGAGAGGTCCACGAGCGGCTCCTCGACGAAGGTCACGACGAAGCCGCCTTCGCCATCGTCGCCTCGGGCCCGAACTCGGCGTCCCCGCATCACGAACCCGGTGACCGACGGATCGACGCCGGCGATGCCATCGTCCTCGATATCGGCGGCGTCCTCCAGGGCTACTGCTCGGATACCACGCGGACCATCTGGGTGACGGGCGACACGGAGCGCCCCGACCCCGAATTCCTGACCCGCTACGCCGTCCTCCAGCGCGCCCAGGCCGAAGCGACGGCGGCGGTCCGGCCGGGCATCGCCTGCGAAGCGATCGACGCCAGCGCGCGGACGGTCATCAGTGATGCGGGTTTCGGCGACTGGTTCATCCATCGCACGGGTCACGGCATCGGCCTCGAGGTCCACGAGGATCCGTACATCGTGGCCGGCAATACCCAACCGCTGCGCGTCGGGCACGCCTTCAGCATCGAGCCCGGCATCTACGTCGAAGGCCGCGACGGAGCCCGCATCGAGGATATCGTCGTCTGCGGGCCAGCTGGTGCCGATGCCATGAACCGATCGAGCCGCGACCTCTACGTCGTGAGCGGCACCTGACGGCGGGGCGTATCATCGGAGGCCATGACGCCGGCGACCACCGGCGTGCCAGACTGACTGCGAAACGATGACCGAGCCCGACGATCACATCGTGACGACCGCGACCTCCGACGCCCAGCCACCCGCCGACGGCTTCACATCGCCCCCGATCGACCACGCCCTTGTCGCCGGCGACCGACCGCCGCAGACGAACGGATCACCGCAGACGAACGGATCACCACAGGCCAGCGGGATGCTGCCGACGAACGGGGCACCGGCCATGAACGGGGCTCCGGGCATGAACGGCGACCTCGAGCGCGGCACGACCGCTGCTCAGCTGCGACGCTTCATCAAGTCGCGGCCGTACGTCCCGATGCACGAGCTCCGGCGTCGCTTCGAGCTCAACGGCGAGTGCGACGAAGTGACCGCGATGGAAACGCCCGCCGGGCGCTGCTATATCGGCTTGCCCGAGCGCGAGGGCCGTTTCATGGCCGACCTTGTGCGCCAGGGCGAGGTCGGCATCGAGCTCGGGCACGACCCCGAGGTCGCCATCGTGGTCGGCGTCTTCCCGATGCGACCGGTGGGCCGCTAGCCGCTCAAGCCTGGGCGCTGCTAGCCCACCAGTTCAGCCACCGGGACCGCAACGCCTTCGCGGGCCAGCAGGTCGCGCTTGACCTCGATGGCATCGGCGCCACCGCCGTAGCCGCCGATCGATCCGTCCCCGGCGACGACCCGATGGCAGGGGATGAGCAGCCAGAACGGGTTGCGCCCCAGGGCGGCTCCCACCGCGCGGGCCGCACCCGGGGCGCCGATGCGTCGTGCCAGCCGGCCGTACGAGGTGACCTCTCCGCGTCGGAGTGTTCCTGCACCCTCGAGCACGCGTCGATCCCAGGCCGAGATGCCCCGCCAGTCGAGCGGTAGCTCGCCCGTCGGTTCGTCGCCCGCAGCGACCTCAGCCACCGCCCGGAGACCGGCACGCAGCAACCGCGCCCGACCATCCGGCAGCGACGCGGGATCGACGGGCGCGACGCGCCCACCGAGTCGGTCGCCGACCAGTCGCGCGACGGCATCCGCCGACCAGTCGCGCTCGATGGCCGCGACGCCGGTCTCGCTGGCGACCACGTGGACCGGACCCCAGGGGCTCGCTGCGGTCGCCATCAGGGCGACCACGTCGGCTGTCGATGTCTGCCTCGTCATGCCGCCAGTATCGCCGCTGGTATACTCCCGGGGAGTATGAACGCCGGATCCGCGACGACGCCAGTGGCGCCACAGACGATCGAGATGGTGCTGCCCATCGAGGGCATGACCTGCGCTTCGTGTGTCAACCGCATCGAGCGCTTCCTGAAGCGGACCGACGGCGTCGTGGACGCCAGCGTCAACCTGGCCACTGAGCGAGCGACCGTGCGAGTCGACCCGACGGTCGCCGGGCGGGCTGAGCTGGTCAGCGCGGTCGAGTCCGCCGGCTACGACGTTCGGCCGACGTCGTCTGTCGGGCAGCCGACGGCCGTCGATCTGGCGGCGGACGTGGACGCGGAGGCACAGGCGAAGGATCGCGAGCTGACCGATCTGCGCCTGCGCGCCGTGGTCAGCCTGGCCATCGCCCTCGGGATCATGGCCGTCATGTTCTGGCCGGACCGCCCCTTCGATATGGAGACGGCCAATCGACTCGTCCTCCTGCCAGCGACCTTCGTCCTGTTCTGGGCCGGCGGGCGTTTCCTGCGCGCGGCGTGGAAGGCTGCGCGCCACGGCGACGTGACGATGGACACGCTGGTCGCCATCGGGACGACCGCGGCATGGGGCTACTCCACGGTCATCACGCTCTGGCCCCAGGTGCTGATGGAGGCCGGTCGTCCACCCGAGACCTACTTCGACTCCAGCACGATCATCGTCGGGCTCATCCTCCTCGGACGCTGGATGGAGGCGCGGGCCAAGCGTCAGACCGCCGGCGCCATCCGTGCGCTCGTCGGTCTCCAGGCCAGGACCGCGCGCGTCGTCGTCGGGGACCTCGAGACCGACGTGCCGATCGAGCAGGTCCAGCCGGGCGACCTCGTCCGCGTTCGGCCGGGGAGAAGGTGCCCGTCGACGGCATCGTCACCGACGGCGCCGCGAGCCTCGACCAGTCGATGCTGACCGGCGAGTCGATGCCGGTCGCCAAGGGGCCGGGTGACGAGGTCATCGGGGCGACGATCGATCGGAGCGGCACCATCGTCCTGCGCGCCACGCGCGTCGGACGGGACACCGTCCTGGCCCAGATCGTGCGCATGGTCGAGGAGGCGCAGGGCTCCAAGGCGCCCATCCAGGCGCTGGCTGACCGCATCAGCGCGGTCTTCGTGCCCATCGTGCTCGTGCTCGCCGCGCTGACGTTCGTCGCCTGGCTGGTCCTGGGCCCGGAACCGAGCTTCACGCTCGGGCTCATCGCGGCCATCACCGTGCTCATCATCGCCTGCCCGTGCGCCATGGGCCTGGCCACGCCGACCGCGATCATGGTCGGCACCGGCCGCGCGGCCCAGGCCGGCATCCTCATCCGCGGCGGCGACGCCCTTGAACGAGCGGGTCACGTGAGCGCCGTGGTCTTCGACAAGACGGGCACCCTGACCGTCGGACGACCTGCGGTCACGGACCTCGTCCCGGCCGACGGCGTGACCGCCGCCGAGCTCCTGGACCTCGCGGCTTCGGTCGAGCGCGGCTCGGAGCATCCGCTCGCGGCCGCCATCGTCGCCCGAGCGCGCCAGGACGAGTTGGGCTTCCGACCGCTGGCGGGCTTCGAATCGCTGACCGGCCTCGGGGCCGTGGCCACGGTCGACGGCCATCCCGTCGCCATCGGCAACGCCCGATTGATGGACGCCCGCGGCATCGAGCTCGGAGCGCTCGCCGATGCGGCACAGCGAGCCGCCGCTGAAGGTATGACGCCGGTCTTCGTGGCCATCGATGGTCGGGCAGCAGGGCTCATCGTCATCGCCGACCCGATCAAGCCGGAGGCGGCAGCCGCCATCCGCGACCTCGCCGAACATGGCACCCAGGCGTGGCTCGTCACGGGCGACGCCTGGCCGACCGCCCATAGCGTGGCGCAGGCAGTCGGGATCGCGCCAGACCACGTCATGGCCGAGGTCCTGCCTGGCGACAAAGCCGAGCGCGTTCGGTCCCTGCAGGCCGATGGCTCGGTCGTGGCCATGGTCGGCGACGGCATCAACGATGCGCCGGCGCTCGCCCAGGCGGATCTCGGGGTGGCCATCGGGACCGGCACCGACGTCGCCATCGAGGCCTCCGACGTGACCCTCGTCGGCGGCGACCCACGCTTGGTGACGGCGGCCATCGCCCTCTCACGCAGCACCATGACCGTCATCCGCGAGAACCTCGCCTGGGCGTTCGGCTACAACGTGGTCCTCATCCCCGTCGCCATGGGCGTCCTCTACCCGCTCACCGGCCTGACCCTCAACCCGGCTCTGGCAGCGGGTGCGATGGCCATCAGCTCGGTCAGCGTCGTCCTCAACTCGCTCCGATTGCGCAGGCTGGACGTCCGGGTCGACTGAAGGGCCTTTCGCATCGGAGCACGCGCTACCCTCTGCGGATCGTGTCGATCGACGCCTTCGAGGCCATCCTGCGGCGGATGCTGGGACCGCGGATCGCGGGTTCGGCGCTGCCGATCTTCGACCCCGAGCGTTGGCTCCCGTCGGGAGACGAGAGCCCGCGAGCGACCGGGCGCACGAGCGGCAGACCGCCTCCCGCAGCACTGCCGAGGGCCGACCGACAGCAGGGCACGACCGATGCGAGGCTGCCACCGCCTCGCTGACCGCTGCCTTCCTCGTCGCCCTCTGCGGGCGCGCGCATCCGGCCTTCGGGCGGGCCATCGCGCACCTCGAGGCACCACCGGCCGATGCACCGGCCGGTCTGGCAGACCTCTATCGTCGCGCGCTGGTCCTGGTGACCGAGGAGATCGAGCGAGCGTGCGCCGGCGATCCCGACGTCGCCGATCGGCTCGTGCGAGCCGCCGAAACGCTGGGGTCGCCGGATGGCGGAGACCCGGATCGAGATCCTCTGGTCGGTCTTCTTCCCCGAGGGCGTCGGCATCCGCGGCCATGAAGCGGAGCGGGAAGCCAGCCTTCGGGAGGCACGGACCGTGACGGTCGTGGCCCCCAACCCGGCGCCGATCGTCGATCCCGGCCGCCAGCTCCTGTTCACCTCCAACGTGCTGCTGACGGTCCCGTCCCCGACGCGCCCGGTCGAGGCGTTGCCGTATCCGGCAGACCTGCGTCGCGACCTGGCGACCGCGGCCGCCGAACCGCAGGCACACTGGTACGACCACCCCATCCAGATCGGCGTCGAGCCCGCAGGCAACGAGCTGCTCTACGGCCTGCGCGGGTTGGACGAGGCCGTCGACTTCGAGCGCCAACGAGCTCGCGGGACCGGCCGGGTGACGTGCCTGCTGTCTGTCTCGGTCACGCATCCCGGGCTGCACGCTATCGCCAGGCGCTACGTCGAGGCCGAGCTGGCCGCCGCGGGATCGCTTCGGCATCTCGACGTCTTCGTGTTCACCGAGGACGACACCGAACGCCTGGTGGACGAGGTCCTGGGACCGGCCGCCGACCGCTTCTTGCCGTCGGATCCGGCGGCTGCACCGGAGGCCAGGCGGGCACGGTTGCGCGAGGCGTTCGGCGTCGACGGCGCCTATGGACGCCACTACACCTTCCTGAAGGCCGTCACGGCACTCTGGCAAGTGCTCGTCGATCCCGCCGTCCGGGGCACCTTCAAGATCGATCTCGACCAGGTCTTTCCACAGGCGGACCTCGTGGCCGAGACCCGCGCTTCCGCGTTCGAGCACCTCGAGACCCCGCTCTGGGGCGCCATCGGCGTCGACCTCCAGGGCCGCGAGCTCGAGCTCGGGATGATCGCCGGCGCCCTCGTCAACGAGCGCGACATCGGCCGCGGATTGTTCACGCCGGACGTGGCCTACCCGAGTCGGGCCGCTGGCATACGACCGATCCGTCTTCTTCAGTGCGCTGCCGCAGGCGCTCTCGACCCGAGCCGAGATGATGGAGCGCTACGACACGCCTGGACCGCGACGGGCGGACCACGTGTCTCGCAGCGGGTCCACGTGACCGGCGGCACGAACGGGATCCTGGTCGACGCGCTGCGGCGGCATCGGCCGTTCACGCCCTCGTTCGTCGGTCGGGCTGAGGACCAGGCGTACCTGCTATCGGTCCTGGGGTCAGAGCGAGGTCGCCGACGTATCCCGAGCCGCGCCTCGCGTATGCGCATGCGGCGGGCCTGATCATGCGCCATGACAAGGATGCGTTCGCCGGCGAGGCGATGGCCGCGGCCGAGGCCGGCAAGGTCATCGGCGACGACGTCCGGATCCTGCAGTTCTCGGCCTTGGCCAGGGTGATCGGGGCGGAAGGCCAGACGATCGACGCCGGCTGGCAGGCCGCGCGGGCTGTCAAGGCGATCCTCGACCCGTTCACGGGCTGCTTCGTCTCTCGGCTGCCGGTGACCGTCGTGATGCTCCGCTTCGCCTTGCGTCTGGCGCAGACCTTCGATGACGGACGGGGCACGCTCGGCGTCGAGATGGCGGAGATCGGCGCACGAAGACTCAGTGAGGCCCTGGACTTCACGCGTGCCGACGCCCTGCGCAGCGTCGTCGAGCGCGAGCGGGCCGCCTGGAACGACTACTACGACGTGCTCGACGCCCTCGAGCGCGCCATCGCGGCCGATGATCCGTTCGCCATAGGCATTCGGGGTCGGGCTCGCGAGATCGTCGCCGGGGCGCGCGTCAGCGTCGCCTGACGTCCGTCGTGCCGTCCGGTCGATCAACGACATCGACGCCCATCTCCGCCAGCTGATCGCGCAGTCCGTCGGCACGGGCGAAGTCGCGGGCGGCACGCGCCGCTGAGCGCTCCGTGATGAGCGCGGCGGCGCCTTCGGGGAGCGAGGCCGGAGCCGACTTCGCGTCCGTACCCGTGGACGATGGAGCCGCCCAGGCCCGGTCCAGATCCAGTCCCAACACGGCGTCCGCGTCGAGGGCGAGCCAACGACGCTCGTCGGCGGGCAGATCGGCGCGCAACGTCTCGCGCATGACGGCCAGGGCCACGGGCAGATCGAGATCGTCATCGAGCGCTGCCACGAACCGACCATGCAGCGCTCGGCCGGCGTCCGAGAGCGGAGCCTCGGTCCCGTGAGCGCGGTCCCGGACGACGTAGGAGCCGTCGCCGCCATGACCCTCGACGGCCTCGGCGGTGCCCGCGGGCCGATCGCCCGAGGTTCGCGCGCGGAGGACGACCGGCGCCACCCATGGCCCGGACGCTGGCGGCGGCCCGAGCGCCCGGAGTCGGGCCCGCAGAGAGTCGAGTGAACGCGCGGCGGCGGTGATCGAGGCATCGGAGTAGTTGAGCTTCCGCCGGTAGTGCGAGGTCAACGTCAGGTAGCGGAAGGCGAGGGGATCGATACCCTCCTCGACGAGCTCGGTGATGCGCTGGAAGTTGCCAGCCGACTTGGCCATCTTCCGGCCGCTCATCAGCAGGTGCTCGCCGTGGACCCAGTGGCGCGCCGGCACCTTGCCGGTGACCGGGACGGATTGGGCGATCTCGTCCTCGTGGTGCGGGAAGACGTTGTCCACGCCGCCGGTGTGGATCTCGAACTCGTCGCCGAGGTATCGGCGGGCCATCGCCGAGCACTCCAGGTGCCAGCCCGGGAAGCCCTCGCCCCACTTCGACGGCCACTTCAGCTCCCGGCCCTCGCCGGCGGCTTTCCAGAGCGCGAAGTCGGCCGCGTCGCGCTTGCCGGCCTCGACCTCGACGCGATGACCGGCCCGCAGCTCGTCGAGGGTGTTGCCCGACAGGCGCCCATAGTCGGCAAGGCGGGCGACCTCGTAGTAGAGCGTGCCGTCCGGCGCCAGGTAGGCGTAGCCAAGGTCCTCGAGGCTGGCGGCGAGCGCCAGCATCTCCGGGATGTGCTCGGTCGCGCGCGGGAAGACGTGCGCTGGCAGCAGGTTGACGAGCGCCGCATCGGCATGGAAGCCGGCCTCGTAGGCGTCCGCGATCTCGGCCGTCGTCTTGTTCTCGAGCTTCGCGGCCACGAGCATCCGGTCGGCGCCGCGGTCGAATCGCTCGTCGCGCAGGTGGCCGACGTCGGTGATGTTCTGGACATGGAAGACATCCATGCCGTGGTAGAGCAGCACGCGTCGGATGAGGTCGGCCAACAGGAAGGTGCGCAGGTTGCCGACATGGGCCCAGCGATAGACCGTCGGCCCGCAGGAGTACATGCGGATCCGCTGGCGATCGGACTCGCCGACGCGCTCGAGCGGGAGGACCGGCTCGACCTGCCGGGTCAGGGTGTTGCGCAGGCGGAGGGTCATCCGATCCTCGGCGTCCGATCCTTTCGTCGGCGGTGCTGGGAAGCGGACGACGATGCTTGCCTGGTTGCGCATCTGCGTCCGATAGCCGACCCAGCCCAGGAGGGCCAAGGCGACAAGACTGGCGGTCGCTCCGGCCGCAAGCGAGGTCCAACCGCTGCCACCGGCAGCCAGCCCGACGACCGCGACGAATGCTCCGGCGAGCAAGGCCACGACGAGCATCGCCAAGCCGATCGACGTGGACAAGCCATACGAGACGCCGGCAAGCGTGGAGGATGGCGTGATCGATGCCCCGTAGGAGACGGTCACACTAGGGAGATCGTCATACGTGCCCATCGAAAGATACGGCGCGGCCCCAGGCGCGAGATCGAGGTATCCGCGGCGGACGCGGTTCATGGCCTGAACGGCTATGAAGTCCTCCTGGTACGCGTTGCGAACCCGGATCACCGTGGCCACTCCGACCACGAGGTCGAAGCCGAGCACGATGGCCACGATCGCCACCAGGTCGCTTCGTACTGGCAAAGCCCCAGAGAGCAGCGCCACCGCCACGAGGGACATCGAAACGAACGTGAGCAGCATGCCGACCCGCGTGAAGGCCTCGTTATAGACCAGGCTGCGCTGCGAGAGCAGGCTCATGTGTTCGGTCGAGAGCACCTGCATGACCAGCGAGTCGCCCGACCCGCCGGCGACGCCTGCCGCGGTCAGGGAAGCCGTAGCGGGCCGGCGCGGCTCCACGCCTCGTACTGACATGCTCTCGTCCATCCCCGACATCCTCCGCTCGATCCGCTGGGCCTCTGTGGCGCGGCGCCGCCAAGGTGACGCTACCGCTCCCGCGTCACGGCAAACGATACGCGCGCCTCGATCGAAGGTCAGGGCTCTATCGATCCCGAGTCGTCGATCAGTCTCCGCCGTCGCCCGCAGGCGAAGGAAAGTTGACGACGAGGGCTCGTCGGTTGCGGATCGCGCGCCCAAGGGCCCAACGGAAGCTGCCGACGACGCACAACAGGGCGAGGATGGCGCCGAACGTGAAGGCGAAGCCGCTAGAAACGCCCAGGGCCAGCGCGATGACAGCACCGAAGGCCCCTGCTACGAGCGAGACGACGAGGCCGAGCATGCCGCCTGATGACGACATGCCGTAGAGGATGTTCGCGCGGATGGAGCCTGGGTTCGCGGTCGTGTACGCGAGCAAGACCGACGCCATGTCGTCGTTTATCGGCGAAGTGAAGTACGGCTTCGTCTCTGGCGCCAGCTCGACGTAGCCGTGCCTGATCCGGGCCATGCCGTGCACGGCGTGCAGGTCCTCGCTGTTGGCATTGGCGACTCGGATGAATGTCGTGGCGCCGATGACGAGGTCGAAGCCCAGCACGATGATCGCGATGACCAGGAAGTCCGCGCCGATCGGCATCGCTCCGGAGAGGAGTGCCATGGCCACGAACGACATCGAGAGGAAGGTCAGGAACATCCCGACCCGAGTGAAGGCCTCGTTGTAGGCCAGACTGCGATGCGTCAGCAGGCTGAAGTGTTCCGTTGACAGGACCTGCAGCGCCAGCGAGTGGCGAGACCCGTCTGTGGGGAGGGCAGCGATCCCTCGCGGACCGGCCGCGTCGAGCGGGCGCCGCGGCTCCTGCGCACGCGGCGACAAACCTTCGTCCATCGTTCGTCCCTCTCTCGTCGGCCTGCCCAAGGCCCTTGCGGATGACGCGAGGCCCTGGGCCATCCTGCCACAGCCTCTGGTCTCCGGCCGCTGACCACCCTACGATGCGCCGATGGTGAGCATCGCGATCATGGTCACCAGGCCGTTCTGATCAGACCGATCGCGACTCGGAGGCTCGACGGTGGCGGACCTTGGCTTCCAGGGCTTTCCGGCAATGCCGGCTGGCGTCGACCGGATGAGCCACTACCGCACCGTGCTCGAGATGGCGCCGCTCGAGTTCTCGACCGTCTGGATCTCCGACCATCTCCAGTTCGGACACAAGGCGACCGTCGAGGGCTGGACGCTATTGACCTTCCTGGCGGCTGCCTTCCCACGTTTCCGGTACGGCCATCTCGTGCTCAGCCAGAGCTATCGCAACCCCGCCCTGCTGGCGAAGATGGCGGCATCGCTCCAGGAGTTGACGGGCGGGCGCTTCATCCTCGGCCTCGGCGCAGGCTGGCACGAGGAGGAGTACCGAGCCTATGGCTACGAGTACCCGAGCGGCGGCGTACGCGTGGCGCAGCTCGCCGAGGCCATCGAGGTCATCCGTGCCGTCTGGACCCAGTCACCGGCGACCTACCACGGCGCCTACTATCACGTCGACGGCCTGATCTGCGAACCGAAGCCCGATCCGGCGATCCCGATCATGATCGGCACGGAGGGGCCGAAGGCGCTCGCGGTCACCGCGCGCCTGGCCGATATGTGGAACTGGGATGGGCCATGGGAAGCCGTCTATCGAAAGCCGTTCGAGACGCTGCGCAGCCACTGCGAGTCGATCGGTCGACCGTTCGACGAGATCGGATTGACGGCCGGCATCGAGGTCTCTCTGCCGGCTGATCCGGCGACGTTCGAACCGACCTACCTCCATCCATTCTATGGCGACAAGATCGTCTTCCATCCGTTCGGACCGACACCGGCCGACGTGGTCCGCGAGATCGAACGATTGGTCGACGTCGGGGTCAGCCATTTCCAGGTCTCGTTCGACGAGATGCGCACCTACCGTCGGTTCATCGACGAGGTGCTTCCCGTCATGCGTCTCCAGCGTCACCCGCAGGCGCTCACGTGACGAGGCCAGCGAGCCACGCCGATGGGCCGTACCGCTACCAGCTCGCCATCGAGACACGCTTCCGCGACACCGATGCCATGGGCCACATCAACAATGCCGTCTACCTGACCTACTTCGAGGCAGCCCGCGCCGGCTACTACTACGCCGTCACGGGCCGCGCGTTCGAGGGCATCTCGGAGGACCCGGTCAGCATCATCCTGGCGCACGCCACGATCGACTTCCGCTCCCAGGCCTGGTTTGGCGAGCGGCTCCTCGTCGCGTGCCGCACGACATGGGCGGGGCACTCGTCCTTCGCGTTCGGCTACCGCATCACCGCCGATGCCGACTCGACGCGCGGCGCCGGTCGGCTGATCGCCGACGGCGAGACGATCCTGGTCATGTTCGACTACGCGTCGCAGCGGCCGACTCGCATCCCAGCCGACCTGCTGCGCGCAGATGGCCGACTACGAAGGCGGACCGATCCCGCCCCGGCCCTGAAGGCGCCGTCCGCGACGGACTGGTCCCTAGGCCGCCGCCCGGTCCCGCCGATCGAGGACGTAGCTGACCGACGTCAGCACGAGCCCGAAGGCGACGACGAAGAAGATGACCAGGAAGAACGGGTCGCCGGTCGTCAGGAAGAGGGCCATCAGGCCGGTCGAGATGAAGATGCGCACGGCGATGGTGGTCGTGTAGAGCTCGTCGATCTTGAAGCGGATGATCTGCACGATGATCACGCCCAGGACGATGAGCAGGATGCCTACCAGTCGGAAGGGCGCCACGTCGTAGGTGCCGTTCGAGAAGAGCAGGTCCAACGCGAGCTGCGGCACGAACAGGAGCAGCAGGCCGGCCGGGATGAGGTAGCCCGCCAGGTAGTAGAGGCTCAGGTTCGTCCGCCGCATGCCGCCCTCCTGGCGCCGCCGCTACCGCCTCGAGACCTTGGCTACGCCTCGAAGCGCTGGAAGACGGCGACCGCGTTCTGGCCGCCGAAGCCGAAGCCGTTGAACATCGCCGTGTCGACCTTGGCCTTGCGCGCCACGAGCGGCACGTAGTCGAGGTCGCACTCGGGCAGGTCGGGGTGCTCGAGGTTCGCCGTCGGCGGGATGACGCCCTCGCGGATGGCGCCCAGAGCGGTCAGCGCGGACGCCACGCCGGCCGCGCCGAGCAGGTGCCCGATCATCGACTTCGGCGAGCTGATCGGGACCTTGTGCGCGTGGGCGCCGAAGGCGGCCTTGATGGCGCGCGTCTCGGTCACGTCGTTGAGCGGCGTCGACGTGCCGTGGGCGACGACGTAGTCGATCTCGTCGGGTGCGAGGCCGGCGTCGGCCATGGCCTTGGTCATGGCCATCGTGGCCCCGCGGCCGGTCGGCTCCGGGGCCGAGATGTGGAAGGCGTCGGCGGTCAGTGCGGCGCCGACGAGCTCGGCCTCGATGCGTGGCCCCGCGCGCCAGCGCATGGCTCGCCGACTCGACGACCACGACCCCGGCGCCCTCGCCGAAGAGGAACCCGTCGCGATCGCGGTCGAACGGGCCGCGAGGCATGCGTCGGGTCGTCGTTGCGCTTGGACAGCGCGCCCATGTTGCCGAGGGCGGCGAAGGCCATCGCCTCCAGCGGCGCCTCCGAGCCGCCGGCCAGGACGACGTCGACCTCGCCGCGCTGGATCATGCGCAGGGCGTCGAGGAAGGCGATGACCGCTGCTGGCGCAGGCGGCGACCTGGGTGATGACCGGGCCGGTCAGGCCGTAGGCCATCGAGAGCTGGCAGGCCGCCATCGAGCCCGAGAGCGCCGGGATGGCGAAGGGGCTGACGAAGTTGGGGCCTTTCTCGCGCACCACCTCGGCGCCGTCGATGACCTGGTCGAGGCCACCGCCGCCGGTGTTGACGCAGACCGCGACACGATCGCGACGCTCCGGGCTCCAGTCGCTGAAGTCGAGCCGCGAATCCGCGACGGCCTCCTTGCCGGCGGCCATGGCCGAGGTGGATGAAGCGGCTCATGCGGCGGGCCATCTTGCGGTCCATGGCCACCGTCGGGTCGAAGTCCTTGACCTCGGCCGCGATGCGCACGTCGTAGCCGGTGGCGTCGAAGGAGGTGATCGGTCCGGCGCCGCTGACGCCGGCCACGAGGTTGCGCCAGAAGGTCGGATGATCGTTGC
The DNA here is from genome assembly GCA_963777975.1 of uncultured Chloroflexia bacterium. Taxonomy (GTDB): domain Bacteria; phylum Chloroflexota; class Limnocylindria; order Limnocylindrales; family CSP1-4; genus CSP1-4. Next base: position 61,174 of record CAVZSO010000008.1, on the reverse strand, counting down.
CGATCGGCGTCACCGCGCCGAGGCCGGTGACGACGGCGCGACGCGAGAGGTCCTGGCTAGGCACGGGCGGTCGGCTCCTGAGAGGCGGGTCCGGTGGATTGTAGCGACGCACCATCCGCCGCTGGCCGAGGCGCCACGTACCCGCCGGTCGGCCGCCCGAGCCTGCGGCATCGAACGCCAGGCGAGCGGCATCAGCCCCACCCACATGCGCAAGCTCACGTCGGCGACACGGGCCAGCCTTCCGCGGAACGGGCCCCATGGCACGCCGATATGCGACACGGATCCGCGCCGGAAGCAGCGCCAGGCCGGGTGTCGCCAGCAGGTCGATGGCCGGGCCTGGGAGGCCGACGATCGGCGGCCTGATGATCGAGGCCGCGAGGCGTCGAGCGGTCGGGCGTGATGGCGATCGGGCCATCAGGGGCGAGCATCCGATCCCAGTAGGCCTCGAGCGCCGTCCAGTCGGGCGGGCTGAGCCTCGAGCGGGATGCCCAGGCGCCGACCGACCTCGCGCGCCTCGGCCCAGAGCTCCTCGCGATCGGCGGCGTCGAGCGGTCCGACCCAGCGGTCGTAGGCCTGGACGCTGGTCCAGACGAGCGTCACCTGGACCCACAGGAGCAGCGCCGGATCCATCGCCCGGTAGGCCGTTCCGGCCAGCGACGCGCGTCCGGGTCCGTCGCCTCGCCGCGGATCGTGGCGTGGACCCCGTTCAGTCGGCGCGACGGCGCGCTCCGCCGTCGGGCCGTCGCCGAAGACCATCGCCAGCGTCGTGCGCAGGGTGCGTGCGCAGGCGTCGCCACGGGTCGGCCTCGAAGTCGCTGTGGTGGGCGACACCCTCGGCGACGTGCGGATGGGCGATCTGGAGCAGCAGCGCGGCCGGCCCCGCGCCGAGCAGGACGGCCTCGCGGTTGATGCGCCACATGGCCGTTCCCGGCCCGTAGAAGCCGAGCACCGGGTCAGCGTGGGGCAGGCTCGCCATCACGTGGGTCCTGATGGTGATCCGCCGGGCTGACGCTCATCACCCTGCGACCCGCTAGGTAGCAGCGCGTGCTCCTCGAGCACCACGTCCCAGTGGGCCTCGACCAGCTCGAAGCGGCGCCGTTCCTCCGCCGAGTGTCGCTCCACGTCCGGGAAGAGCCGCCGCAATGTCCGCCTCCGAGTGCGCCTCCGTGGCCGACCCAAGTCGCGGTAGGTGATGGTCACCAGAACGTCCAGTCCGCGCGGCCGTCGCCATGAAAGCGGGGCACGTAGCGCGCACCTCCAGGAAATGGCCGGAGGCAAGCTGGTCGCGCAGGAACGGCCAATGGTTGCGTTCGAAGAGCTCCACGAACTCGGCGTGCGTGCCCCAGCGGATCCGGTAGAAGTAGAGGACGGTGACCGGTCCGGCTGCCTCGCTCACCGGGGTCTCAGTCGCCGTCGTAGCGCTTGAAGATGACCGCCCCGTTGTGACCGCCGAGGCCGATGTTGTCGGAGATCGCGTAGCGGATCTCCATCTCGCGGGACGAGCCGTGGACGATGTCGAGGTCGATCTCGGGGTCGGGGTCGCGGTAGTTCAACGTCGCCGGCGCCACCTGATGATGGACGGACAGGACCGTGAAGATGCCTTCGACCGCGCCGGCCGCGCCCATCAGATGGCCGGTCAGGGACTTGGTGGCGCTGATGGCGACCTGCGGGGTGCGCTCGCCGAAGACCGACCACAGCGCCTGCGCCTCGCGCAGGTCGCCGAGCGGTGTCGAGGTGCCGTGAGGATTGACGAGGTCGATCTCGTCGACCGGCACGCCGTGGCGCTCGAGCGCCATCTGCGATCGCCCGACGGACGCCGTCGCCCTTCTCGATCGGCTGGATCAGGTCCCAGGCGTCGGCCGCCGAGCCGTAGCCGACGACCTCGGCGTAGACCCGCGCCCCGCGTGCCTTGGCGAGCTCGAGGTCCTCGACCATCAGGCGCACCAGCGCCCTCGCCGAGCACGAAGCCGTTGCGCGTCGCATCGAAGGGCCGCGAGACGGTCTCGATGCCCTCACCCTCCCTCGGCAGGCCCATGCCCCGCATGTTGCTGAAGCCGACGTGCACGATCTCGTGCAGCGGCGACTCCGTCGAACCGGTGATGGCCGCGATGAAGTCGCCGCGTCGGATGCCCTCGGCCGCCTCACCGATGTTGTGCGTGCCGGTCGAACAGGCCGTACCACGCACATGTTCGGCCCGCGAATGCCCGTCTCGATGGCGATCTGGCCCGACGCGGTATCGGGCAGCATGTTGGCGATGAAGAAGGGGCTGACCGTCCGAGCACCCTTCGTATCCCAGGCCGACTTGGCGTCCATGATCAGCTGCGGCCCACCGCCACCCGAGCCGAAGACGACGCCGACGTCATCCCGGTTCTCGTCCGTCGACCTCGAGGCCGGAATCGGCCAGCGCCTGCTTGGCGGCGGCCACGCCGAGGACCACGTTGCGATCGGTGCGGCGGACCTCCTTGAAGTTCATCCAGGCGTTGGGGTCGAAGTCGTTGACCTCACCGGCCGCCTGTGCCTCATAGGGCGAGGGATCGAAGCGGGTGATGCGCTTGAGGCCCGAATGGCCCTCGACGAGGTTCGACCAGGCCGTTTCGATGTCCTGGCCGACGGGGCTGATGATGCCCAGGCCGGTCACGGCCACGCGGCGGGTGTAGTCGGGGCGACGCATCGGGCGGTCGGTCTCCTTGGTCCTGGCGGTCGGGCTGCGGGCTCATGCCGCGCACGGCGTCGACGTCGGGGATGGCCAGTCGCCCCGGAGCGGTCGGGTCGTCGAGGGCGAAGGCCTCGAGGTCGGGGACGATGCGCTTGATGAGGCCGGTCAGGACGCGGCCCGGGCCGACCTCGATGAAGGTCGTGACGCCGGCCGCGGCCATGGCCTCGACGGCGCCGACCCAGTCGACGCCGGTCGTCAGGTGATCGACGAGCTCGGCCCGGCAGGCTTCGCCGGTCGTCAACGGTCGCGCGTCGGCGTTGGCCAGGAGTGGCGCACTGGGGTCACTGAAGGTGACGTCGGCAAGGACGCCTCGCATGCCCTCGGCGGCTTCGGCCATCAGCGGCGAGTGGGCGGCCACGCTGACCGGCAGGACGATGGCGCGCTTGGCGCCCAGGCCCTTGGCCGCCTCGGCGGCGGCCTCGACCGCTGCGCGCTCGCCGCTCACGACGATCTGGCCCGGCGAGTTGCGGTTGGCGACGCCGAAGACCCCGTACGCCTCGCCTGCATCGATCAGCTCCGGCAGCCGCTCGTCGTCGAGTCCGATGATGGCCGCCATCGCGCCGTCGCGACCGGACGCCTGCATGCGCAGGCCGCGCTCGCGGACGAGGCGAACACCGTCTTCCAGGGAGATGACGCCGGCCGCCACCATGGCCGAGTACTGGCCCATCGAGTGGCCGGCGTAGAAGGCCGGCTGCCACGGCTCCCGACCCACCGCCACGAGCGCGTCCTGGAGCGCTCGCAGGTAGGCGATCGAGGTCGCCAGCAAGGCTGGTTGGGCGTTCTGGGTCCGGTCGAGGTCCTCGGCTGGCCCCGTGAACGCGAGGGCCGTGATCGGCTCGCCGAGCGCGGCGTCAGCGGCCGCGAAGGTCTCGGCGGCAGCCGGATGGGCGGAAGCCAGCGCCTCGCCCATACCGACCGACTGAGACCCCTGGCCGGGGAATACGAACGCGACCGTGCCCATCGACTCCTCGTCTGCGGCCGCCGCGGGCGCGTGGACGCGCACCGTCCCTGGGCCGGACGGCGGCACCATACTCCGCGGCCACCCTCCGAGCGCCTGAACGTGTGCAGGCATGCACGCATCGCTTGGAATCGCTACCCTCCACGGATGACCGAACGCAACACAGGGCCGGGTCGCAAGATGGGAGCGGAACGAACGGGCATCTCGCCCGAGGTGGCAGCCGCCGGCGCGGTCATCCAGAACCCGCTGCAGCTGTCCGACCGCATCGCGATGGGCAAGGCGCTGTGGCGAGATCTGGTCATCGGGTTCGCGGCCCAGCTCGGCGAGCTGCGCCTTGGGTTCACCCAGCTGGCTGCGCTCTATGCCGCCGCCGGCACCGCCACGCTGACGATCGCCGACCTGGCCGACATGATCGGACGATCGACCTCGGCCACATCTCGCATCGTCACGGCGCTCGAGGCGCGCGGTCTCCTCGAGCGCCACGAAGAGGTCGCCGATCGGCGGCAGCGAGTGGTCGAGGTCACCCCGGAGGGCAGCGCGCTCATCGGCCTCATCGATGGTGCGCGCGCCGAGCAGTTCCTGGCGGTCGTACGCCCGCTGCCCGCTCAGGAGCGAGCCCTGGTGGCGATGGGCGTCGCCGCGCTGGCGAGCCACGCCGTGACCCGCCGCGGACGGCTCATCAAGGCTCCGCGCGAGGGGCTGTAGCCGAGCTGTCTGGGAGCGGGCCGCGTCTCGCCGTCAGCCGCAGTAGCGGCGCACGACCTCGTCGAGGACCGGCAACCCGAAGCGCAGCGCGTCCAGCCCGACCCGTTCGTCGTCACCGTGGAATCGCTCCAGGAACGGTTCGTCGCGCTCGAGCCGGAGCGGCGAGAAGCCGTAGGTCGGGATGCCGAGCCGGGCCGTGTGCTTGGCGTCGGTGGCGAACGGAGCCATGATCGGGATGGGCACCCCATCGGGGTCATGGCGTCGCAGCACCTCTGCACAGAGGTCGAAGATCGGGTGGGGCAGCGGCTGCTCCAGCGGCGCCCCGAACTGCGTCGTGACCACGTCGCAAGCTCGCCACAGGTCCTCGCCGATCCGCTCGCGCAACTCGGCCTCCATGGCAGCCTCGGTCGTGCCCGGCAGGATGCGGCAGTCGATGATGATCGAGGCGTGGCCGGGGATGACGTTGTCCTTGGTGCCGGCGTGGATGATCGTCGGGCTGATCGTGTCGCGCAGCACCGCGCCGATCGCCCGTCGTGTCTGCGGGTCGATCGTCGAGCGACCTCGGCGGCCGGGGCGCCGTCGTCGGCCGTGTCGCCGGAAGCGCGGCCTGGACAGCCTTGATGGCGCGAGCCATGAGCGGCGTCGCTCGCATCGGTGGTTGGGTGCCCAGCCGGTCGAGCACACGTCCAGCCAGGACGAGCGCATTGTCCGCGCGCGGGACGGAGGCATGGCCGGCCTTGCCGCGGACGGTGATCTCGAAGCGCTGGAAGCCCTTCTCCGCCACCTGGATGGGATAGAACCGCCGGCCAGCGACCTCGACGCTGACACCGCCGGCCTCGGTCAGGCAGGCATCGGCCCGAAGCCTCGGGTTCGTTGTCGACGATCCAGGCGATGCCCAGGTAGCCGCCGGACTCCTCGTCGGCGGTGCCGGCGAAGATGACGTCGCGCCGCAGGCCGGGGACGGGATCACGCGCCGGATCCAGTCCGGCTGCGGTCGCGTCGCGTGCGAGTCCCAGCACGACCTGCAGCTCCATGGCCGCCATGCCCTTCATGTCCACGGCGCCGCGGCCGTAGACGTAGCCGTCGGCGATGTCGCCCGAGAACGGGTCGCGCGTCCAGCGCTCGGGATCGGCCGGCACGACGTCGAGGTGCGCCAGGAGGAGGAGAGGTCCGCCGCCGGTGCCGTCGCCCCGGAGGCGAGCGATGACGTTGCCGCGTCCGGGGTACGGCTCCAGGACGATCGGCTCGAGGCCGGCCTCGGTGAGCACGTCAGCGAGGTAGCGCGCGGCCAGGATCTCGTCGCCTGGCGGGTTCACCGTGCGCAGCCGGATGAGGGCCTGGAGGTGGCCGACCATCTCGTCGAATGCCGCGACCGGACTGGGCGCCGCCACGTCCGGCCGATCGGCCGTCGTCACTCGAACCTGCCCCAGCTGACGACCCGCTCGAGCGCGACCCGGATGATCGGTCGGTGCTCGAGATCGTGGTCGGCGTACTGCGGATAGCGCGCCCGCAGCAGCGTGACAGCCGCCGCGTGCTCGGCGATCTCATCGGGCTGCGGCTCGAGGAGCTCGCCATAGCCGTAGATGCGCAGCCACGCCAGCTGATCCCAGTCCTCGTCCCAGCGGTCGATGATCAGGCTCAGCTCGGGCAGCACCAGGAGGTCGCGCACGCGGGCCACGTCGTGCGGGTTGTCCGTCTTCTTCTTCTTGTCGTCGATCGGCGTGTAGAGGATCGGCCGGCCGACGCGGTCGACCTCGTCGGTCAGGGCGTAGCAGATGGGGACCAGGCGCGCCCGACCGTCGGGTGCGGTCGTCGCGAGCACCGCGTGACGCCGCTCATCGATGAAGCGGCGCTCACCGTCGGTCAGGACGTGGCGATCGGGTGCCATCGCTGCACTAACGACGGGGGCGTCGTGATGGCGCCCTCGCTGGCCGAGCCGACGAGCGCCGCGTACTTGGCGAAGACGCCGCTCGTGAACCTCGGCGCTGGTGGGGTCCAGCCGGCCAAACGGCGAGCGACCTCGTCCGGGGCGACGTCAAGGTCGAGCGTTCGACGCTCGACATCGATGGTGATCGTGTCGCCCTCCTCGACGACGGCGATGGGGCCGCCGAGCGCGGCCTCGGGCGCCACGTGGCCGAGCATCAGGCCGTGCGTCCCACCGCTGAAGCGCCCATCGGTCAGCAGGGCCACCGACTCGCCCAGGCCCTCGCCGACGAGGGCGGCGGTGACGCCCAGCATCTCGCGCATGCCCGGCCCACCGGCGGGACCCTCGTACCGGATGACGACCACGTCTCCGGCCTTGATCAGCTGCGCCTTGACGGCCTCGAAGCAGGCCTCCTCCGACTCGAAGACCCGCGCCGGCCCGCGATGGAAGAGCCGCTCGTGCCCGGCCAGCTTGACGACGCAGCCCTCGGGTGCCAACGAGCCGCGCAGGATGGCCAGCCCGCCGGTCGGCTTGACCGGCGTCTCCAGCGGCCGGACGACCTGCTGTCCTTCCGTCTCCTGGGCGGCTGCGGCGATCTCACCGATGGTCCGCCCGTCGACGGTCGTCGCGTCGGCATGCAACAGCCCGGGCCGCTTGAGCAGCTCGCGCATGACCAGCGCCACGCCGCCGGCGTCGTACATGTCCGAGGCGGCATAGCGGCCGCCCGGCATCATGTCGGCCACGATCGGCGTGCGGTCCGCAACCTGGCCGAACTCATCGATGGTCAGCGGGATGTCGAACTCACGGGCGATGGCCAGCATGTGCAGGACGCCGTTGGTCGAGCCCCCGGTCGCGGAGATCGAGGCGATGGCGTTCTCGATCGAGCGCCGGTCGACGATCGCGCTCGGGCGTCGGTCGTGGCGGACGAGGTCCATGACCAGCTCGCCGGTGCGCTCGGAGACGTCGTCCTTGAGCGGGTCTTCCGCGGGAACGCCGTTGAAGCCCGCCGGTGAGAGCCCCATGAACTCGAGGACCGTGCTCATCGTGTTGGCGGTGAACTGGCCGCCGCAGGCACCTGGGCCGGGGCACGACACGTTCTCGATCTCGTACAGCTCGTCGAGCGTGATCTTGCCCGCCCGATAGGCACCGACCGCTTCGAAGACGGTGACCACCGTGGCATCGCGCTTGCCCTTGTAGACGCCCGGGTAGATGGTGCCGTTGTAGAGGATCACGGCCGGGATATCGAGGCGGGCGACCGCCATCGCCGCGGCCGGGATGGTCTTGTCGCAGCCGACCAGGCAGACCAGCCCGTCGAAGAGATGTCCCCGGGCGACCAGCTCGATCGAGTCGGCGACGACCTCGCGGCTGACCAGCGAGGCCTTCATGCCCTGGGTGCCCATCGTCACGCCGTCGCTGACCGAGATGGTGTTGAACTCCATGGGCGTGCCGCCCGCGCGGCGGATGCCGACCTTGACCGACTCCGCCAGACGACGCTGGTTGTAGTTGCACGGCATCGTCTCGATCCACGTCGTCGCCACGCCGACGATCGGCTTGGCCAGGTCCTCATCGGTGAAGCCGATGGCCTTGAGCATCGCCCGCGCGGGTGCCCGGTCCGGCCCGTCGGTGAGCATCGCCGAGTGACGCTTGGCGGGATCGCTCGGGGTGTCGTACGGGTGGTGGCCGTTGGTCGCCGGTCTCGGGTCGGGCATGGGTGGAGTGTACGAGGGTCCGACCGACGGCGGCGATCCTCGGCCTCCTAGACGCCCTCGAAGGTCGGCGGGTAGACGACGCGGCCGCGAAGGATGCTGCTCCAGGTCGTGAGCGGCTTGGCCATGAAGGCGGCATCCGGCCAGGCTTCGGACGGGAAGAGGCCGTAGCGAGAGGCCCGCTTGAACCCGAACCGTGGATAGAACCAGGGGTGCCCCAGGACGACGATGAGCGGCTCTTCGCGCGACTCGGCGGCGTCGAGCCCAGCCCGCACGAGCGTCGAACCGATGCCCTGACGCTGGTGCTCAGGAAGGACGGCCATCGGGGCCAGCGCCAGGATCGGCTCGTCGACCCCGGCGATGGCGACCCGACTGAGCAGGATGTGCCCGACGATCCGGCCGGGCCGACCTTCCACGTCGGGGTCGAGCTCGGCCACCAGCGACAGCTCGGGGATGAATGCGTCCGATGCGCGGATGCGCTCGACGAGGTCCGCCTCCGAGGGCGTCGGGAACGCGGAGACGTTGACGGACCGGATGGCGGCCACGTCGGCGGCGGTCTCGGCACGGATGGGCATCGGTACGAGGATAGCCGCCGGACGCGGAACGTCCGCAGCGACTCCCCCCGCGGCGGTGGCTCGGGGTTCCACCAACGGTGTCGCTGCGGACAGCCTTCATCCTCGCAACTGGAGCGTCGCGAATCGATGCACTGCTGCGGCAGAACGGACGGCACCAATGGTGCACCAAGCTGGCAAACGCTACCGAATCCTGCTACCGTGCGGCAACATGGCCGCTAGAGGAGTCGAGCCCACCCGCTGGCAGGATCGCGCTCGATGACCGTTCGGATCTCGCCGCTCGATCCCGACCTCGTGGCCGCGATGCTGCGCGACGTGGACGCCACGGTCGCGCCGTGGCCGCGGACGTCGGCGAGCCCGCCGACGCGATCCGCCCGGCGGTCGAGCTCATCGCGCACCTGCTGTCCGAGGCCCGAGACCTCGATTCCGCGATGGCCAGCCTGCGCGCGGACGGCGAAGCGGGCGCGCATGCCGGGCTCCTCACCGAGCAATTGCTGGACCGCTACCTGTCCACGCTATGGGCGATGTGGGAGCTGCGTGAGCAGGAGCCATGGGATCGGGCGGTGCTCGTGCACCTGGCGCGTCGGCTGTTGCACGCCGGCGACGTCATCGTGGCCGCCGTTGCGTCGGGCTACCGTGCGGTCGACCGCGAGCTCGTCGCCCGGGACGTCGAGGCGCGCCGCGCGTTCCTCGAGGAGCTGCTCGGGGCCGTGACCCTCGACGCTTCAGGCGCAGGACGCATGCGGCGGCACGCGCTCGCGCGGGGCCTCGATCCCGACGGTTCGTTCCGGCTTGTCGCGGTCGCCGCAGAGGGATCGGATGAGGCGTTCGATGACGCCGTCAGCCGGCTCGCGACGGGCCTCGGGATCCTGTCCGCCGGCGAGCGCGCCAGGACCGGACTGACGCTGCCCCAGGTCATCGGCTGGCGTGGGCGGATCGTCGTGGTCGCCCGCGGTGATTGGCCGGGCCTGCCCAGGCTGCACACGACCCTCGATGCGGTCCTGGGTGATCGACCGCCAGCGGGCGCGGCCCGACTCGCCATCCGCGGTCGAGATGACTCGCCGAGCGTGGGGGAGGCTGCGGCGCCGTGGACGGCCGTCGTCGGGCCGGTCGTGACCGGCGTCGAGGCCCTGGCGCCGGCGCTCCACGCGCTGGTCGACACCCTGCGCACGGCCGAGCGGCTCGGCCATCGCGGCTGGCTGGACCATCCCAACGAGCTGGCCGTCGAACGCCTGATGCTCAACGATGACGAGCTGCTCGGCGTCGTCGTCCACCACGAGCTCGGTCCGCTCCTGGCCGATGCGCGGATGGGTGCGGAGCTGGTCGAGACGCTCGATGTCTACTTCGAGGCCGGCGAGAACATGCGCGAGGCCGCGCGTCGGCTGCACCTCGCCAATCGGACGGTGGCCTACCGATTGGAGCGCATCGAGACGCTGCTCGGCGGCCCGCTCGACGGGACCCGTCGGGAGCGGCTCGTGGTCGCGTTGATGGCGCGTCGCCTGCTGAGCGGCGACGCGCGTCGCGGGCTGCCCCGGACCGCCGACCGAAGGAGCGCTTACTCGACCGTGAACGAGGCCGGCGGTGCGGCGCCATCGGCCGACTGGACGACGTACGCGCCGGGATCGAGCTCGCCGAGATCGATGAGCGTGGCCTTGTAGGCGGCGATCTCGATGCAGGCGACGTTCAGGTCGCTCGAGCCCTCGAACAGTCCGACGGTGATGGTCGTCCCGTCCTTCGCGACCTCGACGCGATCGAGGACGTTGCAGGGCTCGACGCCGCTGACCCAATCGGCCCGGATGGTCACGTGGTGGCCGTCGACGGTCGGCGTCAGGGCCGCGACCGAGACCGGATGGGTCGCGAGCTGGCCGGGCTTCGGGGAGACGAACTGCGGTTGCGGCAGGCCCGGGTCGATGCCGCCGCCATCGGGCGGCGAGGTGACCGACGCATCGGGCGGGATCGGAGTCGGGCTCGGCGTGGCGGCTCCGCCTGCCGAGCACGCGCCGAGGACGAGGCTCACGGTCAACGTGATGCCGACGATGAGGGCCTTGCCGGTGTGTCGCATGCCCGCCAGACGACCTCGCCCCTGATGCGGTTCCGACGCGCTCAGGCTTCGACGATCGAGATGGAGGTGATGCTGACAGGCTCCTTGGGTCGGTCCTGGGAGCCGGTCGGCGCGGTGGCGATGGCGTCGAGGACGTCGGTGCCCGAGGTCAGCCGACCGAAGATCGTGTAGTTGGGCGGCAGCCCGTAGTCGGCGTGCATGACGAAGAACTGGCTGCCGTTCGTGTTCGGCCCGGCGTTGGCCATGGCCAACGTGCCGCGCGAGTACTGGAGCCGGACGGGCTCGTCACGGAAGCGGTAGCCGGGGCCGCCGGTGCCGGTGCCGGTCGGGTCACCGCCCTGGATCATGAAGCCACGGATCACACGGTGGAAGATGACCCCGTCGTAGAAGCCTTCGCGGGCCAGGAAGACGAAGTTGTTGACGGTCATCGGCGCCTCACCGACGAGCAGCTCGGCGGTCATCGTGCCGGCGCTCGTCTCGATCGTCGCCGTATAGGTCTTCGAGCCGTCGACGGTCATCTCGGGCGGGCTGGCGTACTGCTTGGCCATGTGGTCTCCTTCTGTCGGCGATGGATGGACGGCGCTGGTGCGCGACGCCCGGGCAGCCTGGTCAGCCCGCGAGGTGCGTGTCGATGCGCGCCGGGTGCGCCGACTCGTAGGCGGCGATGGCGGCCTCGCGGCCGAGCAGGTAGCCGATCTCGTCGGTCCCCTCGAGCAGCATCCGCTTGGCGAAGGGGTCGACGTCGAAGGGCAGGTCCTCGTCGCCGGGCATGTGCACGACCTGGGCCTCGAGATCGACGGTCAGCTCGACCTCCGGGTTCGGTGACCAGCAGCTCGAAGAGCTGGCGGTGACGCTCGGCCTCGACGACGATCGGCAGCAGGCCGTTCTTGAGCGAATTGCTGCGGAAGATGTCGGCGAACGAGGTCGAGAGGATGGCCCGGATGCCCCACGCGGTGAGCGCCCAAGCCGCGTGCTCGCGTGACGATCCGGCTCCGAAGTTGTCGCCGCTGAGCAGGATCCGGCGACCCTGCATCTCGCGCCGATTGAGCACGAAGTCGGGGATCGGGCTGCCGTCGTCGGTGAAGCGCCAGTCGTTGAAGAGCGCCTCGGAGAGGCCCCAGCGGTCGGTCGTCTTGAGGAACCGCGCCGGGATGATCTGATCGGTGTCGACGTTCTCGGCCGGGAACGGGATGACGCGACTGGTGAACGACTCGAACGGCTCGGCCACGATCAGCGGCTCCGGCCCGGCACGATCACTGGCCCCCGACCACGACCGCGCCGGTATCCACGACCGTCCGCGGGTCGGTCACGACGCCGTGCAGCGCGGAGGCGGCGGCCGTCAGCGGCGAGGCCAGGAACGTCCGGCCGCCCTTGCCCTGGCGACCTTCGAAGTTGCGGTTGCTGGTGCTGATGGCGTACTGGCCGGGCGCCAGCTGGTCGCCGTTCATGGCGATGCACATCGAGCAGCCGGCCTCGCGCCACTCGGCGCCGGCGGCGCGGAAGACGTCGTCGAGACCTTCGGCCTCGGCCTGGGCCTTCACCTGCTGCGAGCCTGGCACGACCATCACCCGCAGGCCGTCGGCGACGTGTCGGTCGCGCAGCACGGAGGCCGCCAGGCGCAGGTCGGAGATCCGCGAGTTGGTGCACGAGCCGATGAAGACGACGTCGACCTTCTGGCCGAGGATCGACTGCCCGGGCTGGAGGTCCATGTAGACGAGGGCCTTCTCGAGGGCGCGCTGGTGGGCGGGCTCGGTCAGCTCGTCCGGGGAGGGGACGTGGCCCGTGATCGGGATGCCCATGCCCGGGTTGGTGCCGTAGGTGACCATCGGCTCGAGGTCGCCCGCCGCCAGGTCGATCGAGGCGTCATAGGCCGCCCCGGCGTCGGAGGGAAGTCGACGCCAGCGCTCGACTGCGGCGGCCCAGTCGGCCCCCTGCGGGGCATGTCGCCGGCCCTCGATGTAGGCGAAGGTCGTCTCGTCGGGGGCGATGAGACCGGCTCGTGCGCCACCCTCGATGCTCATGTTGCAGACCGTCATGCGCTCCTCCATGGAGAGCGCGCGGATGGCCTCGCCGGTGTACTCGAAGACGTGCCCGGTGCCGCCGCCGATGCCGATGCGGGCGATGAGGGCGAGGATGATGTCCTTGGCCGAGACGCCGGGCCGCAGCCGGCCGTCGACGCGGACCTCGTAGGTCTTCGGGCGGCGCTGCAGGAGCGTCTGCGTCGCCAGCACCATCTCGACCTCGCTGGTCCCGATGCCGAAGGCCAGCGCCCCGAACGCGCCGTGCGTGGCGGTGTGCGAGTCGCCGCAGACGATGGTCATGCCCGGCTGCGTCAGCCCGAGCTCGGGGCCGATGACGTGGACGATGCCCTGGTGCGCCGAGCCGATGGTGTAGGCCGGGATCCCGAACTCGGCGCAGTTGCGCTCCAGCTGCTGGACCTGGAAGGCCGCCTGCTGGTCGAGGATGGGCAGCGATCGGTCGTGGGTCGGGATGGAGTGGTCGGCCGTGGCCACGGTCTGCGATGGGCGCCGGACCTTGAGGCCGCGCTCGCGGAGGCCGGTGAAGGCCTGGGGGCTGGTGACCTCGTGGACGAGGTGCAGGTCGACCGCGAGGACGGTCGGCGCGCCAGGCTCATCGATGACGACGTGGTCGTCCCAGATCTTTTCGACGAGCGTGCGGGGGCGCGTGGCGGGATCGATCATCGGAGGCCGAAGCGTAGCAGAGGGCCCGGCCGGGAGCAGCGGAGCCGACGGTCTGCCTACTCGATGAACAGCGTCAGGTTCTGCCACCACTGGTACAGGGCGTCATAGTCGGCGTCCTTGCGGGTGGCGAAGCCAAGCAGGTCGCCCCCGCCGAAGCGACCAGTAGATCCACGCCGAACCGTCCCAGCCGGCTTTCGGGATGCACGTGACCGCTGCCAGCTCGGGATCGCTGCTACCGCCGACCGACCAGGTCGTCATCGCTCGAGTCGCCGCTGCTGCACGTCGCCATCGGCGATGGCGTACCGATTCCCGACGTGCGCGACCGAGGTCGCGGCTTCTTCGCCTGACGTCGCCGTAGTTCAGAGTCCGCTCGAGGTTCCTGGACGAAGACCTTGTCCGGCGCCGTCGCGGCGTGCACACGAGCGACGCCTTCGGCGGCAGCTTTGCTGGACCGGTTCGTAATTGTTCACGAGGTTCGGCGCGTTGCCCGACCTCGACGTGACGATCTCGCCCATTCCAGCCCGCGGCTGTCGGGTCTGCCTTGCCCCCGCCACGAACGCAGGTCGACGCCAACGTTCGCCGGAAGCTTGGCGAGCAGGGCCGACTCGGCCGTGTTGGGGAAGATCGACGGGTCCGGCGTCGGCGAGCCGGTCGCCGTGGGCGCCTGGTCGGCGCGATGGCCAGAGGAGCCCGATGCCGATCGGTGACGCGGCTCCCAGCGCCACCGAAGAGCCCCGACGCCACGGCCAGGCCGGCGACGGCGACCAGCCCAAGGCCGAGGACGGCGGCCACGACGATGGGGCGTTCGACGTACGTGGCTCCGATCGGACCGGCCGAGCGACGACCGCTCCGCCGCCGAGCGCCGAGCGCAGGTCGTCGACGAAGGCGGAACAGGTCGAGTAGCGGGCCTCGCGGTCCTTGGCCATCGCCTGGCGCGAAGACGACATCGACGGCGGCCGGCAGCTCCGGACGCAGGCTCGTCGGCGCCGGCGGTCGATCGCGCACGTGGGCCATGGCGACCGCGAACTCCTGGTCGCGGGTGAAGGGCACCGAGCCGGTCAACAGCTCGAAGGCCATGCAGGCGAGGCTGTACTGGTCGGCCCGGCCGTCGACCTCCTGGCCCTCGATCTGCTCGGGCGCCATGTAGGCGGGCGTGCCCATGAACTGAGCCCATCCGGGTCAGGCCGGACTCGGTGCCGGTCTGCTTCGTCAGCCCGAAGTCGGTCAGGTAGGCGTGCTCGCCCTGCGCCGTCCGGTCGAGGAGCACGTTGCCCGGCTTGACGTCGCGGTGGACGAGGCCGCGCGCGTGCGCGGCATCGAGGGCGCCGGCGACCTGGGCCAGGATGCCGACCGCCTCGGTCGGCTCCAGCGGCCCGTCCGTCAGCCGGCTGGCCGAGGTCCGCGCCATCGACGAAGCGCATCGCCAGGAAGGCCGTGCCGTCGATCTCGCCGGCCTCGTAGAGCGGGATGATGTTGGGGTGGTCGATCGAGGCCGCGAGGTGCGACTCGCGGTCGAAGCGGGCCCGGAAGTCGGCGTCCTGCGCCAGCTCGTCGGGCAGCAGCTTGAAGGCCACCTTGCGGCCCAGCTCGCGTTGCTCGGCGAGGTAGACGACACCCATGCCACCGCGGCCCAGGACCCGCTCGATGCGATACGGCCCGAGGTCGGTGCCCAGGCGCGAGTCGGGACGGCTGGTGGTCATCGAGAGATGGTGCCCGCGTTTGCCAGCCACCAATCGAACAGCGCGACCGGCTGTTCGCCCGGACGATAGGCTCGAGCCAGGATCCGGTCGTCGTCGTACGACCATTCGATGATCGATGCCGGCAGGTTGTCCCTGTAACAGACGATGGCGCCCATGGTGCGGTCGCCGATCGACCAGCGACCGTCGGCCTGGGCTGGCGGTGGGCAGCCGCCGGTCGCGATACCCATGGCGAGGATCACGTCGCTCGCCGTGCTGTCCTCGAAGTCGCTGATCTGCCGAACCTCGAGCATCGTCGCACCCGGGCCAGGTGGCTGTGGGCACCGGATGCTGGCGATGGGCTTGACGGGCAGCGTGTTCGCGATCCGGCCATACGAGCCGCGCTGGCAGTCCTCGCTCAGCGTGGCCGGAAGCCGGCTGAGGAGTGCTGCCTCGGCCGCGTTCGGGAACGGGGCTTGGACTCCGAGTTGGGTCGAGCCGATCTGATCGCGAGTGTCAAGCCACCAGGTGACGGCAGACTTCACGTCGGTATACGGGAAGCTCGCACGCACGATCAAGTCCTCGTCGTCATAGCTCCACGCGACGACGGCATTGACGCCGTCCAGGTAGCAGACGACCGATCCGATCTGGCGAGGCCCCTGGCTCCAGGCACCGATGGCAGGAGACACAGCTTCGCAGTCGCCCGCCGGCGCGCCTCGCTCGGTCGCCACCAGCCGTAGGGCGTCGTCGGTGGTCAATCCGGTCGGACTCGAGTTGCTTGACATCGAAGGTCACGTTCTCGGCCGTGCAACGCACGCTTACCAGCGGTGGAGCCGTCGCCCCGCTCGCCCCGCTGATGGCTGCCATCGAGCCTCGGACGCATCGGTCTCGGAAGTCGGTCGGGAGCTTGGTCAGGAGCGCTGCCTCGACGTCGTTCGGATAGGCGTCCGGGTCCGTCGCTGACCCATTGGGCGCTGCCGCCAGCCCCGATCCCGTCGGCGAGGACGCACTCGACCCCGACCCACCGAGGCCTGACACCAAGGCCAGGCCCGCGATGGCGAGGAGACCGAAGACGACCACGGCGGCGATGGCCAGCGGGCGACGACGCGAGGTCGGCTGGGCGGGCATGGACGGAGTCGTGATCTTGCCGCCACCCAATGCGCGACGCAGGTCGGCCATAAGGGCCGCACAGGTCTCGTAGCGAGCCTCCCGATCCTTGGCCATGCCGCGCGCCAGGACCACATCCACGCCGGCCGGCAGCTCCGACTGGAGCGCAACCGCCGATGGTGGCGCGTCATGGAGGTGTGCCATGGCGACCGCGACGTCCGAGTCGCGAACGAACGGCACCCGTCCGGTCAGGCACTGGAAGGCGACACAGGCCAGGGCGTACTCGTCGGCCGGGGCGTCGACCTCCCTGCCCTCGACCTGTTCGGGCGCCATGTATTCGAGCGTGCCGAGGGTCGAGCCCGCGCGCGTCAGGCCCGACTGGCTGGCGCGCTTCTTGGTCAGCCCGAAGTCGGTCAGGTAGACGTGCGGGACCTCGCCGCCCTCGTCGGCGAGGAGGAGGTTGGCGGGCTTGACATCGCGATGGACGAGACCCTGCGCGTGCGCGGCATCGAGGGCGCCCGCCACCTGGGCCAGCAGTGCGACCGTGAGATCCGGGTCGAGCGGGCCGGCCTTCAGGCGGTCGTCGAGGTCGGTGCCCTCGACGTAGCGCATCGCCAGGTAGTAGGTGCCATCGGCCTCACCGGCCTCGTAGATGGGGATGATGTTCGCGTGGTCGATCGAGGCCGCCAGGTGTGACTCGCGCAGGAACCGTGCACGGAGAGCCTCGTCATCGGCGAAGTCGGGAGCGAGCAGCTTGAGCGCCACCTTTCGCCCCAGGTCGCGCTGCTCGGCGAGGTACACGACGCCCATGCCGCCGCGACCGAGGACCCGTTCGATGCGATACGGCCGAGGTCGGTGCCGAGGCGCGAGTCGGGACGGCGTGGTGGTCATGGGGCGATGAACCGGGCGGTCTGCGACCACCAATCGTAGAGGGCGGCACTGTCGCCATCTGCGCGCGTCGCCCAGCCGAAGATCGGCTCCTTGACGTGCGTCCAGTAGATCCAGGCGGCACCGCTGTCGACGTAGTCGCCCATCCGCGTCGTGGGCCGTCCGTCCTCGATCGCCGCCTCGATAACAGAGGATCGCGCCGGCGTCCGCGCCGGCGATCGTCCAGCGGCCCGTGCCGACCGAGCCGCTCGAGCAGTCGCTCTCGGGAAGGGGAGCGCCGCCGCCTTCCGCCGGCGCGAGTTCGCCGAGCCGAACCGCGTCAGCACGGCGGAGAGCTCGCGGTCGCCCTGGCCCTCGACACCCTGGAACCAGCGCAGCGAGACCGCGTCCGCGCCGGATCCGGCCGATGGCGTGCAATCAAGGCTGGCGGTCGGGCGGTGGGGCCGCTCGTCGCCGGAACGCGAAACGTCGGTCGCGGTGTACGAGCCGCGCGTGCAGTCCGTGCCCAAGGTCTCGGGCAGCATCGCCAGGAGCGCCGCTTCGTTCGCGTTCGGGAAGGCGCTCGACGTCGGGCTCGGGGTTGCTGCGGGCGCCGACGACGAGCCCTGCCAGCCGCGAGCGACCCTGACGGCGACGTGCCCGGCGAACCCGAGCCGCCGAGCCCCGAGGCGAGGACCAAACCAGCCACGGCGACCAACCCGAGGCCGAGGACAGCCGCGACCGACGAGCGGACCACGACGAACAGCTCGCGGCTTCGCTGCGCGCCATGGTCGGTGCGGCGATCGGCCGTCCGCCGAGCGCCTCACGCAGGTCCGTCACGAAGGCGACGCAGGTCGGGTAGCGGGCCTCCCGGTCCTTGGCCATGCCGCGAGCCAGCGCCACATCGACGCCGGCCGGCAGTTCCGCCCGCAGGGCGACCGCAGACGGGACAGGATCCTTGAGATGGGCCATGGCGACCGCGATCTCCTGGTCGCGCTTGAAGGGCACGCTGCCGGTCAGCGCCTCGAAAGCCATGGCGGCGAGGGAGTACTGGTCGGCCCGTCCGTCGACGTCCTGGCCCTCGATCTGCTCGGGCGCCATGTAGGCCAGCGTGCCCATGAACGAGCCCGCCTTCGTGAGGCCCGACTCGGAGCCGGTCTGCTTGGTCAGCCCGAAGTCGGTCAGGTAGGCGTGGTCGCCCTCGGCGTCACCGGCGGTTGGATCGAGCAGGACGTTGGCCGGCTTGACGTCACGGTGGACGAGGCCGCGTGCGTGTGCGGCGTCGAGCGCCTTGGCGATCTGGACCAGGATGTGCAGACCGCGTCCGGCGTCGGTGGTGGCTCGGCGCGCAGGCGACTGGCGAAGTCGGTCCCCTCCACGTAGCGCATCGCCAGGTAGACCGTGCCGTCGAGCTCGCCCGGCCTCGAAGATCGGGATGATGTTGGGGTGGTCGAGGCTGGCCGCGAGCCGCGACTCGCGCTCGAAGCGGGCCCGGAAGTCGGCGTCCTGCGCCAGCTCGTCGGGGAGGAGCTTGAGCGCCACCTTGCGGCCCAGCTCGCGCTGCTCGGCGAGGTAGACGACGCCCATGCCGCCGCGCCCGAGGACGCGCTCGATGCGATACGGCCCGAGGTCCGTGCCGAGCGCGAGTCGGGACGCGCGTCGTCACGGGGCGATGTACGTCGAGGTCTTCAGGAAGAAGTCATAGAACGCTTTCGAGTCGCCATGCTCGTTGACGGCCCGGACCATGATCGCGTCGTCGACGTAGCTCCAGGCGAGGACCGCATCGCCGCTCGAGGCGTCGGTGAAGCAGACGATGGCCCCGGCATCGACACCGGCTCGCAACCACCGCCCGTTGACCCGGGTCGTCCGTGGAGCAGTCGCCACCCGTCGTGCTTTGCCGGGCCGACAGGCCGAGATGGCGCCGTCGGCCGTGAATCCCGTCTTTCCGGGGTTCGTCGCCTCGCCGAAGTCGCGGATCGTCGACAGATTCGCGCCAGACGCGGCGACCTGCGGGCACGACAGTGAGGCGCCGGGATGGCGCTCGGTGCCCCGATGAATGGCCCACCCTGGTTCGGCGGAGCTGGCACGCCTGCGCTTGGCTCGTCTGCCTGGACAGCGACATACGAGCCCCGCTCGCAGACCCCAGCGAGGGCAGACGGGAGCAGCTTCAGCAACGCGGCCTCCGCCTGGTCTGGGAATGCTCCCCTCGTGGCCGCCGGTGTCGGTGTCGCCGGCGGCGGGGGCGAAGCGGCCGCGAGCGATGCAGTCGCCGATGGCGAAGTCGGCCCGGCACCGTTCACATCCCCGGCCCCGTTCACGTCGATGAACCACGTCACGAGGGCGAACGCGGCGAGTGTGCCGCTGATCGCCAGGGCGACCCAGACCCGCCGATCCACATTGTGTCGGCGCGCCAATCCGACCGGCGTCGGCGCCGTCTCCCCGAGGGCGGCGCGCAGATCGGCCATGAACGCTGCGCACGAGGCGATATCGATCGGCGGGCGTCTTGGCCATGCCCCGCGCGATGACGGCGTCGACCGCTGCCGGCAGCTCCGGTCGCAGCTCGGTCGCCGATGGTGGCGGCTCCTTGAGGTGCGCGCTGATGAGCGCCACCTCGCTGTCACGTGGGAACGCCAGGCGCCCGGTCAGCGCACGGAAGGCGATGGCGGCGACGGCGTACTGGTCGGCCGCGCCGTCGAGGTCGCGCCCCTCGAGCTGCTCGGGCGCCATGTAGTCGAGCGTCCCGACCAGCGTGCCGGCGCGCGTCAGGCTGGTGTCCAGGCCGCGCGACCGTGTCAGCCCGAAGTCGGCCAGGTAGGCATGCTCGCCCCGCTCGTCATCCCGAGCCCCGGCGATGAGGATGTTGGCCGGCTTGACGTCGCGGTGGACCAGGCCCTGGGCGTGGGCACTGTCGAGCGCGCTGGCCACCTGCCCAAGGAGGTGGATGACGTCGGCAGGCGGCAGGGCGCCCGCCCGCAGCCGCTGCTCCAGGTCCGAGCCCTCGACGTAGCGCATGGCGATGAACAGCACGCCATCGACCTCGCCGGCGTCGTAGACGGGCAGGATGTTGGGGTCGTCGATGGCGGCGGCCATCTTCGACTCTCGGATGAACCGTGCCCGGAAGTCGGCGTCCGCGGCCAGCTCCTCCGGGAGCAGCTTGAGCGCCACACGACGACCGAGGTTCCGGTCGGTGGCCAGGTAGACGACGCCCATGCCGCCACGGCCGATGACGGCCTCGATCCGATAGGGGCCGAGGTCGGTGCCGAGGCGGGGGTCGGGGCGCGGCATCGTCATGGCTGGATGAAACGCGCGACGCGGTCGAAGTAGGTGTAGACCGCCGGCGCTTCCCCGCGCTGGTTGACGGCCTTGACCAGGACCGCTGCGTTCTTTGTAGGACCACCACAGGATCGCATCGCCGGTAGTCGGATCCCGATAGCAGATGATCGCGCCGGCATCCTCGTCGCCGAGTTCCCAGCGACCGTTGACGCGTGTTTGCGTGGCGCAATCCCCGCCCTTGGTCTCATACCGACGAGCCATGCCTGAGATGGCGGACTCGGTCGTGAACCCCCCGTTGCCGGTTGACGTGCCGAAGTAGGGAAAGCGCCGAACCTCGACCAGGTTCACGCCGGTGCTGGCCGGCGGGGTGCAGGTGAGGCTGGCAAGCGGCCGACGCTGGCCGAACTCACTCGACACCGCCAGATATGAACCGCGGACGCACGTCGTCGCAAGATCAGCCGGGAGTGTGGCCACCAGCGCCGCCTCGGCCGCGTTCGGGTAGATGTCCTCCGTCGGGCTAGGCTCGTCTGTCCCGGATGCGACGCTCGTTGATGGACTGCTCGATGGTAGCGAGCCCGTCCCGGTGCTGCCCGCTATCAACCAGACACCGACGCCGACCAGGAACGCCAGGGCGATCCCGGCCACGATGATCCAGGGCACCGGACTGCGCGGCCCGGATCGACGACCGACCGGCGCCACGTAGCTGCCCGTCAGCCCGAGCGCGCCACGCAGGTCGGCCATGAAGGCACCGCAGGTCGGGTATCGATCGTCGGGGACCTTGGCCATGCCCCGCGCGAGGACGGCATCGACTGCGGCCGGCAGCGTCGGCTGGAGGGCGAACGCGGACGGCGGTGGGTCCTTGATATGGGCCATGGCGGTGGCGATGTCGGTCTCGCGCGCGAAGGGCACCTGCCCTGTCAGGCACTCGAAGGCCATGCAGGCCAGGGAGTACTGATCGGCGCGGCCATCGATCTCGCGACCGTCGACCTGCTCGGGGGCGATGTAGGCGAGCGTGCCCGCGAATCCGCCAGCAGCGGTCAGGCTGGTCTCGCTGCCGCCGCGCTTGGTCAGCCCGAAGTCGGTCAGGTAGGCATGGTCGCCCTGGTCGGCTCCGGCTCCCGGCGAGAGCAGGATGTTGGCGGGCTTCACGTCGCGGTGGACGAGCCCGCGGGCATGGGCGGCATCGAGGGCGCCGGCGACCTGGGCGAGGATCGCCGCCGCCACCCGGCGATCGAGCGGCCCGGCGGCCAGGCGCGCGGCGAGGTCGGTGCCCTCGACCAGGCGCATGGCGATGAAGAGCACCCCGTCGGCCTCGTCGGCCTCGTAGATGGGCAGGATGTTGGGGTGGTCGATGGCGGCCGCCATCTGCGACTCGCGCAGGAACCGGGCGCGGGCCTTGGGATCGTCGCTGAACTCGGGCGAGACGATCTTGAGCGCCACCTTGCGGCCCAGGCGGGCCTGCTCGGCGAGGTAGACGACGCCCATCCCGCCGCGGCCGATGACGGCCTCGATCCGATACGGCCCGAGCTCGGTGCCGAGGCGCGGGTCGGGACGGCGGCATCGGCTCACGGCTGGATGAACCGGGCTGTCTGCTCGAACCAGTCGTAGAGCGCGGCCGAATCGCCGCGCTGGTTGATGGCCTTGACGACGATCGCGTCGGCGTCATAGGTCCACCAGAGGATGGCGTCGCCGGTGGTCGACTCGGTGTAGCACAGGATCGCACCGACGTCGGCCCCGGCACGTTGCCAGCGCCCGTTCGCACGCTTGCTGACGGAGCAATCGCCGGGCGGCACGGGCGGACCGCCCGTGATCGAGCCGCCCCCGCCGACCATCGAGAGGACACCGCCTGGATATCCGTTCTTCGCCGCTTCGGATCCGAAACTGCGGACGAGGACCGACGAGGCGCCTTCGCCTACACCGGGGGCGCACTCCAGGCTCGCGATCGGAGTCCGAGAGCCATTGTTGCTCTCGAGCGGGTTGTATCGGCCCCGCGAGCACGTACCCCGCCGCTCCTCGGGCAGGGCCGCCAACAGCGCGGCCTCTGCGGCGTTCGGGAAGTCGTCCGCACGTCGCTGATGGCGCCGCGGCTGTCCAGGCTGCCAGGCCGGTCGTCTGCCAGAGCCCGATCGACGCCGCCCTTCGTCGCGGTTGGCGCGGGCGACCCGGAAGACCAGGCCGTCGCGGTCGTGCGACCACTCGACGACCGCGTCGGCGCCCTCGATCCAGCACGCTGCCTGCCCGACGATCGTCCTCGCCGATCGACCAGCTCCCGACGCCCTGGCAGGTCCGTGGCGCAGTCACCGGCCGGGACCCCGTGGTCCGCTCCGGCCCGTGCCACGACCCGGTCCGCCGTGACGAGCGTCGAGTCGCGCAGCTTGCGCGCCTCGAGGCGATCCGCGGTCCCCGATTCGCCTACGCCGCCGGCCGGGCAGCGTGCAGTCGAGGCTGGCCAACGGCCGAGCGCTGGCACCGCTCACGCGCGAAGACGCTGTCGTAGGAGCCACGCCGGCATCGCTCGCCGATGTCGCCGTGGCAGGAGGGCGATGAGGGCGGCCTCGTCGGCGTTCGGATAGGCCGATGGATCGGGGTTCGCGGAGGCGCTCGAGCCGGCGCCGATGGATGGCGACGTGCCGGCCCCGGGGACTCGTGCCACCGCCGAGGACGAAGCCGACCGACACGACTGCGACGAGCACCACGCCCAGCGCACCGATCGCGGCGGCGATCCGGCGTCGATCCGTCGGCGCGGCCGGCGCCGTGCCCACCGTCGTCGACGAGGTCACGCCAAGCGCGGATCGCAGCTCGGTGACGAAGGCCGCACAGCTCGCGAACCGATCGCCGGGCGACTTGGCCATGCCGCGCGCGAGCACGGCGTCGACCGGCGGCCGGAAGGTCGGGCCGAGCCGCGGAAGCGGACGGCGGCGGGTCGCGCAGGATGGCCGTGATCAGCGCCGCCTCGCTGTCACGCTCGAAGGGCTGCTGTCCGGTGAGGGCCCGGAAGGCGATCGCGGCCAGGGCGTACTGGTCGGCCGAGCCATCGATGTCCCGGCCCTCGAGCTGTTCCGGGGCCATGGAGTCGAGCGTGCCCATGATCGTCCCGACCCGTGTCAGCGACGTGTCCTGGGTGCGCAGCTTGGTCAGTCCGAAGTCGGTCAGGTAGGCGTGCTCGCCGCGCTCGTCGCCTCGTGCCGCGGCGATGAGGACGTTGCCGGGCTTCACATCGCGATGGACGAGGCCGTGGGCATGTGCGGCATCGAGGGCGCTGGCGACCTGGCCCAGGAGGTGGATGACCTGCCTCGGCTCGAGCGGTCCATCCCGAAGCCGCGCCTCCAGGTCCGTGCCCTCGACATAGCGCATGGCGATGAACAGGACGCCCTCGATCTCGCCGGCCTCGTAGATGGGCAGGATGTTGGGGTCGTCGATGGCGGCCGCCATCTGCGACTCGCGCTCGAATCGGGCCCGGTAGTCGAGGTCGTCCGCCAGGGCGGGTGGCAGGATCTTGAGCGCCACGCGCCGCTTGAGTCGGCGCTCCTCCGCGCGGTACACGACGCCCATGCCGCCACGCCCGATGACCGCCTCGATCCGATACGGCCCGAGGTCCGTGCCGATGCGCGGGTCGGGACGCGGCGTGGTCATGGCGCGATGAACTGGGCGACTCTGTGAAGCAGTCGTAGAGCGCGCTGAAGTCGCGGTCGCCTCGCGAGTTCTGGCAAGGACCAAGGACGCTGGGCGTCCTCGATATGACCAGTGAGCCATGACGCGCCGTCGCCACTGGCGCCGTCGACATAGCAGATCACGATCGCCCGCCGATCCGAGTGCCGGTCGGACCAGGTGCTGATCGCGAGCGTGCTCGCAGCGCCATCGCCGGCGGGCGCACTGCGACCGATGGCGCGTGCGCTGATGACGCTTTCCGTGTTGAACTCCCGAGCGCCGTCCATCGGCGGCCGAACTGCCACCCTCGCTGACCGTTGAATTGCCTCACGCAGGACCGAGTTGGCGCCGAGTGCGAAGTCTGGTGTGCAACTGACCGACGGCACGAGGGGTACGAGCGCGTACCGACCCTGGCCGATGACCGCCGTCCGACTCGGCGCGGTCGCGGTCAGCGTCGATGACGTCGTTGGCCGCTCGACTGCACGTCGCCGCGAGATCGTCTGGGCAGCGAGCGCCAGCAGCGTGCGCCTCGGCGGCGTTCGGGAAGGCAGTCCGTCGACGCTCGGCGTCGTCGACGCAGATCGGCGGATGCGTAGATCGCCGCGCCGGCGACGACTCGGCGATCGGGCTGGCCGCCGGTGCGCCGGTGCCGCCGGACGTCAGGGCCGCGGCCACGACCGCCAGCGCGCCGATGCCGAGGACGGCCGCCGCGACGGCGATCGGGCGCCGGTCGCGCGGTCCGCGGCCTGCGGCGGCGGACTGCGGGCGCGTCGCCGTGACGCCGAGCGCCCAGGCCAGGTCCTCGACGAACGAGCGGCAGTCGGGGTAGCGATCGTCGGGCGCCTTGGCCATCCCGCGGGCGATGACCGCGTCCGCCGCCGCGGGCAGGCTCGCGAGGCGGCCGTGAAGCGACGGCGGCAAGTCGTGGAGGTGGGCGTTGATGACGGCCACATCGCTGTCGCGCGGGAAGGGCACCTGCCCGGTCAGGCAGGCGACCGCGATGCCGGCCAGGGCGTACTGGTCGGCGCGGCCATCGGCCGGCTTGCCCTCGATCTGCTCGGGCGCGATGTACTCGAGCGTGCCCACGAAGCCGCCGGCCCGCGTCAGGCCCGGTCTCGGAGCCCGATTGCTTCGTCAGCCCGAAGTCGGTCAGGTAGGCATGGTCCGAGCGGTCGGCGCCCTGGCCCGAGGCGACCAGCACGTTGGCCGGCTTGACGTCGCGGTGGACGAGCCCCGCGGCGTGGGCGGCATCGAGGGCCGAGGCGATCTGGCCGAGCAGGGCGACCGCCGCCCGCGGCTCGATCGGGCCCTGGCGCAGCCGGCGCTCGAGGTCGGTGCCGTCCACGAAGCGCATCGCCAGGAAGTAGCTGCCATCCCGCTCGCCGGCCTCGTAGATGGGGATGATGTTGGGATGGTCGATGGCGGCGGCCATCTTCGACTCGCGCAGGAAGCGCGCACGGAACGCCTCGTCGTCGGCGGCCAGGGGGGCGATGAGCTTGATGGCCACCGGCCGATCGAGCGCCGTGTCCGTGGCCCGATAGACGACGCCCATGCCGACCCCGGCCGACGACCGACTCGAGGTGGTAGGCTGCCGAGTCGGTGCCCAGCCGCGGGTCGGGACAGACGATGGCTCCCGTGTCGACTCCGGCTCGTTGCCAGCGACCGTTTGCGCGCTTCGATGAGGCGCAGTTGCCTCCAGGTACACCCTGCCTGGAGGCCACACCCGAGACCGCTGCGTCGGTGGTCCACGCACCCTTGGCTACGCTTGCCACGTCCCCGAAATCACGGATGGAGATCGAGTTCGCCCCAGAGGTGACGATCTGGGGGCAGGCGAGGGACGCGATCGGCGCGCGCCTGAGGGCGGCGGGTGGCAACCCACCGCCACCTTGGACCCCACCGCCTGGACCTAGCGCGCTCAGTGGGTCGCCCGGCACGGCATCGTAGCTGCCTCGCCCGCAGACGCTCTGCAAGCCCGCTGGCAACTGCGCGAGCAGCGCCCGCTCGGCCGGGTTCGGGAAGGCATAGTCGGTCGGGCGAGCGCCCTCGGTCCCCGACGCGATCGTTGGCGTGGCCGACGAGATCGTCGGCGTGGCCGAGGAGGTCGATGCAGCGCCTTCCGGCCCCGAGCTCGAAGGGCTGGCGGATGCTCCTAGAAGCCCGAAGCCAATGGCCAGGCCAGCGACGATGATCATGGCGTGCAGCAACGCCCACGCCGATGAGTAACTTTCTTGGCGCAGGCGACTGGGTCGGTCGAGCCTGCGAGGCCGTCACGCCGAGCGCGTCTCGGAGGTCGCCCGCGAAGGCCATGCACGTCGGATATCGGTCCTCTCGCGCTTTGGCAAGGCCCCGCGCAAGTACCTCGTCGATCGCCGACGACAGCTCCGGCTTGAGCGAGGCGGCGGAC
This sequence comes from uncultured Chloroflexia bacterium, assembly GCA_963777975.1. Taxonomy (GTDB): domain Bacteria; phylum Chloroflexota; class Limnocylindria; order Limnocylindrales; family CSP1-4; genus CSP1-4. The sequence continues at coordinate 34,854 of CAVZSO010000008.1, read as the reverse complement.
GGCGGCGGGTCCTTGAGGTGGGCCATGGCGATGGCGATGTCCGTGTCGCGGGCGAAGGGCAGGTGCCCAGTGAGGCATTCGAAGGCCATGCACGCCAGGCTGTATTGATCGGCACGGCCGTCGAGGTCACGGCCATCGACCTGCTCCGGTGCGATGTAGTCGAGCGTGCCCGCGAAACCGCCGACAGCCGTCAGGCTCGAGTCAGCGCCGCCCCGCTTGGTCAGCCCGAAGTCGGTCAGATAGACGTGGTCGCCCTGGTCCGCACCGAGTCCCGGCGCGAGAAGGATGTTCGCCGGCTTGACGTCACGGTGGACGAGGCCGCGAGCGTGGGCCGCGTCAAGGGCGCTTGCCACCTGCGCGAGGATCGCGATCGCGGCCGGCGGGCTGAGGGCACCGTCGCGCAACCTGGCAGCGAGGTCGGTCCCCTCCACGAGTCGCATGGCGATGAAGAGGACGCCGTGGACCTCATCGGCCTCATGGATCGGCAGGATGTTCGGATGGTCGATGGCCGCCGCCATCTGGCTCTCGCGCAGGAACCTGGCGCGCGCGTTCGGGTCCGAGGCAACTTCGGGCGAGACGATCTTGAGGGCGACCTTCCGCCCGAGCCTTGCTTGCTCCGCGCGGTAGACGACGCCCATGCCGCCACGCCCGATGACCGCCTCGATGCGGTACGGACCGAGGTCAGTGCCGACCCGTGGGTCGGGAGCACCGACCGTCATGGGCTGATCTCGTCGCGGTTGGCGAGCCACCAGTCGTAGAGAGCGTATGCCGTCGCCGTCCTGGTCGGTGGCCTGGTAGACGCCCGAGCGATCGTCGCACCGACCATATCAGCTCGGCGCACCCCCGTCGGCGCCGGGCGGCAGAGGTAGCTGCCCCCGTCGTCTTCTGTTTGAACGGGACCGCTCCAGCCGCCGAACGCCCGCGCCTCGGTCGCGCAGTCGCCTTCAGCGATGCCGTGCCGATCGCGCCATCGCGACGATCGACGTCATCGCCGTCGAAGAAGTCGGTCAGGTGGCAGCAACCAGGACGCCTCGACGACATCCGGCCCGGTGCCCCCGAGCATGCGGCAGACCACGTGCGCACGCGGCTTGACGGATGGTCCCTGCTGCGTCGTCAGGAGCGCGCGCCGTCACCGCGTACGCACTCCGGGCGCGCTCGCCTGCGGCAGCGACAGGATGAGGCTCGACTCGAGCAGGGTGGGAAGGGGTCGCTCGGTCGGCGAAGCCGAAGGCGAGACACGCGGCCGACGTCGAGGGATCGGATCTGGCCCGCGACGGCGCTCGGTCGATGCAGGGCCGGCAGCGACCCGCGGCCGACGAGCGCGAAGCCGACGACGCCGATGGCGACGATGGCGACGACGCCAGACCCAGCGTCAGCGTGAGCCGTCGAGAGCGGCCGCCGGTCCGATGTCGTCGTCGGCGGGATCGAGTGCGGCTCCGAGACTCGCACGCCGAGCGCCTCGCGAGGGCCAGCGCGAACGCCTCGCTGGTCGGATATCGGTCGTCGGGTCGTTTGGCCATGCCCCTCGCCAGCACGGCGTCGACGTCTGCGCGGCAGCTCCGGGCGGATGGCCGAGGCCGATGGCGGCGGATCATGGAGGTGTGCCATGGCGATGGCGATGTCCGTGTCGCGCGGGAACGGCGTGACGCCGGTCAGGCAGTGGAAGGCGACACAGGCCAGCGAGTACTGATCCGTGCGACTGTCGACCGGGCGGCCCTCGACCTGCTCGGGCGCCACGTAGTCGAGCGTGCCCATGAACGCGCCCGTCTGCGTCAGGCCGGTCTGGCTGCCGCGATGCTTGGTCAGCCCGAAGTCGGACAGGTAGGCGTGATCGGCCTTCTCGATGCCGCGGCTGGACGCGATCAGGATGTTGGCCGGCTTCACGTCCCGATGGACGAGCCCGGCCTCCCCGGCGGCGTCGAGCGCCGAGGCCACCTGGCCCAGCAGTCGGACGGCCTGTGCGCGGCTCCAGCGGGCCCGATCGGAGGCGGGTCTCGAGGTCCGCTCCGTCGACGAAGCGCATGGCCAGGAAGTAGACGCCGTCGACCTCGCCGGCCTCGTAGATGGGCAGGATGTTGGGGTGGTCGATGGCCGCCGCCATCTGCGACTCGCGCACGAACCGCTGGCGGAACGCCTCGTCGTCGACGAGGACCGGCGCCAGGATCTTGAGCGCGACCTTGCGCGCCAGGCCGAGCTGCTCGGCGCGATAGACGACGCCCATCCCGCCGCGCCCGATGACCGCCTCGATCCGGTAGGGGCCGAGTTCGGTGCCGATGCGGGGGTCGGCTGCGCGCGTCATCGACCGCGTCCTCCCGCGCGCCTGGTCAGCTGCTCAGCGCGCGGACGTCGATGACGACGACCGTGATGTTGTCCGGACCACCGGCCGCATTGGCGCGCTCGACGAGACGCTCCGCGGCTGACTGGGCGTCCCGTCCATCGCCGAGCAGGCGGGCGATCGTCGGATCATCCAGGCAGTTGGTCAGGCCGTCGCTGCACAGCACGAGGCGATCGCCGGCGTCGAGGATGGCTTCAGACGTATCGATCTCGACGTCGTCGATGCTGCCCAGCGCCCGCATGATCACGTTGCGCCGCGGATGGACGGCGGCCTCCTCCGGCGTCAGGTAGCCCTCCCGGACGAGCTGGGCGACGACGCTGTGGTCATCGGTCAGCTGGCTGAGCCGACCTTCATGGAAGAGATAGGCACGGGAATCGCCGACATGGGCGATCCGCGCGACCCGGCCGCGCACCAGCGCCGCGGTGCAGGTCGTGGCCATGCCTCGCAGCCGTTCGTCCTCGTTCGATGAGCGCAGGATGATGCCGTTGGCTTCATGGAGCGCTTCCAGGAGCGCGTCCTGTCCCCTGGCCGCGATATCCGGCGTGCGCGTGGAGAGTGTCGTGACCGCCAGCCGTGCCGCGACCTCACCGGCGCGATGACCGCCCATGCCGTCCGCCACCACATAGAGCGGCGGCGACACCAGGAAGGCGTCCTCGTTGCCCGGCCGAACCATGCCGGGATCGGTGGCCGCCCCGGCGCTGATGGTCAGGATCTTGGTGCTCACGTCGGCGCCCCGGCCGAGAGCGCGTCGAGGGCCGCGATGTGGGCGCGGGCTGCGGCCGTCGAGACGCCGTCGCCCTTTCGCTCGAATGCCGCGGCGGCCTTCTCGAACGCCGCCCGGGCCATGGCCGTCTCGCCGCGCGCCAGCTCTGCCAGCGCCAATGCGCCCTGTGCCTGGCCTCGCAGCTCGAGGCTGTCGGTCTGGCCGGCCAGCCTGGCGGCCTCGTCGGCCAGGCGTCGTCCTTCGACGATGTCGCCAGTCGCCAGGAGGGCGCCCGAGCGCGGGATCCGCCAGGCGACCTGCGTCCCGAGGTCGTCCGGCGCGGCCGCCGACTCCGCGATGCGCGTGGCGGCGATCGCTTCGGCCTGGTGGCCCTGCTGCTGACGCGCCGCTCCGAGCAGGGCTGCGGCCATGCCCAGGTTCGAACGCTCGCCCATCGCGGTCAGGTCGCTGACCGCTTGTGCCAGCGGCTCTTCGGCGTTGCCGGGCTCGTTGGCCAGCAGCTCGACCCAGCCGGCCACGATGGCACCCTCGGCGGCATCGAGCCGCAGGCCCAGCTCGACGCACAGGCGGCTGTGCTCGACCAGGAGCTGTCGCGCGCCGTCGATGTCGCCGGCCATCGCGGTGAGCCCGGCCAGGGCGGGCAGAACGGCACGCTCGACGATGCGGTTGCCGGCCGCCTCCGCCCGGATGCGTCGACAGCGTTCGATGCCGTCGGCGACCGGGGTCGGACCCATGAAGGCCGCCGTCGCCAGCAGCCCCAGGCTTCGGGCCTCCTCGCGCGTGTCGCCGGCCGCGCGCGCATGGACGATCGCTCGCTCGAGCTCGGCCTCCATGGACCGGATGTCGCGACGCGTCCGATAGACCATCGCCAGCCGGCGGCGGGCCTTGGCCAGGCCGAGCTCGTCACCGCGCGCCTCGAAGAGCGGGATGAGCCGCTCCACCTCGCGCTGGGTCGCCTCGGCCACGCCGTCCGGGTCGGTGAAGAAGAAGAGGTGGAGCCGGGTCAGGGAGGTATAGGCCTGCTCGACGTCGCCGCCCTGGCGCTCGGCTTCCTCGGCGCCGGAGAAGACGTCGGCGGCACGGGCGAAGTCGCCCTGCTCGGTGAGCGCTGACCCGAGCGCCGCCAGCATCGACGCGCGGCCGGGCTCGTCGGGCGGCAGCAGCTCCGCCGCGCGATCGAGCAGCCCGACCGCGGCCGGCAGGTCGCCACGAGCGAGGGCTCGGCGGCCAGCGGCCGCCAGGTGGCCGGCACCGCGGACGGCCGCTTCGCGATACGGCCCATCGAGGGGACCGAGCTCCGAGCGCAGGCGCGCTGCTTGCTCCTGGTGGTGGCCGACGATGGCCTCGATCTCCGACAGGCGTTCGACGCTCGTCCGCTCCAGCCAGTCCGCGAACCGAAGGTGGAGCTCGGCCCGTTCCTCTTTCGAAAGCGCTTCGTACGCGGCGTCGCGGATGAGCGCATGGCGGAAGCGGAAGGCATCGGTGAAGAAGCCCGTCGCCCGATCGGGGCGGATGAGCTCCCGGCGGACGAGGTCTGCCAGGCGCGGGGCGAGCTCCGCGCGCGCGGTATCGTCGAGCAGCTCGCTGACGGCCGCTCGCCAGAAGACCCGCCCGATGACCGAGGCCCGTTCCATGACCGTCCGATCGCCGAGCCCCAGCCGATCCAGGCGGGCCGCGATCAGGGCCGCGATGGTCGGTGGCACCGCGACGCCGCTCAGGTCGCCGGCGACGACCCACGTGCCGCCGTCGCTGCGCAGGACCCCGTCGTCGACGAGCATCGCCACCAGCTCCTCGACGAAGAGCGGGTTGCCCTCCGCTGCATCGCTGATGCGACGTCGGAGCCGGACATCGAGGCCGGTCTCGCCGACCAGCTGGGCGACCAGCTCCTCGGCCTCGATCTCGCTCAGCGGCTCGAGCAGGATGGTCGTCGCGTTGAGCTTGCCACCACCCCATGTGGGCCGGCTGTCGAGGAACTCCGGGCGGCCCATCGCCACCAGCAGGATCGGTGACTCGCGGATCCAATCGGTGGCGTGCTCGATGAGATCGAGCAGCGTCGGCGCGGCCCAGTGCAGGTCGTCGATGACGACGACCAGCGTCCGATCTCGAGCGAGGCTCTCGAAGAGCCGTCGGATGGCCCAGAACGTCTCCTCGACCGGGGCATCGACCTCCTCCAGCCCGATGGCCTGGCCGATGCGCTCGGCCACCAGGTCGGCCTCGGGATCGTCGTCCAGGAGCGCCCGCAGTCGATTCCGGGCGCTATCCGTGTCGTCATCGGCATGGATGCCCGCCGCCGCGCGGACGATCTCACCGATCGGCCAGAAGGTGATGTTCTGCCCGTACGGCAGGCATCGACCGCGCAGGACGAGAGCGTCGCCCGCCTCCTGCTCGAGGAACGCGGCGATCAACCGGCTCTTGCCGACGCCAGCTGTGCCCAGGACGGTGAAGAGCTGGCAGGCGCTGTCCGATTGGACGCGCTCGAACGCCTGGGCCAGCAGGCGCAGCTCCCGGACCCGCCCGACCAGCGGCGCATCGAGCCGTCGCAGATGGGCTGGGGCGTCCGGGTCGACACGCCGGAGGCGGTACGCGCGCACGAGGGCCGACTTGCCCTTGAGCTCGAGCTCGATCGGCTCGTCGACCTCGACCGCGTCACGTACCAGCCGATAGGTCCCCTCGCCGAGCATGATCTCGCCCGGCTGCGCGGCCTGCTCCAGGCGCGCCGCGACGTTGACGGCATCGCCGGTCACGAACGACTCGCCGGCCGACGGGTCGCCGGCCACCACCTCGCCGGTATTGACGCCCGTCCGCAGGCCGATGCGCACGCCGTGATCGCGCAGCATGTCGGCGTTGATCATCTCGAGCGCCTGGTTGAGCTCGGCCGCCGCCCGGACGGCGCGCAGGGCGTCGTCTTCGTGGATGCTCGGCACGCCGAAGACCGCCATCACGGCGTCGCCGATGAACTTCTCGACCGTCCCGCCGTGCCGCTCGAGGATCTCCCGGGCGGCGGCGAACGTGCGCCCCAGGATGCGCCGCATCGACTCCGGATCGAGACGCTCACCCATGGCCGTCGAGCCCGTCACGTCGCTGAACAGGATGGTCACGGTCTTGCGGGTCTCGCGCGTGGCGCCGGGGCCGCTGACGGGCAGCGGTGAGCCGCAGCTGCCGCAGAAGCGGAAGCCGTCGGGGTTCGTCCCACCGCACGAACCGCAGGTCGCCATCCGGGGCAGTGTACGCAGCGGCGCATCCCCTGCTGTCGAGTGCGCGACAGTCGCCGCCGAGCAGCGGACCATCGGCGCCAGGGTCGCGGACCTTCGGCGGTGGTGGACAGCGCCATGAACGTGGTCTAGACTCCGCGCACCGTACCGGGAGACGTACGGCACGTTCCGGGAGACATGACGTGGGTCAGGGGAACACCGGCAAGGATCTGGTCGCCGTCGTCGTGACGTCGGACGGCCGCCGCGTGCCGGTCCGCTACCGCGACACGCTTCCTGCCGATGACCTCTCAGTGCGCGATCTCCTTCGACTCGTCGGCCTCGGCCTTGTTGGCCTGATCGGCCTCATTACCGGCTCCCGGCGGGAGCCCGGAGGGAGACGAGGAGAACGCCGCTAGCGACGGCACCACGTCAGGACCCACGGGACCCTCGCCGGGAGGCGGGGGTCTTTTGCTGCCACCAGCAGCCACCACGGAGGCGAACGACCGAGCGATGACCATGACGAAGGGCCCGACCGGCCGACACGTGCCGGCCGCCGGCACCAAGGCCGCCAAGGACGTCGAGCGTGCGCGCACGCAGATGCTCCACGAGGCCAAGCCGCGCGGCCGGACCAGGATCGGCGCCGACGTCGTGCTCGAGGCGCTCCTCCGTCAGGGCGCCGACGTCCTGTTCGGCTATCCCGGCGGCGTCATCCTGCCGCTGTATGACGTGCTCGGCGACTACCCGGACCTGCGCCACGTCCTCGTCCGCCACGAGCAGGGCGCGGCCCACGCCGCCGATGGCTACGCGCGCGCGACGGGCAAGGTCGGGGTCTGCATGGGCACCTCGGGTCCCGGTGCCACGAACCTGGTGACCGGCCTGGCGACGTCGCAGCTCGACTCCATCCCGGTCGTCGCCATCACCGGCAACGTGCCCGCGGCGCTCATCGGCAAGGACGCCTTCCAGGAGATCGACATCACCGGCATCACGCTGCCGATGACCAAGCACAACTACCTGGTGCGCGACGCCGACGAGCTGCCGCGTGTCCTGGCCGAGGCCTTCCACATCGCCCGCACCGGACGCCCCGGCCCGGTCCACGTCGACATCACCAAGGACGCATTGCAGCAGGAGACGACCGCGCCGCACCCCAGCGAGGAGGAGGTCTCGGCCGGGCTGCCGGGCTTCAAGCCCAACTTCGACGGCCATCCCAAGCAGCTCAAGACGGCCGCGCGCGAGATCGACCACGCTCGACGGCCGGTCATCCTGGCCGGCCACGGCGTCCTGGTCGCCGAGGCCTGGGACGACCTGCGGGCCTTCGCCGAGAAGACGCAGATCCCCGTCGCCCACACCCTGCTTGGCATCGGTGGTATCGACGAGACGCATCCGCTCAGCTATGGCTACATGGGCATGCACGGCTGGAAGCACGTCAACAAGGCCATCCAGTCGGCCGACCTGCTCATCGCCCTCGGTATGCGCTTCGACGACCGCGTGACCGGCAAGGTCAGCACCTACGCCCCCGGTGCCCGGATCATCCACGTCGACATCGACCCCAGCGAGATCGGCAAGAACGTGGCCGTCGACGTGCCCATCGTGGGCGATGTCGGGCGTGTCCTGCGCGCCCTGACCCCGCTGGTCGCCGAACGACGTCGCGAGGAGCGCGACGCCTACTTCGCCGAGCTGGCCGAGTGGCGCCGCGAGTCGGAGAGCTCGTCGTGGCACGGCTCCGGTGCCTGGCGCGACGGCCTGCTCAGCGCCGACTTCGTCATCCAGCGCATCGGCGAGCTCACGAACCACGACGCGACGCTCATCGCCGACGTCGGCCAGAACCAGATGTGGCTGGCACGCTACGCGCACTTCCGCCGGCCGAACTCGCACCTCAGCTCCGGTGGGCTGGGCACCATGGGCTACTCGATGCCGGCCGGCATGGGCGCGGCGCTCGGCCGGCCGGACAAGGAGACGTGGGCCATCGCCGGTGACGGCGGCTTCCAGATGACGCTCCAGGAGCTGGCGACGCTCGTCCAGGACCGCATCCCGGTCAAGGTCGCGCTCATGGACAACAAGAAGCTGGGCATGATCCGCCAGTGGCAAGAGATCATCTATGGCGGCAACTACCACTCCGCGAGCCTCTTCGGGCCCGACTACCTGAAGCTCTGCGAGGCCTACGGCATCCCGGCCTTCAAGGCCACCGCGCCAGACCAGGTCGATGACGCGATCCGCGCCGCCCAGGCGGTCGATGGCCCGGCCCTGGTCTGGTTCGAGATCGCCGAGGAGCAGAACGTCTTCCCCATGATGCCGGCCGGCAAGGGCCTCTCCGACCTCATCGAGAAGTGGGGCGGTGCCGACGAATGAGCGACACCGACGGCGCTCGTCCTGAGGCGCCGGCCGCCCGATATGTGCCGGGCAGCGGCGAGAGCCGGCGTCACGTCCTGGTCGCCATCGTCAACAACCGGCCCGGCGTCCTGAACCGCGTCGCGAGCCTGATGCGGGCGCGCAACTTCAACATCGAGTCGCTGGCCGTCGGCCACACCGAGAACCCGGACGTGAGCCGGATGACGATCACGCTGCGCGGCGACGACTATGGTGTCGAACAGGTCAGCAAGCAGCTCTACCGGCTGATCGACGTGCTCAAGGTCCAGGACGTGACCTCCGAGCGGCGCGTCGAGCACGAGCTGGCGCTCATCAAGGTCCGCGCGACGAACACCAATCGAGCCGAGATCGTGACCATCGTCGAGCTCTACAAGGGACGGGTCGTCGACCTGGCGGCCGACTCGGTCATCGTCGAGGCGACGGGCATGGAAGACGAGATCGACCGCCTGGTCGAGCTGGTCACCCCGTTCGGCATCAAGGAATTGGTCCGGACCGGCAGCATCGTCATGCTGCGCGGCGCCCAGACCGTCGAATTCGAGGAGAAGGTCTGATGGGCGCACGCATGTACTACGACGCCGACGCGGATGCCTCGGCGCTGGCCGGCCGGACCGTCGCCATCATCGGTTATGGCAGCCAGGGCCACGCCCACGCGCTCAACCTGCGCGACTCCGGCGTCGACGTCGTGATCGGGCTCAAGGAGACGTCCAAGAGTCGCGCGCTGGCTGCCGAGGCGGGACTTCGGGTGGCGACCGTGGCCGAGGCCGTCGCGACCGCCGACGCGGTCATGATCCTGGTCCCCGACACCGAGCAGAAAGCAGTCTATGACGCCGAGATCGCGCCGCATCTCCGGCCGGGCACGCTGCTCATGTTCGCGCACGGCTTCAACATCCACTTCAAGCGCATCGATCCGCCGGCCGGCATCGACGTCGGCATGGTCGCGCCCAAAGGCCCCGGCCACCTGGTCCGCTCCGTCTACGTGGAGGGTGGCGGTGTGCCCGCGCTCTTCGCCGTCCATCGCGATGACAGCGGCACGGCTCGGGCTCGCACGCTGGCCTACGCCCGGGCCCTCGGCTGCACCCGCGCCGGCGTCCTCGAGACGACGTTCGCCGAGGAGACGGAGACCGACCTCTTCGGTGAGCAGTCGGTCCTCTGTGGCGGGACGGCGTCGCTGGTCAAGATGGCCTTCGAGACGCTCGTCGAGGCCGGCTACCAGCCGGAGCTGGCCTACTTCGAGACGATGCACGAGCTGAAGCTGATCGTCGACCTGCTCTATCGCGGCGGCCTCAACTTCATGCGCTTCAGCGTCAGCGACACGGCCGAGTTCGGGGATTACGTGTCCGGGCCGCGGATCATCGACGACCACGTCCGGCAGACCATGCGCAAGGTGCTCGCCGAGATCCAGGACGGCACGTTCGCCGCTCGCTGGATCGCCGAGAACGAGTCGGGCAAGGCGGAGTTCCTGCGCATGCGCCAGGCGGACCAGGATCACCAGATCGAGCAGGTCGGCGCCGAGCTGCGCCGCCAGATGCGCTGGCTCAACCCGGTCGAGGTGACGGCTGGACAGGCCCAGGCATCGGCCACCGGCTCGGCAGCGGGACACTGATGACACGATACGGGCGCGGTGATCAGCGATGAGCGGGCCAGGACCCGCTGGTTGGGATCCAAGGCGCGTCCGCGTCTTCGATACCACGCTGCGCGATGGTGAGCAGGCGCCAGGCGCGGGCCTCACGGCCGAGGAGAAGCTCGAGGTCGCCCGCCAGCTCGTGCGCCTCAACGTCGACGTCATCGAGGCCGGCTTTCCGGCCGCCTCACCCGGCGACTGGGAGGCGGTCCACCGCATCGCCAAGGAGACCAAGGGCGTCGCCGTGGCCGCGCTGGCGCGCTGCCGCGACGGCGACCCGCAGCGAGCGGTCGAAGCGATCCGCGTCGCCGAACGGCCGCACCTGCACGTCTTCATCGCGACCTCCGACATCCACCTCAAGCACAAGCTGCGCGCCACCCGCGAGGAGGCGCTGGCGGCAGCCGTGGAATGGGTCCGCTACGGGCGCAAAGCGCTCGGCCCGGATGCCGAGATCGAGTTCAGCGCCGAGGATGCCTCGCGCACCGACCCGGAGTTCCTGCTCCGCATCTACGAGGCGGTCGTCGATGCCGGCGCCACCACCGTCAACATCCCTGACACCGTCGGCTATGCCATCCCGGCCGAATTCGGGGCGCTCGTCGCCTCGGTCGTCGACCGCGTGGGCAGCGGCGCCGTCGTCAGTGTCCACTGCCACAACGACCTCGGCCTGGCCACGGCCAACACGCTGGCCGCCGTCCAGGCCGGCGCGCGGCAGGTCGAGGTGACCATCAACGGCCTCGGCGAACGGGCCGGCAACGCGTCGCTCGAAGAGGTCGTCATGTCGTTGCGCACGCGGCCGACCCAGTTCCCCGACCTCGCCAGCCGTGTGGCCACGGAACAGATCACCGCCGCCAGTCGCCTGGTCAGCTACCTGACCGGCTTCGTGGTCCAGCCCAACAAGGCCGTCGTCGGCGGCAATGCCTTCGCCCACGAGTCGGGCATCCACCAGGACGGTGTGCTCAAGAATCCACTGACGTACGAGATCATGACCCCGCAGTCGGTCGGCTTGAGCGGCTCGACGCTCTCGATCGGCAAGCTCTCCGGGCGGCGCGGCCTGCAGGGCAAGCTGCGCCAGCTTGGGCATGAGATCGAAGGCCCGGCGCTCGACGACATCTATCGTCAGGTCGTGGCGCTGGCCGACGCCAAGAAGGACGTCACCGACAACGACCTGCTGGCGCTCATCGAACAGCAGGCAGCAGAGGCATCGCCGACAGCCGCGGGCAACATCGAGCTGACCGGCTGGAGCGTCACCTCCAGCCACGGCGGCCGCTCGCAGGGCAGCGTCTCACTGGCCACATCCGCGCGGACGGAGACCGCCGAGGGCGCCGGCAACGGCCCGGTCGACGCGCTCTTCGGCGCCGTCGATGCGGCGGTCCAGCCGATCCTGGGCTGGCACCCGGTGCTCATCGAGTACGAGATCCGGGCGGTCACGGCGGGCGAGGACGCGCAGGGCAACGTGCTCGTGCGTTGCCGTCGCTCGAGCGACGGCGAGGACGGCCCCATCGGGACCGGCCACGGCTTATCGACGAACATCATCGAGGCCTCGTTGGAGGGCTACGTCTCGGCCCTCAACAAGCTGCGCGACGCGGTCGTGCGCGAGGTCAGGGCATGACCGCCGGCGAGCCGCGGTCGGCATGGGACATGGCCGGCGACCCAGAAGCCCAGCGATCCGCTCCGACCTACCGAGTCGTGGCCATCCCTGGTGATGGCATCGGACCCGAGGTCATCGCGGCCGGTCGCCGGGTGCTCGATGCGGTGGGTGTCGCGATGGGCTTCGCCTTCGAATGGCGCGAGCTGATCGTCGGCGGGCGGGCCATCGACGACTACGGGGTATCGATCCGGGATGAGGACCTGGCCGTCTGCGCCGCCGCCGACGCTGTCTACCTCGGCGCCATCGGTGGCCCCAAGTGGGACGATCCTGCGGCGGCCGTCCGTCCCGAGCAGGCGCTCTTCGCGCTTCGGGGCGGCCTGGGCCTGTACGCCAACCTGCGGCCGGTGACGGTCGAGCCGGCTCTGGTGACCGCCTCGCCGGTGCGACCGACGTTGCTGCGCGGCGTCGACCTGCTCATCGTCCGGGAGCTGACCGGCGGCCTGTATTTCGGCCGACCATCAGAGGAGCGTGCGACACCCGATGGCCGGTCGGCGGTCGATACGCTGGTCTACACCGAGGCCGAGATCCGGCGCGTCGTGCGTCTGGCGTTCGGGCTCGCGCAGGATCGCCGGGGCCGGTTGACGAGCGTCGACAAGGCCAACGTCCTGGCCACCTCCCGCCTCTGGCGCAAGGTCGTCGACGAGCTGCGTCCGGAGTTCCCGAAGGTCATGGTCGAGCATCGTCTCGTCGATTCGGCGGCCATGCTGCTCATCCAGCACCCGGCTGCCTTCGACGTCGTCGTGACCGAGAACCTCTTCGGCGACATCCTCAGTGACGAGGCGTCGGTCTTGGCGGGCTCACTGGGCATGCTGCCGTCCGCCTCCATCGGCGAGCGTCGCACCGCCCACGGCCTGTTCGGCCTCTACGAGCCGGTCCACGGCTCTGCGCCCGACATCGCCGGTCAGGACAAGGCCAACCCGATCGGCGCCATCCTGTCCGGCGCGATGATGCTGCGCTGGTCATTCGGCCGCGCGGATGCCGCGGCCCTCGTCGAGCGCGCCGTCCGCGGCGCCCTCCGGGACGGCTGGCGGACGCCGGACCTGATGCCCGCCTCCGAGTCCGCGGCGAGCGCGAAACAAGCCCCGTCGAATGCTCGGACACCGGCCATCACAGCGGCCGGGACCGTCGCCTTCGCAGGTGCCGTGATCGACCACCTGGCCCAGCCGACCACCGCCGGAGCCGCCCCGTGAGCGACACCATCCTCCTCTACGACACCACGTTGCGCGACGGGACCCAGCGCGAGGGCATGGTCCTTTCGCTGGCCGACAAGGTGCGCATCGCCCGCCGCCTGGACGAGGCCGGCTTTCCGTACGTCGAGGGCGGCTGGCCAGGCTCCAACCCCAAGGACGTCGAGTTCTTCGAAGCCGCGCGCGGCATGACCTGGCAGAACGCCCGGATCGCCGCCTTCGGCTCGACTCGGCATCGTGCCAATCGGCCCGATCAGGACCCGAATCTGGCTGCTCTGGTCGAGGCACGAACGCCGGTCATCACCATCTTCGGAAAGAGCTGGCTGCTGCACGTGACCGAGGTCCTGGGCGCCACGGCGGACGAGAACCTGGCCATGGTCGAGGACTCGGTCGCCTTCTGTCGCCAGGCCGGCAAGGTCGAGGTCGTCTACGACGCCGAGCACTTCTTCGACGGCTACAAGGCCGACCGCGACTACGCCCTGGCGACCCTGCGTGCGGCGCATGCCGCCGGTGCCGGCACGCTCGCCCTGTGCGACACGAACGGCGGCTGCATGACCGACGACGTGGCGGCCATCGTGGCGGACGTCATCGCCACGCTCGATCTCGGTGATGCGGTCCGCTATGGCATCCACGTCCACGACGACGCCGGCCTGGCCGTTGCCAACTCGCTGGCCGCTGTGCGCGCCGGCGTGCGTCATGTCCAGGGCACGGTCAACGGCTACGGCGAACGCTGCGGCAACGCCAACATCGTGACCATCTGGGCCGACCTGGGGCTCAAGATGGGCCTCGAGACGGTGCCCGGCGCCGCCGACCTGACGGCGCTCGCCGAGCTCTCGCGTTACGTGGCCGGCATCGCCAACATCACGCCCGATGCCCATGCGCCCTATGTCGGGGCCAGTGCCTTCGCCCACAAGGGCGGCGTGCACGGGGCGGCGACGGCCAAGGTCCGCCACTCCTACCAGCACATCGACCCGGCGCTCGTCGGCAACGAGACACGCCTCGTCGTCAGTGAGCTCGGTGGCCGCGTCAACACGCAGTGGCGCGCGGAGCAGCTCGGCCACGAGCTGGAGGGTGTCGTCGATCCGCGCGAGCTCAGCCAGCTCATCAAGCAGCTCGAGTCGGAGGGCGCCAGCTTCGAGGGCGCGGAAGCCTCCTTCGAGCTCCTCATCCGCCGCCATGGCCGCGACTACGTGGCGCCCTTCAAGCTGCTCGACTTCACCGTCCTCGTCGAGCAGCGCGATGGGCAGGATCTGCGCGCCGAGGCGACCGTCAAGGTCGAGGTCGAGGGCGAGGTGCTGCACACGGCAGCCAACGGCAACGGCCCGGTCAATGCCCTCGACGCGGCGCTGCGCAAGGCATTGCGCGCTTTCTATCCCCAGCTCGACGACGTCCATCTGGTGGACTACAAGGTGCGCATCCTCGACGGAGATGCCGCCACCGCAGCCAAGACGCGGGTCGTCATCGACTCATCCGCCGAATGGGGCACCTGGTCGACCGGGGGCTCCGACACGAACATCATCGCCGCCTCCTGGCAGGCGCTCGGCGATTCGCTCGAGTACGCCCTCTGGAAGAGCGGCGCCCAGTCACCGCAGCGCCGCGATGAGCGGCACTTCACCACCGCCAGCCCGGGAGGCCGATGATGAGCGACTCTGCTGTCGAGACGCAACGGATCCACCTCGCGCGGTGGAGCTGCACGACCGGGTCGAACGTGCAGAGTCGCGGCGTCGTCGTGCTCGAGAGCGGCGATCACCGCTGGGAGGCCACGGCCGAAGGCAACGGCGCCGTCGACGCGCTGTTCGGAGCCGTCGATTCGGCCCTGGCGGGCGTGCTGACGGGCCACCCGCGGCTCATCGGCTACGACGTCCACGCCCTTGCCGAGGGTCCCGACGCTGAAGGTCGGGTGACCTGCCGACTCGCGCCACCGGCCGGCGCCGAGGGCGCCCGAGCCGAGGGCGCGTACGAGGGCACGTCGACCTCGCCGAACATCATCGCGGCCTCGGTCGAGGCCTACATCGAGGCGATCAACGACCTGCTGGCGGAGGCGCACTGGGCAGGTGCCACCGATGCGGCTGGGAACCGTGCCCGCACGACCACCGAGCCCGGCGACGCGGCAGCCTCGACGGAGTTCGACGAGGACGCCGCCAGGCACGACACGACCGCCTGGTTCGAGCGCTGAGGGCAACTCGAGGCGGCCGCGCACCAGCCTCGGGCCGCGGCCGCGGTCAGATGCTGCCGACGGTCAGTGGCTGACGACCTTCTCCATCGCAGCTGCGCTGGCGATCCAGCCGGCGACCGTGGCCTCGGATGGCACCCGCCTCACCCAGTTCGGACGAGCGGCATCGATCTCCTGGAAGGTCTGCGCCAGGTTGGCCGCGTTGCGCTGGGCCAGCTCGGCGGGTGAGTCGACGCCGGCCGCTTCGAGCAGCTCCGCGTACTCGGGCCCGACGCCGTCGATCCGCATCAGGTCGACGTGATTGACCCACTTGAGCAGCTGCCCCGCGCTGATTCCGGTCATGCCCGCGACCTTGTCTCGACCAGCCGCACTGGCGGCGGCCATGATCAAGTCGTCGGTGGTGTTGATGCCAACCTCACCGAGCTTCGCCGCATGAGCGGCGCCGATGCCCTCGACCTCGTCGATCCGCATCTCGATCTCCCTTCGCCCCCCGGCTGATCCCCCGGTTCCCGGCGCCATCGGCGCCACATCGGGCTGGGTGTCCGCGGCAGAGTCGAGCCGCGGCGTCGTTCGTGCTCAGATCTCGCTGCCGCAGTACCTGCAGCGGGTGGCGTCGGCCAGCACGGCTTCCTTGCAGAACGGGCAATCCTTCATCTCCGGGTCTGGCGCGGGCCGGACGACCCATTTCATGATCAGGAAGACGACCGGGCGATCCGGAGCGCACGTCGTCCTCCTGTTGACCCGCCGCGGTCTCGCACGAGGTCGCCTCTCGGAGGGTGGAGGATACGCCTGACGACGGCACCGGCGCCGACCCGGATGCATCGCCTCAGGCAGCTCGTGCGATACAGGCGGGAGGTGCCGCCGCGGCCGTCGGCCGAGTCCCAGCGGCCTGCCGTTGCGCCCACCGAGCGCCGCTAGACTCCGGATGACATGACCCGCTACGCCTATTCCGGGGAACCGGGCGCCTTCGCCGAAGACGCCGTGCTGGCGTTCGATGCCAGCGCTCAGCCGATCCCGGTGCCGGGATTCCGGGAGGTCTTCGAGGCCGTGGTGGCTGGTCGGCGGCCCGACGACGGCTCGGCCGAGCCGCCCATCGAGCGCGGCGTCGTGCCCATCGAGAACGTCGTCCAGGGCACCGTCCGGGAAACGTATGACCTGCTGCTCGAGCACGACCTCGCGATCGTCGGCGAGGTCATCGTGCCCGTCCACCTGTGCCTCGCCGCGCTGCCCGGCGAGCGCCTCGAGTCGATCGAGCGCGTCTACTCACACGTCCAGGCGCTCGGTCAGGCCGAGACCTTTCTTCGCTCGCGATCGTGGAGCCTGCTGACGACCTACAACACGGCCGGCGCCGGCAAGCTCATCGCGGATGGCCAGGAACGGGGTGCCGCCGCCGTCCTGTCGCCCCGCGCCGCGGGACGGTTCGGCCTGTCCATCCTGGCCGCCGAGATCCAGACCGTGCCGGATAACCGGACGCGTTTCCTTATCGTGGCTCGACCAGGCGTCGTCGGCTCGGTCGGCCCAGCCGCCGCGCGTTCGACTCCATCCACGGACGACCGGTATCGGACGACCCTCGTGCTGGCCGTGAATAACGAACCCGGCTCACTCGTGCGCTGCCTCGAGATCCTCGCCGCAGCAGACCTCAACATGGGCAAGCTCGAGTCACGCCCGAGCCGGGAGCGGGCCTGGGAATACGTCTTCTGGGTCGAGCTGGACGCCGATGCCGCCGCTCCTGCGACGGCGGCCGCCATCACCGCCCTCGGGCGCGTGGCCTCGATGGTCCGTGTGCTGGGCTCCTGCCCCAGGGCGGCGGACCCGATCTAGGATCAGCCGAAGAACGCTCCGAGACTCAGATGGACCGCATGCTCCCGGGCGTCTGCGCGCGACGTCAGTGGATGATCGACCACGAAGGCGGATCGTCGTCGCTGGGCTCGAGACGTTCCCACTTGGCGTCCTCGGCCATCTGCCGCTCGTCGATCTCCGTGATCGTCGTCCGGTGCACCCAGCCGGCCGCGCCATTGGGGGTGCGGACGAAGGCGTAGCGGCCCTGCTCGGCGACGATCTCGACCTCGTCGCCGCGGTCGAGCCAGGCGACTTCAACGCCGCGGATCTCATCAGGCTGGTCGTACGCGCGCACGAGTCGGTAGGTCACGCGGGCACGCCGGGTGGCCGCAGCGGCCGGTGCCGCAAACATCATCGGGGCGTGGTCGGGGATGTCGCGCGTCGAGGCCTTGCGCGCCGCCTGGAGGGACGGTCGCCGCCAACGCGGCATGTCCAGCTCCTGGTACGGCGTGTCTGGTGCCGCAGCCGCCGCGATAGCGATGAGCGCCGGTTGACCTGTCGGCGCGGGCGCCTCGATGAGATCCATCGGGCCGGCACTGACGGCCTCCATCCTGCGCCGCGGTCGCGACGCCAGGAATGCGAAGAGCACGATGCCGCCGATCGCTGAGAAGGATGTCAAGAGGATGGATGGCAGCCACGGGATGCCGTCGAATGGGTTGCCGAAGCTCCCGCCGCCGGGCAGGTCGGGCGGCGAGCCGCCACCCGAGCCGTCAACTCCGCGAAGTCCGGGAGCGATGGCGATGGCGCGTTCAGATGGCGTCGGCGTCGGCCCGGCGGTCGGGCCCAGCGTCCCGGTGCTCGTCGGGTCGGGCGTCGAGCCCGGCGTGGCCGTCGATCGGCTGCTCGGACGTTGGGTCGGCTTCGGCTTGGGCTTGCTGGTCCCGCTGGGCCTGGGCCTCGAGGTTGCGACGGGCTTTGGTGTCGGCTTCGGGGTCGGTTTCGGCGTGGGCTTCGGTGTTGGCTTCGGCGTCGCGGGTGGGGTGACGGTGATGCTGTTCGGCGAGACACCGGACAGCGACACGGTCTTCTGGCCACCACCGGTGCCACTTGTCGCGGTGAAGCTATACGCGTACGAGCCAGGCGCCAGCTTGGTGCTGGCGCTGAAGGTCACGCCGGCCTTCCAGCTCGAACCGGATGCCGACATGGCGAGCGTGCCGATCCCGGAGATCACAGCCACGACGCTCGACGGCGCACAGCCGCCGCTATCGCGATAGGTGACGGAGAAGGCGAAGTTCGTCGAGGTCGTACCGCTACCGGGCGAGACGGTGCCGTTCGAGAGTGCCGGTGTATGTGAGGCGCCATTGCAGCTGGCCGCGCCTGCCGGAGCCGGGCCGGCGAGCAGGATCGTGAGCGCGAGCATGACGGCAGCGATGGCGACGCCAAGCCATCGGCTTGAGGTCGATCGATCGGTCGTCGTGGACATGTTGCGTCGAGGCACCCCTGATGAACGTTCGTGTCGACCGTAGCAGCGGCGCTTCGTGCGGCGAATGGCCCGAAGGTCCCGCCTCACTGACCCTCCGACCTAGGCCAATTCGCGCCATCGACCGGTACCACAAGGGTCTGTCCCAAAACGCGGTGCCGCGCTACAACGTCGTTCTCGCATCGGCCGCATGGTCGACGCTCGTCTACCGGGGGTTTGGATACCGCACGTGGCCGTCCTCGACTGGAACGGCGAGGTCGACGACGAGACCGATGGCATCGGGGTAGCATCGGTCCGCCGCCGCTTGGTGCTGGCCCTCGCCGTCATCTTCGCCTCGCAAGTCCTGCTCTGGACACTTCTCGGCGACCTCGAGTCGGGTGAGGGCGACGTCCAGCCAGTCATCGCCTTCCTGCGCGTGGTCATCATCGGCGTCGCGCTGCCGTTGCTGATGGTCATCCTTGCGCGCGCGATCCTGGCCCCGGCAGAGCGCCTCGAGGCCGCCCGCGACCACTTCCGCCAGGAATACGACCGCGCCCGGCTGACGGCGTTGCTCGATCCGCTGACCGGGCTCGGTAACCACCGCGCATTCCAGGAGGAGCTCGCGCGAACGGTCTCCGACGCGCAGGGGGCGGCCGCGCCTCTGGCCCTGCTGCTCCTCGACCTCGACGACCTGAAGCGGATCAACGACGAGCGCGGCCACGCCGGCGGTGACGACGCGCTAGCGGCGATGGGACGGCTGCTCATCACGTCGACTCGCCATGCCGATCGGGCGTTCCGGGTCGGCGGCGACGAGTTCGCAGTCCTCATGCCGAACACGGATGCGACGGCCGCCTTCGCCATCGCAAGACGGCTCCTCGCGGCGGCGGTCGAGACCGATGACGAGCGTACGGTCCCTGAGTTGTCCTTCTCCGGCGGCGTCGCCGGATTGGCCCCCGAGACTGGGGACAGCGGGCAGCTCTTCCGCCAGGCCGACGCGGCGCTCTACTGGTGCAAGCGACATGGTCGGACGGATATCCAGGTCTTCGACCCCCTGCGACACGGCAGCGCCGGTGACGCGCGCACGACGCCGGAGCTCGCGGCGGCAGTCGCGGCCGTCGCCGACCAGCGCCTCCTGCGGCCCGTCTACCAGCCGATCTTCAGCCTCACGACCGGCACGCCGATCGGATTCGAAGGTCTCGTCCGTCCGTTGCCGGGCTCGGGCTTCGCTGATGCGAACAGCCTCTTCACCGCCGCCGAGGTCATCGGGCGGACGGTCGAGCTGGACATGGCCAGCATCGCGGTCGTGGCCAGCCACGCGAACGAGCTGGGGCCGAACCAGTACCTCGCCGCCAACCTGTCACCGCGCACGATGGAGACGGACCAGTTCCACGCCGCCGACCTGGTGGCGCTCTTCCGCGATCATGGGGTGACCCCCGACCGAGTCGTGCTCGAGCTGACCGAGCGCGAGACCGTCGAGGATATGGCGCGCCTGCGAGAGTCCATCGCCGCCTGCCGGGCAGCCGGCTTCCGTCTGGCGGCCGACGACGTGGGCGCCGGCAATGCCGGCCTTCGGCTGCTCAGCCAGATCCGCTTCGACATCGTCAAGATCGACCTCAGCCTGGTCCAGGTCGGCGTCCTCGAGGAGTCATCGCGAGCCGTATTGCGCGCGTTGCGCGACCTGGCCGACCGCTGGGGCGCCAAGATCGTGGCCGAGGGTGTCGAGACGCCCTCGCAGCTCGAGGTCGTCCGAGGTCTTGGCATCTCGGCCGTCCAGGGCTACCTCGTCGGTCGCCCCGCCGACCGGCCCCGAGCCGAACCCGTCGACCTCGATGAGCTGATCGGCTCGGTCCGTTGGCGGAACGACCTGCTGCCGGCACCCGACGAAGACGATGTCGAGGACGAGGTGCCCGCGGCCAGCTAGGCGACGGCGTGGGTCTCGGGCGCCCGCCTACTCGACGACGACCGCGTCGAGCCCTTCCTCGGCCTTTGGATACGGCAGGTGCAGGTCGTCGAGCGTGTCGGCCAGGATGTCCGCCACGGCCAGGTTCCGGAACCACTTGCGGTTCGATGGGATGACATACCAGGGCGCGTTCTTCGGCGAGCAGCGCTCGAGCATCTCCTCGTAGGCCGCCATGTACTGGTCCCAGCGCTTGCGCTCCTCGAGGTCGGCGCTCGAGAACTTCCAGCGCTTGGTCGGGTCGTCGAGCCGCGCCTGGAGCCGCTCCTTCTGCTCGTCCTGGTCGATGAGCAGGAAGAACTTGACGATCGTCGTGCCGGTCTCGCTGAGCAGCTGCTCGAACTCGTTGATCTGCCCATACCGCTGCCGCCAGACCGACGCCGGCACCAGCTCGTGGACCCGGACCACGAGCACGTCCTCGTAGTGCGAGCGGTTGAAGATGGCGACGCTGCCCTTCGGTGGCACCGCCTTGTGGGCCCGCCAGAGGAAGTCATGGGCCAACTCTTCGGGCGTCGGGACCTTGAACCCGACGACGTCGCAGCCCTGCGGGTTGAACGCGCCCATCACATGGCGGATGGTGCCGTCCTTGCCGGCCGTGTCGATGCCCTGGAGGATGACGAGGACGGCCTGGCGTCCGTTCGCCCAGAGGCGCTCCTGCAGGTCGGTCAGGCGGTCGACGCCGCGTGCCAGCTCCTCGAGCGCGCCGGCCTTCTGATGCCCGAAGGTATCGCCCGGATCGAACGCCGCGAGGTCGATCTTGCGGCCAGGGCGCACGAGGAGGCGCTCGCGGAGGGTCGGCTGTGCGTCGGCGTCGGTCATCCCGGCCAGCATAGCGGCCGCGATGCAACTCACGGAGACACCGGCCGTGACGGGCTTCGGCCTACAATCGGCGCCATGACCACGACCACTGGCACCACGCCGCATCCGATCTACCTTGCCGGACAGTGGGTCACCTCGCCCGACATCCTGGAGGTCAGTGATCCGGCCCATCCGGACGCGCCGGCCGGCCGAACGTACACCGCCACGCCCGAGCAGTACGACGCGGCCGTCGACGCCGCCGTGACCGCGTTCGAGGAGACCCGGCGCCTGCCCGCCTACGAACGTGGTCGAGTCCTGCGCGAGATCAGCGCGGGCATCAAGGCCAGACGCGAGGAGCTGGGTCGGACGATCGCCCTCGAGGCCGGCAAGCCGATCCGCGACGCGCTGGTCGAGGTCGATCGTGCCGTGCTGACCTTCCGCCTTGGCGCCGAGGAAGCCGAGCGGATGACCGGTGAGACGATCCCACTCGACCTGATGCCCTCGTCGCGCGGTCGCCTGGGCATCACGCGCCGCTTCCCGATCGGACCGGTGGCCGCCATCAGCCCCTTCAACTTCCCGCTCAACCTGGCCGCCCACAAGCTCGCGCCCGCCATCGCCGCCGGCTGCTCGATCGTCCTCAAGCCGCCGTCCAAGGATCCGCTCACGATGCTGACCGTGGCCGAGATCGTGGCCGAGACAGGCCTGCCGCGAGGAGCGGTGAGCATCCTGCCCATGAGCCGCGAGCTCGGCGACCGGATGGTTGCTGATGAGCGCTTCAAGCTGCTGACGTTCACCGGCAGCCCGGCGGTCGGTTGGCGGATGAAGGCCCGCGCGGGCAAGAAGCGCGTCGTCCTCGAGCTGGGTGGCAACGCCGGCGTCATCGTCGACCGCACGGCCGATCTCGACTGGGCCGTCAAGCGCATCCTCGTCGGCGCCTTCACCTACGCCGGCCAGGTCTGCATCAGCGTCCAGCGCATGTTCGTCCATGCCGAGATCTGGGATCCGTTCATGGAGCGCCTGACCGAGGGAGCGCAAAGCCTGCGCGCCGGCGACCCGCTCGATCCCGAGACGGTGCTCGGCCCGATGGTCGAGGAGGCGCAGGCGCAACGGACGCAGCGCTGGGTCGAGGAGGCCGTCGCGCTCGGCGGTCGGGTCATCACCGGCGGCCGCGCCGAAGGCGCCTTCTTCCCGGCCACCATCCTGGCCGACGTCCCGCCCCAGGCTCAGGTCTGCTCGGCCGAGGCCTTTGCGCCGGTCGTCGTCGCCTTCCGGTTCGACGACTTCGACGAGGCGATCCGCGGCGTCAACGACTCCGACTACGGGCTGCAGACGGGTGTCTTCACGAACGACCTGGCACATGCGCGGCGCGCGTTCGAAGAGCTCGACGTCGGTGGCGTCATCGTCAACGATGTGCCGACCTATCGGATCGATCACATGCCCTACGGCGGCGTCAAGGACTCCGGGCATCGGTCGCGAAGGCCTGCGCTGGGCGATCGAAGACATGACCGAGATCCGCATCATGGTCCTCGCCGAGCCGATGTAGCGGGCAGGGGAGCGCGTCCGCGTCGCGGATCCATCGGTCGCGCACCCACGGCGCGAGGCCGCGTTCCATCCCGCGCGCCCGCCCCGCTGCGCGTGCGTCGGGACCTTGGTACCAACCGCCCTCGCCGGTCGTCACATGGCGCTTCGGCGCGATATCGGGTTGGATGGTGCCTCGCCGCTCCACCGCTCCTTCCTGACGTCAGGGGCGGCTGTGGTTCGTCGCAGGAGACGGCCTGGGGGGCCATACGTGGAACGAGGCCGATGCCCAAGGAACGCACATCGTGAGGTTCCGCCGCTCCCGCACGGCGGGCCCGACCCGCGCGGCTGAGCCCCTTCGGCTCGTTCGCGTTCGGTTGGCGCTCGTCCTGCTGGCCACCGCCATCCTTCCGCTCGCGCTCGGACTGGTCGTCGTCACGGCCATCGACAGCGCCGACCGGGACGGCGAGCAGGCCAGGGTGGCTGCTGCCAGCACCACCCTCGCGGCGGGCGTCGGCAGCGAGCTCGAGCGTGCCCGAAGCGCCCTGCTCATGGCGGCTGCGAACAGCGCCGTCGTCGAAGCCGTTCGGCCGGGAGCGTCGGCCACCCTCTCCGACCGCCGGCTGTCGGCGATGGCGATCGGCGCCGGCCCGTCCGTCCTGCACATCTCGGTCATCGCCGCCGACGGCTCAGAGCGGATCCACGTGCGTGACGGCGAGCTGACCCGAGCCGACTCGCAGGGTGCCGCCGGCGCCTCACCGATCCGGTCGGCCGACGTGCTCGCGCTGCGCGTCGGTGAGGTGATCCGCTCGAAGCCCTTCGAGGGTCCCGATGGGGATCCGCGTGTCGTGCTCGCGACGCCGATCGTCGATGATGCTGGCCGCTCGGTCGGCATGGTCGCCTTCGAGCTGCCACTCGTCCGACTCCTCGCGACGGGCTCGGCGACCAGCCCGGACGGTGGCTACGCGCTGATCGTCGATGCCGCCAGCGGCGACGTCATCGCGGACAGTCGCGCCACGACAGGCGACCCGGCCGACGTCGCGGCCGCCGGCCTGCCACGCCTCGATCGCGCCGTGTTCGGTGCCCTGGATCGCGCCGGCGAAGTCGTCGCCACGCTCTTCTCGGATGGCTGGAGCGTGGGCATGTCGCCACTCCGCGAGACCGCCCCGACCTTCAGCGATTGGGCGCTGGTCGTCGCCAGACCGGCCGGCTACCTGCCCCTGCATCTGCTCGTGCCGCTGGCAGCGCTGATCGGCGTGCTCTTCGTGCTCATCCTCTGGATGTCGCGCCAGGTCATGCGACCGGCGGCCGAGCTCGAGCGGTCGCGCATCGAGCTGCGCCGGCTGTACGAGCGGGCCAAGGTCGATGCCCTGACCGACCCGCTGACCGGCCTTGGCAACCATCGGGCGTGGCAGGAAGCATCCGCCCGCGAGGCCGAGCTCTCGCGTCGTCACGGCACGTCGACCGCCCTCGTGCTCATCGATCTCGATGACTTCAAGCGGGTCAACGACGCCACCGGCCACGGCGCCGCCGATGAGCTGCTGCGCGGCTTCGGCGCCCTGATGGCAGCCACCATCAGGTCGACCGATCGTGCCTACCGGGTCGGCGGTGACGAGTTCGCCATCGTCATGCCGCACGCCGACGCGGCCAGCGGTCTCATCCTCGCCCAGCGCTTGCTCGAGGCCGCCCTCCGCCCGAACGACACGAGCCCGCTGGGCCGGTCGCTGGCCTTCTCGGCCGGCGTGGCGTCGACGCCGCTCGTGGCGCCTGAAGCAGGCGAGCTCTTCGCGGCCGCCGACGCCGCGCTCTTCTGGGCCAAGCGACACGGTCGCGCCGCGGTCGAGATCTATGACCCGGCCCGGCACCGGCCGCAGCACGCCTCGGCCGGCGCCGCCGTCGTCGACCGCGTCGGCGATGTCATCCAGCGTCGATCCCTGCGACCCGTCTTCCAGCCCATCATCGACCTCGAGTCGGGGCGCGTCCTGGGCTACGAGGGCCTCGTCCGACCGACGGCCGACGCCGGCTTCGCCGACCCGGGCAGCCTCTTCGCGGCGGCCGCCGCCTGCGATCGCGTGGTCGAGCTGGACATGGCCTGTTTCGAGGTCGTGGCCGCCGGCGCAGCCGCCATCGAGCCCGACCGGCTGGTCAGCATCAACCTCTCGCCGCGTTCGCTCGAGGGTCCCGACTTCCAGGCGCGGCGCCTGGCCGACATCCTGGCCGACCAGGGCATCACGACCGATCGCGTCATCCTCGAGCTGACCGAGCGCGAGGTGGTCGAGGACATGGAGCAGCTGCGAGCCAGCCTCGAGGCCTGCCGCGCGCTCGGCTTCCGCCTGGCGGCCGATGACGTCGGTGCCGGCAACGCCGGGCTCCGTCTGCTCAGCCAGCTCGACTTCGACATCGTCAAGGTCGACCTGTCGCTCGTCCAGGGTGGCGCGATGCGCGACTCATCGCTGGCGGTGCTTCGTTCTCTCATCGACCTCGCCGGCCGCTGGGGTGCCATGGTCGTGGCCGAGGGCGTCGAGACGCCTGAGCAGTTCAAGGTCGTGCGCGACCTGGGCGCCAAGGCGGCGCAGGGCTACCTGCTCGGTCGACCCTCCGAGTCCCTGGCCGAAGGCCCCGTCGACGTGGAGCAGATCCTGGCTCGGGTGGCGCCATCGCCACGTCAGGCGCGCTTCTCGACGAGCCCGATGCGCGAGAGCGGACCGGCCTGACCCTCGCCAGGCGCCAAGATCGCGACGCCCGGGGTCGGGGCCGTCGAACGATGGTACTGCCGCCGTTGCCCCTCCGGGTCATACCCTCGGCCCCATCCGCAGCGTTCCATACACCCGACCACCACGCGGTGCCTTTGCCGGCCTCGCGGGTCAAGGACCCACGCGACCTGACGACCGCCCGGTCGTCATCCGATGACTGGCCGTGCCGATGAGGACGGCTGCAGAAAGGGCACACGCACCATGGAGTTCGTTTCACAGCCGGTCTCGCTCGAGGCCGACCAGCGCACCAAGCGCCGCCGCCGCGGGCTGATCGCCCTCCTGCTCAGCCTCTCCCTGCTGACGCTCGGCACCGGCGTCTTCTCGCTGGCGGTCTTCACCTCGACCGACACCTCGAGCGGCTCGTTCACGACCGGGCACGATCGTCCTCGGCGTCACTCCGGCGCCGCTCTTCACGGTCACCGGCATCCTGCCGGGAGACAGCTGGTAGCGCCACCCTGACCGTCGCCAACAACGGCAGCGGCGCGCTCCGCTACGCGATGACCAGCACCAGCACCGGCGGTCGGACGGCCTCGCCGGCGAGATCCAGCTGAACCTGTCCGATCAAGGTCGGCACGTGCCCGGCAGCGGAACAGCCCTCTACGCCGGCGTACTCAACGGTGCCTCGTTCGGAAGCACCGCACAGGGGCCCGACGCCGACGATCGGACCTCCTCTCCGGAGCGACGCAGAACCTCTGCTTCGCGTGGAGCCTGCCGCTGGGGACGAACACCTCGTTCCAGAGCGCGACCACGACGGCGACCTTCACGTTCGTTGCCGAGCAGACCGCCAACAACCCCTAACCCCTAGCTAGGCGTATCGGCTGCGGTCTCGACCCCTCGGGGGCGTGGCCGCAGCCATCGCGTTCCCGGCGCCCTCGCCGGGTGCCCTGAGGACAGCCACATGCAGTCCAGCCGCCACGACCCGCTGACCATCGCCAGATGGTTGCTCGACGCCGCGGTCATCGGGCTGGTGGCCGTCGTCCTCGGGGCCGTCGTCCTCGGGCGGGTCGTGCCCGATGACCGGCAACCAGTCGTTGATCATCGGCGGCCCCTCGATGGAGCCGACGCTGCCCCTCGGCTCGGCGGTCGTGATCCAGCCTGTCGCGCCGACCGACATCTCGGTCGGCGACATCGTCTCCGTCAAGAGCGGCGATGGGCGGGCCATCTACACGCACCGCGTCGTCCGGCGACTGGCCCTCGATGGCGTGCCGTACCTGGAGACGAAGGGCGACAACAACGAGGTGGCCGACGCCGCCACGGTGCCGGCGACGGCGGTCATCGGCCGGGTCATGCTCGTCGTACCGCTGATGGGATTCGTGCTGGCGTGGCTCTCCGCCGTCAGCGGCGTGGCCTTCCTGCTCGGCCTCGGTGCGCTGCTCGTCGTCGCAGCCATGCTCATCGATTTCGATCCAGGACGAGCGACGCCGAAGGGCCGCCGCCGCCTATGGCTCGTCGCGTCCGATCGCTGGCCTGCGCGACTGGCGACGGATGGAGCCCTCGGAGTCGGTGCATCGCTCGCGACGGACTCGTCGGCATCGGTCGCGGCGCTGGTCCGTCCCGGACGTGGCCGCCCGGAACGTGGCACGACGACCGACCGATCCAGCGCGCCGATCGTCGGCGGCGGTCGCGACCCTCGCGTCCCGCCGCTCTGAGGCCGACGTGACCGTGCTCGCCGGACGGCGCCAGCACCCCATCGACCGCCGACTGGCGGCCGGTGCGCTGCTCGTCCTGGGCGTGCTCCTGGTCAGCAACGTCTCGGTCTCGCTGGCCCGACTGACCTCGACCGACACGTCGAGCGGCAGCTTCGCGACCGACGTCCTGTCGCCGCCGACCGGCCTCGGCGCCACCGGCGGCACGACGATCTCATTGAGCTGGACGGCGACCCCCAAGACGTGGGCCGCCGGCTACACGATCTGGCGCTCGACGTCGTCGGGCGGCACGTACACGCAGATCGCGTCCGTCACGCCACGGACGACCGTGACGTACGTCGATTCGCCGTCGGCCGGCACCTACTTCTACAAGGTCCGTGCCTACTACCAGAACTGGTCGAGCGTCGATGCCGGACCCGTATCGGCGACCGTCGGCAGCCCGTCGACGAGCACGGGCTACAAGGCCTGCGCGGCGGCCTCGAACGCGGCCGACACGACGGCCGCCGGCGACAACAACGGCTACGAGACGAACCCCGGCAATGGCTGCGCGCTCGACAACACGTTCGCCGTGGATGCCAACAGCGGCTCCGGTGGCACGCAGTCCTGTGGCACCGGTGCCACCCCGGACACCAACAAGGACCGCCACCGTCTACTGGGGCAATGCGTTCGGGCTGCCGGGCAGCGTGCCTCGATCGACGGCATCCAGGTCCAGGCCACGCTCAAGCTCAACAACAACGGCGGCACGTCGAACATCTGCGCCCAGCTCTCGTGGGATGGCGGCGCGACCTGGACGACGATCAAGAGCCAGGATGTCTCGGGCGGCAACTCGCTGACGACCTACACGTTCGGGTCGACCAGCGACACCTGGGGCCACTCGCCCTGGACGCTGACGCAGTTGAACACGACGAACTTCCGGGTCCGCCTGATCGACGCCTCGACGATGGCCAACAAGGACTTCAGCCTCGACTTCGTGTCCGTCCAGGTGACCTACACCCCCTGACGTCGGCTGCCGCGGCTCGGCCGACGGCCGCGTCGCACCGTTGACGGCCGCGGCGCGGCGCGCAGGACGACGACCGTACACTTGCGGCCATGTCCCCGCAGCGCCCCCGAACCGCCGCTGACCTGCTCGTCGAGGGCCTGGAAGCGGAGGGCTGTGACTGGGTCTTCTCGGTGCCGGGCGAAGAGACCATGGACATCCTCGACGCCCTCAGTCGCTCCGAGCGCGTCCGCCATGTGACGACCAGGCACGAGCAGGGGGCGGCCTTCATGGCCGACGTCCATGGTCGCCTGACCGGTCGCTCCGCGGTGGCCATGGCGACGCTGGGGCCGGGTGCCACCAACCTCGTGACGGGCATCGCCGACGCCTACCTCGACCGCGCCCCGATGGTCGCCGTGACCGGCCAGACCGGCTCCGACAAGCTGCACAAGGAAGCCCATCAGCTGGTCGACATCGTGGGCATGCTGGCGCCGGTCACGAAGTGGAACACGCGCGTCGAGCGGGTCGAGGCCATCCCCGAGATCGTGCGCAAGGCGTTCCGCGTGGCCTCGCTCGAGAAGCCCGGGCCGACGCACATCGAGCTGCCCGAGGACCTCGCCGCCACGCCTGTCGCCGAACGACGCCCGGCCCCTGGCGCCGGGTCGGACCTACTTCCCCGAGCCGACCGACCAGGCCATCACCCATGCCGCTCGACTCCTGGCCGACTCGCAGCGGCCGATCATCCTGGCCGGCAACGGCGTGCTTCGGCGCGACGCATCCGAGGCGCTGCGGGCGCTGGCCAAGGGCCTGCATGTGCCGGTCGCGGTGACCTTCATGGGCAAGGGCGCCATCGACGATCGCAGCCACCTGAGCCTGATGGCGGTCGGGCTCCAGGCGCGGGATCACGTGCTGTCGGGCTTCGATCGCGCCGACCTCGTGGTGTCCGTCGGCTACGACCTCGTCGAGTACGGGCCGATGCGCTGGAACCCGGACGGGACGAAGCGGATCATCCACATCGACACCACGCCGGCCGAGGTCGACGCCGCGTACCAGCCGGAGGTCGAGCTGGTCGGCGACATCGATGGCTCGCTGCGCCGCCTGCTCGACGCCGTGCTGCCGCTCGGCGTCGGCGGTCGCGATGCGACCGAACGCCATCAGGCGAGGGAGATCCTGGTCAATCTCGATCTGCGCACCGACCTGTTGGCCGAGCTCGACGCCTATCGCGACGACGACGGCTTCCCGATCCGACCGCAGAAGGCGATCACCGCGCTGCGCGAGGTGCTCGATCCGCACGACATCGTGGTCAGCGACGTCGGCGCCCACAAGGTCTGGGTCGCGCGCCTCTACCAGGCCTACGAGCCGAACACGGTCATCATCTCCAACGGCTTCGCGGCCATGGGCATCTCGCTGCCGGGCGCCATCGCCGCCAAGCTCGTCCATCCCGAGCGCCGCGTGGTCGCCCTCTGCGGCGACGGCGGCTTCCTGATGAACTGCCAGGAGCTCGAGACCGCCAAGCGGATCGGCGCCAACGTGACCGTCGTCGTCTGGCGCGACGACGGCTACGGCCTCATCGACTGGAAGCAGCGCAACGAGTTCGGCAAACCGTTCGGGGTCGAGTTCGGCAACCCCGACTTCGTGGCCTTCGCGCAGAGCTTCGGCATCGCGGGCTTCCGCCCGACGTCGGCCGCCGACCTGGTGCCGACCCTGCGGCGGGCGCTCGATGTCGATGGCCCCGCCCTCGTCGAGGTGCCCATCGACTACCGAGAGAACCTTCGGCTGACCGAGCACCTGGGAGCGCTGTCAGGCTCGATGTGATCTGCGCTGCGAGGTGTCACACCACGTTCGTGGTGCCGGTCGACCCCATCCGCGCTCGCAACGAGCCTTGCGCGGGGACACAACGCCTCCCTGGTCGTCGTGGTCATCAAGCTTGATCTGGGCGGTCCACCGCAGCACCACCGGTCAGAGCGAGGAGAGGGCCGCGGCGTCGTCGCGTGGACGCGTCGGCGATCTGCCTATCCCCTGGTAGCCTTGAGACCTCGCGAGGGCTAGACCGCGGTCGGCAGGCGATTCACTCGCACGGATCGATAGGCCGCACCGAAGCCCGTACGGCGTGCCAGTGCGTATGCCTCAGCCGCGTCTGCCCGACCCCAACCGAAATGCTCTGCGAGCCGCGCTACGTTGCGCGCATCGGGGGTAAGTCGCAGCACCGCGTCCGAGGCGACCGCGCCGCATCGTCTGACGCCATCGATGAGGAACGGGATGATCATCATTCCCCTCTTCGAGGTTGGCGGCCGATACAGCTCATGGTCGCCTTGTCCACCTCTTCGTCTAGATAGTAGTCCTGCAGTGTTACTGCGGGATTGCCGTGCGGTTCATTCTCGGTATCTCAGGGCCGCCGCGCGCCGGCCATCGGCACTGACGAACACGGCCATAGGTCACTCACAGTCGGTCGATGATCTGCGCGCGTTTCGCGTCGTATTCGGCCTCGGAGATCTGCCCATCGCCAAGGAGTCGGAGCAGCGTGTCCAGCCGAGCTCCGACATCGAGGTCTTCCGGCTGCTCGTCGTCGACCGCCGTCGATCGCGCCTCATCTGCGCGATCATGCTGACCCGCCCTCAGGCTGACCGCAGATCCACCGCGGCGCGATGACGAGAGTGCCCGGCCCGCCTGGTGGAAGGCGACCGCCAGTGTCCCGCTCGGTCCTGGGGCAGCAAGGCCGACAGCCAGGCGGACCGCGAGGGCCGGCCCCATCGCATCCGCGAACGCGCGTTGCAGTCGGTCGAGAGCCACGCCTGCTCCGCCTTCATCGGTCTCGGGCAGCAGCCCTACGACCTGCCAGGGGGGCCGAGCTTCGAAGTGGTCACTGGCGCGGGTCGTGGTAGCGAGCAGCGTCTCCAACGTGCCTCGCACGCGCGCGCCAGCCTCATCGCCGAGATGGCTCGCGAGGTCTCGTCCCCCGACCACCTCGAGCTGGACGGCGACACAGGGATGCCCATAGCGATGCCAACGCGACTGCTCGGCGCGGATCAGGACGTCCCAGGCCGTTCCGGCCATCATCGTCGTGGCGGCTGCGTCGCGGGCAGGCGATGCAAGGTCACGAGGGGAGGCTGTCCCGGCGCCCTGCGCCGGGGTCGCTACCGGGACGTTTGCCACCTCCGTTTCGTCTCCGTGCAGGAGCGATTCGAAGGCCTCTCGCGTCGCCGCATCTTCCTCGCTCGCGGCGTCATCTCCGTCGCCGACGGTGTCTTCCTCCTCGGCGGCGCCGCCATCTCCGTCGGGGTCTCCGACAGGGGACAGCGCCTCGAGTGGCCCCTCAGGCGGGTCGGGCTCGATCCTCGGATCCCACGACACGCTCTACTCGGTGAGGGTGTCGACCGGGATGGACGAGACGCTCGATCCGATCTGAAAGCCCCCGACGCGGTCGGACTCGGATACCGGGGTCGCATCGACCGACCCGCGGCTGGAACCTCGAGCGGGGCGCGCTCGCTCCCGCAGCATCGTCATCAGCACGCGCCAGCCATCGCGGAACGTGTTGAGGTTCGACGTGCCCGATCGACGAGGCGCTTCGAAGCTCGGTACCTCGACCACCTGCAGTCCCTGGCGCGTGGCGCGCATGAAGAGCTGCGTTTCGATCTCGAATCCGTCGGCATCCAGCTCGAGGCCCTGGATCCCGTCGCGACGAAAGGCCGCAAACCCGTAGCAAAGGTCCGTGTTGGAGGCCCCGAACAAGAGGTTGGCAAGGATCAATAGCCCGCGATTGCCCGCCTCACGCAGGTACGACATGTCGGCCGTCCCGCCGCCCTTGAGGAAGCGCGAACCTTTCGCCAGATCGGCACCACGCTCGAGGGCTTCGATGAAGTTCCCGATCTCGAGGGGGTCCATGCTGCCATCGGCATCGAGCATGACGACGTAGTCGCCGGACGCGGCCGAGAAGCCGGCCCGAAGGGCGGCTCCCTTGCCGGGCCGCTTGTCGTTGACGATGACCGCGTCCGGCCGCAGGGCCAGCACGACCTCCACCGTGCGGTCGGTCGATCGCCCGTCCACGATGACCAGCTCGTCGATGAAGGAGGGCAGCCGCTCCACCACCCAGCCGATGTTCCGCGCTTCATTCTTCGCCGGGATCACCACGCTGATCCGGCGATCGTTTCGTCTGGTGATGTCGTCGGGTCGTCCCTCGTCATGCCTCACCGGCATCCACCTCCTCAGCGTCCCTATGCGGACTCGATGCCTCGCCCATCGATGGTCCTGAGAACGGTGCCGTCGCCGGTCCCGCCGTCTCCATTCGACGGGCAGGCTTTCGCCAAGGTGGCAGTGTTGACGCTGACCCCGTTCGGCCTCTGCAGTTCAGTCGGGCGCTCGTCTGACTGTGGACGCGAGTGTCCTGATATCAGGCGATAAGTGCATTCCCCCCAAGGAGCCCCGATCGACCGCGACTGCATCCTACGTCCCCTAACTGCACCACCACAAGGGGTTGAGGGGTCTGTTAGGGGTACATCGGTGGGGAAGTGTTGCGCATCGTCACCGCTCCGGTGCCGAAGCCTTGCCCACGGCTTCGTCAGCGGCACCACTCGTCTCGGGTCCGGGGCTCGCCGTTGCCGGCCAGGTTCGGCGAAAGACCTGCCGGAATTGATCGAACGGGCTGGCGACGCCGACGGTGGGCGTTTCGGTCGCTGCGGGCGCCGTGCGGTCCGGTTCGTCGGCCGCGATCCGCTTGGTCACCCTTGCGTGTGCCTTGGCCGGCTCGAACATCTCCTCGGCCAGGGCTCGATAGTCTTCGGCGCCGGCGCTTTCGGGGGCATAGGACGTGATCGGCAGCCGGAAGGACGGCGCCTCTGCCAGGCGGATGCTCTCGCGGATCTGCGTCCTCAGGATCGCCTCTGGATACCGTTGCCGCAGGCGAGCGACGACCGCATGCGCATGCATCGTGCGGTTGACGCGACATGCCAGAACGCCGCCGAGCTTGAGACCGGGGTTCAGTCGGACCCGGATCTGGTCCATGGTCTCGACCAGGCTGGTGACGCCGGCGAGAGCCATGTAGTGGGCCTCCACCGGCACCAGCGCCTCCTGGCAGACCGTAAGCGGGGCGATCGCGAGGTAGCCGAGCGACGGCGGACAGTCGACCAGGACGATGTCCCAGCGCCCCGGCAGACGCTCGAGCGCGCGCATGAACCCAGCGCGATGTCTGTCTCCGAGCGACGATCCATGGCGACCAGGTCCGGTGAAGCCGCGACCAGGTGGACGCCAGGCGCGGTGGTCTCATAGATGAGGTGGGCCAGTGGATCGCGTCCTCGGATGGCGTCCATGACAGTGACCTCTGGGTCTGGGACGCCGAGCCAGGCCGACGCCGACCCCTGCGGATCCATGTCGATGACCAGGACATCGTGCCCAGCCTCGCCGAGCGCGCCGGCGAGGCTTACGGTCGTCGTCGTCTTCGCGCTGCCGCCCTTGTGATTGGCGACGGCGACGGTCCTCATCGCTTGCCGTCCTTGTGATCGGCGAGATCGCCGACCACGTCACGCACCGCCGACCGGAGCGACCTCGTCGGCTCGGAGGCCTCAGGCTCCTCGTCGGCGACGCCTCCCTTTGGCCGTCGGCGGCGAGCAGGACCTGGCGGCTTGGGTCGTAGCTCCTCCGGCAGCCGCCGGGCGACGATGATCGTCGGCGGTGGTGGCGGGGCGCCGTCGCCTTTCGATCTGCTCTTCCCTCCAGTTCCGGCGCTCGGTCGGTCGGGCGGCGGAGTCAACGCGGTCGGACCCTGCTCGTCGGCAGTCGGTCTGCCATCCGATGGACCGGCAGGCTGGGCCGGGGTTGGTACCTCGGCTGGTTCTGGCGCGTCCGACGTACCGCTCATCACGAGCATGGGCCCCATGGCCGGGACGGTTCGTGGCCCAGTCGAGCGCGCGACGGAAGCAGCTGCGGGCGTGATCGACGGCGTGGGCGCGGTGGAGGCGATGGCCCCGACGGCGATGCTCGAAGCGGGCGTCACCAGCGAGACGGGTGCTTCGCCTGCCAACCGCTCTCCCTGGCTGGACCCTTGACGCCCGAGACCGCGACGCAGACCTGACACCGCGCCGGCGCTCCGGTCCGCTGCCGAGGCCCACAGGCGTCGTGGGATCAATTCCGAGTCGAGCAACAGCCCCGCGACCGAGATCGCGACCAACAGGCCGAGGGTAGGCATCGGTGCCCATGCGTGCAGGAAGAGTTCTATGGTCGCAAAGAGGCCCGCGACCGAGACGCTCAGCGCGACGCCAAGGACGATCTCGAAGAGCGGATCGCGAAGGCGCAGGGGCCCGACCAGGGCCAGCCCGGGGCAGAGCAGCACGAAGACGATGATGAGCGGCGCTACGGAAGCCGTGACACCCGCGACGATCGCGACGCCGGTCAGTGCCGTGATGGCGGCAACGAGGAGCACTCGCACGCGCCCGGCCGAGGAAGCACCGCTCCGCTCTTCCATCGACGTCATCCGAACAGCGCAGGCAGCAGCACGAGCTGCCCGGCGAACAGCGCAGCGTGGCCACCCGCAACGCCGACAAGCGACCCAGTCCGACGGACGACGGTGCCGAAGGCGATGCCGACGAGCACCGCGTAGACCATATATCGGAGGTCCAGCGTCCCGGCGTAGAGCAGGCCGGTGGCGAACGAGCTGACGGCGATGCTGTTGCGTGCCACCGAGCGTTCCGCCACGGACTGGATCACGCCTCGAAAGAGACCTTCCTCGAGAAATC
>CAVZSO010000007.1:0-16077 GCA_963777975.1 uncultured Chloroflexia bacterium | reverse complement strand
TCGGATGTCGATGCCCAATCGGACCCCTTCCCTGATGCGGCCGCCGAGGGGCGCGTGATCGCCACGCACTGCGACCCCCATCAGCCACGGTACCCCGCGTCGTGGCCGGTGAGAAGATGACCAGATGCATGGTTCGGTGGCGGCGATAGTCCTGGCGGCAGGGCTGTCGAGCCGCTTCGGCGGCCCCAAGCTGCTGGCGTCGTTCGGCGGACGACCGGTCCTCCAGCGCGTGCTGGACACGCTCGCATCGGCCGGACTTCGGGACGTGGTGGTCGTCCTCGGCGCACACGCCGAGGCGGTCGAGCAGGGCATCGCATGGCGAGGCGAGCGCCGCGTCGTCAATGAGCGACCCGGAGATGGCCTGTCGTCGTCGCTGCGCCTCGGCCTGGCAGCTCTCGCGCCGGATGCAGCCGCCGCCCTCATCGTCCTCGGCGACCAGCCGACCCTCGAGGCCGACGTCATCGTCGCCCTGCTGGCCGCCGATCCAGGCGGCGAGGCGACCGCGGTCCTGCCGCATTACGCGGCCGGCGGGGGAGCCAATCCCGTGCTCCTGCGACGATCGGGGTTCACGCTCGCCGCACGTCTCGACGGCGACCAGGGCCTGGGGCGCATCCTCGCCGAGCTGCCGGACGTCGTTCGCGTCGAGCTGTCTGGCGGCGTCCCGGACATCGATTCGCGCGGTGACCTCGCCGCGCTGCTGGAGGCGAGCTGGGCCGAGCGCGTCAGGGAGAACCGCGACCAGGTCGACCGACTGCGCGAGGTCGCCGACGGCCCCGACTTCTACCGTTCCATCTCGAGCCTCTTCCGGGCCGATCCGATGCGGACGGACGACCCCGTCCTGGACCGGTTGTTGACCGACGCACGGCCGGGCGAGACGTGGCTGGACGTCGGCGCCGGCGCCGGACGGTTCGCCTTGCCCGTCGCTCGGCGCGTGCGCGAGGTCGTCGCCGTCGATCCCTCGGAACGCATGCTGGCGGCCCTGCAGGAGATCGCCGTCGAGCATGGCATCGCCAACGTGCGGTCGATCCTGGCGCGCTGGCCGATGCCAGACGCGCCGACCGCCGACGTCGTGCTCATCGCCCACGTCGGCTACGACGTCGAGGCCATCGGTCCCTTCGTCAGCGCGCTGGAAGCGGCGGCCGGACGACGGTGCCTGGCCGTGCTCATGGAGCGCCAGCCGGCATCGACCATCGATCCGTTCTGGCCGATCGTCCACGGTGAGGAGCGCGTTCCCCTGCCAGCCCTGCCCGAGTTCATCGAGCTCCTTGCCGCGCGCGACCAAGGGGCGTCGGTCACCTACCTGCCACGTCCGGCGGCGCGCTATGGCACGTTCGACGAGGTGCTCGCCTTCGCCCGTCGCCAGACATGGGTCGCCGAGGGCGGAGCCAAGGATCAGCGCCTGGTGGCGGCGCTGCGCGAGCGCGCCATCGAGACCGCCGAGGGATGGACCCTGCCCGCGCCGGACATGCGCATCGGCGTCGTCGGCTGGGCACCAGGGTCGTACGCGGGATCGCCGCCGCTCGCGGCTGGGGTGGCCACTGCGGCGACCGAGCTCCACCCAGCCCGATGATCGAGCAGACCCTCTGCTCGACCGTCGTCGGGCGAGACCGGGAGGCCGACTCGCTCGAGGACGCCCTCCTCGGTGCGTTGCGTGGCGACGGGCGCCTCGTGCTCCTTGCCGGGGAGGCCGGCCTCGGCAAGACACGCCTCGCGCGGCAGCTCGTGGAGCGTGCCCAGCGGATGGGTGCCGTCGTCCTCTGGGGCGGCTGCAGCGAGGCGGAGTTCGCACTGCCCTACCTGCCCTTCGTCGAAGCCCTCGGCAACCACCTCGCCAGCGTGGGGTCGGCCATGGTGCGCGATCGGCTCGGGCCAGCCTCCGTCGACCTGGCGCCGATGCTCCCGCAGCTCGGGGATGCCGGCGCGACCGATGCCGCAGCCGACAACCCGATGGCCCGACTGCGCCTCTTCGAGGCGGTCTTCCAGCTGCTCCGCGCAGAAGCAGCCGACGGAGGGCTCGTCCTCGTCGTCGAGGACATCCACTGGGCGGATGGATCCACCCGCGAGCTGCTCGACTTCCTGGCACGTCGCCTGCGCTCGACCCGGGCCATGGTCCTGGCGACCTACCGTCGCGACGAGCTGCACCGGCGGCACCCCCTGGCTCCGATCCTCCAGGGCTGGCGTCGCAGTGCGGCAGCCACCGTCATCGAGCTCGAGCCATTCGACGCCGCGTCGGTGGCCGAGATGGTGCGCTCGATCTTCGCCAGCGATGTCGTCAGCCCGGAGTTCCGCGACCTGCTCCTGGAGCGTAGCGAGGGCAACCCCTTCGTGCTCGAGGAGCTGCTCAAGGACGCCATCGACCGCGGCGACATCTACCGCACCCCGGCTGGCTGGGAGCGACGGCAGATCGAGGAGCTGCGCCTGCCGGCTTCGGTCCGCGAGTCGATCCTGCAGCGCATCGAGCGGCTGCCGGAGGCGTCCGTCGAGGTCCTCCAGGCCTCCGCGGTCCTGGGCGCCGCGGTCCGACCGGATCTCCTGCCCGGCGTCTGCGGCTGCGAGGTCGCGGCCATCGAGACGGCCCTCGTGACACTCGTCGGCGAGCAGCTGCTCGACGTCGACGCGGAGGGCGGCCGCTACCAATTCCGGCACGCCCTGACACGCGAGGCGGTCTACGACGACATCGTCCTGCCTCGGAGGCAGGCCCTGCATTCGCGAGCGGCCGACGCGCTGGCGACCGTGGCCGACCCAGCCACGGGCCAGCGCGCCAGGCATCTCTTCGCGGCCGCCCGGTTCTCGGAGGCGGTGCCGGTCGGGCTGCAGGCGGCGACCGAGGCGGAGGACCGGCAGGGCTTTCCCGAGGCAGCCGAGCTGCTGCTCCGGGCGCTGCCCTACGTCGACGGCGACGTCGAGCGGGCGCGGCTCCTCGTGCGCGTCGGCGGGGTGATGTGGCGTGCCGGCGATCCACCGGGCGCGGAACGCTATCTCTCCGAGGCGATCCCGCTGGCCGTGAGAGCCCGAAGACATGGCCACGGCCGGAGCGGGCCATCTCCTCCTCGGACGCGTGAACTGGGAGCAGTCGCGCCAGGACGTGGCACGGGTCGAATACGAGCGGGCGCGCGAGGTGCTCGATCCGCTCGGTCCGAGCCGCTCCCTGGCCGAGGCGTATGTGCGTCTCGCCAGCATGCATGCCTTCGACTTCGAGCACGAGCAGGCGATCGAGCTCCTTGGCCGGGCGAAGGGCGTCGCCGAAGCGGCGGGCGAGGACGGGCCCCGCCTCTGGGCGCTTGGGTTCCTGGCCCTCTGCCACACGGCGATCGGCGAGCTCGAGCTCGGTTACGAAGAGTTTCGCCGGGTGCACGACGAGGCCTCGGCCCTGGGCCAGGTGTACGTGGCCTTCAACACGCTCTACAACGAGATGGAGGAGCGCTCGATCACGTTCGACGCTCGAGAGGCGCTCCGTCTCGCCGATCGTTTCGACCGTGACTACCCCCAGTTCCCGGCCGGCCTCCAGTCGAGCCTTGGTCGGACGTTCGCGTACTTCGCCCTCGGGGCGTTGAGCGAAAGTCTCGTCAACGCCGAGCGGGTGATCGAGATGGGCCGCGAATCCGGCGTCACGACCTACGGTTTCTGGGCTCGTTTGAATGCCGTGGCGTGCCTGGTCGAGCTGGGCCGGATCGACGAGGCGCGCGCGATGATCGCCGACAGTCCGACGCTCGTCGAGCGGCAGGACAAGGTGCCCCACGCCATCGGCGCCATGCGGACCGCCATCGCGGCCGCCGATCCGATCGCGGCCCGCGAGCACGCCGCGCTGGCGCTGGATGCCATCGGCTGGCCGCGGCCACTGACCTGCGAAACCCTGGAGCTGCTCGACGTCGGCACGGAGGCGCTGCTCTTCGTGGGCGAAGCAGACCAGGCACGCCGGGCCGCCGACGCCACGGAAGACCGGCGTCTCGATGCGGGTGGCGCCTATAGCCTCATGGCGAGATCGCGTGTGCGGATCGCCGACGGTGACGGTGGTGCCGCCGTGGAGGACTTGGAGCGGGTCGCCACCTTCGCCGCCGGCGTCGGCTACATGCTCGTCGAGGCCCGGGCGCGGCTGCTGGGCTCGTCAGCGCTCGAGCAGGCGGGTGCCATCGAGGATGCGATCCACGAGGCGCGCACGGTGCTCCAGGCGATGACCGGCATCGGCGCCGTGACCCTCGCCGCGTCCGCTCGTCGCCGGCTGGCGGAGCTCGGTGTCGAGGTCGCACCCGCCAGCGACGTCGGCGCCCCGAGCGCCCTGTCGGGTCAGGTGCCGACCTCCGGCTCGGCATCGAGGTCGGATGGGCCAGCGTCCATGGCGCCCGAGGAGCGCCTGGTGACCGTCCTCTTCGTCGACATCCGCGGTTACACGGCCTTTGCCGGCGATGCCGTCCCGGAGTCGCTGGCCACCCGGGTGGCTGCCTTCCACCGCTGGGCACGCGCCGAGATCGAGGCCGAGGGTGGTCTCGTGGACAAGTTCGCGGGCGATGCGGTGATGGCCACCTTCAACGTCGTCTCGCCGAGGCTCGACCACGCTTCGGCTGCCCTGCGGGCAGCCATCGGCATCCGCGACAAGGCTGCGGCCGGTGGCTTCAGCGTCGGCGGCGGCATCGCCGTCGGCCCGGCCGTCGTCGGTGCCCTGGTCGCGGGCGGCAACGTGAGCGCCATCGGCACCCCGACGAACCTCGCCGCGCGGCTCCAGGCGCAGGCAGGCGGCGGGCAGATCCTGCTCAGCGGCGAGGCCTATCGGCGCATCGCGACCTGGCTCCACGAGCGGGGTCTCACCGCCCGGCGACGCGACCTCGAGCTAAAGGGCTTCGACGGCCCGGTCGAGGCCTGGGAGGTGGCCGCGGAAACTCGTTGACGCTGCACCCATGCGGGCCTATCGTTGGCCGTGGAACGGCCCCATCCGCCGTCCGGCCCCCTCGCCGTGACGACGACCCGCCGGCTCCGAAAGCCGCCAGCACGATCGTGCCCAGGGCGTGGACCCGGGGCCTCCGACCGCGTCCATTCGTGATCTGCTTCCGACGCAGTGTCGGCGCCGTCCAGACGCGCCGACGGAAGGGATGGTGAGGACCGGCGATGATCCCTCCGCAGTTCGAGTACTTCCGGCCTGTCAGCCTCGACGATGCCCTCCGCCTGTTGGCGGACAACGAGGGCGAGGCCAAGATCCTGGCCGGCGGCTTCAGCCTCCTCCCGCTCATGAAGTACCGGCTCGCGCAACCGGGCCTGCTCATCGACATCGGTCGCGTCCCTGGCCTCGAGTCGATCAGCCAGGTGGACGGCGAATTGCGGATCGGCGCCCGTGCCACGCACGCCGCCATCGCGTCCAGCCCGGCGGCCGCCGCCTGGGATGTCGTGCGCGAGGCCGCCGGCGGCATCGGCGATCCGCAGATCCGCAACTGGGGCACCATCGGTGGCTCGTGCGCGCACGCCGACCCCGCCTCGGACTGGCCGGCGGTCGTCCTGGCGCTGCGTGGTCGCTTCGTCCTGCGCAGCGTCGACGGCGAGCGGATCGTCTGGGCTCGGGGCCATGCCGGCGAGGCCGACGTTCGGCACGGACCGGCCAGCGCTCGACCCACCCATCCCAGCGCTGGCGAAGGTTCGACGGGCTTCTTCAAGGACGTCTTCACCACCGCCATCGAGGCCAACGAGGTGCTGACCGAGGTCCGCATCCCGACGCCGCCTGCGATGACCGGCAGCGCCTATCTGAAGCTCGAGCGCCGGGCCGGCGACTTTGCCACGGTCGGCGTGGCGGCGGTCGTCGCGCTCAGCGGTGACGGGCGCATCTCGCAGGTCGGCATCGGGCTGACCTCGGTGGCCGACGCACCATTCGCAGCCGAACATGCCGAGGATGCCGTCCGTGGCGCCCATCCGAGCGAGGAGATGTTCCGGGAGGCCGGCCTGGCCGCCGCACGGCAGGCCCGCCCGGCCGAGGATCGCCGTGGCCCGGTGGACTACAAGCTGGCCATGGTCCGCGAGATGACCGCTCGTGCCCTTCGCCTTGCCGCCGAACGTGCGGCCATGAACGCCTAGGAGTCGACGATGAGCACCATCCACGTCAACGTCAGCGTCAACGGGGAGGCGCGCGAGGCGGACGTCGAGCCAAGGTTGCTCCTCGTGCACCTCCTGCGTGACGTCTTCGGTCTGACCGGGACCCACATCGGCTGCGACTCGAGCAACTGCGGCGCCTGCACCGTCCATGTCGACGGCGTGAGCGCGAAGGCCTGCACGATGCTCGCCGTGCAGGTCGACGGCCGCGAAGTCAAGACCATCGAGGGCATGGCCTCCGAGCCGACTCTCCATCCGCTGCAGCAGGCCTTCTGGGACCAGCATGGCCTGCAGTGCGGCTTCTGCACGCCGGGCATGATCATGCAGTCGGCCTGGCTGCTGGAGCAGAACCCCGACCCGACCGAGGACGAGATCCGCGCCGGCATCGCGGGCAACCTGTGCCGGTGCACGGGCTACACCAACATCGTCAAGTCGATCCAGCAGGCGGCGGCAGAGATGCGCGCCGCTGAAGCGCCGGCCGAGCCGGCGACGGCGGG
Source organism: uncultured Chloroflexia bacterium (assembly GCA_963777975.1). Taxonomy (GTDB): domain Bacteria; phylum Chloroflexota; class Limnocylindria; order Limnocylindrales; family CSP1-4; genus CSP1-4. The sequence continues at coordinate 9,511 of CAVZSO010000007.1, read as the reverse complement.
GTGACCGAGATGGCAGAGGTTCAGGCCACGACGACGACCTTCGAAGTCGGAGGCATGGGTCACTCCGTCAAGCGCAAGGAGGACCCGCGTTTCGTCCGTGGCAAGGGCGAGTACATCGACGACCTGGTCCTGCCGGGCATGCTCTGGCTGGACATCGTGCGCAGTCCCTACGCGCACGCCAAGATCCTGGGCATCGACGCCTCCGAGGCGCTCAAGATCCCGGGCGTGGCCGCCGTCGTCACCGGCAAGGACCTCGAGGGCTACAAGCTCCACTGGATGCCGACCCTGGCCGGCGACATGCAGATGGTCCTGCCCGTCGACACGGTCATGTACCAGAGCCAGGAGGTGGCCGCCGTCATCGCCACCAGCCGCTATGCCGCGGCCGACGGGGTGGCTGCCGTCCAGGTCGACTACGAGCCGCTGCCTGTCATCGTCGACCCCAAGAAGGCCATGGAACCGGACGCCTTCGTGCTCCGCCCGGATCGCGGGCCGGAGAAGGCCAATAACCACATCTGGCATTGGGAGTCGGGCGATCAGGCGGCGACCGACGCTGCCATGGCCGCCTCCGAGGTCCGTGTCAGCGAGGACATCTACATCCCGCGCATCCACGTGGCCTCGATCGAGACCTGCGGCTGCATCGCCGACTGGGACGCCGTCAATGGACACCTGACGCTGCACATGACCAGCCAGGCGCCCCACGCCATCAGGACTGTCATCGCCCTCGTCGCAGCCGGCGCCGGGCTGCCCATCCTGGAGCACAAGATCCGGGTCAAGACCCATGACATCGGTGGCGGCTTCGGCGGCAAGGTCCCGGTCTACCCGGGCTACGTGCTGGCCGTCGCGGCCTCCTTCCTGACCGGCAAGCCGGTCAAGTGGATCGAGGATCGCTCGGAGAACCTGCAGGCCGACTCGTTCGCTCGCGACTACTGGATCCACTCCGAGCTGGGCACGACCAAGGAAGGCAAGATCACGGCCCTCAAGGTCAAGACCATCGCCGACCACGGCTACACCGATGCCGCCGCCGACCCCTCCAAGTTCCCGGCAGGCCTGTTCAACGTCATCACCGGCTCCTACGACTTCAAGGACGCCTTCGTCGAGGTCGACGGCGTCTACACCAACAAGCCACCCGGCGGCGTGGCCTATCGCTGCTCGTTCCGCGTCACCGAGGCGGTCCACGCCATCGAGCGCATGGTCGACATCGCGGCTCACGAGCTGGGCCAGGATCCGGCCGCCTTCCGGATGAACAACTTCATCCAGCCCGAACAGTTCCCGTATCACACGCCGACCGGCTGGGACTACGACTCCGGGAACTATCCGGCCGCCCTGCGCAAGGCCATGGACATGATCGGCTACGAGGACTTGCGCAAGGAGCAGCTCGAGAAGCGCGCCCGCGGCGAGCTGATGGGCATCGGCATCTCGTCCTTCACCGAGATCGTCGGCGCCGGGCCCTCGCACGACTTCGACATCCTGGGCATCAAGATGTTCGACTCATGCGAGATCCGGGTCCATCCGACGGGCAAGGTCATGGCCCGCATCGGCGTCCAGAGCCAGGGCCAGGGCCACGAGACGACCTTCGCCCAGATCATCGCCGAGGAGCTCGGCTTCCCGGTCGCCGACATCGCCATCGAGTACGGCGACACGGACACCGCGCCCTATGGCCTTGGCACCTATGCCAGCCGCTCGACACCCGTCGCGGGCGCCGCCACGGCCATCGCCGCGCGCAAGATCCGTGACAAGGCCCGGCTCCTGGCCGCCCATCTCCTGGAGGCTAACCCGGACGACCTCGAGTGGACCAACGGCGCCTTCAACGTCAAGGGCTCGCCCGAGCAGAAGAAGACGATCCAGGAGATCGCCTTCGCCGCCTACACCAACCATCCGCAGGGCATGGAAGCCGGCCTGGAGGCGGTCGACTACTACGACCCGCCCAACCTGACCTTTCCCTTCGGCTCGTACATCTGCGTCGTGGACATCGATCGCGGTACCGGGCAGGTCACCGTGCGGCGCTTCGTCGCCGTCGACGACTGCGGCAACATCATCAACCCGATGATCGTCGACGGCCAGATCCACGGCGGCCTGACGATGGGGTTCGCACCCTCGCTGCTCGAGGAGATGACCTACGACGAGCTGGGCAACAACCTGAACGGCACCTTCATGGACTACCTCCTGCCGACGGCGGTCGAAACGCCGCGCTGGGAGCTGGGCAAGACGATCACCCCCTCACCGCACCATCCCATCGGCGCCAAGGGCGTCGGCGAATCGGCGACGGTCGGCGCGCCGCCGGCCATCGCCAACGCCGTCGTCGACGCTCTCTGGCACCTCGGCGTGCGCAACATCGACATCCCGCTTACGGCGCCCAAGATCTGGCGCATCCTCGAGGAGAAAGGGGTGGCGCTCTAGGCCCTTGGGCCGGCGCCTTCCCGCAGCCCGTGGCGACCCAGGCGCTCTCGGTCCTTGCCCGCGCCCTCGAGCTCGAAGGCGCGGCGCGGCCGTTCGCCCTGGCCACCGTTGTCGCGGTCCGGCGACCGACCTCGGCGCGTCCCGGCGCTCGGGGCCTCATCCATCCCGACGGCCGGGTCGAAGGCTGGGTCGGCGGCAGCTGCGCGCAGCCCATCGTCGTCAAGGAGGCTCTCCGCTCGCTGGCCGACGGCGAGCCGCGCCTGCTTCGCCTTAGCCGGGATCAGCCATCGGACAGCCGCCGCGGTGACGGGGTCATCGACTACGTCATGACCTGCCACTCCGGCGGCACCCTGGAGATCTACGTGGAACCGCATCTGCCTGCCCCACAGCTCTGGATCCTGGGCACGACGCCCATCGCCCACGCGCTCGTCGAGCTGGGGGCCGCCAGCGGCTACCGCGTCAGCGTGGTCGACCCGGTCGCCCAGGTCGAGGCCTTCCCCGATGCCGCCGAGGTCCTCCAGGCGACCGATCTCGATGGGCTCGACGCGGCGGCGCCACCCTATGTCGTGGTCGCCAGCCAGGGTTCCTGGGACGAGGAGGCCGTTGCCGCGGCCCTGGCGCGCGATGTCGCCTACATCGGCCTGGTCGCTTCGCCCACGCGGGCGATCGCCATCCGCGAGTACCTGGCCGGTGAGGGCGTGGCGCCGGAGCGCGTCGCCGCGGTCCGAGCGCCCGCTGGCCTCGACCTTGGCGCCGTGAGCCCGACCGAGGTCGCGCTCTCGATCCTGGCCGAGCTGGTCCAGGTCCGTCGCGGCCGAGCGGCGTTCGTGGCCGCACCGGGGCCGGCCACCCTGGTCGGTGCTCAAGTCATCGTCATGGCCGACTCGCCACTCCACGCCGGATCGGGTGAGGGTGAGATCGTGCTGCTCGACCCCGTCTGCGGCATGACCGTCGAGCGCGATGATGCCCGCCACATCGCGGAGCACGCGGGCGTCGTCTACGCCTTCTGCAGCGTCGGCTGTCGCGCGCGCTTCGTGAAGGACCCGGCGGCCTATGTCGGTCCCGACGCCGCGAGCTACGAGCCCATGGACGACGAACCCATGGCCCACGACGCGCATGAGGATCACGGAGCGCATCAGGATCATGCCGACCACGCGCCGCACGGCCAGCACGCCGACCATCACGCCAGCTGACCCCATCACGCCAGCTGACCCCATCCGGAGGAGCGCATGAAGTTCGAGGGCACCGTCCAGATCGCCGCCGCCCGCGACAAGGCCTGGGCGTTCCTCATGGATCCTGACCAGGTCGGCAGCTGTGGACCGGGCGTCGAGTCCATCGATGTCATCGACGAGACGCACTTCAAGGCCAAGGCCAAGGTCGGGGTCGGTTTCATCAAGGCGCACTTCTCGATCAACATGGAGATGACCGACCTGGACGAGCCCAACCACGCATCGGTCAAGGCCCATGGTCAGGCGCCTGGGTCCGCCGTCGACGCGATCGCGCGGATGGACCTCCGCGACGGGGATGCGGCCGGGACCACGACCATGGACTGGTCGGCCGACGTGAACATCTCGGGTACGCTGGCCAGCGTCGGGGCCCGGATGATCGAGGGCACCGCGCACAAGATGATCGACCAGACCTTCGAGTGCATCAAGGCCAAGCTCGAGGTCTGAGCCACCGAACCCGCGGGCGGACCTCGACCTCGCCTCGTCCGAACGCCAGCCACGCGCGGTAGACTCCACCTGTCGCACCCGACCGCGCGCCGACCAGCTCGAGGAGCCACCAAGACCGTGTCCGTCGACGAGCTTCGCGCCAAGATCCGCGAGGTCCCCGACTTCCCCAAGCCGGGCATCCTCTTCTACGACATCACGACCCTGCTCAAGGATCCGGCGGCCTACAAGGAGGCCATCGATCTGATGACGGCGCCCTTCGTCGACGCCAAGGTCGACATCGTCGTGGGCATGGAGTCGCGCGGCTTCATCTTCAGTGCGCCGATGGCCTATCTGCTCGACGCCGGCCTGGTGCCGGTGCGCAAGCTGGGCAAGCTGCCGGCCGAGACGGTCAGCGTGGAGTACGCGCTCGAGTACGGCACCAACACGCTGGAGGTCCACAAGGACGCCATCAAGACCGGGCAGCGGGTGCTCATCGTCGATGACCTGCTGGCGACCGGTGGCACCGTCAACGGCACCATCGAGCTGGTCCATCGCCTGGGGGGAGAGATCGTCGGCCTGGCCTTCCTGGTCGAGCTGCTGGCCCTCAAGGGTCGCGAGAAGCTCCACGGCCAGACCGTCCACAGCGTCGTCCAGTACTGATCTCGGTCCCCCGGCGCTCGATGGCCATGACCCAGGAGCCCGAGCGCGGGACCGACGACGAGGCACCGCAACCACCCACGACGGCCGGCTCTTCGGGGACGACAGGAACGACCGCGGCGGCTGACGCATCGGGTGCGGACCTCGAGCGGCGCAACTTCTTCCGGACCTTCTCGCGCGAAGCCTTCCAGACGGCGGCCACCGTCGTGGGCGCCGCATCAGCGGTGCGCAAGGGCTCGACAGCCGCCGCCGTCGAACTCCTCGGCCTTGGCGTCGACCCAGAGGCGGGCGCGGGTCGGCTCGCTGCGGTCATGGTCAATGACAGCATCGGCGGCCGGAGCCCGTATCGGATCGACGGCGATCGCATCCTCGTGCTCGATCAACGGCGCCTGCCGGGCGAGATCGTCGAGGCGGTCTGCATCAGCGGAGCGGAGGTTGCCGGGCTCATCCGCGATGGCGCGGTCGGGCCGGGGCCGGTGCTCGGGCCGCTGGCCGCGTATGCCATGGCGCTGACAGCCGACCGCAACGTCGCCTCACGCCCGTTCGTTCGCTCAGCGACGCTGCGCGGGACCGCCAACGCGTTGCGCAACGCCCGGCCCGACTCCGCCGCGCTCGACATGGCCCTCACCAGGGTGGCCGCCGCGTGGGAGGCCGCCCGTGGCGAGCCCGTGAGCGAGGACGCGGACGCGCAGCCTGGGCGCGGCCATCGCCGCCGCAGTTCGCGCAGAGGCTGACGCCATCGCGACTGAGGCGATGGTCGCACTCAGTCGGCTCGTGGAACATGGTGTCGCGGTCCTGCCGCAGCCGGTCGATCGGCCGCTCGAGGTCGTGACCATCGGTGCCAGCGGTCCGCTCTCGGCCGGCCTCGTGGGCACGGCCATGGGCATCGTCGCGGCCGTCGCCGCGGCAGGACGGCCCATCCATGCCTGGGTCCTGGAGGCGCGACCCGGTCGGGCAGGCGCGCGCATCGGTGCCGCGGAGCTGGCGGCATCGGACGTGCCAACCACGGTCATCGCCGATGGTGCCATGGGCTGGCTCTTCGGAGGGCGGACGATCGACGCGGTGCTGGTCGGCGCGGACTGGATCGCCGCCAACGGCGACGTGGCGAATGTGACCGGCACCTATCCTCTCGCGGCGTTGGCCGCGCGACACGAGGTGCCGGTCTACGTCTGTGCGCCCCGCCTTGCGATCAGCGAGCGCAAGATGACTGGCGATGCCCTGAGCATCATCATGCGCGGCCGCGACCAGCTGGCCATGCCCGGCGAGATCGCCGCCGAGGGGATCGACGCGCGCGTGCCGCTGGCTGACGTGACGCCGGCCGAGCTGGTCACGGCCTATGTCACGGACGTCGGCGTCCTTCACGCACCGTTCACGTCGATGGCCGTGCCGCTGGCCCCCGAGGATCCCATCTGATGGCCACGACCGCGAGTCGGACGGGCGAGCTCGGCGAGCATCTGCAGGTCCGCCAGGTCAGCGATCGGGTCCTGCTGCGCGCGTTCCTGGAACGTGACCGCCTCTTCGCCGCCTACGCCATCTGCGACCTTGACGACCGGGAGTTCCACCGTACGCGGTGGGGTGGTGCCTTCGACGGCGACCGCCTGATGGCCCTGGCCATGGAGTACGTCGGCTTCGCACCGCAACCCCTCTTCGTGATGGGTGAGCCGGATGGGGTGACCGCCATCCTTCGGACGGTCATCCGGCCGCGCGCCGCCTACGTCGCCTCGCTCAGCTCGCAGCTGCCCGCGGTCGAGCGGGTCTACCGCCTGGGGGCCAGCCCGCCGATGGTCCGCATGTGGGTCGATCGGACGAGCTTCCGACCGCAGCCCGGTGGTGTCTTCCGCATCCTGCCCTCGGAGATCGGCGACCTCAATCGGCTCTACAACCTCGGCTTCACGGCATGGCTGTCGTCCGACGCGGTCGCCAACGGCATCTACTACGGCATCCGCATCGGCGGTCGGCTGGCCGCGGCGGCGGGTACCCACGTGATCAGCCCTGACGCGCGGCTGGGCGTGGTCGGCAACGTCATGACCCATCCCGACTACCGCGGTCGTGGCTTCGCCAAACAGGTCACCAGCGCCGTGACCCAGGAGCTGCTGCGGACCTGCGATCAGGTCGTGCTCAACGTCCGCTCCGACAACCCGCCCGCGTTGGCCGCGTACGGGGCGCTCGGCTATCGCGAGCACATCCGCTTCGAGGAGCGCCTGGCGCATCGGCGCATCTCGAGCTGGGATAGCATCGTCGCTCCGCTTCGGCGCTTCCTCCCGACCCGCAAGGAGTCCTGATCGATGTCCACCGCCGCGCTGCCGGCCCATGACGTGACCGATCTCGGCCTGGCCGCCGAGGGACGCCGACGGATCGAATGGGCGGAGCGCGAGATGCCGGTCCTGCGCCTCATCCGCGAGCGGTTCGCGGCCGAGCAGCCGTTGGCCGGGCTGCGCGTCGGCGCCTGCCTCCACGTCACGACCGAGACCGCCAACCTGATGCGCACGCTGAAGGCCGGCGGAGCGGAGGTCGTCCTTGCAGCGTCCAATCCACTCTCGACCAAGGACGATGTGGCGGCCGCCCTCGTGGCTGACTACGGGGTCGCCGTCTATGCCCGGCGTGGCGAGGACCGCGACACCTACTACGCCCACCTCGACGCGGTCGCCGACACGCACCCGCACCTGACGATGGACGACGGCTGCGACCTGGTCTCGCTCCTCCACAGCACGCGCCCCACCCAGGTCGCGGAGGTGCTGGCCGGTACGGAGGAGACCACCACCGGCGTCGTCCGTCTGAACGCCATGGCCGCCGACGGCGCCCTCGGCTTCCCGGTCATCGCCGTCAACGAAGCGCAGACGAAGCACCTCTTCGACAACCGCTACGGGACCGGCCAGTCGACGCTCGATGGCATCCTGCGAGCGACCAACATCCTGATCGCCGGTCGGCGCGTCGTGGTCGCTGGCTACGGCTGGGTCGGCAAGGGCATCACGTCGCGCTTCCGAGGTCACGGCGCCCACGTCGCCGTCGTCGAGATCGACCCGGTGCGCGCGCTCGAGGCGCTGATGGACGGCTTCGAGGTCATGACCGTCGGCCAGGCCGCGCCATGGGGCGAGGTCTTCATCACGGCCACGGGCAACGTCAACGTCTTCCGCCGCGAGCACTTCGTGGCCATGCGCGATGGCGCCATCCTGGCCAACAGCGGCCACTTCGATGCCGAGCTGGATCTCGTCGCGCTGCGCGAGCTGGCGGAGGGGCACGTGCGCGAGGTGCGCGACAACGTCCAGGAGTTCGACCTCGGGCCGAAGCGCCTCAACCTCATCGCCGAGGGCCGCCTCGTCAACCTCGGCGCGGCGGAGGGCCACCCCGCCGCCGTCATGGACATGAGCTTCGCCAATCAGGCGCTCTCCGCCGAGTTTGTGGCGAAGCACCATGCCGAGCTCGAGCACAAGGTCTACGTCGTGCCCGAGGCCATCGACGCCGAGGTCGCTCGCCTCAAGCTTGCCGCTCTGGGAATCACACTCGACCCGATGACCGCCGAACAGCTCCGCTACGTCAGCTCCTGGCAGAGCGGCACGTAACCTGTCCACATCGCCCGGACGGGGTCCGGCCCGACGCCGCCCGCCGGCGGCACCTACCAGGAGGCCCGATTGCCGCCCACGATCGCACCCTACGGCAGCTGGCGCTCGTCGATCACGGTCGACGCGTTGCTCATCGACCGGATCATCGCGCAAGAGCCACGCATCGACGGTCAGACGATCGCCTGGCTCGAGGGCCGGCCATCCGAGCGCGGGCGCTCCGTCGTCGTCAGGGCGGTGGAGGGCGGCGGCGTCGAGGAGCTGACGCCGGCGGGCTCGGATGTCCACGATGGCGTCCACGAGTACGGCGGCGGTGCCTGGGCGATCGATGACGGCGTCGTCTACTACTCCGAACGGTCGGACGATCGGCTCTACCGCATCGCGGTCGGGGCAGCCGCGGCTGGTGGGACGCCGCCCGAGGCCATCACGCCGGCCGGCGGCATGCGCTTCGCGGACTTCACCATCGACCGGCGTCGCTCGCGCCTGATCGCCATCCGTGAGGAGCATCGCGGCGACGGCCCGCCGACCAACGACGTGGTCGCCATCCCGCTCGGGCCAGCTGGCGCGGACCCGGCTGAGCCGATCGTGCTGGTCACCGGCGCTGACTTCTACGGCCCGCTGGCCCTCAGCCCGGACGGCGACCGGCTGGCCTGGCTGACCTGGCAGCTTCCCGACATGCCCTGGGACGGCTCGGAGCTGTGGGTCGCGGATCTCGACGCCGACGGTCGACCGACGGGCGCCCGCCGGGTCGCGGGCAACCGAAGCGAGTCGATCGCCGAGCCGCGCTGGTCGCCGGATGGGCGGCTGCATTTCGTTTCCGATCGGACCGACTGGTGGAACCTCTACCGTCACGAGGCCGATCGCTCGATCACGGCGCTGGCGCCCCTGGAGTCCGAGTTCGCGGGACCGCAGTGGGTCTTCGGCCTGTCGACCTATGGATTCGCCGACGACGGGTCGATCGTCGCGGTCTCGCACGACCACGCCACGGACCGGCTCTGGCGGATCCCGCCCGACGGTGCCCCGCGCGCCATCGCCCTGCCGTACCTCGAGATCAGCGGCCTGGCGGTCGCGGGCGACCGGATCGTCATCGTGGCCGGTCGGCCGTCAGAGCCCGACCACGTGGTCACGATCACGGACCACGAAGGTGGCGCGTCCATCGAGGTCCTCCGCCGCACGTCACCGGTCGCCTTCGATCCCGCCTCCGTCGCCATCCCCGAACCGATCGACTTCCCGACCGAGGGCGGCCTG
>CAVZSO010000006.1:0-172718 GCA_963777975.1 uncultured Chloroflexia bacterium | reverse complement strand
TACTGGGTGCTGACGCCGAGGTAGCTCGTGTGCCGAACGGTGCCGCGCGCGGCATTCAGACCGGCCGGCAGCGTGTCGCCGGTCTCGTAGAGCCGGACCTTCTCCGGCCGGACGCCGATCTGTGGGCTGACGGTCGTCCCGATCAGCCCGCCAGGCACGCGGATCGACGTCTCGTCCGCGAGCCGGCAGACGGCGTATCCGTCGGCGCTCCCGTCGCGCGTCGTGTGGAGCAGGTTGCTGATGCCAAGGAAGCCGGCCACGAAGCGCGTCTTGGTACGCTCGTAGAGCTCCTCCGAATGCCCAGCTGCTCGATCCGACCCCCGTTCATGACGGCGATGCGATCGGACATCACCAATGCCTCTTCCTGATCGTGCGTGACATAGATGGCGGTGATGCCAACCTGCTCCTGGATCCGCTTGATCTCCAGCTGCATCTCCTCGCGCAGTTTCTTGTCCAGGGCGCCCAGTGGTTCATCCATCAGCAGAACCGGCGGGTTGTAGACAAGCGCCCGCGCCAGGGCCACGCGCTGCTGCTGTCCTCCTGAGAGCTGGTTGGGTAGCGCGCGCCGAAGCCTGGCAACCGAACCAGGTCGAGAACGGTGGCCACGCGGCGATCGCGCCGCGGCAGTGATCCCGCGCATCTTGAGAGGAAAGCCGATGTTCTCAGCGGCCGTCATGTGCGGGAAGAGGGCGTAGTTCTGAAAGAACGGTGTTGACGTTGCGCTGGTACGGCGGACCACGTCACGTCCTGGCCCTCGAGCTGATGAGCCACTGGTCGGCTGCTCGAACAGCCGATCATGCGCAGGGTCGTTGATCTTGCCGCACTCCAACAGGACCCAGAAAAGCAGAAGAAGCTAGACCATCCTCGACGTCGAGGCTGATGTCATCGACTAACTGAAGTCGCCGAACGACTCGTTCACGTCGACGAGGCGGACGTCGATGGTGAACAGGCTTTCCAGCTCCAGGCTGCTCACCGGTCATGACGCGCGCGGCCAGTTCCTCACGGGTCACCCAGCGGTTGTGCGGCGCATATGACGGCTATGCAATCTCGTCGCCGAAGACGAAGCTAGCCACGATCTCGTCGCGACCGCGCCGAAGCGCATGATTCGCAGGCCGCCCGAGCTGGGCGTAGTAGCCGTCCTCGGGACGCCGCACCGCGTCCGGGCTCGCGGTCCAGGCTCGCCGCGGACCATTTCTCGTCGGCTTTCGGCGCTTCCACGCCGCTGGCGGTACCGCGGAGGTCTGCTCGGCCAGGGCGCCCATCGCGGGCGCCAGGCTGCCCATGTGTCGCCAGTCGATCAGCTACCACGACGATGCCGATCCGCCAACGCCGACCACGAAGGAACACGATCCATGAGCCTGCTGACCCGTCGAGCCATCCGCGACGCTCTACATCATCAGGAGCCCGAGCTGACAGCGACCTGATCGTCTCGCGCGCATCGTCAAGTCGATCAAGATCGATCGTGACCGCGTCGCGCTGAACATCGAGCTGACGAACGCCGGCCTACCCGCTGAAGGACGAGGGATCGAACAACATCAACACCGTCCTAGCACCGCTCAGCGCATTCGCCGTCGCCGTCGAGTCCGAACCTCGATCGTCCCGCCGCACCTGCCCGCAGTCAGCCCGGCGTCTGGTGCCCGGCGTCGAGAACATCATCGCCGTTCGCCATCCAGCGCAAGGCAGCATCGGCGCGGCCACATCCATGCCAACCCTGACCATCGCCCTGGCCATCGAAGGCGCCTCGGTCGGCCTGCTCGATTTGATGTCCAGGCCGGCCCCAACGTGCCCATCCATGATGGCCTCGAAGGTCGCCCGCTCGAGCGCGGACGACGGGGTGGTCACCCTCGAGCGTTACGGATGAAGATCATCTCCATACCGGTTCTTCGTGCCGAGCAGCCCATCGTCTCGCGCGGTCCAGCGTCGCAGCACCATGCGGCGACCTCACGACGTCGACTGGGGCGAGCTGAGCTCTGTCGTCATCGACCTGCGCCCGTACCTCTGACGCGCCGACTGACCCTGGCCCAGGCGGTTGCGATTCCCCGGCGCCGATGCTGGTCACCACGCCAGCAGGAGGTGGCCCTGGCCGACGTCGAGAAGGCGCTGGCGATGTTCGAGCGCATGAGCGTGCCGGTAGTCGGCATCATCAGGAACATGAGCGCCTTCGTTGTTGGCCGCTGCGGCGAAGTGACCGAGATCTTTCGGCGTTGAAGGCGGCGAGCAGTTCGCCGAGCGGCACGAGGGATCGACTACTCGGCCATCCACTACGACGTGCAGGGTACCCACGGCGGTGACGCGGGCATGCCCGCGACGCCGCCAGCCGATCCCGGCCCCGCGGCCGAGGTCCTTCGTACCCTGGCCCGGACCATCGCTGCCCGGTAGCCAGCGGCCAACAGCGCAGTTCCTGCTGGATCGCTGAACAGGACCGTGACGAAGTCGACACCCTCGAATTTCTCCGGCGACCTCCAGTTGCCAGCCATGCCGTCGATGCCCGGCTCGGACGCGGCGAGCACGGCACGGCGACGACCCTGCTGGCCGGCCAGGACGCCGTCGTGACCGTCGTTCGGCGGTCAATGCCGTGGCGATACGTCGCGCCCGTGTCCCCGCTCTCGGCGTACGGCGACGCGGTTTCGTACCGGCCACGGCGCGCACGGTAATACATCGGCTCGACCAGATCGCCAGCAGGAGCGCGATCCCGGCGCAGCATCTCCCCGAACACGACCCGTCGGCCGCGCCGAGCAGGGCGGCCAGCTGTCCCGCGGTCCCGATCGACCACCGCCGCGCGGCGCCGCCAGGCGCCTGGCCGGCGCATCGATCCACGTCGTCGCCGCGCGCGAAGGTGTCGTCGGCCAGCAATGGCGCACCGCAGCCTCGGCCTGCGCCGACGAGGTCAGCGGCACGCGTCCCGCCATCGCCAACCGCGCTGATGCGCAGGTCGACCGCGTCGCTCCACGCGTAGGTCGCCTTCCGGTTGGCGCGCATCAGCAGGCCGATGCCCTCGCCGACGAGATCCGCCAGCACGGAAGCTCAGCCGTGCCGCTGAGGCGCAGGTCGCCGACTCGATGACCCCCACCCCCCGGTCGCGAACACCACCAGCGCGTCCTCGCCCACATGGCCTGCATCTCCGATCGTGGCCCTGGCAGCGCCACCACGAGGCACCCGTGCGGCCGATCAACCCCACCAGCCCGGCGCCGTCCCGCGCCGTTGCCTATCGACGTCGCGCTCAGATCAACCACCTGTTCGATTGATGGCCGGCATGGGCACGCCGCGTCGGCGAAGAGGCCGGCCAGCCCAGCCTCCAGGCCCAGGTCGAACAGTCGGTGTCTCGCCGCACGCCGGCGATGGCCTCGCGGGTCAGGTCGTAGAGGTCGGCCCCAGGCCGCCGTCGGCGTCGCTGCTGGTCGAGGCCGTCGGTGATCGCGCCCATGACCACATCGAGGTCATCAGCAGCAGCCAGGCGTTGATCGACGCCACAGTCCCATCAGGTTGACGGCCAGGTCGCCGGAGTTCGTCTGGCGGTTGCCGCCGTCGTGGCTCAGACCCGACCGCGAGACAGGTGGCGGCTGGCTCACGTTCACTACGTCATCGGCGACGATGACGCCGGTCATCCTCCATGCGGTTCGCCATCGGGACCTTCGAGAGCATCGTCCAGCAGGTTCGCTCGGTCGCTATCCTGCAGATCATGTCCGAGCGCGACGGCTGCAACCAGGCCCGCAGCTTGAGCAACAGCTCGCCGCCTTCGACCGCTGAGCCTCTCCAGCGACCCGGGCGCCTCTCGATCGGCGATGCACAACCCCTCGCTGCCGGGCAGCGCGGCCTCCATCGCCGACGCCGTTCTGCCCCCCCTCGGCATCACCTTCGGCTTTCGGGCACCCCTCGCGCCACGATGGGGATTCTCCACAGCTGCCAGGCGCTGGTGCACGCCGTCGGCCTGGCCGCGCCCGGCGACATTCGGCGGAACTGCAGCAGCATTCGGCCGAGGCGCTACCAGGACGGCTCGGACGGCGAACAGCCAACTGCCTGGCCCCGTCGGTCTTCTGACGGCGTCGGTCATGCCCTCGAGACCATCTGGGCCCTGATCCGCGCGCCCGACCAACGATGCCACTTACCAGCAGCCACAGAACCTGCGCGGACGTCCAGTGCCTCGGACACCAGCGGCTGGCCCGCGCGTCGAGGAGCTGGGGCCGCGGCTCCTGGTCATCGCCACCGGGTCCGCGAGGCGCCGGATCGCGCTCGCGCCTATAAACGAGGACCTATCGATTCTTCGACAGCGGTCCACTCTCCGATCTAGCGGCTGCGACTGGCCAGCTGACGCCACGGCCGAAACTTCACCCCTGGCTCGCGTCGGCCGGCGGTGTGACCAGACCGATCAAGCCGACGGCATCTGAAGCCGCTCGGGCACGCTGCTGTCCTTCGGGCCTCTCTGAGCGCCTCAAGGCTCACGCTGACCGACGAACACCAGATCCGCCATCCGAGCGCCCGCAGAGCGGTGACGCTTCACCGCCCATGCCGCCCGATGACGCGGTACCGACCGACGACGTCTCGAAGACCGGGCCGAGGCTGCGCCGTCCGCCGCTCCGGGTCCCGCCACACCCGCTCGGGGCCGGTGCATCGCCGCCGTCGAAGCGCCCCGTCCGAACCCGCCGACCAGCGACGCCGACGGTGAAGCGTGCGGCGTGGCTGGCGTTCGGCCGCGTCCAGCACCGCCAGGTTGTTCGTCGAGGCGCACATCGCCCTGCTCCGAGCCCGTCGTCATAGACGACCAGATCGAGCAGGATCGCTGCCTACGTCGGTGGCATCGTCGTCCTTGCCCCTCTACGCCGTCTCACTGCTCAGCCATGAGCACCCTCTTCCTCGGGGCATGATCTTCGGCTCGATCAGGTCGCATCCTGCGCGGCGTCTGTGGCACCAGGTCGTGGTCACATCGGCCTGACGATCATCGACGCGCCACGACCGCTCATCAGCCGCCGCTGGTGGGCTTCATGGCCGCGGGTGCGGGTCGCGCTTCGTGCTCGCCTTCGACGTCCGCGCGACCTCTCAAGTGCATCGCCAGCATCGTCATGGCCGACGTCGCCCCGACCTGGATCCGCAGTTGCGCGCCGCGGTTCGTGGCCATCGTCTTCTTCGCCGTCGTCATCGATCATCGCCCTCATCAGTCGAGCGCATCGGCCAGGGCCTGGGGCCATTCGTCTGCATCATCGAGGACCTGCTGGAGCCGCTGCGGATCGGCATCCTCTTCGCAGCCTGGTGTTAGCGTTGAGCAGGTCACCACCACCATGGGGCTGACCATCGGCCTCATCACCTCGATCGCGCTCATGGGCTGGCGCACGTCGAAGGCGAATCTCGATCCGCAGGCGCGCTTCAACTCTATCGCCGCGCGGCGTATCGAGGAGGACATCGAGACGAAGGACATCGTCGGCAGAATGGACGAAGCGACTCCACGGCGCGACGACGGTGGTCGACGCGGCCGCGCTTCCTCGTCGAGGTCGACGAGCTGCATCCTCCACGCATCGACCTTGACATTCCACGAAGTCGTCGGAAACCAGCAAGTTCGCGGCCGGGACCGCGGCCTGGCCTTCATCGTGTCGCAGCCCGCCAGCGCACAAGCCGCCACCGTGACGCGGACGTTCGTCGACGACGCCCCGCCGGCCTCCGTCCTGCCCGACAATCGACGCTGGTGGCCGAGCTGGGCGGCGACGGCGAAATCCGGCGCGCCTGGACGTGACTCGCGGACTACCTGGGGGTCCAGAAGAAAGCAGCCGACTCCGCAGCGGTCCGCCCATCGTTCTCGCGCCGCGCCAACGTCTTCACCACATCACACACAGGTCGCCGCGAGCTGGCCCAGCAGCTTCTCGTAGGCGGACACGGTGGCCCCGATTGCTCGACGATGAAGACCTGATACCGTCTCGACAAGGACCTCGACGGCGTGCCGATCAGCTTCGAGCGCGCCTCGCAGTCCGACCGCGCCGGCGCGACAGGCCAACCGCGCCGCGGGCGGGTCGGCGAATGGCAAGCGCGCCAGCCTTCAGCGGTACCGCGTCACGCGTCGAGTTCGTCTCGGTTCGCCGGCCAGGACGATCAAGCTCGGCGACCTCGAGGCCGGACGAGATCTACCTGCCAGTGGCCTCGACGGCCTCGGCGCCGCGGTCTCGCCGCTACCAGCTCAAGGCGACCCCGCCCTGTCGGCGGCGATGAACGTCACCGCCACGCCGACCGACAAGAGCACATCATCCTCGACGTCGAGCTTCCAGCCGCATCCGTCAACGTCCCATCGACAATGCCGTGCGCCACCTGGGCGCCGCACACGGTGCAGCTCAACGGCGAAGATACCGTCGCCGATGCTGGAGACGGCCCTCGGCATCACCGGCACCGACCCAGCCGCTCCGATCCCGTCTACGACAACGCCAAGGACATCTGGTGATCGATGATGAAGACCATCACGAACAGAGATCGACGTGCTCGGCATCCCGCCAGCCGAAGTGGATCCACTGCGTCGAAGGCGAAAGGACTGGCTATCGCGTCGTGCTGCCCATCCACAAGGTCAAGCTAGGCGCTACACCAACTACCCCTTCGGCATCGACATCGACGAGATCAATGACGAGAAGATCTCGAACACATGATCAAACATTCACCAGCGAAACTGCCAGCCTCGTCCCAGTCGAGGTTCGCAGCCGCCGACGACCACAGTCATCGGCTTCGTCGGCGGCGTAACAGCATGCCGTCGAAGGCGCGCCACCAGGCCTACCCTGGCTGCGATCCAACCACATGATCCCGGCTTTGACAGGCGCTCAAGGGCGTGGTCGAGGACGGCCGCGGACGCCCGCTCGACCTTGCCGCCGACTATCGCGAACATCGCTGGCCGGCGGATACGTCACGCTCACGAGCTTCGGTGCCCAACCTGCCATCGATCGCTTCGCCCAGTCCATGGGCAGCTCCACGATCTCGCCCATTGTTACGACGATATCGCGCGCGCTCGCGGCCGCGCTCGATCACGCGCGGCATGCGTCTCGGAGCACGTCATCGAGTTCGCCATCGCCAACGCGACGGTCGCCATTCCCCAAGCTGCTCATGGAGCGTCAAGATCGAGGTTCATTCACGACAAGCTCAGCGTCGCTGGCCGCAGGGCGTCGACTACCTACCTGCTCGCGCATCAAGACCATCGACCAGCTCCGCGCGAGTCACGCAGCCGCCCAGCACCGGGTCAAGGTCCTGTTCGTCCTCTGGGCATCACCGACGCGAGCATCAAGGCCAGCGATGCCGCCGTTCCAGGCGGAGTCGATCGGCCCGCGCGCGAAGCGCAGAACCCCCAGCTCATCTTCGTTCTTCCAGTTTCCCCGCGCGGCACGCCTACCTGAAGCGACGCTGCGCGACAAGGTCGGTCAACTGCTCGTCGATCACTGGCTCGACGCGCGCCCCGAGGTCGGGCCGCTACCACACCTGCACGACCAGCCAGGAAGCGGTACAGCGCCGGCCGGCGTTGGCGATCAGCACGAGCACGCGCATCACGGCCACGATCACGACCGCATCCGCTACTGCCGCCGACTCGACACCGATCCGAGCGCGGAAGGATCCCCGCGCTGACCGACCCCCAACACCGTCCCGACCACCCCCTCGCCGCCGCCGCTGACCAGCGCGTCCAGCCCTCGGCCGCGACCTCGACCTCGGCGAGCAGGATCGCCCTGGCCGCCGCGCTGGGAGCACGCGCGATTGCTGGTGCCCATGGTTCATCGACATCGCGGCGAGCACGCCTATGAGCATCTACGAGCAGCCTCTACGAGCGCGTCGTCTGTTCCTCGGCGACACCATCGAGGACCACGTCGCCGACCTGATCATCGCCCGGCCTGCTCTTCCTCGAGGCCGAGCGCACCCGAGACCGCGACATCACCCTCGTACATCAACTCGCCGGGTGGCGTCGTCACCTCCGGCCTCGCCGTCTACGACACGATGCAGTACCTGCGAGCCCCGGTGAGCCACCGCTCTGCATCGGCATCGCCGCTTCAGCATGGCCAGCGGTCCTGCCGGCCGCCGGCGCCAAGGGCAAGCGCTACTCGCTCGGCAACAGCCGCATCATCATCGCCCAGGATCCGGTATTCGCGGCAACACCCCCGATGTGATCGTCCAGGTCAAGGAGCTCGAGACGCTCGATCAGCGGCTGCACGGTCACTGGCCCACCACACGGGCCAGACGGTGGACAAGAACTGATCAAGGACACCGAGCGGGACTATTTCATGAGTCCCGAACAGGCCCTGGCCTATGGCATCATCGACGAGGTCATGGCCCGCCCTGGCGGCTCACTCTCATCGCCCAGGCGAAGGACGAGCGGGCCAAAAGCGCAGGCACAGCGAGTACCGCCGAGGACTGACTCGGCGGCCGGTGAAGGAGGTCGAACGGAGACCGTGGCGACGACATCTGGCAAGAGCCCCAAGGTTCCCTACCGCTGCAGCTTCTGCGGCAAGAGCCAGGAGCAGGTCCGCAAGCTCATCGCGGGCCAGGGCGTCTACATCTGCGACGAGTGCATCAACCTCTGCCAAGAGATCATCGAAGAGGAGATGCTCGACGCCTCGCGCCAAGCCGGCGGCAGCGAAGCTCCCCAACCCGCGCCAGATCAAGGACGCGCTCGACGACTACGTGATCAGTCAGGATCGCGCCAAGAAGGTCCTCTCGGTCGCCGTCTACAACCACTATAAGCGCGTCAACGCCGGGCACCAGGTCGATGACGTCGAGCTCCAGAAGTCGAACGTGATGCTCGTGGGACCGACCGGCTCGGGCAAGACGCTGCTGGCCCAGACCCTGGCGCGCGTCCTCGATGTGCCCTTCTGCATCGCCGACGCGACCTCCCTGACCGAGGCCGGCTACGTCGGCGAGGACGTCGAGAACATCCTGCTGCGCCTCATCCAGGCCGCCGACTTCGACGTCGCTCGTGCCCAGCGCGGGATCATCTACATCGACGAGATCGACAAGATCGCGCGCAAGGCGGACAACCCCTCGATCACCCGCGACGTGTCGGGTGAGGGCGTCCAGCAGGCGCTGCTCAAGATCCTCGAGGGCACGGTCGCCAATGTGCCCCCGCAGGGTGGCCGCAAGCATCCCCACCAGGACTTCATCCAGATCGACACCACGAACGTGCTGTTCATCTGTGGCGGCGCCTTCGAGGGCCTCGAGAAGGTCGTCGAGGAGCGCGTCGGAAAGCGCTCCATCGGCTTTGGCTCGCAGGCCCAGCTCGACCGCGTGCGGCGCGAGAAGATCCTCGAGCAGCTGATGCCGGAGGACCTCCTCAGGTTCGGGCTGATCCCTGAGTTCGTCGGTCGGCTGCCGGTCATCGTCACGCTCTCGGCGCTCAACCAGGAGGACCTGGTGCGGATCATGACCGAGCCCAAGAATGCGGTCGTCCGCCAGTTCCAGAAGTTCCTGTCGCTCGACAAGGTCGAGCTGGTCTTCACGCCGGGTGCGCTGGAAGCGGCGGCCGAGGTCGCGCTCGATCGCAAGACCGGCGCCCGAGCCCTGCGCGCCATCGTCGAAGAGGCGCTGCTCGAGGTCATGTATGACATCCCGGAGCGGACCGATGTGCGCAAGTGCATCATCACGGAAGAGACCATCCGCTCGCATCGACTGCCCCTCCTGCTGACCAAGGCAGAGGTCGACAAGGGCGTCGACGAGACCAATTACGAGTCCTGGCTCGCCGAGCGCGGCGCCTGAACCGGCGGCCGTGGCCGCGGGGCTGACCGACCGGGGTGCGGCCGAGCACCTCGACGCCGACGATCCGCTGCGAGGCCTTCGGGCCGCCTTCGAGATCGCCGACCCCGAGCCCATCTATCTCGATGGCAACTCCCTCGGTCGGCTGCCCAAGGCGACCCTGGAACGAGTGTCCGGCCTCATCCGCGACGAGTGGGGCCGTGACGGGGTACGTCGCTGGGCCGAGTGGATCGACCTCCCGCTGCAGGTTGGCGACAAGATCGCGTCCGCCTTCCTGGGCGCCTTGCCGGGCGAGGTCATCGTCGGCGACTCGACGACGGTCAACCTCTATCGCCTGGCCGACGCCGCCCTCGACGCGCGACCCGATCGGCACGTCATCGTCGTCTCGGCCGGCGAGTTCCCGACCGACCGCTACGTCCTGCAGGGCCTGGCCGAGGCGCGCGGCCTCGAGCTCCGGCTCGTCGAGCCCGATCAGGTCCACGGCCTGCAGATGGCCGCCCTGACGGCCGCGCTGAGCACCGAGACCGCCCTCGTCTGCCTCTCCCTCGTCGACTACCGCTCGGGTGCCCTGGCCGACCTGGCGGCCATCACCGCCGCCGTCCACGCGTCCGGCGCGCTGATGGTCTGGGACTGCTCGCACGCGGTGGGGTCGGTGCCCATCGACCTCGAGGGCTGCGCTGCGGACCTGGCCGTCGGCTGCACGTACAAGTACCTCAACGGTGGGCCGGGCGCGCCAGCGTTCCTGTACGTCCGTCGAGCGCTCCAGGACCAGCTCCGCCAACCGATCCAGGGTTGGTTCGGCCAGCGCGACCAGTTCGCCATGGGTCACCCCTATGACCCGATCCCCGGCATCGGGCACTTCCAGTCGGGGACGCCACCGGTCATCGCGATGGTCGCGGTCGAAGCCGCCGTGGACTTGCTGGCACGCACCGGGATCCGAGCTCTGCGCGCCAAGAGCGTGGCGCTGACGGAGTACCTCATCGCGCTCGCCGATGTCTGGCTCGAGCCACTCGGGTTCAGCCTGGGCTCGCCCAGGGATCCCGCGTATCGCGGTGGCCATGTCGCCCTGCGACATCGCGATGCCTACCGCATCGATCGGGCGCTGATCGAACGTGCCGGCGTCATCCCAGACTTCCGGGCGCCCGACGTCATCCGCCTGGCGCCGGTCGCCGCCTACACGCGGTTCGTCGACGTCTGGGAGGCGATGGATCGCCTCCGCCGGCTGGTGGCTGAGGGCGAACACGAGGCGCTTTCCACCGAACGGGCACGGGTGACGTGATGCTGCTCGGCCCCCGACACCGGAGTGCTAGACTCGGTGCCTCACGGCAGGGACCGAGAGGAGTAGCGCGCCGGACGGCCGCCAGAGACCGCGGGTCATGGGCTGCAAGCCTGCGGGGCCAGGGACGCGTGAAGGTCGCTCGCGAGTCGTGACGGGTGGCGCCCGTTAGCGCGCCGAGAGGGCCGCGACACGACCCCCGACCGGGATGACCGGACGGCGCCGCGACCGAACCAGCTGGTGGTACCACGACCCCGTTCGTCCGCTGGGATGAGCGGGGCGTTCGATTCCGTGACACGGCGATGTCGAGGTGGAGGCGAGGCGATGGGCGAGGAGCGCGCCAGGGAGCTGCCCAAGGCCTACGACGCAGCGAGCGTCGAGGCCGGTATCTACGCGCGCTGGCTGGCGGCCGACGTCTTCGCCCCCGACGGCGCCGGGAGCCGCGCGGATCAGACCAAGCCGCCCTTCGTGATCATCCAGCCGCCACCCAACATCACGGGCGCCCTGCACCTGGGGCATGCGCAGCGGGCAACGGTCGAGGACGCCATGACCCGGCACGCCCGGATGACCCGACGTCCGACCCTCTGGCTGCCGGGCAAGGATCATGCCTCGATCGCCGCCCAGTTCGTGCTCGACCGGATCCTGGCCAAGGAGGGCGAGAGCCGCAGCTCGCTTGGTCGCGAGCGCTACCTGGAGCGGATGCGTCGCTTCATCGACGAGACCGGCAACGTCATGAAGGCCCAGCATGAACGGGTCGGCGCCTCGCTCGACTGGAGCCGTGAGCGGTACACCATGGACGAAGGTTCGACGCGAGCCGTCCGGACCGCGTTCAAGCGCCTGTATGACGACGGCCTGGCGTACCGGACCGAGGCGCTGGTCAACTGGTGCCCTGGCTGCCGGACGAGCATCTCCGACCTGGAGACGATCGCCACCCCCGAGACGGGCACGCTCTGGACGGTCCGCTATCACCTCGTCGGCACGGATGGCCGCCCCGACCCGGCGGCCTGGATCAGTGTCGCCACGACGCGGCCCGAGACGATCCTCGGCGACACGGCCGTTGCGGTCCACCCCGCGGACGAGCGCTACCAGGCCCTGGTCGGACGGACCGTGCGCATCCCGTTCGTGGAGCGCGACGTGCCGATCATCGCCGATGATGTGGTCGAGCGTGCATTCGGCACCGGCGCCGTCAAGATCACGCCAGCCCACGACTTCGACGACTTCGAGACCGGCAAGCGCCACGGCCTGCCCCAGATCACGGTGCTCGACGACGAGGCGAAGGTCAACGAGATGGGGGCCGCGTACGCGGGGCTCGACCGGTACCAGGCACGCGAGGCCATCCTGCGCGACCTCGAGGCGCGAGGCGACCTGGAGGGGTCGCGGCCGCACGAGATGATCATCGGCCGCTGCCAGCGCTCGGACGACGCGGTCGAGCCACGCCTCAAGACGCAGTGGTTCGTCCGGACCAAGCCGATGGCGGCGAAGGCGATGGCCTCCGTCCGCGAAGGGCGCGTGCGCATCCTGCCGGCTCGCTTCGAGAAGGTCTTCTTCCATTGGCTCGAGAACATCCGGGATTGGAATGTCAGCCGTCAGCTCTGGTGGGGCCACCGCATCCCGGCCTGGTTCTGCCCGGACGGCCACGTCACGGTCAGCGATCAGCCGGGCGGACCCGACGTCTGCGCCGCCTGCGGTCGACCGGCCGCTGAGCTGACCCAGGACCCGGACATCTTCGACACCTGGTTCTCGAGCGGGTTGTGGCCCTTTTCGACCCTCGGCTGGCCGGAGCGGACGCCCGATCTCGAGCGCTTCTATCCGGGCACGGTCATGGAGACCGCTTACGAGATCATCTTCTTCTGGGTCGCCCGGATGATGATGCTGGGTGAGTGGCTCATGGGCGAACCGCCGTTCGGCACGGTCTATCTGAGCGGAATCGTGCGTGACCCGTACGGTGCCAAGATGTCCAAGACGAAGGGCAACGTCGAAGATCCGCTGGCCACCATCGATCTGATCGGCGCCGACGCGCTCCGCTTCGCCCTCGTCAACGGCATCGCACCGGGCGCCGATCTAAGGCTTGCGAAGCCTAAATTGGATGGCGCGCGGAACTTCAGCAACAAGCTTTGGAACGCGGCCCGCTTCGTGCTCGGCGCCCGCCCGTCGGAGGTGCCCGTCGACGCGTTCCTTGCGCTGCCCGATGCCGCGGACCTGGGACCCGCCGAGCGCTGGATCCTGGGCCGCTGCGCGACGACCATCGAAGCTGTCTCCGGCGCTCACGAGGCCTATCAGCTGGGCGAGGTGACGCGCCTGGTCTACGAGGCCACCTGGAACGAGTACTGCGACTGGTACCTGGAGCTGGCCAAGGCCCGCCTCGCCGATCCGACGACGACGCCAGCGCAGCGGGCGGCGACGTGGTGGACGCTGGCCTGGGTGCTCGAGCGCTACCTGCGTCTGCTGCACCCTGTGATGCCCTTCATCACCGAGGCGATCTGGACCCGCCTGCCCCATGAGTTCGACGATCCCGACCTGCTCATCGTCGCCGACTGGCCGACCGCCGAGCGTGAGCGCACGCTGAGCGACCGGCCGACCGAGGAGGCGGTCGAGTCGCTCCTCGACCTCGTGCGTGCCATCCGGAACGCGCGGGCGGAGGCCGGCATCGAGGCCGGCTCGGTCCTGGAAGCCGACCTCGTCCTGCCCGACCCGGCGGTGCGAGGCGTCTTGGCGGACCTGGCGACCTCGTTCGAGCGGTTGTCCCGATCGCGTCCGGTGCGGGTCCACGCCACGGCCGATGGGCTGCCGGAGCCAGGAGACGCCGCGCTGGTCGTCATCGCGGCGGTCGGTGAGGTGCGCCTGTCGCGCGGCTCGGGCGACCTTTCGCGAGAGCGAGCCCGCCTCGATCGAGAGCTCGCGGAGACCGCCCGACAGCTGACGGTCGCGGAGGCGCGCCTGGCCGACCCGGCGTTCACGACGCGTGCCCCGGCATCGGTCGTCGACGGCGCCCGCCTTCGACGCGATGCCCTGGCCGAGCAGGCTGCCACGCTGTCGGCCCGCCTGGCCGCCATCCCCGATGGCCGGAGCGACGTATAGGACCCCGGCGGACCTTCGATGCCTTGGCGGTCGTCACCGGTGCGCTGGTAGGATGCGAGGCGTCGGTAGCTGCCGACGACCGCGACGAGCCAGGAGGCATCGTGCCCCTCGATTTCCTCAAGCGCAAAGGCCCCGATACGCCCGAGGTCACCGCCGCTCCGGCGCCCATCCTCGAAGAGCTTGCCGCCCAGGACTATGCGCTCAAGCTCCACTACCACGGCAAGAGCAGCGAAGGTGTCCGCATGCAGGCCGGCCCCAAGGCACTCGACGAGCTGCCGGGCATGCTGCACGGCCTGGCCATCACCGAGGTCGAGGTCATCGAGCCGCTGCCGGTCGAGTTCGCGGAGGCACAGCCGGTCATCCAGCGCCCATCCGAGGCGATGCAGTGGCTGAGCGCGCATCACGACCTCAGCCCCATCGCGCGCCATGCCCTGGTCGTGCTCGAGTCGATCGGCGCGGTCGACCTCGCCTTCGATACCTTCGCCTGCGCGATGCTTCACGGTGAGACCGACACCAGCGGCTATCCCGAGTACAACGCCATCGTCGGCGGGGTCGTCTCCCACTGGGACGAGACGACGGGCGACCTGATCATCCGGGCCGTCGTCGGTTGGGGAGGCAAAGGCGTCCGTGGCGACACCGACCGCATCGGCACCAAGAACCTGGCCGGGCTGTTGACCCAGATCCTGGCGAGCCAGTACGCCGTCGGCTTGACGCCGTTCGAGCGCCCGGTCCCGGCCTCCGGGCGGGGCGGGCTGGTCTGCGCGCACTGCGGCTTCGCCTCGGCCCACGAGCGGGCGTTCTACTGCCCCAAGTGCGGCATGCGCCTCCTGCGCGGCTGACCTCGAGGATCGCCGGCCCTCGATGCCCATCTACGACTACGCCTGCACCGTCTGCGGCCGCGTCGTCGAGGTCGTCCACGGCATCAACGGCCAAGGGCCCGCGTCGTGCGAAACGTGCGGTGGCGCGATGAAGAAGCTGATGTCGTCGCCCGCCGTCCACTTCAAGGGTTCGGGCTGGGCCAAGAAGGATCGCCGCTCGAACGGCTCGACCACCAAAGCCGCGGCGCACGCTGCGCAAGGTGGCAGCGGGGCAGAGTCCGCGGACGCCGGAGACAGCGGAAAACGATCCGGGGGCTCGACCGAAGGAGGCGACGACGCGCGCGATCGAGCCAAGACCGGGAGCGAGGGCGGCAAGGGGTCGAGCGAGGCAAGGACCGGCGCGCCAGCGGCAGCACCCACGGCGCCGGCGGCCGCACCCGACACGGACCGCGCCTGAGCATGCCCAAGCCCGCCTCGGACTGGATCACCCTGCGCGAGGCGTCGGAGCTGTTCGCCAGCGCCAACATCACGATCAGCAGCGACACGCTCGCGCGCTGGGCCAAGTCGGGCAAGCTGCAGAGCATCCGGCCGGGGCGCCTGATCTACGTTCGTCGGGCGCAGGTCCGCTCGATGCTCACGCCGAGGCGCCGCGGCGTGCCCATCGAGCAGCTGCAGCCCGGCCTCTTCGAGGACTGGGACGGCTGACGAGGCGGCATGATCGACCGCCTCCTGAGCCGCGTGCTCGCATGGAGTGAGCGGCTCCTGCGTATCCACTGGATCGCCGAAGCCAAGGCGGTGGTCGACGCCGACGCGCAGGCCGGGGGGTCCCTGCTGGCCGCGGGCCTGGCCTACCGCGCCCTCTTCGGGCTGCTCTCCGGGTTGATCCTCGTGGCCGGCATCATCGGCTGGGTCTTCGACGACCCCGCATCACGGGCGGCAGCCGTGGCCGCTGTCTCGAGCCTCGTGCCCGGGCTTGAGCCGATCGTCTCGGCGGGGCTGGAGAGCTTGGTCGCCGAGCGCGGGACGCTGTCCATCCTCGGCCTGGTCGGCGCTGCCTTCGGCGCCTCGATCTTCTACGACGCACTCGACGACTCGATGAACCGAGTCATGCCCGGCGGCGGTCAGCGAAATCCGATCCTCCGCCGTCTGCTGGGGGTCGCTGCCGTGGTCCTGCTGGCCCTCGCCGGCGTCGCCGCCCTCGGCATCGGGCTGGCCACCAGCCCGATCGCGGGCAGCCTGTCGCCCATCGGCCAGCTCCTCGTCGCGATCCTGCGCACGATCGCCATCATCGGTCTGCTGGCCCTGGCCATCGGCCTCATCTATCGCTGGGTGCCCATCGAGCGCCCGGTGCTGGCCGACGTCCGGCCGCCGGCCATCGTCACGGCCGGCGCCATCTGGCTGGCCTCGGAGGTCTTCGGTCTCATCGCGCCGCTGCTCGTCCGGCAGCTGGCCGTCTTCGGCGTCTTCGTCTCGCTGCTGGCGCTCTTGATCTGGCTCGGATGGGTCACTCAGCTCCTCATCCTGGGTGGATCCTGGAGCCGCGTCCGTCGTGACGAGCGGGTGGCGCTCAGCCTTGTCGAGACCCGCAGCGACGACAGAAGCGAGCCGTGGCCGAGAGCGGCAGGCCGCAGCTGACGCAGGCCTGGACGCCTGAACCTGGCCGGCTGATGACACCCAGGCTCGACTCTTCCCAAACGGCCTGGGCGGCCGGGACGGAGAAGGCGGCTGGCGGTACCGTCGGCCACGACGGCTGGCCGGGCTGGCCCGGGGTCGGTGCCGGGCCGGGTGGCGGCTGGTAGACCGGACTCCGAGGCGGCCAGGCCGCAGGAGCAGGTGGCGCATCGGTCCTCGGCACATCCGGCGCGACGATCGCCCAGCCCGGCGTCGGGGTGCGCGTCACCGGCTCGACCGGCACTGGTCCTGCCGCGGGCTCTGGCTCGCCGGCCGCGACCGGCTCCGCTTCGGGCTCCACGTCGGGCTCCATCTGGGCCGCGACGGCGATCGAGGCAGCCTCGGGCTCGGCGGCCACGGCCGGCTCCGGCTGGTCCGGCTTGGCGACGGCCGCTTCGACCTCTGGTTCCAGATCGCCGACGGTGCCAGCCGCCTGGTCGGTGTCGGGCTCGTGGTGCGCCGCCGCCGCAGCCGCCGCCACCACCTCGAGGAACGTGCTGCCAGGCCGATCCACCTCCGTCGGCGCGACGGCCTCGACCGTATCCGACGCCGGCGCGGCATCGTGCGTCGCGTCGATCACCGCCGCCGCGTCGGCCGCGCCGACCATCATCTCGATGTCGTCATCAGGCAGGTCGACCGGCCGGAGGTCGGTCGGGATGTACGGGGTGGCGGCCGCCACGTCCGTGCTTGGCTCGCTGGGTCCCGTCGCAGTCGGTGCCTCGTCGGCGGTCAGGTCGATCGTCGGCCAGGCCATGCCGGGCTGGATGCCGTTCGTCGCGTCCGTGGGCTGGGCGGCGGCATGCGCGACGGCCATCTCGGCCTCGAGCTGGCCGGGCATCGGCGCGCACGACAGGCAGCGGCCCTCGGCCTGGTTCCAGCAGTCGGTGCACGTGTACTGCCGGCAATCCATGCAGAAGTTGAAGGTCTGGTGGAAGGCCTCGAGCTGGGCGGAGGCGACACCCCGATCCTCGTCGCGCTTGGCGTCCGCCATCGCGGCCTCGATCGAACGACCGTCCTCGACGACCCAGTTCTTGAGCCCGCGCGTCAACACGCGAGCACGCCCGAGGCCCGGCCGCCGAGCCTTGGGGGCGGCGCTCTCGAACGTGTAGCGGGTGCCACACCGCTCGCAGAATGATTCGGTCAGCAGTTCAGGCGTGGGCGGTGGGATGGTATGGGTCCTCGCGACCGGGGGCACGGCCTGCCCCGCGGGACCGACAGTATAGCCCGCTTCGTCCAGCGCCCCCGTGACTGGGGTACCGGTGCCGCTGGGAGATGGTCAGGGGTCCCTCTGCTAGATTCGCTCGACCCCATGGCGCCAACCCTGACCGCGGTCGAACGGTTCCTCGAACGCATCGTGGAGCGGCCGATCGGCCGCCTCTTCCGTGCCTCCATCGAACCAGAGCAGCTGCGTCGTCGCGTCGAGCGCTCGATGGAGGATGGTCGCCAGGCGTTCGGCGGTCGGACCTTCGCGCCCGATCGTTTCCGGATCCTCCTCGAGCCCGCCGACCTCGAGGCCTTCCTGCGTCGGCACCCTGCGCCCGAGGCGTCGCTCTGCGAGGCCGCCCACGGCTACGCGCGCCAGCGTGGGTGGCTGCTCAATGGACGACCGCTCGTGACCCTGCATCCGTCGAAGGCTGTCGCGCGTCGAGACATCGTGGTCACGGCCGCGGTCAGCGAGCGCGGCCCCGGCCCGTTCTCTGCGGGCGTCGGTCCCGCCGACGGCCAGCCGTCGCTCGAGGCGACGGCGGTCCTGCCCGCGGGCGGGATCGGACCCGTCACGCTCATCGTCTCGAGTCACGGTCGCCCGGACCGCCGCGTCCCGATCGGTGCGTCACTGTTGCGGATCGGACGCGCCGTGGACAACGAGATCGTCCTGCCCGACGAGCGAGTCTCGCGTCATCACGGCCTCATCGCGGCTTCCCACGGCTCGCTCGTCTACCGCGATCTGGCCAGCGCCAACGGCAGCTTCCTGCGTGGTCAGCGCGTGAGCGAGGTGGCCCTTGGCCCGGGCGATGAGCTGACCATCGGATCGACGTCGCTGCGCCTCGTGCGCGACTGATCGCATGGACCCGCTCGATCTGACCCTATGGGTCATGCGGCTGGCGTTCCTTGGCGGCCTGTATGCCTTCCTCATCGTCGTCATCCGCACCCTCCGCCGCGACCTGCGCGTGGCCAGCGAGGCCGCCGACCGACCGCTCGGCCGGCTCGTGGTGGTGGCCTCGCCGGGGGGTGATCCAGCCCTCGGCACCGCATTCCCGCTGGCTGCGGCCAACACCATCGGCCGCGACGTCAACAACACGATCGTTCTGGACGACACCTTCGCCTCCGGTCGACACGTCGCGCTCACCTTTCGCGGCCGGAGCTGGTATGTCGAGGACCTCGGCAGCACCAACGGGACGCGCCTCGGCGGGCAACCGCTCCTGGCGCCATCCCCGATGGCCTGGGGGGACGAGCTCGAGGTCGGCCACGTGCGGCTCCGGCTCGACCGCCCGAGCGCCCGATGACCGGCCGCCGATGACGACGGGTCGCGCGATGAGCGCCCCGGCAGCGACGCCGCGGCTGCGAGCCCGCCCCCGATGGCGTGGCCGAGAGGCGCGGCTGCTCGTCCTCGTCGCCGTCGTCCTCGGCATCGGCTGGGTCAGCTTCGCCTCGACCCAGGCCGAGCGACCGACGATCGGCGACGCGCGCGCCCTGTTCGTGCTCCTCGGCATGCTCGCGCTGGTCCACCTGGCGCTGACCGTGGACGGGCGTCGCCGCGACCAGGTCCTGTTGCCCGTCGTCGGTCTGCTGATGGGCCTTTCGATCCTCCTCATGAGCCGGCTGCCGCAGGACCTCGTGGTGCAGCGCGTCGGGTCGCTCGAGCTGCCGCTGGTGTCCCTGCAGCTGCTGTGGATCGGCCTCTCCCTTGGCATCGCCGCGGTCATCGCGGTCGGCCTGCGCAACGACCTCTTGCTGCGCTCCTACAAGTACACCTGGGCGGTGGCCGGCATCGTCCTGCTGCTGCTCGTCTTCGTCTTCGGCGACGAGACCAACGGTGCCCGGCTGACGTTGCGCTTCGGGCCCTTCGCCGGCCAACCCTCGGAGCTCCTGAAGATCATCCTGGTCGTCTTCCTGGCCGCCTACCTGGCCGACAATCGGGCGCTCCTGGCGGGTCGGGATTCCCGCCTCGGGCCGATCCGGCTGCCACCACTCCTCTACCTCCTGCCGATGGTCGTCATGTGGGGCCTGGCGCTGGCGACCGTCGTCGTCCAGCGCGACCTGGGGGCGGCGCTCCTCTTCTACAGCGTCTTCCTCGTGCTGCTCTACGTCGCCACCCAGCGGCGCGACCTGCTGGTCATCGGCGTGGCCCTCTTCGTGGCCGGCGGCGCCGTGCTCGTCGCCTTCTTCCCGCACGTGCAGGAACGGGTTCAGATCTGGCTCGACCCCTTCGCCACCGCGCAGGGCGCTGGCTTCCAGATCGTTCGGGGCCTCTACGCGCTGGGCCGTGGCGGCGTCGTCGGCACCGGCCTCGGGGCCGGTCTGCCCGGCGTCGGTGGCGCCCCATCGATCCCTGCCGTCCATACCGACTTCGTCTTCGCCGCCCTGGGCGAAGAGCTGGGCCTGGCCGGTGGCCTGGCCATCCTCATCCTGTATGCCATCTTCGCCGAGCGCGGCCTGCGCATCGCGGCCGGCGCGCGGGACGAGTTCCGGACCCTGCTGGCGGCCGGGCTGACCCTGGTCATCGTCGTCCAGGCCGCCATCATCGTGGCCGGCAATGCCAAGCTCATCCCGTTGACCGGCATCACGCTGCCCTGGATCGCGTACGGCGGATCGTCGATGCTGGCCGGCGGCGTGGTCCTTGGCCTGCTGCTGGCCGTCGCGGTCGAGGACCGGCCGGGCATGCCGCCTGAGCCGATCGGCTGGCGGGACCGGCTCGTTGACGCGTCGCGCGCGGCGGCCGGGCGCGTCGAGCGGGTGGTCCGGTGAGGCGCCGCGTGCGGGCGAGCGCAGATGCCGCGCGATCGCCGGCCCGGCTATCGAGCGGTGGGCCGCCGGCCATGGCGCCCGCCCTGCTGCGGGTCGGGGTGGGGCTCTTCATCGTCTACGCCGCCATCGGGGTCGGCCTCGGCTGGTGGGGTGTCGTCGAAGCTGGTCGGTTGACCGCCGATCCGGGCAACCCGCTCGTGCTCGCCGCCCGTGAGGCACCGCGCGGCCAGATCGTCGACGCCCGCGGCGTCGTCCTGGCCGAGAGCGTGCGGGACGGCGAGGGCGGCTACATCCGGCACTACCCGCATCCGGAGGCAGAGCCGCTGCTCGGCTACCTCAGTTCGCGCTTCGGGGCCTCCGGCCTGGAACGGAGCTATGGCCCACAGCTCCTCGGCATCGGCGACGGCGGCGTCGGCGGTGGGCTGCTGCGCAAGCTGCGGCACGATCCCTACGACCAACGGGACCTGCTCCTGTCGCTCGACCTGCGGCTGCAGCGCCGGGCGATGCGGCTGCTGCGCGGTGAGCGTGGCGCGATCGTGGCCATCGAACCGGCCACCGGGCGCATCCTGGCCATGGCCAGCACGCCGACCTACGACCCCAACCTGATCGTCGATCCCGCGACCGGCGCCACCTACTTCCAGTCCTTGCTCGATCGGCCAGAGGCCAGCTCGGCGCTTCTCGACCGGACCACCCGCGGCGTCTATACGCCGGGCTCCGTGCTCAAGATGGTGACCGCGGTGGCGGGGCTGGGGAGCGACGCCATCACGCCGCAGACGGTCTATCCGACGCAGCCGGCTGAGGAGAAGACGGGCATGCCGGTCGGTGGCTTCAAGGTCCGCGACGGCCATCATCCGCAGACCGGCGACCAGGCTCTCGCGCTGGAGGATGCCACGGCGGTCTCCTGCAACATCTACTTCGCGCACACGGGCCTGAACATCGGTGGCGACCCGTTCCTGGCCTGGGGCGCACGCCTCGGCTTCGGCGCGCCGATCCCCTTCGACGTGCCGACGGCGACCAGCACCCTTGACGGTGGCGATGGATTCGTCGACGACGTGGAGCTGGCCAATGCCGCCTACGGGCAGGGCCAGACCCAGGCGACACCGCTCCAGATGGCGCTCGTGGCGGCGACCATCGCCGAGCGAGGCTCGCTCATGGCGCCGCACGTCGTCGACGGGCTGCGTGCCGCCGACGGGTCGGTCGATCGGGTCGAGCCGAGCCTCTGGCGCCAGGTCCTTGATCGGGGCCGTGCGGAGTCGATCGCCCGGGCCATGCGAGCGGCCGTCGAGAGCAAGCTCGGCCGTCCTTATGCCGGCAAGGCGAAGATCCCGGGCGTGCCCACCGCAGGCAAGAGCGGCACGGCCGAGCTGGGCGGCAGCGGGCGGCCAGACAGCTGGTTCATCGGCTTCGCGCCGGCCGGCGACCCGACCATCGCGGTCGCGGTCATCATCGAAGGTGGCGGCACCGGGAGCGAGGCCGCGGTGCCACTCGGTGGCCAGCTGATGGGCGCCTGGCTCGACCTTCAGCACTGATCGTCGCCGACGGTGTCAGCCGCCTGACACGACGGCCTGGACGGTCTGGCGTACCATCGGGGACCGCGCCGGGGAGACGGCGCTCAGCACCGCTGCGGAGGACGGCCGCCGATGCCCATCCAGGAAGCCGGCGAAAAGGTCATCGCCAACGTCGAGCGCGTCATCGTAGGCAAGCACGAAGAGGTCCGCCTCGCGTTGGTGGCGCTGCTCTGCCAAGGCCATCTGCTGATCGAGGACGTGCCTGGCACCGGCAAGACCGTGCTCGCCAAGGCCATCGCCCGGAGCCTGGGCTGCTCCTTCCGACGGATCCAGTTCACGCCGGACATGCTGCCCTCGGACGTCACCGGGCTCTCCATCTTCAACCAGAAGACGCAGGAGTTCGAGTTCCGGCCCGGGCCGATCATGGCCCAGATCGTGCTCGCCGACGAGATCAACCGGGCGACCCCCAAGACCCAGTCCGCCCTGCTCGAGTGCATGGAGGAGCGCCAGGCGACGATCGACGGCACGACCTATCCGATGCCCTCGCCGTTCCTCGTCATCGCCACCCAGAACCCCATCGAATACGAGGGCACCTTCGCGTTGCCCGAGGCTCAGCTCGACCGGTTCATGCTCCGCCTCCACCTGGGCTACCCGGCGCCGCTCGAGGAGATCGTCATCCTCGACGAGCAGAAGCGCGCCCATCCCCTCGAAGAGCTCGGCGAGGCGGCCTCGCTCGAGGAGCTCCAGTCGGCCCAGAGCGCCGTTCGGGAGGTCTATGTCGACTCGACCATCAGCGACTACATCGTGCGCTTGGTGAACGCCACCAGGACGCATCCTGACGTCTACCTCGGCGCTTCGCCGCGCGGCTCGCTGGCCCTCTATCGCGCCGGCCAGGCGTACGCCGCGCTGCACGGCCGCGACTACGTCATCCCCGACGACGTGAAAGCCGTCGCCGAGCCGGCCATCGCGCATCGCCTGATCATGCGCACGGCGGCCACCATCCGTGATGTCGAGCAAGGCACGATCGTGCGTGAGCTGCTGGAGTCGGTGCCCATCGAAGCGACCGCCGGGCAGGACCGATCCGGCGTCCGGCCGGCCTGATCGCGAAGGCGCCCCGCACCGTGCTGCGTCGGCTGCCCATCGTCATCGTCAGCGGAGCGTTGCTCATCGCGGCCTTCTCGACCGGTGCGACGTTCCTCTTCTTCCTGGTCTACCTCGGCATCCTCGTCATCGGTGGTGCCTATGTCGTGACCCGCTTCGGCCTGGCCGACCTCGAGGCGGGCTACGCCCTCGACCGGGTGACCGCCGCCGTCGGCGAGACGCTCCGCGTGACGTACACCGTCCGCAACGCCGAGCGGATCCCCAAGCTCTGGCTCGAGCTGCACAATCCGACGACCTTGCCGGTGCCCCTGCCTGGCCGTGCCCTGGCCCTCGGCCCGCGCGCCGAGCGCGCCTGGGCGGCCCGCGTGCCGCTCTCCGCCCGCGGTCACTTCCGGGTCGATCCGCTGGTCATCCGGACCGGCGATCCGTTCGGCCTCTTCGAGGCCTCGGCCACGGTCGGCACCGGCACGGCGGTGACCGTCTACCCGAGGGTCGAGCCACTGCCGCGCTGGCGGCTGCCGGCCAGCACCCTCGAGGGCTCGAGCTCGATGCCCGAGCGCACGATGCAGACCACGCCGCTCGTCACCTCCGTCCGGCCCTACGCCCCCGGCGACGCCTACAACCGGATCCACTGGAAGAGCACGGCGCGACAGGGCGAGCTGCAGGTCAAGGAGTTCGACCTCGAGCAGACCGCCGACCTGTGGATCATCCTCGACCTGGACAGGCATGTGCAGGCGGGAGTGGGCGACGAGTCGACGCTCGAGTCTGCGGTCAGGGTGGCTGCCAGCCTGGCGGCGCACGCGTTGCTCGAGAACCGGGCCGTCGGCATGACCATCGCCGCCCAGCGGATCACGACCCTGCCAGCCGATCGAGGCGGCCGCCAGAACCAGAAGATCATGTCCCTCCTGGCGGCCGTCGGCGCCGACGGCTCGAGCCCGCTGGTCGAGACCATCCTGGCCGCCATGCCGCGCATCCGGCGGGGCATGACCGCGGTCGTCATCACGCCATCGGTCGATCGTGCCTGGGTGCGGCCGCTGGGCACCCTTCGCGGCCGTGGCATCTCGGCCGCCGTCTGCCTCCTTGATCGGGCCGCGTACGACGCCTATGGTCGGCGCGCCACCGGCCGCGAAGCCGCGGCACCAGACGTGCTCGAGGAACAGGAACGGGCCGCGCGCGCGATGCGGCACGCCCTCGCCGAGCACGACGTCGCCTGCTATCCCGTGGTCCCGGCCACCAAGCTCGGCGAGTTGCTCGTGGGCCGCGGGCCGGTCGGGGCGGGGGTGCGCGTATGAGCACCTACGGGGCGGCGCGCGGCTTCGACGAGTCGGAGGGGCCGGACCTGTCACCAGCCGAGGGCTGGACCGCCGTGGCGCTCTTCGTGGTCATGCTCCTGGCGCTTGGCATCGCCGTCGACAGCGCACGCTGGGTGGGGACGACGGTCGCCGGCGACAGCCGCACCGGGTTCCTGCCGTTCGTGCTCCTGGCCGGTGGCGCGTGGGGTTTCGTGGGCGCCAAGTCGAAGCTGCCAGCCGCACTCGTCCATCTGGTCGGTGCCGGCATCGGCGCAGCGTTCGTGATCGTGCTGGTGGCAGGCGTCAACTCGAGCGCGGCCGAGCTGACTGCCCGGATCCAGGATCTGAGCGCCTCGCTCGATCGCTTCGGGGTCGACCTGTTCGTCCGCCAGGTGCGCTCACCCGAGACCTCCGCGTTCCTGCTCGTGACCGGATGCATCGCCTGGGCGACGGGCGCCTACGCCGCGTTCGCGGTCTTCCGCCGCCATCGCCCGATGGATGCCCTGGTCGTGCTCGGTCTCCTCCTGCTGGCGAACATCTCGCTGAGCTTCGAGTTCCTCTTCGGGTACCTCGTCATCTTCGCCACCGCCGGGTTGTTGCTCCTCGTGCGCGCCAACCTCGACGAGCAACGCAGTGGCTGGCTGCGACGGCGGATCGGTGATGCCGGGCACGTGTCTGGCCTCTTCATGCGCAGCGGCCTGACCTTCGTGGCCGTGGCCGTCATCGGCGCCGTGCTGCTGACGACGGTCGCCAGCTCGGATCCACTGGCCGGCATGTGGCGGAGCCACCAGAGCGAGCTGGCGTCGTTGGGCCAACAGCTCAACCAGTGGGTCGGCGGGCTGACGGCGCCGGCGCGCGGCCCGAACAGCCTGTTCGGCACGAGCATGGCCATCCAGAGCCGCTGGGAGAGCGATCCCGCCGTCGCCTACCTGGCCAAGCCGAGCGACGGCAAGGCCCACTACTGGCGGGTCGCGACGTACGACCGGTTCAACGGATCGAACTGGGACCAGACCGATCGCGTCGGCGTCCGCGTCGAGCCGGGCGACGAGATCCTTGGCGCCACGCCGCGAGAGGGCGTCGAGTTCGCGACCCGCGATCCGATCGATGTCGAGTTCACCGCCATCCAGCCGAGCGGCGACTCGGTGCTCTCGCCCGAGGCACCGGAGACGATCGCCGACCGGGCCGTCAACGTGACATTGAAAGGGGAGGGCGGTCCATTCCAGAGCGCCTCGTTCGCCGACGGCCTGCGCGAGGGCGACCGCTACGTCGTCTCGGCGCTCGTGCGCCGGATCAACGCGGACGAGGGCCTCAACCAGGCCAGGCTGGATGCGATCAACGGGGTGTACCCGTCGTACATCGAGCCGTACGGCGAGATCGTGCCCGGCTCGATCGGCCAGACGACCATGGACGTGGCCAAGGACATCCTGGTCAGCATCCCGGCAGACAAGCGGACCAACTTCGCGATCGCCGAGGCGACGCAGGCCTACCTGCGCGATCCGGCCAACGGCTTCCGCTATCAGACGAACGTGACCGGCCTGTGCGACTCCGGCCAGCTCATCGACTGCTTCCTGAAGCCGGGCGTCCGCAAGGGCTTCTGCCAGCAGTTCGCCTCGGCCATGGTCATGCTCCTGCGCCAGAACGCGGTGGCGGCGCGGCTGGCGATGGGCTACCTGCCGGGCAAAGAGCAGACGGACGGGGTCTGGCAGGTCGACCGTGCGTCGGCGCATGCCTGGGTCGAGGTCTTCTTTCCGGGTGAGGGCTGGGTCCAGTTCGACCCCACACCCGGCAGCCAGACGCGCGAGCGCGGCGGCGTGGCGACCGAGCTGCCGATCGGACATCCAGTCGCGATCGCCAGTCCCGGGACAGGCCCGAGCGGGAGTCCCGCCGCCCGCACGTTCGCCATCGACGAGCCCGGCCAGGACGAGCTCGGAGGCGGTGCACCACTGGTGCCGCCGGGCGGGCCGACCGGCGGCCTGCTGGCGATCATCCTGGTCGGCCTCCTGATGGTCGCAGTCGGGATCGCCGCCTACTCGGTCAGGGAGCGACGGCGACCCTCACCGGCGCCCGACGTCGTCTTCGGGGGCGTGGCGCGCCTGGCGGCTCGCTTCGGCTACGGGCAGCGGCCGACGCAGACCGCCTACGAGTACGCGGATGCGCTGGGCGAGGTCATCCCCGCCGCCCGCGACGAGCTGGCGCTGGTCGCTCGCGTCAAGGTCGAGACGCAGTACGCGCGACGGACGCCCGCTCCGGACGTGCTGCTCGCCGTCCGACACGCCTACCGACGCATCCGGGTCCGCCTGCTGGCGCTCGTCTTCCGCCGGCCCAGGCGCCGGATGCGCTGACGATCCGGTCTCACGCCGCGCGCGTCCGCGCGATGGCGTCGGTCCCGCGTCAGAGGGCGCCCTCGCGGGCATCCGGCCGCGCTGCGAGGTCTGCCGCGCCAGCGGCCTGGAGGGGCGCCAGGTGGTCGTCGAGATCATGGGCTCGAACGATGGTCATCCCGCCATGGAACTCGATGACGGTGATACCGGCGGGCACGAAGGGGAACGTCCAGAATCGCTCCAGCGGCAGCCCCAGGAGCGCCAGCATGGCCACTCGCAGCAGGCCGTCATGGCCGACGACGAGGCCCCACGGCCGCGTCGCTGGCGGTCCGCCGTAGCCGATGACGGGGGCGCGATCGGGATCGCCGCCGCCCATCGCCCGGCTGGCCTCGGTCAGCGCCGCTACGATGCGGGCCAGCGCGCGCCGGGCACGGACGTCGGCATCGAAGAGCCGTTCGCCGCCAGGTGCTTCATGGCCGACCGGCCGGTGACGCCAGGTTCGAAGTCGCTCACCGTCGGAGGCCAGGATCTCGGCCACGAGGCGGCCCTCCCAGTCGCCCTGGGCGATCTCGCGCAGGTCTGGCTCGGGCGTCAGGGGCACGGCCAGGGCGGCCCCGATGGCCGACGCCGTGGCGGTCGTGCGAGTCAACGGCGAGTGCCAGATCGCCACCGGTGGGCCGACCGGGATCGGTACCGCCGGTGGCCGACGCCGGTCCGAGAGGCGCGTCGCCAGCAGGACGACCTGCTGCTCGCCGAGCCCTGAGAGCGGCGGGTCGGCGGCGCCCTGGAAGCGCCCCTCGGTGATCCACGTCGACTCGCCATGGCGGCTGATGACGAGGCTGGCCTCGAGGTCGGTGGGGAGGGGCAGGGGATCTTGCGATGTCGGCCGATCGTCGCTCATGCCAGGTGCACGACCCACAGGTCGACGACCGCTTCGAGGCCGCGGATGCGCTCGGCGACGTCGTCGGGGATGGCATCGTCGACGGCCAGGATCATGAACGCGTCTTCGCGCGGCGCGCTTCGTGCCAGGTGCATCTCGCTGATGTTGACGTCGGCGTCGCCAAGCATCAGCCCGATACGCCCGATGGTGCCCGGTCGGTCGTGGTGTCGGGTGATGAGCATCCAACGCGCCGGGGTCATGTCGAGCCAGAAGTCACCCAGCCGGACGAGGCGCGGCTCGCCGCCGGCTGCGACGGTGCCGCCGACCGTGACGGCGCCCTCGAGCGTGATGAGGGAGGCGTGGCGACCGGCATCCGCGGTGCGACGCTCGATGAGCTTGATGCCACGGGCGCGGGCCAGCTGCAGCGCGTTGACCTGGGTCACCCGCTCGGCGGTCGCGATCTCGAGGACGCCACGCAGTGCCGCCGCGGCCAGCGGGGCGGGATCGTAGGCCGCGAGCTCGCCGGCGACCTCGAGCGTGAGTGAGCCGATGCCACGCGCGAACTGGGCATAGAGCTGGCCGAGCGTCTGAGCCAAGGGGAGGAAGGGCGCCAGGGCGTCGGCCGTCTCGGGCGTCAGGAGGGGAGCGTTGACGGCGTATCGGGCGGGCCGGCCGGCGAGGACGTCGAGGACCTGTTGGGCGGCCTCCTCGGCGACCCGGACCTGGGCTTCGTTGGTCGACGCGCCGAGATGCGGTGTCAGGACGGTGTTCGGCGCCTCGAGGAGGGGCGACCCCGTCGGGGGTTCGGTGGCGAAGACGTCGATGCCGGCCCCGCCCAGGTGGCCGGAACGCAATGCGTCGGCGAGCGCCGCCTCGTCGACCACACCGCCGCGAGCGACGTTCAGAACGATGGCGCCCGGGCGCATGGTCGCGATGGCCTTCGCGTCCAGGAGGTTGCGCGTGGAGCGCGTGAGCGGCACGTGGAGCGTCAGGACGTCGGCTCGGCGGATGACCTCGGCCTGGTCGACGAGCGTCACGCCGTGGTTGGCGGCCGCCTCCGGCGTCACGAACGGGTCGTGGCCGATGACCTCCATCTCCATCGCCCGCGCCCGGTCGGCGATGGCCATGCCGATCTTGCCCAGGCCGAGGATGCCCAGCGTCCGACCGCGCAGCTCGACGCCCGTGAACTGGCTGCGCTTCCATTCGCCACGGCGCATCGAGGCATCGGCCGAGGCGATACGCCGAGCGACCGCGTACATCAGCCCCAGCGTGTGCTCGGCAGCGGCGGTCGTGTTGCCGGTCGGCGCGTTGACGACGGTCACGCCGGCCGCGGTCGCGGCCGCCAGGTCGACGTTGTCGACACCGACACCGGCGCGGCCGATGACGACCAGCCGTCGGCCGGCGGCGATGGCCTCGGCATCGACCTGGACCTGACTGCGAACGAGGAGTGCGTCGTAGCCGGGCAAGGCGGCCAGGAACGCCTCGCGGTCGAGGCCTGTCTGGACATCGACGTCATGCTCCGCCCGCAGGAGTGCCAGCCCCTCGTCCGCGAGGGGCTCGCTGACGAGGATCCTCATGCCGGGACGGGCGTCGTCGCGTCGATGGCCGCGCGCGCGGCGACGGCCAGTGCCTCGCCCCGTTGGGCGACGGGCAGCCCGATATCGATGCGCGCGGCCTCGACGATGGAGACCGCTGCCAGCACGTCCTCGACGGTCACCGATCCGAGGTGGCCCATGCGCAGGATCCGGCCGTTCAGCTTGCCCTGACCGCCGGCGAGGACGAGGCCGCGCGCCTTGAGGGCGCCGTTGAGCACCGGCCAGTCCACGCCATCTGGCAGCCAGGCGGCGGTCACCGTGTTCGAGGCATGCGCCGGATCCGCCAGCAGCTCGAAGCCGAGGGCGGCGAAACCGGCCCGAGCGGCGGCGCCGCAGGCTCGATGTCGGGCGTAGACGGCCTCCCAGCCCTCCGTCTCGAGCGCAGCGAGGGCCACGTCGAGACCGAAGCAGATGCCCACGGCAGGCGTCCACGGTGTCTCGCCCTTGCGGCCGCTCTCGAGGTGTGCGCGCAGGTCGAAGTAGAAGCGCGGCATCTGCGCCCGTTCTGCGGCTGCCCAGGCCCGTGGCGAGACGGCGACCATGGCCAGGCCGGGCGGGACCATCCAGGCCTTCTGTGAGCCGGTCACCACGACGTCGATGTCCCAGCGGTCGGTCTCGAAGGGGACGGCGCCGACGCCACTGATGCCGTCGACGAGGATGAGGATCTCGGGCACGACCGAGCGCGCCACCGCCGCCAGGGCCTCGATGGGGTTGGTCACGCCGGTCGAGGTCTCGTTGTGCGTCAGGAGGATGGCGGCCGGGGGCTTGCCGGCCCCGACCATCGCCTCGAGCGTGTGGCGCACGGCCTCGGGGTCGGCGGCGCCACCCCATTCGACGTCCATCCGGCTGACCTCAGCGCCATAGGTCACCGCGACCTTGGCGAAACGGTCGCCGAACGCGCCGATGCTGACGGCGAGGACCGTGTCACCGGGCGACAGGTGATTGACGACGGCCGCCTCCAGGCCGCCGGTGCCGGAGGCGGTCAGGATGCACACGTCATGCTCCGTGCGCAGCGCCCGCTGGAGGCCGCTCGTCAGGCGACCGAGGAGGGCGCGGAACTCCGTGCCACGGTGGTTGATCATCTGCCGCGCGCCGGCCTCCCGGACCATGTCGGGCAGCGGCGTCGGGCCAGGGACATGCAGGCGGGTCGGCACGGGGCTCACGGTCGTCTCCGAGTCTCGGCTGGTGGCGGGCGGTCAGGGGCCGGGGGCGTTGGCGCGATGGTACCCCCGAGCGCGCCCGGACGGGCCCGACGATGCCCGTTCCGGAGCCCGCAGCCCTAGACTCCACGCGTGCCCGGCAGACGTCCCGATCCCGCCACGACGAGCGGCCTGTCGCTGCCGCCGGCCGGCCTCGACGACCATGCTCCGCTGGCTGCTCGCGTCCGGCCGCGCGATCTGTCGGAGTTCGTGGGGCAGCTCGCCCTGGTCGGGGAGCGTGGCCCGCTGCGCCGCATGGTCGAACACGGCCGCTTGTCCTCGATGGTCTTCTGGGGGCCGCCCGGCTCGGGCAAGACGACCCTGGCACGGCTGTTAGCAGAGACCGTCGGAGCGCGCTATGTGACGCTCTCGGCGGTCATGAGCGGCGTCGCCGACGTACGTGCCACCATCGCCGGCGCCCGCGAATGGCTCGACCGAGGTGGCGCGCCGACGATCCTCTTCCTCGACGAGATCCACCGCTTCAACAAGGCCCAGCAGGATGCCCTGCTGCCGCAGGTCGAGGATGGCACCATCACGCTCATCGGCGCGACGACCGAGAACCCCTATTTCGAGGTCAACTCGGCGCTCCTCAGCCGCGCTCGGGTCTTCCGGCTGGAGCCGCTCGAGGACGCCGACGTGCGCACGGTCGTCGAGCGCGCCATGGCCGACGAGCGCGGCTACGGTGGCCGGGTCAGCCTGGCGCCAGAGGCCCTGGAGCATCTCGTCGGGATCAGCGGCGGCGACGCCCGGGCTGCCCTCAACATCCTGGAGGCGGCCGTCGGGATCAGCGAGGTCGATGGCGTCGACTCGCCGTCCC
Organism: uncultured Chloroflexia bacterium; assembly: GCA_963777975.1. Classification (GTDB taxonomy): domain Bacteria; phylum Chloroflexota; class Limnocylindria; order Limnocylindrales; family CSP1-4; genus CSP1-4. The sequence continues at coordinate 141,506 of CAVZSO010000006.1, read as the reverse complement.
TCGAGGCCATCGAGACCGCCGCCCAGCAGCGGGTCCTGGCCTACGACCGGGCGGGCGACGGCCACTACGACACGGTCAGCGCCTTCATCAAGAGCATCCGCGGCAACGACCCCGATGCCGCGCTGTACTGGCTTGCGACGATGGTCGCCGCCGGCGAGGACCCGCAATTCATCGCGCGACGCCTGCTCATCGTCGCCTCCGAGGACGTCGGCAACGCCGACCCACGGGGCCTGGAGATCGCCGTGGCGGCGGCCCAGGCCCTCGACTGGGTCGGCCTGCCCGAGGCGCAATACGCGCTCGCGCAGGCGACCGCGTACCTGGCCGCTGCCCCGAAGTCGAACCGGGCCGGCCTGGCCTACTGGGCAGCCATGGCCGACGTCCTGGAGCGTGGTTCGCTGCCGGTCCCGATGCACCTGCGCAACGCGCCGGTGAGCCGCATGCGGGCGCACGGCATCGGCGTCGGCTATCGCTATCCGCATGACTATGAGTCGGCCGACGTTGCCCAGCAGTACCTGCCCGACGCGCTCGTCGAACGGCGCTACTACGTGCCCGGCGACCAGGGCCTCGAGCCACGCATCGGCGAGCGGCTCGACCGCCTGCGTTCGGAGCGCGAGGCGGCCGGCGACAAGGGCGGACGCAAGCGCTCGAAGGCGGACCTGCCCTCGGTCGATCCCATGCGCACCGCGGGCGGTGTCATGAAGGCGCGCCAGGCAGGCAAGAAGGAGCCGCCTGGCTGACCGTAGCTCCAAGACAACCGATGACCTCGAGGCCCGCCTCGTGCGCGATCCACGACGCCCGCTGGGTCGTCGCCGACTGGCGACAGCCGCGAGCAAGGGGAAATGGGCCGAACGGCCATTGGCTGGCAGGCGTCCCCCGGCTACGTTGATCGGCGGAGGTGTCCTGATGACTGGTCATGTCGTGGCGGCGCCGGCCGACCGCCACCAACCCTCAACGGTCACTCGGATCGTGCACGGCCGCTTCGTGCCGGTCACGCTCGCCATCGTCGCCATCTGGATGGCGATCCTGTTCTCGTCCATCTACGCGCCGGACATGGTCACCGGCAGCACCCATGAGCACCTGGCCATCGCGGCCCTCGGCGACTGGATGTGGGGCGGCATGGCGACGGCGTTGCTGCTCCTGGCTGCGGCGTTCACGCGTCCAGAGCGCAGCGACGTGTGGCCGGCCGTGGCGTTGCTGGTCGCTGTCATCTGGCTCGTCGTCGCGGTCGCCAGCATCTTCTCGCCGACCTTCGTGACCGGGACCGATCCGACGACCATCCCCATCATCGCCATGCTGGCGCCTATCGCCGGGCTGGTGGCGACGTCGTTCCTGGCCGTCTTTGCGGCCGGCGCGGGGGCCAGGCCGGCCGACTGACCGCGGCTCACTCGAACTGCCCGCGGGCATGGCGGTGACAGTTCGATCTTCGGTCGCGTCGCTGCGGAAGCAGGAGTTCGAAGCGCCCCGCGTGCGTGCGGCGCGGTTACTGCCCGAAGAGCCCGAGCGCCTCGATGGCGATCCAGAGGCCGAACAGGATGCCGAAGAGGAGGATCGCGACCAGGCCGATCCGCCGCAGGTCCTGCGCCACGTAGACGTACTCCTCGGCGGCGCGGGTGGCCAGCAGGGTGTTGGGGCGAGCACGCCCGCCGCGGGGCTGGGTCGCGGCCGCGCGCTCGATCTCGTTGGCGGCAGCGGCCGGCCGGCCCTCCATGATGTCTTCGGCGGCGATCTCGGCAGCCTCGAGCTGGCTGGCCGGCCGGATCGGGCGGCGTTCCGAACGACCGCGCTGGCCGGGGCGATTGGCCGGGGTGCGGCGGCTGCCGCGACTGCGCTTGCTCACGGCGCGCAGGATAGCGCATCACCCGGCTGCGACCTGCGCGGCGTGCGAGAATGCCGCTCCCAGCGTTCCAGGAGACCCGACCCAGTGCCCGATGTGACCACTGTCCTCGCCGTCGTCGCCGTTGGCCTGGCGATCATCGTGGCGATCCTTTGGCGGCGCGTCAGCGCGCTCTCGGCGCGCCTCTCCGGCTTGACGCGGGGCGAGGGTGGTCGGTCGCTCGAGGCAGTCCTGGAGGGACATCTGCGCCGCGTCGGTGAAGTCGATGCGTCGGTCCGCTCGATCGGCGCCCGGACGACGGCGCTCGAGGCGCAGGGTAGGAAGGCGGTCCAGCGTGTCGGGCTGGTTCGCTTCAACCCCTTCGAAGACACCGGCTCGAATCAGAGCTTCGCCATGGCGCTGCTCGATGAAGATGGAGACGGCGTCATCGTCTCCAGCCTGCATACCCGCCAGGCGACGCGCATCTACGTCCGGCCGGTCAACGCGGGCATCGCCGAGCGCGCGCTGTCCGATGAGGAGCAGGAAGCGCTGGCCCAGGCAACCAGCGCGCGCGGCGGGTTGCGACCGGCCTGAGAGCGGGTGCCAGCCTAGCTGGCACGGCGCGGCGAGAGGATCGCCGCATGACCAGCCCGCGCGCCCTCCCTCGAGTCGCCCCGCCGTCCGCCCCGGCCGGCGCGCCGATCGACCTCGAGGTCGTGGCTGGTCTTCTGCACGGCCTCGATCGCCAGCAGCGACTGGCGGTGACCCATGGCGATGGGCCGCTGCTCGTCCTGGCCGGTCCGGGTGCCGGGAAGACGCACGTCGTCACCCGCCGCATCGCCTGGCTGATCGCCACCAAACGAGCGCGCCCGGAGCAGATCCTGGCTCTGACGTTCACCGAGCGCGCGGCCGAGGAGATGCAGGCTCGGGTCGATGTGCTGGTGCCGTACGGGCAGGCAGGCACGGACATCCTCACCTTCCACGCATTCGGCGACCGCCTCATCCGGGACCATGCTCTGGAGCTCGGTCTGCCAGGCGAGCCGCGGGTCGTCAGCCGGACCGAGGCCGCCATCCTCCTCGGCGGCGCCATCGATCGGGTGGCGCTTCGCCACTACCGCCCGCTGGCGGATCCGACACGCCACATCGTGGCGCTGGTCGACCTCGCCATGCGCGCCAAGGACGAAGGCGCGCTGCCGGCCGACTTCGCGGCCCTCGCGGCTGCCTTGGAAGCGACAGGTGGATCCTCGGCCGCATCGCCCGACGCGGCCGACTCGCGAGATGCGCGCGACGAGCAGGCCGCACGCCTGCGGGAGCTGGCGGCCGCCTACGAGACGTACCAGAGGTTGTTGCTCGAGGCCGGCGCCATCGACCACGGCGATCAGCTGTCGATGGCGGTCCGCCTCCTGCGGGAGCACGCGTCGGTCCGGGCAGCGCTCGGCGCGCGCTATCGCTACCTCCTGGTCGATGAATTCCAGGACACGAATCCGGCCCAGCTGGACCTGCTCGACCTGGTCGGCGCGGGGACAAGGAACGTGACGGTCGTCGGCGACGACGACCAGGCGATCTACGCCTTTCGGGGCGCCGCGGTCGAGAACCTGCTCGGCTTCGAGGCGCGCTTCCCGGGCACCCGGACCATCGCGCTGCGTCGGAACCACCGATCGCGTCGATCGATCGTCGACGTCGCCCGTCGCCTCATCCAGCACAACGACCCGCATCGGCTGGAGGCTCGCTCGGACATCGACCGTACGCCCATCGTCACCCGCCGAGCGCGATCGAAGCCGGTCGTCGTTCGCACGTTCTCAACGGTCTCCGAGGAGGCCGATTGGATCGCCTCTGAGGCGGCCGCGCGCATCAAGCGTGGTGCCGACCCACGGAGCATCGCCGTGCTTGTGCGCACGAACGCCGATGCTGAGCCGATCCTGCGCAGCCTGAACATGGCCGGTCTGCCGTGGACGTCGAGCGGCACCAGCGCCTTCCGATCGCGGCCAGTCGTCCGCGAGCTGATGGCCTTCGTGCGCCTCGTCGCCGATCCGGCAGCAAGCACCGACTGCTACGCCGTCGCGACCGCCAGCCCGTACGGCCTCGGTGGATCGGGCATGAGCGCCATCCTCGAACGTTCGCGCCGGCGCCGCGTCTCCCTCTGGGCGACATGCGAGGAGCTCGTGGAGCAACCTGGCCTCGTCCGTCTCGAAGAGGCTGATCGAGCCCGCCTGGCGCGATTCGTCGACGAGGTCCGAGTGGCCATCGATCAGAGCCATCGTCGTTCGGCGGGCGAGCTCCTGTACGACCACCTCCGCAGGAGTGGTCGGCTCCAGCAGCTGGTCGAGTCGTCCGCTGACGGGGATGGCGGCCTGGAGGACGCCGCCGGGTTCTTCTCGGTCGTTCGCTCGGCCGGGCTCCTCGTGCGAGACGATCGGCTGCCCCTGCTGGTCGGCCACCTCGAAGCGCTGGCGGCTGCTGGGGCAGCGACAGGGTCGACCCGGGTGGAAACGACGGAGGCGATCTCTGTGCTCACCGTCCACAAGGCCAAGGGCCTCGAGTTCGCGATCGTCTTCGTCCCCGGCCTGGCCGAGGGCAGGTTTCCCGGCCGCGGTCGCCGCGAGGCGATCCAGCTGCCCCTCGAACTCCGTCGCAGTGCCGTCGGCGCCGCAGACGAGGCGATCGATGCCGAGGAACGACGCCTCTGTTACGTGGCCATGACTCGGGCGCGCGACGAGCTGCTGCTGACGATGGCTGCGAGCGTCGATGGCGGTCGCCAACGCCGGCCATCGCCCTTCCTCTTCGAAGCGCTCGACGGCCCGCTGCCGGAGTCCGTGCCGCTGGCGGCCGTCGAACAGCTCAGCATGCTTGCGAACGACACCGGCGCTGGGGAGATCCTCCCAGCTTCGCCACCGGTCGAACGTGACCAACCAGTCGCGCTCAGCTTCTCGGCCCTCGATACCTACCTCGCCTGTCCGGCGCGCTATCGCTATCGCCATCAGCTCCGTGTGCCGGAGCCTGCCCACCACGCCCTCGGCGTCGGTAGCGCGCTCCACCAGGCCGTCGCCGCCTTCAACATCAGCCGGATGCGCGGTCGACCGCTCGACGACGCGGGCATCGTGGCCGCACTCGACGCGCACTGGTCGGGCGAGGGCTTCCTGTCACGCGACCACGAGGAGGCACGCTACGCAGCGTCGCGGGCAGCGGTGCTGCGCTTCCGGGCTGCCGACCTGGCGGCCGGGGCAGCGCCAGCCGCCAGCGTCGAGTCCCGCTTCAGCGTGGCCATCGAAGGTGTCCGGGTCGACGGCCGATACGACCGTGTCGATCAGACTGACGAAGGCGTCGTGATCACCGACTACAAGTCGAGCGACGTCCGCGATCCGGCACGAGCCCGACAGCGGGCTCGCGAGTCGCTCCAGCTGGCCATCTACGCCCTGGCCCACGAGGCGACCGTTGGCACGCCGCCCATCGCCGTCGACCTTCACTTCCTGGAGTCGGGCGTCGTCGGCCGGGCGCCGATCGACGGCAAGCGTCTCGAGGCGGCGCGGTCGAAGGTGCAGATCGTCGCCCGCGGCATCGGCGAGGGCGACTTCGCGCCACGACCCGGCGTCATGACCTGTCGGTCGTGCCCCTTCCGCGGCATCTGTCCGGCCGCTGTCGGATGAGCGTCGGGTGGCATGCCGGTGGGTCCGCGGTCCTGCGCCCGAGGCGACATCCGCGGCCGCTAGACTCGGGCCTGATGTATGCCCGGGACCGGATCGCCAATCTCGGCCTGCTCGGAGCAGCCTTCCTGGCCTGGGTCGCCGTGGTCATCTTCGTGACCACGCGCTCGCCGGTCGGCGACGTGGCCGTGGCCATGATCGGTGCCGTCCTGATCGGCACCGCGTTCGCCCTGACCACGATCCCACTCTTCTGGTTGGCGGCCTTCCAGCGACGCCGGCGCATCGCCTACCGCGGAGATTGGCTGCGTGCCACCCGCCGCGGCATCGAGGTCGGCATCCTGATCACCTTCTTCGTCATCCTGCGCAGCCAGGATGCGTTCAGCTGGCCGCTGGCCGCCTTCGTCACGGCGATGGTCGTGTTCGTGGAGATCAGCTTGTCCGTGGAGCGCTGAGCCCGGGTACGATTGGCGGGCGCCCCGCTGGACCGTGACCCGGCACCGGCGGCGTCCCGGACCTGGAGATGCTCAGTGACTGAGCCCGAGTTCCTCGACTACGCGGCGCTCCACGGCTGGGACCGCGACTACCAGATCTATGCCGATGTCGACCTGCCCCATTACGTCGGTTCGGGCACGTTCTGCAAGCGTGACCTGGTCACCGACCTGGCGACCCTGGTCAGCCGTCGGCCCGACGTCGCGATCATCGGCGCGCCGTTCGACGACGCCGTCAGCCGCCGATCCGGCGCGCGCTTCGGGCCGCGTGCCATCCGCCAGGCAACCTACGGCGAGGGCGCCCATTCGCTCCAGCTGGACATCGAACCGTGGCAGCACCTCGATGTGGTCGATGCGGGCGATGCCAACGTCGCGCCAGCCTGGCTGGAGCGGAGCCACGCGATGATCTATCGCAAGGTCCTCGAGATCGCCGGTTCGGGTGCCGTGCCGCTCATCCTGGGTGGCGATCATTCGATCACCTGGCCGTCCGCCACCGCGGTCGCCACCGCGGTCGCGCCGCGGACCATCGGCATCGTCCACTTCGACGCACACGCGGACACCGCCGCCGACCAATGGGGGGTGCTGGGCGGCCACGGCACGCCGATGCGGCGGCTCATCGAGTCCGGCGCCGTCAAGGGCAAGAACTTCGTCCAGGTCGGGCTGCGGGGATACTGGCCAGGGCCTGACGACTTCGCCTGGATGCGCGAGCAGGGCATGCGCTGGCACAAGATGATCGAGATCGAGGAGCGGGGCGCAGAAGCCGTCATCGACGACGCCATCGGCGAGGCGCTCGACGGACCCGATCTCATCTACCTGTCGATCGATATCGACGTCGTCGACCCGGGCATGGCCCCAGGCACGGGCACGCCGGAGCCGGGCGGCCTGCTCACGCGCGAGCTGCTCCGCGCCGTGCGGCGGATCGTCGGCAAGGTCGACTTGGCGGCCATGGACATCGTCGAGGTGGCGCCGCCGTATGACCACGCCGAGATCACGGCCGCGGCCGCGCATCGGGCGGCCCTCGAGGCGATCAGTGCCCTGGCCGTCAAGAAGCGCGATGGCGGTCGCGTCCGCCTGAAGGACTGACGACGGTCATGACGACCGAAGCCGAGCACCCAGCGCTCGCCGACGGGATGAACCTCACCGACCTCAAGCGCGACGTCGCTGCCGCGGTCGAGGCGGCGCGCGAGACGATCCTGGCCGTCAGCCACGCGATCCACGCCGACCCGGAGCCGGCCTTCGAGGAGCACCATGCCGCCGCGATCGTGGCGGCGACCGTGGCTCGCTACGGCTACGCCGTGACGCACCCGGCCGGACGGCTCGCGACCGCGGTCCGGGCGACGCTGGCCGGCGGGCTCGGCGCCGACGGGCCGCGCGTCGGCATCCTCGCCGAGTACGACGCATTGCCCGGGCTTGGCCACGGCTGCGGCCACAACACGATGGCCGCGAGCGGCGTCGGTGCGGCCATCGCGCTGGCCGCCGTGGCACCGCGCCTTCGGGGTGAGATCGTCTTCCTGGGCACGCCGGCCGAGGAATACGGCTCGGGCAAGCAGTTCATGCTCGATGACGGCCTGTTCGACGGCCTGGACGCCGCGCTGCTCTACCACCCCTGTGACCGCAACCACGTCTACGGCCAAGCGCTGGCCAGCTGCGACGCCGAAGTCACCTTCCTCGGCACTCAGGCCCATGCCTCGGGCGAGCCGTGGAAGGGCCGCAACGCGCTCGACGCCTTGATCATGCTCTTCACCTCGGTCGGCCTCTGGCGCCAGCAGCTGCGACCCGAATGCCGGGTCCATGGTGTCGTCGTCGAAGGCGGCACGGCGGCCAACGTCATCCCCGACCGGGCCGTCGGGCGATTCATGCTGCGCAGCCCCGCGCAGGCCGAGTTCGAGGGCATGCAGGTCCGCTTCCGTGCGATGGTCGAGGCCGCGGCCCTGGCGTCAGGCACCGACGGCGGCGTCGTCTACTCGGGCGCCTCGGCGACGATGCGCGACAACACCGTGCTCGGCGAGCGGTTCCGCGCCAACATGACGGCCATGGGCATCGAGGACCAGGGACCCGACAGCGCCATCGGCAGCACCGACATGGGCAACGTCAGCTGGGTGCTGCCGACCATCCACCCGGACCTGGCCATCTGCGAGGACGGCGTGCCGGGCCACTCTCCGGCCTTCCGCGACGCGGCGATCACGCCGCGCGCTGACGAGACCACGCTGACCGCCGCCACCCTGGTGGCGCAGACGGCCTGCGACCTGTTCGCGGATCCGCGTCTCATCGAGGCCGCCTGGCGCGAGTTCCGTGGCGCCTGACGAGAGCGCGGCGACCGAACCGGCACCCGACGGCGGCCCAGCTCCTGGCGCGGCGTCGCCCGCCGATCAGCCGCGGTTGCCGGATCTGGCGTCGGGCGCCGAGCGACGCCGCCGCCCGCCTCGCTCGCTACTACGACCTCGACCTCGAGGGCGGGCCGTCGGACGTCGAGCGCTACCTGGCGCTGGCCGAAGCGGAGGACGGTCCCGTGCTCGAGCTCATGGCGGGCACCGGCCGGCTGGCCATCCCGCTCGCCATGGCCGGCCACCAGGTGACGGCGGTCGACCTCGATGCCGCGATGCTGGCGCGAGCGAAGGCTGCGTGGGCACGATCCAAGGACGGCGCCGATGCCCGGCGGCAGCCTCTCGTTGGAGCTGGGAGACCTCCTGGACATCGACCTTGGCGCCCGGTTCGCACTGGTCTTCATCGCCCTCAACAGCCTCGTCCTGCTGGGCACGCACGAGCGACAGGCAGCCGGGCTGCGTGCGGCCGCCCGACACCTCCGGCCGGGCGGCCTGCTCGTCGTCGACATCTGGTTGCCCGACCAGGAGGATCTCGAGCTCTACGATGGCCGGCTCAATCTCGAGTGGCAGCGAACGGACCCCGAGACCGGCCTCCAGGTGGCGAAGGTGGACGCTGCCCGGCACGACCCAGCGACCGGCCACGTCGAGATGTTCACCTGGTTCGATACCTGGCCGCCCGACGGTGGTCCGGTCAGCCGAGTCTCGCGCATCGACCACGTGCGACTGGTGACTGGCCGGCGAGCTGGCCACGATGGCCGAGGCGGCCGGCCTGACGGTCGAGGCGCATCGAGGGCGATCACGCCGGCGGCCCGTTCGGGCCGGGCGCGGAGCGGGCCTTCCTCCTGGCGCGCTTGGTATAGTCGGAGTCGTGTCAGGCTCGTCCGACCAGATCCGCCTCCTGCTCGTCGAGGACGTGCCGCAGGTGGCGCAGTACGTTCGTGGCCTGCTCAACGCCCAGTCGCACATCAAGCTCCTCGACGTGGTCAGCGACGGCCGCAAGGTGCCCGAGTTCGTGCGCGAGGGCCACCCCGACATCGTCATGATCGACGCCTTGCTGCAGGGCAAGGTGCGCGGCTTGAACCTCGCCGCGAGCCTGCGCCAGGAGGGACTGGCGACGCCCATCGTCATCGTGACCGTGCCCCAGAACCCGATCACCCGGGACCCGGACAAGGGCATCGATGCCGTGCTGGCGATGCCGTTCAGCGGCTTCGAGCTCATCAATCTCCTGCAGTCGATCATGGCCCAGGCGCAGGCCGAGAAGCCCGAAGGCCGATCGCGCGTCTTCTCGGTCTTCGCGCCCAAGGGCGGCGTGGGCAAGACGACCATCGCCTTCAACCTTGCGGTCGCCCTGGCGCAGACCGGCGAGACGCGGACCGCGCTCGTCGATGGCAGCCTCCAGTTCGGCGACATGCGCTCGCTGCTGCGGGTGCCGGCCGATGCCCCATCGATCCTCGATCTGCCGACCGACCGCATCTCGGAGAGCGACCTCTCCGACGTCCTCTGGCGCGACCCGTCGGGCATCGACATCCTGCTCGCGCCGCCGCGCGTGGAGATGCACGAGATGCTCAGCGTGCGTGACGTGGACAAGATCCTGAGCATCCTGCGACGCGTCTACCCGGTCGTCGTCGTCGATACCCCGGCCTCGGTCGGCGAGATGGTCATGGCCTTCCTGGACGCCAGCGACATGGTCATCGAGATCGTGACCTACGACTCGACGACGATCGTCAACACCCGTGCCATGGCCGAGTTCTTCCGAGCCATCGGCTACCCGCCGACCAAGGTGCGCTACCTGCTCAACCGCTCGGATTCGACCGGCGGCATCGAACCGGCGGCACTGTCCGAGGCGCTCGGGCGAGAGCCGGAGTTCTCGCTCATCTCCGACGGACGGCTGGTCGTCGAATCGAACAATCAGGGCGTGCCCTTCGTGCTGGCCGATCCGTCCGCCCGCATCAGCGCCGACATGGCGATGATCGCGGCCGGCATCCGGAGCCTGGGGCGCTGGCCGAGCCGGTCGCCGCGGTCCGCAGGCGCTGAGGGCGATGCCGGACCGACGTCCGATCGGCTTCTTCGACTCGGGCGTCGGTGGCCTGACGGTGCTGCGCGAAGTGCTTCGCCGATCACCACGCGAATCGACGATCTACCTTGGCGACAACGCGCGCACCCCGTATGGGCCACGGGCCGACGAGGAGGTCGTTCGCTTCAGCCTCCAGTGCCTCGACGTGCTGGCCGCACGCGACGTGAAGGCCATCGTCGTCGCCTGCAACACCTCGTCGGCGGTGGCGCTTCCGACCATGCGCGCCCGCTACGACGTGCCCATCATCGGCGTCGTCCGACCGGGCGCCACGGCCGCCGCCCTGGCCACGCGAACTCGACGGGTGGGGGTCATCGCGACCCAGGCCACGGTCCGCTCGCACGCCTACTTCCAGGCCATCAAGGACGAGAACCCATTCGTCGAGATCTACGAGCACGCCACGCCGACCTTCGTGCCCCTGGTCGAAGCCGGCCGCCTTGACGGCGATGAGGTGCGTGCCGAGGTGGTCGCAGCGCTGGCACCATTGCTCGGTGATCGGACCGGCGACGGCGAGTACGTCTTCCCGCTGCCGGCCGACGAGCGCATCGACACGCTGCTCCTCGGCTGCACCCACTATCCGCTGCTGGCGCCGCTCATCGCCGATGTGGCCGGACCGGACGTGGCCGTCATCGATTCGGCGACCGCCACCGCGAGCACGCTGGCGGGGCTGCTCGAGGTCAACGATCTGGCGGCGCCAGCGGACCACGACGCAGGGCATATGCAGCTGACGACCGGCGATGTGGCTGCCTTCGAGCGGACAGCGAGACGACTGTTCGGCGACCTCGTGCCGGCGGTCGAACCCATCGTCCTGGCGGGCGCGGCATGACGGCGGAGCGGCGCGGCCTACCCTGGCGCGTCGGCCTCATCGTCGGGCTCGGTGCCGGCGTCGTCGTCAGCTGGGCCGGCCGCCGCGCCGAGCGCATCGCTCGCCAGGGGCTCGTCGACTGGCCGACGGCCGAGGCCATCGCGGCCGCCCGCCTGCGACGCGCGCCGGGCAGCCTTGCGGCCCACGAGCTCGCGGCCAGCGAGCCCGCCTGGGCGGCGACGATGGATCGCATCGTGCCGCGTCTCGAGGCGCGCCTCGGGCAGTCCCTTGCCGGGCGTCGTCGAGCGCCATGCCGTGGTCGACCGTGCCGGCTGGGCAGCCGCCAACATCGGCACCTTTCGGGATCTCGTCGCGCGGCTCGAGGGCGCACTCATCAGCGACCGACCGGCGGACCCTGGCTTCGGCGCCAGCTTCGCCGCCCTGGCGAACCGGGTCATCATCACGCGCCAGATCGGCTTCATGCTCGGCTTCCTGGGTACCCGGGTCCTCGGCCAGTACGACGTGGCGCTGCTGTCCGCGGAGGCGCGGCCGGGACGCCTGCTCTTCGTCGAGGAGAACATCCGGGGTCTGGCGCGTCAGCTGGACGTGCCATTGGCCGACATGCGGACCTGGATCGCACTGCACGAGGCGACCCATGCCTTCGAGTTCGAAGCCCACCCTTGGCTCCGACCGTACCTTCGCGATCGCCTCGAGCGCCAGCTCGCAGGCTTCCTCGAAGGCGCACGTGCCTTCCGCGTCGGGGGGCTGGCCGAGGTCGCTCGGACCTGGACACGACCGAACGGCGACCTCGCCTCGGCCTTCCTGGCGCCCGCGCAGCGTCAGGCGCTGCGCGAGATCCAGGTCGTGATGAGCCTCCTCGAAGGCTTCAGCGACTGGGTCATGGACGACATCGGCACCGACCTGTTGGCCGACGTGACCGGTATCCGGGACCGCTTCGAGGCTCGCCGCGCGGCACCGCGGCGCGGCCTCGACCGCATCATGGCCCGGCTGACCGGGCTCGACCTCAAGCTCGAGCAGTATCGGCGTGGCGAGCGCTTCGTCTCTGGCATCGTGGCCATCGGCGGCCAGGCGGCCCTCGACCGTCTCTGGTCGGGTCCCGATGCCATCCCGACCGAAGCCGAGCTCGACGACCCGTCCGCGTGGACCAGGCGCATGCTGACCAGGCCACTGGCATGAGCGCGACGGTCGACGTCGGATGAAGGCGCTCTGATGGCCGGCCCCGGACCCGGATCCGGACCGAACGGCGTCCCTGCCGCCGTCGCGCTGACGCCCATCCTCTCGGCGCGCTACCGCTCCGCCGACCTGGCCCGCATCCGGGAGGCGGCACCTGGCACCCGCATCGTCACCGTGTCGCTGGAAGGCCTCGCGGACGCGGCGCTCGACGACGTCGAGGTCCTCCTCCGCGGCCCGCTGCCGGCGCCCGTCTTCGACCGCCTGCTGGCGCGCTGCCCCAACCTGCGCTGGGTGCACTCCGCGACGGCGGGCGTCGAACGCGTCCTGACACCGCAGGCCCTGGAGCGCGGTCTGACCATCACCAACGCGCGCGGCGTGTTCAGCCGGCCCATCGCCGAATACGTGATGCTCATGGTCCTGGCCATCGCGCGACACCTACCCGAGCTGCTCGAGCTCCAGCGCGAGCGCACCTGGCAACCGCTCGAAGCGCGCGAGCTGCGCGACATCACGGTCGGGATCGTCGGCCTCGGCTCGATCGGGCGCGCGGTGGCGGCGCTGGCCTCGAGCTTCGGCTGCCGGGTGGTCGCCACGCGTCGGCGGGCGGGGGAGGGCTTCGGGGTCGGACTTGGCGACGATGGGCAGCCGCTCCCGAGCGTCGATGAGGCGCGATCGCGCATCCTGCCACCCGACGCGCTGCCCGAGCTGCTGGCCGACTCCGACTTCGTCGTCCTCGCCCTGCCCCTGACGCCGGAGACCGAGGACCTCCTCGACGACGCCGCCTTCGCCGCGATGAAGCCTGGCGCCTGGCTCATCAATGTCGCTCGAGGCCGCCTGGTCGATGATCGCGCCCTCCTGCGCGCCCTCCGCCAGGGCCGCATCGGCGGGGCCGTCCTGGATGCCTTCCGCGACGAGCCGCTGCCGCCCGACTCGCCCTTCTACGACCTCGGCAACGTCGTCATCACGCCGCACACGAGCTGGTCGAGCGGTCGCGTGCTCGATCGCAGCATCGAGCTCTTCTGCGACAACCTGCGTCGATTCCGATCGGGCGAGCCCCTCCAGAACGTGGTCGACCCGGTCGTCGGGTACTGACCATGCCGGCCGGCTGCTGAAGCGTGGAGATCGCCATCGTCGGCCTGGCCGGCTCGGGCAAGTCGACCGTCTTCAATACCCTCACCCGGGGCCACGCCGAGACCGGTGGCTACGGCGGGATGACCGTCAACGTCGGCGTCGTCAAGGTGCCCGATCCAAGGCTGACGACCTTGACGGCGCTCTTCAAGCCGAAGCGCGAGGTGCCCGCCGACGTGACCTACGTCGACCTGCCGGCGCCACCGCCGACCGAGGGCGCCACGGCCAACGACCTCCCCGCAGACGCGCTGGCTCGCCTCCGTAACGCCGACGCCCTGCTCCACGTGGTCCGAGCGTTCGAGGATCCGGCGGTGCCGCATCCGTCGGGCAGCGTGGATGCCTGGCGTGACCTCGAGCAGCTCGACCTCGAGCTGACGCTGGCCGACCTTGGCGTCGCCGAGAAGCGGCTCGAGAAGCTCCAGACCAGCGGGCGCCACGGAACGCCGGCTGAGCGCGAGGCGAACGAGCGGGAGGCAGCGGTGCTCGAGCTCATCGTGCCCGGTCTGACGGCCGGGCGGCCGATCCGCGACCTCGACCTCGACGAGGATGCCGCCAAGGCCGTGCGCGGCTTCCGATTCCTGACCGAGAAGCCGGTCCTCGTCCTGGTCAACGTCGGCGAAGGCGATCTTGCCGCTGTCGAGGCGCGGGTGGCCGCGATCCGCGATCGCTACGACCATCGGCAGTCGATGGTCGACGCGCTGTCGGCGCGCATCGAGATGGAGATCGGCGAGCTCGACGACGAGTCGGCGATCGTCTTCCGCGAGGAGCTCGGGCTCGCCGAGTCGAGCCTCGACCGCGTCATCCGCTTGAGCTACCGGCTGCTCGGCCTCATCAGCTTCTTCACCGCCGGGCCCGACGAGACTCGTGCCTGGACGATCCACGATGGCGAGACCTCGGTCGATGCCGCCGCCGCCATCCACAGTGACCTCGCGCGCGGTTTCATCCGTGCCGAGGTGGTGGCCTGCGAGGACCTCCTCGAGCTGGGCTCGATGGCCGAGGCGCGTCGTCACGGGCGCCTCCGGTCCGAAGGCAAGACCTATCGGGTCAAGGATGGCGACGTCATCGAGATCCTCTTCAACGTCTGAGCTCAGGCGGCAGCCGACGCCCGTCGGCGCATCGGTGCTGCCCGTGGGCATCGGCGCGGGCGGCGCCACCAGGCGTCAGTTCAGGTCGGTGTTCCGGTCGATGTCGACCACCAGGCTCCGGAAGCCGACAGCCGAGCTCTCGCCGTCCTCGTCGTCATCATCGAACGTGTCGTCCTCGTCCGAGTCGTCGGTCAGGTCGGCGAGTGTCGTGGCACCCTCGTTGCGCGAGACATCGACCGATGCCGTCAGGCGCGCATCGTGCACGAAGGTGAAGCCGTGGACCCGCTCGAGCTCGTTCGCGACCGCCTCCACGAGGCTATCCTCCCGGAAGGTGTCGACGACCGTGGCCCGTGCCTCGAGCACGATCTCGAGAAAGCTCTCCTCGTCGTACTCCGCGTCGTGGACCAGCAGGACATCCGTGAAGAGGTCGCCCTCGCTCTCGTGAAGCTCGTAGAAGTACACGCGTTCCCCTGTGCTCGGTGGGTGGACGGTCAGGCTACACCTGCCGCGGGCCAGCCATCATGATCGGGTCATCCCGCCGGTCTCGGTGCCTGTCCGTTCGGCGTCGAGGTCGCGAGCGGCCGTGAGTCGGGTCGAGGTCCTTCACATCGGGTCGGCCTGTCGCGACATCGCCGACGACGACCCTCGCGGCTGGCGGCTCGGTGGCGGCGTCACGTTCGCGGCGCTCACGACAGCCCGACTTGGCCTGCGCACCGCGGCCGTGGTCGGCGTGGACGGCGTGGCCGGCACGGCCGATGAGCTCGACCTGCTGCGTGACGCCGGCGTCGACCTGATGCTCGTGGCCCTTCGGGAGGGGCCGATCTACCACAACGTCGAGACGCCAGCTGGTCGCGTCCAGACCTGCGTCCAGCCCGGTGCGCCGCTGCCGGTCCAGGCGCTGCCGGAATCGTGGCTCCGCGCGCCGGGCTGGATGATCGCGCCCGTGGCTGGCGAGGTGCACGACGATTGGGCCTCGGTCATCCCGGAGCGGGCCTTCGTCGCCATCGCCTGGCAAGGATCCCTGCGCCGCCTGGTGGCCGGTGAGCGCGTCACGCGCAAGGCGCCCAGCCCGTCGCCACTCCTGCGCCGAGCGGACCTCGTCGGTGCCAGCCACCACGACCTCGATCCTGCCACTCCGCTGGAGGCGCTCTTCCCGCTGCTCGCCCCGCATGGTCGGCTGCTCATCACCCAGGGTCACGAGGGCGGCCTCCTCATCGCCCTCGGTGACGACGGTCACGAGACCCTCCGCTATCGCTCCGCCGAGTCCGACGAGGAGGTCGATCCCACGGGGGCGGGCGATACCTTCCTGTCGTCGCTTCTGGCCACCGCGGTCCATCGCAACCTCGGCGGGCGCCAGCGTGGGCTGCTCGACCTTCGCGTCGCGGCCGCGGCCGGCTCGCTGGTGGTCGAGGCACCCGGCCTCACCGGCGTCCCGGACCGTGCCGCCGTGGTCGCGCGGATGGTCCGCGAACGCGTCCGCCGGTTCGTCGAACCGAGCATCGCACAGCGCGTCGGGTCCTATCGCGATGGTGCGCCCGACTAGGTCACAGGCTCAGTCCTCGATCGGCGCCGGGACCTCCACCTTGGCCAGTGCTTCGAGCTCGGCCGTCAGCTCAGCCAGCTCCTCACCGCCGCCCATGTGTCGGTGAAGCTGCTCGGCATCGAGCTCGCGATGGGCGTACGTCCCGCCGCTCCGACCGCGCGAGAGGATCGTGAACGTGTCCCCGATGGGCAGCGCGTGCTGCACGTTGTGGGTGATGAAGATGACGCCGAGGCCGCGATTGCGGGCCGCGATGATGTGGCGCAGGACGATGGCCGACTCCTTGACGCCGAGCGCCGAGGTCGGCTCGTCGAGGATCAGGACGCGAGCGCCGAAGTGCTCCGCGCGGGCGATGGCCAGCGTCTGGCGTTCGCCGCCCGATAGCGTCCCGACTGCCTGGTCCGTGTCGCGGATCTCGATGCCGATGCGGTGCATCTCCTCGCGTGCGATGTGCGCGGCCTTTCCCGCGTCATAGCGGCGAAGTGGTCCCCAGCCCTTCGTCGGCTCGTTGCCCAGGAAGAAGTTCCGGCTGACGCTCATGAGCGGCATGATGGCCAGGTCCTGGTAGACGGTCGCGACGCCTGCGTCGAGCGCTGCGCGCGGCGAATCGAAGCGGGTCGGGACCCCGTCGACGAGGATCTCGCCGGCATCGGGCTCGTGGACGCCGGACAGGATCTTGATGAGCGTCGACTTCCCGGCGCCGTTGTCTCCGAGCAGGCAGTTGACCTCGCCGGCCCGGACGCTCAGGGACACGCCCTCGAGCGCGACGACCGGCCCGAAGTACTTGGAGACGTCCCGGGCCTCGAGGAGCGGAGGCGTCCCGACGGCCACCCTTGCCGAGGGCTCGTTCATGGTCCGATCCCCTTCAGCTGATGCCGGCGTAGCGGCGCCGGATCCAGTTGTTCAGCACCACCGACACGAGCAGCAGCGTGCCGAGGGCCGCCGAGTACCAGTCGGCGTTGATGCCGGCGAAGAAGATCCCGATCTGCGCCATGCCCAGAGCCAGGGCGCCGATGGCCGTTCCGACGACCGACCCGTAGCCTCCGGTCAGGAGTGTCCCGCCGATGACCGCCGTGGTGATGGCATCGAGCTCCTTGCCGCGACCCCGAAGCACGTCGGCGCTGAAGAAGGTCATGCAGGTGATCGTGGCCAGGATGGCGGCCGAGAATGCGGTCGAAGCGAAGAGCGCGATCTTCACCCGGGCCACCGGGACGCCGAGGTTTCGAGCGGCGCTCGCCGAGCCGCCGACGCCGGCGATCCAGTTGCCGAACCGAGTCTTGGCCAACACGTACGCGCCGGTCGCCGCGATGATGGCCCACCAGATGATCGAGACCTTGAACTCGCCGCCAGCGCCTCCGCTCCAGTTGAAGATCCAGGCGATCGGATCCTTCTCGATCGCATCATGCGCGATCGGGATGTAGGTGATGTTCGTGATGGCCGCCGTCAGGGCTACGGTGAAGCCGCGGATGATGAACAGGGTGGCCAGCGTGACGATGAACGAGGGGAGGCCAGTGCGGACGACGATGATCCCGTTGGCCACGCCCAGCAGCGTCGTCAGGACCAGGGAGACGAGGATGGCCAACCAGACCGGTGCGCCGAGTGTCGTCACGCCGATGCCGATGACGACGCCCGGCGAAGCCGACCATCGAGCCGATGGAGAGATCGAACTCGCCGGCGATCATGAGCAGTGCTACCGAGGTACCGATGATCCCCACCTGGGCCGCGACGTCGAGGTAGCTCAGCGTGCCGGCGATGCTCAGGAAGCCGGATTGCCCGCCCAGGATGGCGAAGACGATCCAGACGAAGGCGGCGATGATCGCGGCGCCGGTAGCCGGCCGACCGAGGAGGCGCCGACCGATCGACACGCGCCGTGTCCGGCCGGTGGTCCCCGGCGCCGCGCCGGACGGAGCCGCTGGTGCGTTGGCCGTCATCGCGATCTCCCGGATCTTGTTGCGGCTGGAGCCGGGGACGACCGGCCCCAGCCGCTGCGCCGATCGCTCGGCGCCTTCACGGATGGGTCGCTAGCGGAGACCGGCCGCCGCGAGGGCGATGACGTCTGCCGCGTTGTCCTTGGTAACGAAGCCGGGTCCGGTCATGACCAGGCCCTGCCCGTTGCCGGTGATCATGTTCTTGGTCTGGGCATATTCGGTCAGCATCACGATCGGCAGGTAGCCCTGCAGGTACTGCTGCTGATCGACCGCGAAGTCCATCTTGCCGTCCTTGATGGCGGTCAGGATGTCAGCGCTGAGGTCGAACGTCGCGAGGTGGATCGCGCCGGTCTTGCCAGCCGCCTCGATAGCAGCGAGCGCCGGTACGGCGACCGTCGGACCAAGGGTCATCACGCCGTCGATGGTCGGGTCCGCGCTGAGCGCCGCCGACAGGTTGGCCTGCATACCCGCCGGATCGGAGATCTGGCCGGTCAGGACCTTGCCCTTGTCCGCGCCGCCTTGGCCGTACAGGCCGTCGAAGTAGCCGTTACAGCGAAGCGTCAGTGCCTGATTGCCGACCTCCTGGTTGAAACAGACGCCGTTCTTGACGCCGGCGTCCTTCATGCGCGTTCCGGCGCCGAGGCCGGCCTCGTACTCGGTCTGCCCGACGTGGGCGAGGACACCGAGGTCCTTGAAGACGTCCGACCCCGAGTTCATCGAGATGACCGGGATACCGGCCGCCACGGCCTTCTTGATCGACGGCCCGAGGGCCTCGGCGTTGGGGATCGAGACGACGAGGCCGTCGGGCTTGGTGGCTACGGCGGCGTCGATGAGCTGCGACATCTTGACCATGTCGCTCTCGGTGTCCGGGGCGCTGTAGTTGACTTTCACGCCCATGTCCTTGGCCGCCTGGGCGACGCCATTGCGTACGACGCCCCAGAAGCCGTCGATGGCCTGTCCGTGTGTCACGACCTCGATGTTGATGTCGCTCTTCGGAACGAGGACACCCTTGGCATCCGCGCCGCCGGTGCCGCCCGAGGCGCTCGGAGACGCGTTGCAGGCCGCTGCCAGCAGGGCCGCCCCCATCGCGAGGGCAAAGAATGTGCGAGAACGCATGCTCGTGATCCTCCTCCACGGCCCGGAAGGGCTCCGGACCCACTCGATCTTGCGATGGTCACATCCGGACGTCAGCGCGAGGTCACCCCCTCCCGATCGGTGCCCTCGTCAGTCACTGGGCGATCTCCTCGACACGAACGGGCCGATGCTCGTGAAGGGACAATGTAGCGGCCTCTGCAACCCGTAGCGCCGCCAATCCGTCGGCAGCCGTGCAAGGGCTCGGCCGCGCGCCGCGCGCGACGTCGACGAAGGCCGCCAGCTCATCGCGGTAGGCCTGCTCGAAGCGGCCCACGAAGTCCCGCCAGGTCGGGCCTGACGGCGGCAGCACACCGGGCTCCAGCGATCGCATCGGCGTCTGCGGGCCCAGCCCGACCGAGACGCTATCCCGGCTGCCGAACAGCTCGGCTCGAATGTCGTAGCCGAGCGGATCGTGACGGGCGACGGTCATCGCGCCGATCGTCCCATCCGCCATCGTCAGGGTGGCCACGGCCGTGTCGACGTCGCCGTACTTGGCGAAGATCGGGAAGCCGCGGACGGTGCCGGTCGCGTAGACCTCCGCGACCTCGATACCGGTCAGCCAGCGGATGACGTCGAAGTCGTGGACGGAGAAGTCTCGGAAGAGGCCGCCCGAGATCGGGATGTAGGCCTCGTGCGGCGGGGCCGGGTCGTGACCCGCCAGACGAAAGGCGTACAAGGTGCCGAGCTCTCCTGACGCGACGAGCCGTCGAGCCTCCAGGTAGCCGGCATCGAATCTCCGTTGGAAGCCGATCTGGACCGGCACATCGGACGCCTCGACCTCGCGCGCGATGGCGATCGTGCTGGCCAGGTCATTCGCCACCGGCTTCTCGCAGAAGGTCGGGATGCCGCGCGCGATGCCTGCCCGGATGAGCTCCGCGTGCGCATCCGTGGCGGCCGTGATGACCAGCGCGTCGGCGCTCGCGAGCGCGTCGTCGACCGGCGCGCTTCGGGCGCCCAGCGCGTCAGCGAGCTCGATCGCCCGGCCGGGTTCGGCGTCGGCGACGGTCAACTCGACATCGGGTCGCTCCGACAGCAACCGGGCATGGAGGCGGCCGATGCGACCGGCGCCGAGGAGGCTGATGCGGAACCTGGGCACAGTCACCCGATGGCCACCTCTGTCTTGTCGCGGCCCGGGATTCGATCGATCCGGCTCGACCCCATACTTGCGCTCGATCCTACCGCGTGTCAACTCGCAGACGTGCGTGGACCGAGCGGGCTCCTGCTCGCATCAGGCCCGGCTGGACGCGCCTGCCAGCGAGGGCGACCCCGCGCCTGTGCAGTCGTCGCAGGCGGCGACTGAGATCGCGCTCAGCGGCGCGCAGCGGCACACCGACGGCGCGCCGGCGCTCGACGATGGCCCGGGCCCGCTCTGCAGCCTCGAGCGCTCCGTGCACGTCGCGCCGCTTGTGCTCGCGGATCTTGGCCACCGCGATCCAGGCCCAGACCGCGCTGCCGCCGCCGCGGGCCGCCACGTCGAGCCAGGCGGCCTCCGCATCCTCGTGGCGGTGGAGTCGCGACAGAAGCCGGGCGCCGTCTGCGGCGATCTCCGACCATTCCAGGCGGCTCGGCGCCCGGTCGGCCTCGTCCCACGCGTCGAGGGCCTCGCCGTAGCAGGCCAGGGCTTCTGCCGTGCGGCCCGATCGATCGTACGCGCGGGCCAGGCCCGCGATGTCGCCGGGATGCTCCGACCGACGACGGATCGGATCCGCCAGGACCTCGGCCATGACCCCCAGCAGCCGCCCGAGCGAGACCACGTCTTCGCGGTTGTGATCGAGGACGTCCTCCAGGAGCTCGGCCCGTCCGCTGCGCAGCCAGCCGAAGAAACGGTCTGGGATCATGGCTCCGGGCACATCCTCATGGCGGCGCACGCCGGCCACGGCGGCTTCGACGCTGGCAAGCCTCGCGTCGGGCAGCCGGTGCTTCCAGACCCCCCGGGCGATGGGCAGCAGGTCCAGGTGTCCGGCATGCGCCGGGGCTCGGCGGCCGTACATCCGATAGCGCGTCTCGAGCAGCGGCCAGTCGAACGTGCGCCCGTTGTAGGTCACCAGCCAGCCGTCCGCCGGGATCCGGGCGTCGAGCGCCTCGAGGAGTGCGGGCTCGTCGGCGTGGTCGGCCATCAGCAGCTGGCTGGTCACGAAGTCGGCGCCGACCCAGCGCCCGACGCCGATGAGGAAGGCGACCGTGCCAGCGGAGCTGCCGAGGCCGGTCGTCTCCGTGTCCAGGCTGATGAGCGGCCGCGCCGGATCGACCGCGTAGGGCAGCCGCCGGAGCGGCTCGAGGTCGACAGGCAGCGCCACTCGCCGTTCGACGACGACGGCCGGCCCCGAGGGCATCGTCTCCACCCGGCCCCCAAGTCCGAGCGCCAGTCGCTCGGCCCGCTCGAACGGGTCGGCGAAGGATGGTCGCGGCTTGGGCGGTGGCAGGTCCGCAGCCATGACCAGCCGGCGATCGAGGGCGCGCAGGCGCTCCAGGCGCCGCGCCAGCTGTCCCGAGTCGGTGGTCACGGGCGCCATGCTCGGTACGGCTCGTGCCAGCTCGGGCGTCACGATCAGCCGACGTCGAGGGCGACGACTTCGTCGTCAGTCGGGCTCCCGGTCGGCCGAGGCTCCGGCAGATGCCATGTCCCGGTCCGCGCCGATCGCTCCGCCGGGGTCTTCACGGCGCCGGATGTCGCGATCGACCCGGCCGTTGCCTGCGTTTCGCCGTCGAGCATGGTCAACAGGCGAAGCGCGACCGCCCGCGCGTCGCCGCCCGTTTCGAGGCTCGGACCGGTGCAGGCAGGGCAGCCGGTCAGGCAGGCGCAGGCTGTGACGAGATCGCGCGCCCCGCGGATGAGCTCTCCATGGCGCTCGAAGAGTCGACCGGCCAGGCCCACCCCGCCGGGTACGCCGTCGTAGAGGTAGATCACCGGGCGTTCGGCGTGGGGGGAGCGGACCTGGCTGACGAGGCCAAGGTCGCGCGGGTCGCTCATGAGCAGGATGCTGGCCACGGTCTGCATCGCTCGGCCGGCGCCGACGAGCGCAAGGTCGAGCTCGTCGCGCCGCCAGTCACGGATCGTCTCGGGTTCGAGCGCCATCCAGTACGCCGTCGTGTGGAGCTCGATCTCGGGCAGGAAGATGCGGCCCCAGCCGAGGTTCTCGAGCGTCTCGAGGCGCAGCTTCTTGTAGATCGTGGCGATGCTGCTGACCATGACCTCGCCATGACACCGCTCGCCGCCGGTGGCCGGCGCGGCGTCGAAGCGTTCCAACGGCTTGAGCGTGACCGACAGCTCGGCTTGGGTGTAGTAGTCCACGTCGACCGGTCGGACATACGCCTTCTGCTCGCCCCAGTCGAGCCGATCCACGTGGTACTGGCGCGATTCGTGGAGGTAGATGGCGCCCTCGTGGACGAGGGTCCGAGCAGAGAACAGGTCGACCTCGCCGATGACCCGAGGCCGATCCGCGCCGGTCTCGATGATGACCACGTTCACGTCGGCGCCGGAGCGCAGCGACACCTCCGAGGCGGGGAAGTTCTCGCTCGCCCAGTACCATCGACCGTCGGCGGCCTGGCGCACGTGGCCCTCCTCGCCGAGGAAGGCGAGCAGCTCGTCGGCCGGGTCCTGCCCGAATCGCTCGCCCGGCTCGAACGGCAGCTCGAACGTCGCCGCGCGCAGGTGCGCCAGGAGGATGTGCAGGTTCTCCGGATCGAGGCGCGCCTCCTCCGGGCTGGACTCGAAGAGCAGGTCCGGGTGCGCGGCCACGTACTGGTCGACCGGATCGCTGGTCGCCACGAGGATGGCCGCGCTCGGCTCGAGGCGTCGGCCGGCCCGCCCGACGCGCTGCCAGGTCGCGGCGATGGAGCCCGGGTAGCCGGCCAGCACGGCCGCGTCGAGCCGACCGATGTCGAGGCCGAGCTCGAGTGCGTTCGTGCTCACCACGCCGAGCACCTCGCCGCTGCGCAGTCCGCGCTCGATGGCCCGCCGCTCGGTCGGCAGATAGCCGCTCCGATAGCCCCGCACCCGGCTGACCGGACCACGGCCTTCCTGGAGGGCATCCCGGAGCCGGGTCAGCATCAACTCCACGGCGTGGCGCGAGCCGCCGAAGACGATCGTCTGTCGATCGGCGCGCAGGAAGGCCAGCGCGCAGCGCTCGGCCAGCCGCAGCGCTCCGGCGCGGATGCCCAGTCGGGCGTCCACGACCGGCGGGTTGAGGATGAGGACGCGCTTCTCGCCGGCCGGCGCCCCGTTCCGGTCGACGAGGGCGGGACGACGGCCGGTGAGCGACGTGGCCAGCTGCTGCGGATTGCCGATGGTCGCCGAGCAGGTCACGATGACCGGGTGGCTGCCGTAGTGCGCGCAGAGGCGGAGGAGACGCCGCAGGACATTGGCGACATGGCTGCCGAAGACCCCGCGATAGGTATGCGCCTCGTCGACGACGATGAAGCGGAGCTGCTCGAAGAGCTGGTACCACTTGGTGTGGTGCGGCAGGATGGCGGCGTGGAGCATGTCCGGGTTGGTGACCACCACCTGCCCGGCGGCGCGGATCGTCTGACGGACGCCAGGTGCCGTGTCGCCGTCGTAGATACCCGCCGCGAGGTCGACCCCGGCCAGCTCCGCGAACGCCCGCAGGCCAGCCAGCTGGTCCTGTCCGAGGGCCTTGGTCGGGAACAGGTAGAGCGCGCGCGCCGACGGGTCGTCGAGCACGGCCTGCAGCACGGGCAGGTCGTAGCACAGCGACTTGCCCGACGCCGTCGGGGTGACGATGCAGGCGTCCAAGCCGGCGTGCAGCAGCTCGAGCGCCTCCGCCTGATGACTGTAGAGCGCCTCGATGCCGCGAGACCGCAGGCCGGTCCGAAGCCGCTCATCGAGCCACGATGGGAACGGACGCAGGTCCGCCTCGCGCGCCGGCAAGGTGCGGTCGGCGACCACCGCGGCCGCCACGAATGGATCGTCGAGCAGGCGCTCGATCACCGTCGGCACGCCGGTCCGGTCGTAGATCCGCATCGCCTGCCTCCAGCCACATTTCGAACGTCCGTTCTATCGGTGGCTGGAGTCTAGCATCGTCTCGCCGTGCGTCAACCGGTCGCCGTGGGTTTGACACGCTAGCTGCCCGCAGCTACCATCGGCCGATGGGCATGGTCATCAGCCGCGTCCCACGCACCCCGCTCGACTCGCCGGAGCCGATCCCGGCCCCGGACGGTGGCGGGCCGTCGGAGGACGTCCCACCGAAGGCGGATCCGCCGACCCCCGATCCGCGCGGTCCGCTCGGACGGATGCCCGTAGCCGGCTTCTCGCGTCGCAGCCTGGCCATCGCGGTCGGCGTCGTCGTGGTCGCCTGGATCGTCTTCGTCTTCGCTCGGGCCGTCGCCGATTCGGCAGCCAGCACCGACCGCGCCGATGTCCTGCGAAGTCAGACCGCCGCTGCCGCCATCCGGCTGGCCGCGGCCGAACACGAGCTCGAGATCATCCAGTCACCCGACTACCTGGCCCTCCAGGCGCGCGCCTTCGGGTACGGCCGAACCGGCGAACGCGCGTTCGCGCTGGAGGTAGGTGCGCCACCGCCGCGGGCGATCACGCCCCTCGGTGCGGAGCCCGGCTCGGGCGGCCACAGCACGCCGCTCGATGACTGGCTGGATCTCCTCTTCGGCCGCTGATCGTCGTTCGGCCCGCCTGGTCGCGAGCGCGCGGTTCGGCTCAGGCGCCGATGCTGATCGGCTCGCCGTGCCGGACCCGGAGGTCGAGGTAGAGCAGCGTCATCGCGACCGGCACGACCGGCGCCAGCAGCAGGGTGGAGATCGAGCTGACGGCGAAACGGAGCGCCAGCTGCACCTCCTCTGAAAGGACGCTCGCGACGGTGCTCACGACGACCAGCCCGAGCTGGGCGATCAGGCCCTCGATGATGCCCGCTGCCAGGCCGAAGAGCAGCGCATAGCCGATCACCCGAGCCGTCGAGCCGCTGATGAGCCGCCAGCTCCGACCGAGCGAGCCGAGCGGCCCGGCCTCGTCGATCATCACGGCCTGCGGCCAGAAGGTCCAGCGGATAGCCACGAAGACGGTCGCCGCCAGTACAGCGGTGAAGGCCAGGATGGCTATGAATGCGAGCGGCCCACCACCGACGGCGCCGGGTGACAGGCTCAACAGAAGGGCCACGGCAGCCACGGCGAGGCCCACCAAGATGAGCAGGCTGACGGTGTACGCCGCGAACGTGAGGATGATCGGTCCCAGGCGTCGCAGGACCGCCCGGAACGAGCTCCCGACGCCTGCTTCCTGTTCGAGGCGCAGGCGGACGACGGCGTAGACGACCGCGACCGTGGTCAGGGTGCCCGCGATGATGCTCACCAGGGCCGACAGCCAGATCGGCCCCAGGACACCCATCGTCTGCTCCCACGTCGGCGCGGCCACGGCCGAGGTGGGGTCGATGGTCGCCGGTGGATCGAGGATGTCGAAGCCGAGGATGGCCGACAGCCTGGCGGGCAGCGGCAGGAGGATCAGGCCGGACAGGATGGTCGCCGGCACCTCGAGCACGGCGCACAGGCCCAGCAGGAGTGCCCAGCGCCGGCGATAGAGCGCCACGACAGCATCGACGATCTGACCCAGGTCCATCGGCGCGGGAGGAACGGCCTTCGGGATCTCGGTCGGGTCGAGCCTCATCCGCTCTCGTCCTCTTCCGAGTCGCCCCAGACACGGCGCAGGACGACGAAGCTCAGGATGAGCGCGCCGAAGAAGAGGGCGACGATCAAGCCGGGCAGGAAGCCGGCGACGGCGGCGATCGAGGGTTGCGTCAGCAAGAAGGCGAAGACGGCCGTCGCCAGGAGCTGCCCGATGACGATCAAGGCGACGGTCAGGTTGCGGCCGAGGACGTTCAGCTTGGCCATCTGCCGCGACAGGTCGCGAGTGTCGATCTCGACCACGAACTTGCCCTTGTTGAACTGATCGAACCAGCTCAGTGCGGCGGTCTCGAGGTCCGGCACACGGCGGACGACCTCGCGTCCGATCCGCAGCGCCGAGCGCTCCAGCGAGGCCCGGACGCGGGCCGGCGTGACCTGCTCGAAGATGGCCTCGCGGGCCTCTTCCAGGGCGGCCCCGCCGATGTCGATCGAGGGGCTCAGCAGGTTGGCCGTCTCTTCGGCCTGGATGACGGCCTTGAGGGCCAGCGTCAGCTGGTTGTCGAGCTGCAGCCCGTTGCTGTAGACGACCGATTGCACGGCACCGACGCCGGCCGCGAGCGAACCGCCGTCGTCGCCATAGACCAGGAATTGGCGCAGGACGCGGTCCATGTCATCACGGAAGTCGGCCTCGACGAAGCCTTTGCGCTTGTGGCTGAGGGCGATGACGGCGCTGGCGACGGCGCTGCTGTCGATCGTCCGCAGCCCGTTGATGAGGTCGAGCAGGTCGAGCCGCTGCTGCTGGGTGAGCTGGCCCACGAGCCCGAAGTCGAGGAAGACGATGGTTCGTGTGTCGGGATCGACCAGGATGTTGCCGGGGTGCGGGTCGCCATGGAAGAAGCCGTCGACGAGGACCTGCTTGATGAGGGCTCGAACGAACGTCGCGCCGAGCTCGGTGGTGTCGAAGCCAGCCTCGCGCAGCTCGTCGACCTTGGAGATCTTGATGCCCTTGACGAACTCCGCCGTCATCACTCGCTCGCCTGAGAGCTTGCCGTAGACGATGGGGATGTGGATGGCCTCGAACTTGCGCATGTGGTCGGCGATGCGCCGCGCGGCATACGTCTCGTTGCGGTAGTCGAGCTCTTTGATGATGCCGGCCGCGAACTCGCGGACGATGCCTTCCGCCCCCAGGCGCTGGGCGTAGTCCGATCTGCGCTCGGCGACCTTGGCCAGCTCCTGCATGACGCCCAGGTCGGCTTTCGTCTTGGCCACGATCTGCGGTCGTTGGACCTTGACCGCGACAACGGTCCCGTCGTGCATCACGGCTCGGTGGACCTGGGCGGTCGAGGCAGCAGCGAAGGGCTCATGGTCGAACTCGGCGAAGAGCTCTTCGGGCGGCGCCCCGAGCTGGGAGACGACGATGTCGCGTGCCTGCTCCCAGGGGAACGGGGCGGCGTCGCTCTGCAGCGTCTGCAGCTCCGCCAGCCACTCGGGCGGCAGCGCCGCGCCGCGGCTGGCGATCATCTGGCCGATCTTCACGTACATCGGGCCGAGCTGCTGGAGCATGATCCGGACGCGGGCCGGGGTGCTGAGCCCAGCGAGCTCGTCGCTTTCGCGCAGCAGCTTGACGCGGACCCAGGTCCGGATCTTGGCCAGCGGCGTGCCCTCGAGGGCGGCATCGAGCCCATAGCGGTAAACGGTGTCGTAGACCTGCTCCATGCGCAGGTTCTCGAGGACGGCGTTGCGCCGCGGCGTGGGGAGGGCGTCGAGGATGCGCCAGATCGACTGGCCGCGCTCCGCCGCGTCGACGCTCGGGCGGTTGAGGCCGAAGACCGCGTCGAGGACCGAGGAGAGGATGGTGTACAGGGCGGCCAGGAGCAGCAGCCACAAGAGCGTCGGTTCCGCGACGTCGAGCGTGAGTGGCGAGAAGCGACCGACCAACCAGAGGACGAGCGCGTTGACGACGACGATGAAGAGGCCGGCCGACCAGATCAGGAGGCGGCCCGTCAACGCCACGATGATGGGCTTGACGAAGGATTCGAAGAGGGCGACCAGGAGGCCCGTGACCACGACCGCCAGCAGGGACTTCGAGGTGATGGTGATGATCGGGACCGTGGTCGTGCCGAACGGGAAGGGGCTGTTGACCTGGAAGAGCGAGAGGAACCACAGAAGAAAGGCGACGAGGATGGTGTCGATGACCACGCGGAGCACGAAGAGCCGCCGGTTCATCGCTGCCTCCGCTGGTTGGTGGTCAGGGCCGAGTATAGGTTCGTCCGACGGCCATCGGGTTCCGGGGTCGGCACCAGCGCTCCATCGGCGTGGGCCGGGACCCGCGTCCACCGGCCGTGGGCCGCAGGCCGGCAGTTTGCCGCCCTGGATCACGCTCGATAGACTTCACACGGCGGCGGAGTAGCTCAGTGGTAGAGCAGGGGACTCATAAGCCCTTGGCCGGTGGTTCGAATCCGCCCTCCGCTACCAATCCCCTTGGTCCTCGAACGGGCTCCGCTGCGACTGCGCTGTTCCGCCGACCGGCCCATACCCATGCAGCCGATGGTCGTATCGAAGCCTGATATGGAGGGCGGCCTATACTGGCGGCCTGCTCGCCGCACCGGTCATCGGCTGTGGCGCAGCGATATCGAGGCTCGACACCGTTGAACACCCGGTTCCTCCGAAGCGGCATCTTCACCCTCGTTTTGGTCGTGGGCATCGCCGCCGTCCTCTACATGTTCCTCTTCGATCAGCCCAAGCCCGCCACCATCCCCTACAGCGGTGGCGCCGAGTCCTTCCTCGGCTACGTTTCCGAGGGCGCCGTCAAGTCGGTCGAACAATCCGGCAACGCGCTCAAGATCACCCTCGAGGAGAAGGACCCCAAGACCGGCACCAACAAGGTCGTCTCCAGCCAGGTGCCTGGCCAGCTCGGCCAGGGGCTGCTGGGCGATATCACGGCCACCTGCGCGCAGCCCGGCTCGAACTGCAACGCCGACATGGAGGTCAGCGCCAGCGAGCCTGACGGCTCCGGCCAGCTGCTCGGCATCCTGCTCACGACCGCCCTGCCCATCATCGTCATCGGCGCCATCCTCTTCTTCATGCTGCGCCAGGCGCAGGGCACCAACAACCAGGCCATGAGCTTCGGCAAGAGCCGGGCGCGGATGTTCCTGGGCAACAAGACGGTCGTCACCTTCGCCGACGTGGCCGGGGTCGACGAGGCCAAGATGGAGCTCCAGGAGGTCGTCGAGTTCCTCAAGTACCCCGAGAAGTTCAACTCCCTTGGGGCGCGCATCCCACGCGGCGTGCTGCTCGTCGGCCCGCCCGGCACGGGCAAGACCCTCCTCGCGCGCGCTGTTGCCGGCGAGGCCGGCGTGCCCTTCTTCAGCATCTCGGGCTCCGAGTTCGTGGAGATGTTCGTGGGCGTCGGCGCCAGCCGCGTGCGCGATCTCTTCGACCAGGCCAAGCGCAACAGCCCGTGCATCGTCTTCGTCGACGAGATCGACGCCGTCGGCCGTCAGCGCGGCGCGGGCCTCGGCGGCTCGCACGACGAGCGTGAGCAGACGCTCAATCAGATCCTCGTCGAGATGGACGGCTTCGACACCAACACCAACGTCATCGTCGTCGCTGCCACCAACCGGCCCGATGTCCTGGACCCGGCGCTCCTGCGGCCCGGTCGCTTCGACCGCCAGGTCATCCTCGACCGGCCCGACATGAAGGGCCGGCTCGAGATCCTCAAGGTCCATGTCAAGGGCAAGCCGCTCGACAAGGCCATCGACCTGACCTTCATCGCCAAGACGTCGCCGGGCTTCTCCGGCGCCGACCTGGCCAACCTCGTCAACGAGGCCGCCATCCTCGCCGCACGTCGCAACAAGAAGGTCATCAGCACGCCCGAGTTCAGCGAGGCCCTCGAGCGCGTCGTGGCCGGCCCGGAGCGCAAGAGCCGGGTCATCAGCGACGCCGAGAAGCAGATCATCGCCTACCACGAGGGCGGTCACGCCGTCGTGCAGCGCATCCTGCCCAAGTGCGATCCGGTCGCCAAGGTCAGCATCATCAGCCGCGGCATGGCCCTCGGCTACACGATGGGCCTGCCGACCGAGGACCGCTACCTGCAGAGCAAGACCGAGTTCGAGGACAAGATCGCCGGCATGCTCGGCGGCAATGCGGCCGAGAAGCTCATCTTCGGCGACACCACGACCGGCGCCTCGAACGACATCGAGAAGGCCACCAATCTCGCCCGTCGGATGGTCACCGAGTTCGGCATGAGCGACAAGCTCGGCCCCCTGGCCCTCGGCAAGCGCGAGGAGATGATCTTCCTGGGCCGCGAGATCGGCGAGCAACGCAACTACTCCGACGAGGTCGCACGGCAGATCGACGAGGAGGTCCGGACCATCATCGATCGCGGCTATGCCCGGGCGATGGAGGTCCTGACGACGTACAAGGACCGGCTCACGATGCTGGCCGACCGCCTGATCGCCGAGGAGACGCTCGAGGCGGATGCCTTCGAGGAGCTCTTCGCCGACATCCCCGACCCTCGTCACGAGGAGGGCTCCAGCCCGACGCCCATCCCGCTCGACGGCGCCCGGCCCCACCGACAGGTGCCGGCCACCCCCGATGGTGCCGGGCCGTCGGTGCCATCGCCGAAGCCGTCGCCGTCGCCGGCCTGACCCACCACCTGACCAGCCGACCGAAGCGGGCCCGACCCCGGGCCCGCTTCGACGCATGAGGAGGCCCCGCCCCACGATGCCCGAGACCTTCGATGACCTCGACGCGCACCTCGAGTCGACCGCGACCAGTCGACTCGAGGCGTATGTCGAGTTGCTGCGCATCCCGAGCATCTCGGCGCTCTCGGAGCATGCCGACGACTGTCGCCGTGCCGCCGAGTGGATCGCCGACGCGCTCCGGCAGGCGGGCCTCGAGCACGTCGAGGTCTCGCCGACCGAGGGGCGTCCGGTCGTCTACGCCGACTGGCTCCACGCCGATGACGCCCCGACGGTCATCGTCTACGCGCACTACGACGTCCAGCCCATCGATCCGCTGGAGCTCTGGCACACGCCGCCCTTCGAGCCGGTCATCGACGGCCAGCGCCTCTACGCCCGTGGTGCCGCCGACGACAAGAGCCACGTCGCGCTGCTGACCAATACGGCCGCCAGCCTGGCTCGCCGTTCGCGGTCGGCTGCCCATCAACCTCCGCGTCGTCTTCGAGGGCGAGGAGGAGTCGGGCTCGGAGAACCTCGACCACTGGCTGGCCAAGAATCGCGAGCGCCTGGTGGCCGACCTGGCCGTCATCAGCGACAACGGCTTCTTCGACGGCAACCTGCCGGCCATCACGACCGGCCTGCGGGGCATGATGTACGCGCAGATCGACGTCAGCGGCCCGACCCAGGACCTCCACTCCGGGGGCTACGGCGGGACGGTCCGCAACCCGGCCACGGTGCTGGCCGAGATCGTCGCCCAGCTCCACGATGCCGATGGGCGGGTCACCCTGCCCCGGTTCTACGACGACGTCCGTCCCCTCGACGCGATGGAACGCGCCGAATCCGCGCGCTTGCCGTTCGACGAGGCGGCCTACATGGACGAGATGGGTGTCGACGCTCTGTACGGCGAGGCTGGCTACACGACGCTCGAACGGCGCGGGGGTCGGCCGACCCTCGATGTCAACGGTCTGTGGGGCGGTTTCCAGGGCGAGGGCGCCAAGACCATCATCCCCGCCACGGCCCATGCCAAGGTCAGCTGCCGGCTCGTGCCGGACCAGGATCCGAAGGCGATCTTCGATGGCCTGCGCGAGCGAGTCACGGCCCTGACCCCGGATGGCGTCACGACCACGGTCACGCTCATCAACACCGGCCACCCGAGCCTGACACCACTCGACCATCCCGCCACCATCGCCGCCGCACGGTGCCTGGAAGAGGTCTTCGGCCAGGCACCGCTCTTCGTCCGCGAGGGCGGCTCGATCCCGGTCACGGCCTCGTTCGCCAGCATCCTGGGGTTGCCGGTGACCCTGCTCGGCTTCATGAACCCTGACTGTCGTGCGCATTCGC
Organism: uncultured Chloroflexia bacterium; assembly: GCA_963777975.1. GTDB lineage: Bacteria > Chloroflexota > Limnocylindria > Limnocylindrales > CSP1-4 > CSP1-4. The sequence continues at coordinate 109,750 of CAVZSO010000006.1, read as the reverse complement.
CCAATGAGTTCGTGCGCCTCGACAACTGGGAGGCCGGGCATCGCGCCATGGTCCGCTACTGGTCAGCCCTGGCGAGCGCCGGCATCTGAGTCCGCGGCCTTGAAGGGGGCCGAGGCTGGATCCCGAGTGCAGAGCGGTGGGGTGCGGGTGGTTCGTCCGCGGGTGACCGGGTGCTACCATCCGCCGCAGGGCAGCTGTCACCCATGGAGGCGTTCGTGAGCACCACCGAGTCGTCCAGGACGAAGACCGCCGTGGCGGAGCCACACGTCGAGTGGCGCCTCGACACCGATGGCGGAAGCATGCGACCGCGTTCGACGCTGGACGTCCTGGTCAACCTCAACGAGAAGGTCAGCACCGGCGACGTCGGTGAGTACCAGCCGGTCCCGCTCGGCTTCACGCCCATGGACAAGACCATCGGCACCGGCCTGCGAGCCGGTGAGCTGCTGCTCATCGGCGGTGCGCAGGGCACGGGCAAGACGACCATGGCCCTCCAGATGGCGCGCAACATCGCGTCCGGTGGCCAGGCCAACGTGCTCTACATCTGCTTCGAGCACGACGAGGAATACCTGCTCAACCGCCTCATCGCCATGGAATCCGCGCTCGCGCACCTGCCGCACAAGACCGGCGCCATCAAGATCCAGGACGTCCGCCGCGAGATCCTCGGCAGCTGGGTGGCCGAGGGCGCCGGCGGGCCGCAGCTGGCCGCCAACCCGCGCCTGCGCCCGTCGCTCGATCGGATCGCGCGCTATGGCCAGAACCTCTTCCTGATGCGCGGCTCGCAGACGGCGTCGACCGTCGACAACATGCGCAAGCTCGTCGAGCAGCACAAGAAGCTGTCGGGCGACCGCCGCCTCGTCGTCTTCGTCGACTACATGCAGAAGGTGCCGGTCATCCCTGAGCCGCCGACCGAGTCGGAGAAGGTGACCTACGTGGTCAACGGCCTCAAGGACGTGGCGCTCTCGATGGAGGTCCCGATGATCAGCATCGTGGCCGCCGACAAGGAGGGCCTCAAGGCCTCGCGCCTGCGCAACCATCACCTGCGCGGCTCGTCGGCCATCAACTACGAGGCCGACATCATCCTCATCCTCAACGAGAAGTACCACATCGTGGCCAAGGTCAACATCGAGTTCAACCCGTACCAGGCGCAGCGGTTCCGCGACTGGGTCGTGGTCTCGGTGGAGAAGAATCGCGGCGGCCAGGACAACGTCGACCTCGAGTTCGAGAAGCACTTCGAGTACTCGTGCTTCGACCCCAACGGTCGGACGGTCCAGGAGAAGCTCATCGAGGAGCGGCTCTACAACGACTGACGGTGGCCTCGCCCCCGGCGCGCTATCGTGGCGGGGTGAAGAGCCCCGGCCCCTTTCCCGACGTCGTCGAGATCGTGGTCGAGATCCCGCGTGGCAGCCGCAACAAGATCGAGTTCGACGAGGAGGCGGGCGTCTTCCGGCTCGACCGGGTGCTCTCCTCGGCCGTCTTCTACAACTTCGACTACGGCTTCATCGACGGCACGCGGGCCGGCGATGGCGATCACACCGATGCGCTGTTGCTCGTCGACGAGCCGACCTTCACCGGTTGTCACGTCTGGGGCCGACCCATCGGCGGCCTCGAGATGCGCGACGAGAAGGGCTTCGACTTCAAGGTCCTGTGCGTCGCCATCGGCGACCCACACCAGGCGCACGTCACCAGCCTGGCCCAGGTCCGACCCCATCGGCTGGTCGAGATCGAGCACTTCTTCGAGACCTACAAGCTGCTCGAGGAGAAGGCCACCGACGTGGTCGGCTGGCGCGAGGTCGAGGAGGCGCGCCGGGTCCTCGAGGACGACCGCGCGAGATGGCAGCTCGAGCACGGGGTCGAGGCCTGAGTCCCTCCGACCATCGGGCGATGGATCCACCAGCGTGGCGTTGCTTCGTGGCCCTGCCGGTGCCGAAGGCTGTCGCACAGGAGATCGAGGAACGATGTGGGACCCTCCCTGGCGCCTGGCCCGAGGCTCGCTGGGTGCTCCCGCGGCGACCTGCACCTGACGCTCGCCTTCATGGGCGCCACGCCGGTCGACCGGTTGCCCGCCGTCGAGGCCGCCCTGGCTGAAGTCGCCCGCTCCGTCGCGCCCTTCGAGATCGCGCTCCAAGGCGCGGGCGCCTTCGGCGGGCGGGGACGTCCGCGCGTCGCCTGGCTCGGCATCGGGAACGGCAGAACGGCCGTCCGTGACCTGGCCGCAGCCTGCGGCAGCGCCTTGGCGATGGAGCCGGGGGCCGCGTCGCGTCCCGCACCTGACCGTGGCCCGTCGGGCGCCCATATCGCTCGCAACGGCGCTGGGCGAGCGGTTCGCGGATGGCCGACCGGCCTGGACGGCCGATCAGCTCGTCCTCTACCGCAGCCACCTGGGGCCGCCGCGGTCACGGTACGAGGTCCTGGCGCGGCTGGACCTTCGGCCGGCCGGGGTGGCTTGCCGCCGCCCGGGCGCGCGGGCTAGATTACGAAACCCACGCCCGACGGCCCACGCTACCAGCCCCCGGAGGTCGCGTCCCATGACCAGGCAGACGAAGTTCACGCTCGCCGAGGATCGCATCCCGCGCGCCTGGTACAACATCGCCGCGGACCTGCCGGTCGCGCCGGCCCCGGTCCTCCATCCTGGGACCGGCCAGCCCATCGGGCCTGCCGACCTCGCGCCGCTCTTCCCGATGGCCCTCATCGCGCAGGTCGTGAGCACCGACCGCGAGATCGAGATCCCCGAACCGGTGCTCGACGCGTACGCGTTGTATCGGCCGTCGCCGCTCTACCGGGCGCATCGACTCGAGGCGGCGCTCGATACGCCGGCCCACATCTACTACAAGTACGAAGGCGGCAGCCCGTCCGGCAGCCACAAGCCCAACACCGCCCTGGCCCAGGCGTACTACAACAAGGCCGAGGGCGTGACCAGGCTCGCGACCGAGACCGGCGCCGGCCAGTGGGGCAGCGCCCTGGCGTTCGCCGGCGCCATGTTCGACCTCGAGGTCAAGGTCTTCATGGTCCGCGCGAGCTACGACCAGAAGCCGTACCGCCGCAATCTCATGGAGACCTACGGCGCCCAGATCGTGCCCAGCCCGAGCTTCGACACGGAGTACGGTCGCAAGGTCCTGGCCGAGACGCCGGACCACACCGGTTCCCTGGGCATCGCGATCAGCGAGGCCATCGAGGACACCGTGACCCACCCGGGGACGAAGTACTCGCTGGGTTCGGTCTTCGACTTCGTCCTCCTGCATCAGACGGTCATCGGTCAGGAGACGATCCTGCAGATGGAGATGGCCGGCGAGGAGCCGGAGGTGATCATCGGCTGCGCCGGCGGCGGCTCGAACTTCGCCGGCTTGTCATTCCCGTGGCTCGGTCGAACCTTCCGCGGCGGCTCGACCTACCGGGTCATCGCGGTCGAGCCCGAGGCTGCGCCGAGCCTGACCCGTGGCACCTATGCCTACGACTTCGGCGATACCGCCCAGATGACCCCGCTGGTCAAGATGCACACGCTCGGCCACGACTTCGTGCCCGAGCCGATCCACGCTGGCGGCCTGCGCTACCACGGCATGTCGCCGCTCGTGTCGCTGCTCAAGGAGCACGGCTACATCGAAGCCCGTGCCGTCCACCAGACGGCCTCCTTCGAGGCCGGCGTCCGGTTCGCGCGGGCGGAGGGCATCCTGCCGGCGCCGGAACCGACCCACGCCATCAAGATCGCCATCGACGAGGCGCTGCGCGCCAAGGCGGAGGGTCGAGCCACGGTCATCCTCTTCAACCTCTGCGGGCATGGCCATTTCGACCTTGGCGCCTATGAACGCTATCTCGCGGGGACGCTCGAGGACTACGAGTTCCCGGCCGATGCCGTCGCCGCGGCCCTCGAGCGCGTGCCGGTCGTGGCAGGTTGACGGTGCCGGCCGGCGATCCTCGCGCCGATCCGGCTGACGTGCGACCCTAGCGCCGATGCCATCGCTTGCCTGCTGGTCGTGCGGCCGGCGGATCTTCACGACCGTCCAGCTCGATGCGCTCTTCCCCGATGAGCGCCGCTGCCCGCGCTGTGGCGCGCTGCTCAACAACGAGCGGCGTGACGGCAATCGCCGCGAGTACAACCGACGGCAGAATCCGCCCGACGATCCGGGCCCGCCTGATGGGGTCGAGCGCCGGGAGGGCGATCGTCGCGCCGGGCCGCGCCGTCGACCAGACGGCTGATCCTCGTGCGCCGCCCATCGGTCGGGGAGGTGGGCAGCCCATGACCCGACTGGCCATCCTCGGCTTCGGCCTCATCGGCGGCTCCATCGCGCAGGCGCTGGCCGCGCGACGGCCAGGCACGTGGACGATCACCGTCTGGAGCAGGAGCGCTGCGGGGCCTCGAGCGGCCCTCGACGCTGGCCAGATCGACGCTGTCGCCGATGACCCGACGAGCGCTGCCGCCGATGCCGACCTGACGCTCCTGGCCGCCAGCCCATCCGCCAACGTCGCGCTCATCGGCCGTGTCGGGCCCTCGATCGCGGCCGCTGGCCGTCCGTTGACCGACGTGACGTCCGATCCAGGCACCGATGGCCTCCGCTGCTGCCGCGATCCCAGGGCTGCGCTGGGTCGGCGGCCATCCCGATGAGCGGCCGCGAGCAGGCCGGCTATGCGGCGGCGGAGGCGGACCTCTTCGTCGACCGTCCCTGGGTCGTGCTGCCCGGGCCGAACGCCATGCCGGCGGACGTGGCGCTCGTCGAGCGCCTGGCCGCGGACTGCGGCGCGCGGGCGCTGCGCGTCGAGCCTGAGGCCCACGATGCCGCGGTCGCGCTCATCAGCCAGCTGCCGCTGGTCGTCGCCTGCGCCCTTGTCGAGGCGGCCGCTGGCGCGCCGGACTGGCCCCTGGCACGGACCCTGGCCGCCCAGGGCTGGCGCGACACGACTCGCCTGGCAGGCGGCGACCCAGCGCTCGGCGCCGGCATGCTGACCCTCAACGCCGCCCATGTCGCCGACGCGCTGCGGCGACATCGTGGGGTGCTCGAGGCATGGCAGGTCAGGCTCGATGCGTTGGCGGCGCCAGGTGCCCGCTTCGGCGGACGTCGACGCGCTCCTTGCCGAGCTGGAGCGCGTGGCCGCGATCGCGCGCGGAGGCGACAGGGGTTGACCGACGAGTTGATCATGGCCGTCGCCCGCGACCGGTTCCCGGACGACCTGGGCTGGCGGGGTGTCCGTCGTCAGGACATCGAGCGCCACCTTGCGGCGATCGCGGAAGCTGCGACCTTCCGGCCCCGCTCGGAGCTCGAGGTCGATCCGGCCTGGAAGCAGATCGTGCCCTATCTCGTGCTGCACGACGGACCTCGGATCTTCTTGATGCAACGCACGCGAGCGGGCGGCGATGCACGGCTGCACGATCGCTGGTCGATCGGCATCGGCGGCCATGTGGCGTCGGGTGACGGCGACCCCATCGACGGCCTGAACCGCGAGTGGCAGGAGGAGATCGAGGCGGCCTTCCTGCCCGAGTGCCGACTCGTCGGCCTGCTCAACGACGATGCGACACCGGTCGGCGCCGTCCACCTCGGCCTCGTCTATGAAGCCGACGCCGCCGGTCGGCCAGTGGCCATCCGTGAGACGGACAAGCTGCGCGGAGCCTTCGCCACCATCGACGAGGTCGAGGCGCGTCGGGACGACCTCGAATCGTGGAGCGTCTTCGCCCTGGACGACATCCGGGCGGGCACGAGCGTCGTGGGATAATCGGTGCAGGGAGCATCACCCGTGACCGACCGCCTCGCCAGACCCGTCCGTCGCCTGGCGCTCCTGCTCGCCCTGACCGGCCTCCTTCTGCTGATCACCAGCCAGGCGCGCGGCGCCCAGCCGAAGGTCGTCGTGCTGCCCACGACCGGCGTCGTCGACCAGGTCATGGCCGGCTATCTCGATGACCGCATCCGCGAAGCCGCCAAGGCCGGCGCCGCCGCCGTGGTCATCGAGCTCGATACGCCGGGCGGCTCGCTGGACGCCACGCGCGACATCGTGGGCACGCTCCTCGAGGCGCCGCTGCCCGTCACCGTCTGGGTCGCCCCATCGGGCGCCCATGCTGCCAGCGCCGGCACGTTCATCACCATGGCCGCCAACCTCGCCTACATGGCGCCGGGCACCAACATCGGCGCCGCATCCCCCGTCGGTGGCCAGGGCGAGGACATCGGCGGCACGCTGGGCGAGAAGGTCAAGAACGATGCGGTGAAGTTCATCACCGGCATCGCGGATGCCCGAGGCAGGGCGGTCGATCCCGCCGTCAAGGCGGTCGTCGATGCAGCTGCCTTCAGCGCCACCGAGGCGGTCAAGCTCGACCTCGTCGACGGCATCGCCGCCGACCTGCCGGCGGTGCTGGCGGCCATGGACGGCCAGGTCGTCCAGGTCGCGGGCGCCCCCGTCACGATCGAGACGTCGGACGCGGTCGTCGAGGAGGACTCGATGGGCCCGTTCGAGTCCTTCCTCCACCTGCTGGCCGACCCCAACATCGCCTTCATCCTCTTCATGGTCGGCTTCTACGGCCTCATCTTCGAGCTCCAGAACCCCAACTTCGTGACCGGCACGTTGGGTGCGCTGGCCATCATCCTGGCCTTCATCGGCTTCGGCAGCCTGCCCCTCAACATCGGAGGCCTGCTGCTCATCGGGCTGGCCGGCATCCTGTTCGTCCTCGAGCTGACCGTCACCAGCCATGGGCTGTTGACGATCGGCGGGCTCGTCTGCCTGGCCCTCGGCGCGGCAGCGTTGTTCACCGACTCGGGCAGCCCGACGGCGCCCGTGGTCACGGTCGGCCTGCCGACCATCGTGGCCGTGGTCGCCTCCACGGGCCTGTTCATGGGCCTCGTGGTGATCGTCGCCGTCCGGTCGCGGCGCATGCGCGCGACACCCGGCACGGTCGGAGCTGGCATCGCCGCCGGCACGGTCGGCGAGGTCCGCGATCCCCTGGCACCGATCGGGACGGTCTATGCTGGCGGCGAGGAATGGAGCGCACGCGCCGCTGACGAGGCTGCGCTGCAACGCGGGACGCCCGTCCGCGTCGTCCGCCTGGACGGCCTGACCCTCATCGTGGAAGCATCGGACGGCGCCGCAGGCGCCTAGAGAAGGGAGTCCCCATGGAGCCACTCCTCGCGACGGTCATCCTGGTCGCGGTCGGCATCGGGTTCCTGGCCATCTTCTTCTACCTCACCATCCGCATCGTCCAGCAGTACGAGGCGCTGGTCGTCTTCCGGCTGGGCAAGACGAACGACAGCCTCGTCCGCGGCCCTGGCATCAACCTCATCTGGCCGATCATCGACCGGCCGGTGAAGGTCGACCTGCGTGAGTCCTTCATCGAGGTCCCCTCGCAGACGACGATCACCAAGGACAATGCGCCGATCAACATCGACTTCCTGATCTACTGGAAGATCGTCGACCCGCTCAAGAGCCTGGTCAACGTCGTCTACTTCGCCGGCGCCCTGCAGGGCATCGCGACGACGACCCTGCGCGCGGTCATCGGCGACATCGTGCTCGACGACGTGCTCAGCAAGCGCGAGCAGATCAACGAGGTCCTGCGCACCCGGCTCGACGAGTCGACCGAGCGCTGGGGCGGCAAGGTGACGACGGTCGAGATCCGTGAGATCACGCCACCACGGGATGTCCAGGACGCCATGAACCGACAGCTCTCGGCCGAGCGCACGCGGCGTGCCGTGATCACCGAGTCGGAGGGTGCCCGACAGTCGGCCATCAACGTCGCCGAAGGCGAGAAGCAGGCCGCCATCCTGCGCGCCGAGGGCGACCGCCAGTCGGCCATCCTGCGCGCCGAGGGCTTCAGCGAGGCGCTCCAGCGCATCTTCAGCGCCGCCAGCGGGGTCGACGAGAAGACCATGGCCCTGCAGTACCTTGAGGCCCTCAAGGCGATCGGCAGCAGCCCGGCCACGAAGTACGTCATCCCCTTCGAGTTCACGCAGCTGCTCCAGCCGCTCGTCGGCTACCTGGCCAAGAGCGCCAACGACGATGGGCCAGCGGCCGCCTGACCGACTGGTACCAATGGGTTCCGGACGCCCGGGCGGGTCGCGTTATCATCGGCCTGACGCCGCCCGCCCGAGCGTCTGATCCCAGCGAGGAAATGGATGTCCGTCAGGATCCTGGTCGTCGACGACGACCCCAATGTGCAACGGTCGCTCTCGTTCACGCTCCAGCAGGAGGGCTACGAGGTCTCCATCGCCGGCGACGGCGCGGAGGCGTTGAAGAAGTGGGCTGACGAGTCGCCCGACCTGATGCTGCTCGACGTCGGCTTGCCCAAGATGGATGGCTATCAGGTCGCGACCAAGATCCGCGAGACCGAAGCCGGCGAGACGCACATGCCGATCATCATGCTGACGGCCGACGCGGACGTGGAAGCCAAGGTCAAGGGCCTGCGGGCAGGTGCCGACGACTACCAGGTCAAGCCGTTCTTCCCGGCCGAGCTGGTGGCGCGCATCAAGAGCCTCCTGGCCCGCTTCGCGCCCAAGAACCTGGTCGTCGGACGACCTCCCATGGGCCGCATCCTGGCCTTCTACGGTGCCAAGGGCGGTGTGGGCACGACGACGCTGGCCATCAACACTGCGGTCGCCCTCCATCGCGAGGTCAACCGCAAGGTCGCCTTGGTCGACGGCAACCTCCAGTTCGGCGACCATCGGGTCTTCCTCGACCTCGGGCTCGACCGCAAGTCGATCGTCGACGTCGTCCAGTCCGCGACCATCGACCAGGACCTCGTGCGCAGCTCGATGGTCAAGCACGACTCGGGCATCGACCTCCTCCTGGCGCCGCCATCGCCCGAGTCCGCCGAGCTGGTGAGCTTCGATCAGCATCACGTCGCGCGCATCCTCGAACAGCTGCGCACGCTCTACGACTACACCCTGGTCGACATCGACAAGCGCTTCGACGAGACGAACCTCGACACCATCACCGCTGCCGACACGCTCTTCGTGGTCATGACGGCCGACCTGTCGTGCCTCAAGAACGTGCGCCTCGTGCTCGAGACGATGACCCAGCTCGGCGTGCCCCGTGACAAGGTCCAGCTCATCCTCAATCGCTCGAACGCGTTCACGGGCATCGCCGTCAAGGACGCCGAGAACGTTCTCAAGCGCAAGATCGAGTTCCAGGTCGTCAACGAGTACCGGGCCGCCATCAGCGCCCTCAACAGCGGCGCCCCGTTCATGTACACCAAGCCCGACTCGATCATCGGGCGGGCGGTGGTCGAGATGTCGCGCGCGATCGACCGGCAGTCCGCTGCCGGCGAGGCGCTCCCGCAGCTGGCCGCCGCCACGACCTGAGAGGCGGTCGTCGCAGGCGTCCGGGCAGTCCGGGTGCAGTCCTCGGTGAGGCCGCGATGATCGGCGGGTGACCGGCCCCGGCTAGGGTCGGGAGCGTGCTTGCCACCCTGATCACGGCGGTCGTGAGCGGGCTTCACGGCGCCCTCGTCCGGGTCGAGGTCGACGTCAGCCCGGGTTTGCCGGTCTGTCACATCGTCGGGCTGCCCGACGCTGCGCTGTCCGAGGCGCGAGAGCGCGTCCGAGCGGCGATCCGGAACGCCGGCTTCGTCTACCCGGCCAGCCGGATCACGGTCAATCTGGCGCCGGCCGACCGACGGAAGCACGGCGCGGCGTACGACCTGGCCATCGCCACGGGCATCCTCGTCGCGTCCGACCAGGTCAGGCCGAGCGGGGGATCCGTGGCGCTGCTCGGTGAGCTCTCGCTTGGTGGATCGCTGCAACCGGTCGCCGGGGTGCTGCCCATGGTCGCGACCCTCGCCCGAGCCGGGCACCGGCGGATCGGGGTACCGACCGCCAATGCTGCCGAAGCGTCGCTCGTGGCGGATGTCGACGTCTTCGCGCTCGACGGTCTCGACGATGCCGCGAGGCTGGTGGCTGGGCCAAGGGGCCGTCGTGCTCGGGCCGCGACCCGGCGAGCACCGCGCGTCGTCAGTCGCCCCGGTGCCGGCTACGGTCATCAGAGCGCGACGCTGGCGACCGACGCGGCGTCAGCCGCCGCCACCGCGCCTTCAGAGCGTGCGGAGCTCGTGGCGGGCGTGCCCGCGGTGGACCTGGCCGAGGTGCGGGGTCAGGCCGTGGCCCGCTGGGCGCTCGAGGTGGCGCTGGCTGGCGGGCATGACCTGCTGATGGTCGGGCCGCCCGGTGCCGGCAAGACGCTCCTGGCCCGGACCATCCCCGGCCTGCTGCCGCCGCTCGATGACGACGAAGCGCTCGAGGTCGCGGTCATCGCCAGCGTGGCCGGGCTGCTCGCTGCCGGCCAGGACCTCGATCGGCGTCGCCCGTTCCGGGCCCCGCACCACACGGCGAGCTACGCCGCGCTCGTCGGCGGAGGGCCGCGCCTGGCGCCGGGTGAGGTCAGCCTCGCACACCGAGGCACGCTCTTCCTGGACGAGCTGGCCGAATTCGACCGCGACGTGCTCGACGCGCTGCGGCAGCCACTGGAGGAAGGCGAGGTCTTCATCGCCCGTGCTGCCGGACACGTGCGCTATCCCGCCCGCATCCAGGTGGTCGCGGCCATGAACCCCTGCCGATGTGGCTTCCAGGGGGATCGGCTCAGACCGTGCACCTGCCCGGCAGGGGAGGCCGAGCGCTACGTACGACGCGTGAGCGGCCCGCTGCTCGATCGGCTCGACCTGCGCATCGAACTGCGGCGCGTGCCGCCCGGTGAGCTCGTCTCGATGCAGACGCCCGAGCCGACCGCCGTCGTCGCCCCGCGCATCGCCGCCGCCCGCTCAGCGGCCCGAGCCCGGAATGGCGGTCGATTGAACGCCGAGCTCTCGGGATCCGACGTGACCGAGGCGGCCGCGCTGGGGCCGGCGGCACGTCGGGCGCTCGCCGACATCGCGGAGGCGCGTACATGGTCGGCGCGGGGCGTGCACCGCGTGCTGCGCATCGCCCGCACCATCGCCGACCTCGGCGGCGCCACGACCGTCGATCCGGCCATCGATCCACGCTGCCGCGGGCCTTCGTGACCCGCAGGAGCAGGCTCTGGCGGCATGAGCGAGATGCTCGACCTCGAGCGCGACGCATGGCTCGCGCTGGCGTCGGTGCCCGGCGTCGGCGAGCACGCCTTCGCGCGCCTGACGGCCGTCTTCGGCTCTGCCGAAGGGGTCCTGACCGCGGCCCGCCAGGGGACGCTCCGACGGCAGCCTCCGACCGATGCCGCGGGCCGACGCCTGCGGCGCACCGTCGTCGACGGCATCGAGGCGGTGGCTCGCCGGCCGGATGAGCCCGGCCTCGTGCTCCGTGCGCACGGCGTCTGGACGGTGACCCCGTTCGATGCCGGCTACCCGCCACGCTTCGACGTGCTGCCGGTGCCGCCACCGGTGCTCTACGGCTGGGGCCTGCCGGCTGCCTTGCGTGCCACACGGACGGTCGCGATCGTCGGCACGCGCCGTCCGACCGCTGTCGGCCGCAGCCTGGCGGCCCGGCTGGCACGGCGCTCCGTCGAGCTGGGCGCGACCGTCGTCTCGGGCCTCGCGTTCGGCATCGACGGGGCGGCCCACGCCGCGACGATCGAGGCCGGCGGCCAGACCGTGGCCATCATCGCCGGTGGTCACGCAGAGCCCGGGCCGCGCGCCCATCGCCGCCTGGTGTCGGAGATCATCGACGCCGGCGGCGCCGTGATCAGCGAGGTCCCACCGCTGGTCAGGCCCGAGAAGGGCAGCTTCCCTCGGCGCAACCGTCTCATCGCCGCCCTCGCCGATGCGACCGTCGTGGTGGAGGCGCCGGTGCACAGCGGCGCCCTCAACACCGCACACCACGCCCTCGAGCAGGGCCGACCGCTCTTCGTCGCCCCCGGTAGACCTGGTGATCCCAGCGTCGCCGGCTGCCTGCGTCTGCTGCGCGAGACGCCGGCCATCCCGGTCGTCGACGACCAGGCGCTGGTCCAGGAGCTGCTCGAGATCTTCGCCGCTCAGCGAGCTGGCGACACCTCTCGACCGGCTCGCCGGACCTGCCCGGTGATCGAGCCATCGCCGCTCATGCTCGCCGAGCTGGGGCCAGTCGAACAGCGCGTGGCCATCGCCGTCGTGGCCAGGCCAGGCACGCTCGACGACCTCGTCGATGCCACGGGATTGACGCCCGGAGCGTTGGCCGGCGCGATCAGCCTCCTCCACCTCCGTGGGCTCGTCCGGCTCCACGGCGCATCGGTCTTGCCGTCCGGTAGCCTCCTCGATGGCCGGGCCTGACGAGCGGCGTGGTGGCCGGCTCGTCGGAGCGGCGAAGCTGGGCAGGACGCCGCCACGGCGCAGGGTCGCCGCCTCGACCGTGACCGACCCCGTTTGCCACGTTCGAGGACCCTCTGCTAACCTGCGCCGGACACCGAACGGGTCCAGTGATGGCGTCGGCGCCCCAGCGACGACTGCCCGGCCCGAACGAGGAGACCCAGCTATTGCGTGACGCGATCGCCGTCGTCCTCGGGCTGCCCGCCGCCGTGGCGGGCCGATTTGCGCCCTCGGGCCGGCGCAGCTCAGCCCTCCGGATGACCGCCGTGGCCGCCGTCGTCACCCTGTTGACGATCGCCGCGCTCAACGCCACCACCCCTGCGATCACCGCGTTCAAGACGACGCCGGTCGATCCGCACGCGGCGGCCCGCATGGCGGCCAAGGTCGAAACGGACTTCGGGGTCAACGATGCTGTCGTCATCGACTTCAGCACCGCCATGGACCCCGCCGCGGTCGAGGCCGCGACGTCCATCCAGCCGGCCGCTGCGACCGAGTCGACCTGGTCGAACGGGGGCAAGACCCTGCAGATCCATCCGCGTGGCACGTGGGCGCCCGGCCAGTTCTACACGGTCACCGTCGGGACCTCGGCCGTCGACGCCGCTGGCACCGCCCTGACGGCACCCCTCCGCGTCATCTTCTTCACTCAGGCGCGGCCGGCCGCGCTGATCGCGGCGACACGCGCGACCGGGAACGCCGCGCACCCCGAGACCGAGATCGCGATCCGCTTCAGCTCGCCTGTCGAGACGGCGGCCGTGGTCAAGGCGTTCAGCGTCGAGCCCCCGGTCGATGGCACGATCACGGCCTCGGCCGAGCCGGGGGAGGGCGGCGCGGACCGTTTCACCTGGACCCCGACCGCGCCGCTCGTGCCGGGCCGGACGTACGTGTTCCGGCTGGCGGGGACGGTCGCGAACGACGAGGGCGTCGCGATCTCCGGGCCGGTCTCTCTGAAGGTCAAGATCGCTGCTCAGCCGAAGGTCGTGCGCAGCCGGCCCGCGGACGGCGGCACCAAGATCGACCGCGACCAGACCATCAGCGTGCGCTTCTCGGAGCCCATGGATCGGCGCGTGACGCGCGGTGCTGTCCGGATCAGCGGCCTGGACACTGGCAAGGACGCCAAGATCAGCTGGCTCGAGAGCGGCCGGGTCATGCTCATCGACCCGAGCAGCGACTTCAAGTACGGCGAGAAGGTGACCATCACGGTCACGGGCGCCGCTCGTTCGGCGGCCGGTATCTCGACCGGCGATGCCGCCGACACGGTCGTCTACAAGGCGACCTTCACGGTCGTGCCCAAGCCCGTCGCCAAGGCCAAGGCCACGGTGCGGCGCTCGAGCACCAAGGTCACCAAGCCCTCCGGCGGGGGCGGCGGCACGTCCAGCGCACCCTGGCTGTCGGTCGAGAAGTACTACATGAAGCTGCTCAACTGCACGCGGACGGGCGGCTGGGTGCAGGCCGATGGCTCGTGCAAGGGCTATGGCAGCGGCACGTACTCGGCGTATGTCAAGCCGCTCTCACTGAGCAGCGGCATCTCGTCCAAGGTCTCGCGCCCGTATGCCAAGAAGCTCGCCGTCGGCAACGACTGCAGCCACTTCATCGGCGGCGATCCCGGCGATCGGCTGCGCCGGGCGGGCTACACGAGCTACCGCTGGGCCGAGAACATCGGCTGCCGCTCCGGCAACGCGTATGACGCGGTCCTCGCCTCGCATCGCTTCTTCCAGAGCGAGAAGGACTCCAACGGCGGCCACTGGCGCAACATCAAGGACAGCCGCTTCTCCGTGGTCGGCGTCGGCGTCTGGAAGTCGGATGGTGCGGTCCGACTGGTCGTCGACTTCTATCACCCATAGGCGCAGCCGATGACACCGGTGCGGCGATGATCCGGGGCGCGGTCGTGCACATGACCGGCGAGCAGCCCCTCCTCGTCGACCTGGAGTCGATGCCGTCGGCGGCCGACGTGGCGCTCGTCTGCACGAACATGCGCGATATGAGCGGCAAGCGACCCTCGTTCATCGATGCCATCGACTCGACCTTCATCATCCCCTACGTCCACATCCGCTTCGTCGAGATCTCCATCGACGCCCAGGGCGACCAGGCCCTCGGCCTGTCCGCGGCCTACGAGCTCGACGGCGACGAGGAGCCCGAGCTCGAGCTCGACGAGGACCTGCTACGGAGGGTCCGCGAGGCCTGAGCGCCGGTCATCGGGTGCCCGGCGGGTGGATCGGCCCTCGAGCCGGTCGATCGAGCGTGAAGGGACGGCCAAGAGGCCGGTGCTACACTCCCGGCCGATGACGAAGAACCTGGTGATCGTCGAGTCACCGGCCAAGGCGCGCACGATCGAGCGGTATCTCGGCGAGGACTACCGGGTCCTGGCCAGCTACGGCCATGTGCGTGATCTGCCCGAGAATCCCGGCAAGGGCAAGCTCGGCGTCGACGTCGACCACGACTTCGCTCCGCAGTACGAGATCCCTGAGTCAAGCCGGCGCCACGTGGCGGACATCACGCGTGCCGCTCGGACCGCGGACACCGTCTTCCTGGCCACCGACCTCGATCGCGAGGGTGAAGCCATCGCCTGGCATGTCGCCGAAGCCGCCGGTGTGCCGGTCGCCAAACAGCGACGCGTGACCTTCAGCGAGATCACCGAGGGCGCCATCCGCGAGGCGTTCGCCAACCCGCGCTCGATCGACATCGACCTCGTCGACGCTCAGCAGACGCGGCGCATCGTCGATCGCATGGTCGGCTATACGCTGAGCCCGCTCATCTCGCGCAAGGTGCGCAGTGGCCTCTCGGCCGGCCGCGTGCAATCCGTCGCGGTGCGCCTGGTCGTCGAGCGCGAGCGGGAGATCGAGGCCTTCGCGGCGCGCGAATACTGGACGCTCGTGGCCGCGCTGGCGACCGCCGACGGCACCATCTTCGAGGCCGACCTCGTCCGCATCGACGGCCGATCGCTCGATCGCGGCGGTGTGCTCGATGCCGACGCGGTCGCCATCGCCGACGAGAAGGCGGCGGCCGCCATCGTCGAGGAGCTGGCGGACGCCACCGCTCGAGTCGACAAGGTCGCCACGCGGCCGCTCCGGCGAAGCCCGGCGGCGCCGTTCACGACCAGCACGCTGCAGCAGGAGGCCAGCCGCAAGCTCGGTTTCAGCCCCAAGCGAACGATGTCCATCGCACAGCATCTCTACGAGGGCGTCGAGATCGACGGCGGCCAGGTCGGGCTCATCACCTACATGCGGACCGACTCGACGGCCATCGCCGGTGTCGCGATGGGTGAGGCCCGGGCCGTCATCGCGGACCGCTACGGCGAGCCATACACGATGCCGAAGGGCCGCGTCTATCGGACCAAGTCGAAGGGCGCGCAAGAGGCCCACGAGTCGATCCGACCGACCAGCTTCGCGCGCGACCCGGAGTCGATGGCCCGCTTCCTCAAGCCCGAGGAGCTACGCCTCTACCGGCTCATCTGGCAGCGCGCCATCGCCTCGCAGATGGCGGCCAAGGAGATGGAGACGACCAGCGTCGAGCTCGAGGCCGGGCGATTCGGCCTGCGGGCCTCGGTGACCCGGACGCTCTTCGACGGCTTCAGCCGGGTCTATACGGAGGGCCGCGACGACGAGGCCGAGGATGCCGACGCCGACGGCTCCCTGCCACCGCTCGCCGAGGGCGACGAGGCCGCGGTGCGGGGCGTCACCCCGAGCCAGCACTTCACCGAGCCGCCCCCGCGGTTCACGGAGGCGACGCTCATCAAGGCGCTCGAGGAGCATGGCATCGGGCGACCGTCGACCTATGCCGCGACCATCTCGACCATCGTCGACCGCGGCTACGTCGTCGTCCGGGAGCGTCGCCTGTATCCCGAGCTCGTGGCCGGCATCGTGACCGACCTGCTGGTCGAGCACTTCGGCGAGTTCGTCGACGTCGAGTTCACGGCACGGATGGAGGAGCGACTGGACGAGGTCGCACGCGGCGAGCGCGCCTGGGTGCCCTTGCTGCGGGACTTCTACGAGCCGCTCAAGGCACTCGTCGATGAGAAGCGCCGCGAGCTCAAGCGAGCCGACTTCACGACCGAGGCGACCGACGAGGTCTGCTCGCTCGGGCATCCGATGGTCATCAGGCTCGGCCGCAACGGCCGTTTCCTGGCCTGCTCCCTGTACCCCGAGCACAAGGAGTCGCGACCGCTGCCGGGCGAGGAGGCGCCGCCGATGGAAGGCGAGGGCGAGCCATGTCCCGAGTGCGGACAGGGCGTCCTGGCTCAGCGACGCGGTCGCTTCGGACCCTTCCTGAGCTGCTCGCGCTATCCCGACTGCGGCTACATCAAGCGCACCGGACCGCCGCCGCCGGAGCAGCTCCCGTTCGAGGTCGTCTGCCCCAAGAACGGCGACGGCCATCTGGTCGCCCGTCGCGCGCGCCGGACCGGCAACGTCTTCTTCGGTTGCTCGGCGTACCCAGCCTGCGACTACACCACCAACGACGTGCCGGTGGGTGCCATCCATGAAGCCGACGAGGGCCCGATCGCGCTGCGCGGAGACGCCTGGTTGTGCCTCAAGTGCGGCGCGGCCATCCCCATCCCCGATGCCGCTGACCCGGTCGGACGACGCTTCGCGGGTGGTGCGCCCGATCCGGCTGCCTTGCAGCGCCCGCGTGCGGCGCGCGGCGGCGGGAAGGGGAAGAAGAGCCCCTCGCCGCGACGCAGCGGCGCCCGCAAGCCCGCGGCGCGCCGGTCGACACGCGCCCGAGCCGCCGGCTCGGCGTGACGAGCGCTGACGCGCTCAGACGGTTCCTCGGCGCGCTCCGGGCGCGCGACGCCTCAGAGCACACGCAACGCGCGTATCGGCGGCGCCGTACGCGGCTTCTTCGACTGGCTCGACGCGCGGCCGGGAGCCGACTGGCGACGTCCGGGCCGACTCGTGCTGCGCGGCTACCTGGCCGAGATGGACGGCCGGGGCCTGAGTCGGGCCACGATCGCCGCCCGGGTCGCGGCCCTGCGCGCGTTCTACCGGCATGCGCGGCGCGAGGGCTGGGTGGAGGGCGACCCCTGGGCTGCCGTCTCGACCCCGCGGCGTTCCCGTCGCCTGCCGGCCGTGCTCGAGGTGAGCGAGGTCGAGGATCTCCTCGACGCCATCGGGGCGGTCGCTGAGCCGGGTCGGCGTCGTGACCCGGCGCTGGCCGCCGCGCTCGTGCTGCGGGATCGGGCGCTGCTCGAGACGGCGTACGCCGGCGGGCTCCGGGTCGCCGAGCTGGCCGCCGCGTCGCTGACGTCGCTGGACCTGGCCCACGCCGAGATGCGCGTCATCGGCAAGGGTCGCAAGGAGCGGATGGTGCTCCTCGGTCGGCCCGCCGCCGACGCGCTTGAGGCGTATCTCGAGGCTGGACGCCCCCGACTCCGTTCCGGCGCACGCAGCGCATCTGGGGCTCGCAGCGCATCGGGAGCAGGGGGCGACGACGATGGTGCGCTCTTCCTGAACGCCTCGGGCTCGGGCCTCGGCGCCCGCGGCATCCGGTACCGGCTCGACCGCATCGTACGTGCTGCCGGCCTGCCGGACGGCATCTCGCCCCACACCCTGCGCCATTCGTTCGCCAGCCACCTGCTCGATGGCGGTGCCGACCTGCGAGTCGTCCAGGAGCTGCTCGGCCACGCCAGCCTGGGCACGACCCAGGTCTATACCCACGTCTCGACCACGCGCCTCCGGTCCGCCTACCGCGCGGCCCATCCCCGGGCTGCCCGCACGAGTCCGCACTCCGCGTGAGCGGCACCGCGCGCACCCTTGCGCGGGCCGGCATGGTCGTCACCTCGGCCTATCTCGCCTCGCGCCTGCTGGGCTGGCTGCGGACGGTCGTCATCAGCTCGATCTACGGCGCCTCGCCCGACCTCGACGCCTACTTCGCCGCCTTTCGGATCCCGGACCTCGTCTTCCAGCTCGTCGCGGCCGGCGCGCTGAGCTCGGCGCTCATCCCGGTCGTGGCCGGGCTCATCGCCAACCAGGAAGAGGCGCGCTCGTGGCGGGTCGTCTCGACCGTCGCCAACCTGATGCTCATCGCGCTGGTCATGCTCTCGGCCCTGATGGCGGTCGGGGCGCCCTGGATCGTGCCCGTCATCACGCCGGGCTTCGGGCCGGCGCAGACCGAGCTGACCATCGAGCTGACGCGGATCATGCTGCTGTCGCCGATCCTGCTGGCCCTTGGCGCGCTGGCCACGAGCGTGCTCAACGCCCGCGACCGGTTCTCGATCGCATCGCTCGCCCCGATCGCCTACAACGTGGTCATCATCATCTTCGCGGCCCTGCTGGCGCCGATCGTCGGCATCGAGGGCCTGGCCGTGGCCGTCGTGCTTGGGTCGTTGGCCCATCTCGCCGTCCAGCTGCCCGCGATCATCCGCATGCCGGGCTTCAGGTTCCAGTTCGTGGCCGACGTCCGAGACCCGGCCACACGCGAGGCGTTCTTCCTGATGGCGCCGCGAGCCCTCGGCCTGGGCGTGACGCAGATCACGTTCCTGGTCAACACCAGCCTGGCATCGACCCTGGTCACGGGTTCGATCGTCGCCTACAACGTCGCGTTCACCATCCTGCAGATCCCGCTGGGGGTCATCGGCGTGCCGCTCGGCGTCGTCCTGCTGCCGTCGATGTCGCGGGCGATGGCCATCGGCGACAGCGCGCAGTACGCCAAGCTGATCGTGCGTGCCCTGCGCCTGCTCCTCTACGTCATGCTCTTCCTGACGGCGATGACCATCGTCCTTCGGGAGCAGGTCGTGACGCTCCTCTTCGACTACGGCAACTTCAGCGCGTCGGCCGTCGCCCTGACGGCCCGGACGCTGCTCTTCTTCGCCATCGGGCTCGGCGGCCACGCCATGATCGTGGTCCTCGCCCGGGCCTTCTATGCCGACAAGGACACGCGCACGCCGGTCCTGGCGGCGATCCTTTCCGTCGTCGTCAACGTGACCGTCTCGCTGGCGCTCATCGGCAGCCTGGGGCTGGCCGGCCTCGCGCTCGGCATCGCGGCCGGCGCCTGGTTCGAGGCAAGCCTCCTGTCAGTGCTCCTGTGGCGCCGCACGCCCGCTCTGCAGGGCAGCGGCATCGTCCGCGCCGGCGTCCTCTTCGGTGTCGGCGCCGTCCTGGCCGGGGCGGTCGGCGCTGCGGTGGCCTCGGGCACCGGGTTCGTCTTCGGCCCGGTCATCACCGATTCGAAGGTGCTCGTCCTCGTCCAGGCGACCGTCGCCTTCGCCGCTGCCGGCATCGTGTACGTCGCCTACAGCCAGGTCCTCCGACTGCCCGAGTTCCGCGAGACGCTGGCCATCGCCATCTCCGCGCTTGCGCCGTGAGCGAGGTGCGCCGTGAGCGGGTCGAGCGCCACCGGCCGGATGGTCGATGCCGATCCAGGTGCCGACGACGCACGGGCGAGCGCGGCGACCGCATCCGAGCTGGCGACCGATACAGCGGCCTGGGATCGCTTCGTGGCTCGATGCCCGAGCGGCTCGTACACGCAGCTGACCGCCTGGTCCGAGGTCAAGGCGGTCAACGCCTGGCGGACGACACGTGTCGCCATCGACATGCCAGACGGTCCGGTCGGTGCCCAGATCCTGATGCATGACCTGGGGCGAACTCCATGGTCGATCGGCTACGCCCCCCGTGGACCGGTGGCAGCGTCCTTCTCGGCCGCCGGCGTGGCTGCGTGGACGGGCGCGGTCCGCGAGCTCGCGGCGCGTCGACGGCTCAGCCACGTGACCATCGAGCCGCAGGTGCCGACGGGGGAGGGGCTCGAAGCGGCGCTCGAGGCCGCTGGCTGGCGGCGGGCACGGACGGTCCAGGATCCTCGCACGCGCGTCATCGACCTCGAGCGCCCCGAGGCCGATGTCTGGGGCAGATCTGCGCTCGAAGTGGCGCCAGTACGTCAACAAGGCGCGGCGCGATGGCGTCGCCATCGTCGAGGTCGGCGAGGAAGGCATCCCCGACTTCTATCGCATCTACGTCGAGACGGCCCAGCGTGCTGGATTCGTCCATCGGGCCGAGTCGGCCTATCGGGACGTGTACCGCGCCTTCGCCGCGCGCGACGCGGCTCGGCTCCTCTTCGCCCGGCTGCCGGGCGGCGAGCCGGTTGCCGCGCTGCTGCTCCTGGCCTGCGGGCGCCGCGTGATCGAGCCCTATGGCGGCATGACCGCGGCCGGCGGTGAGGCACGAGCCAACTACCTGCTCAAATGGGAAGCCATCCGTACCTCGCGCGAGCGCGGCTTCGGCATCTACGACCTGTGGGGCGTCGCTCACCCGGGCATCGAGCAGTTCAAGGCCGGCTTCGGCGGTCGCGAGCTGCGCTACGTCGGTGCCTGGGAGCTGGTCGTCAATCCGTTCGTCCATCGCGCCGTTGGTGGCGCCCGCCGCCTGCGCGTGGCCATGGCGCGGAGGTCGCAGGGCGTGAGCGGGGTCCAGCGGGTCGAGGGCGACGCGTGAGCCGGGTGACCGAGGTGCTGAGCGCGGCATCGCGGGCTGGGATGCCTTGACCGTCGACCCGCCCGGTGGGCACCTGCTCCAGGGTTCGGCCTGGGCCGAGCATCGCCGCAGCCAGGGCTGGCGGCCATCCTTCGTGCGCTTCGACGATGGACGTGCCGCCCTGGTCCTGACCCATGCCCGGCGGCCGTTGCCGGGCGTCGTGGCCTACGCGCCACGCGGTCCGATCGCGGCCGGCGACCCACCGGCGGCCGTGGCCTCGCGAGCCGCTGCGCTCGCCGACTGGCTGCGCGGTCGAGGTGCCAGCATCCTGGCCGTCGATCCCGAGCTGGACGCCGACCCCGGCTACGACGGCGCGCTCACCCGCGCCGGCTTCCGACCGACCGAGGAGATCCAGCCGTCGCGCCATCGGCTCGTGCTGGCGCTGCATGACCGGGGCCGACGACGCCGGCACTCCTGGCGGGCATGTCGAAGTCGACACGACAACGCATCCATGCCGCGGAAGAGCGGGGGACGACCGTGCGCGAAGACCGCCAGGGTGCGCACCTGGACGCCTTCGCAGGCTTCATGGACGCCACCGCGCGGCGGAAGGGGTTCAACTTCGGCTCGGATCGCGGATTCGCGCAGTGGTGGCGCCGGATCGTCGGCACCGATCGCTGCCGCTTCCTCGTCGCCGAGCACGACGGGCGCCTGCTTGGCGGCCTGCTCGCCTATCGGCAGGGCGGCCACTGGGCGACGGCGTTCTCGGCCGACGACGCCACCCTGCGGAACGAACGACCGGGCACCATGCACCTGCTGCGCTGGACGGCGATCCGGATGGCGCGCGACGACGGCGCGCCGACGATCGATCTGGGCGGTGTCGACGTGCCCGGCGCACGACGGCTGCCCATGCCCGGCGAGCCACAGTGGGGCATGTACGAGCACAAGATCGGGTTCGGGGCTCGCTGGGTCGAGTCGGCCGGCGCGCACGAGATCGTCCTGCGGCCCGGGGTCTACCGGACGGACGTGACGCTGCGCGACCTGCGCCGCCGGCTCCGACGGCTGTCCCTGGCGCGATGAGCGGCCGCCTGACCGATCTCCGGTCACAGCTCGGGGCACGTGGGATGCTGGTCGGCATCGTGCCGCCAGCGCCGTCCTCGGACGTGGCGACGGATGGTGCGTCCGAGACCGACGATCCGGTCATCACCGCCGTGACCCTCGACTCGCGCCGCGTCACGCCGGGTGTCCTGTTCGCGGCTGCGCCCGGAACGCGGGCGGACGGGCACGCGTTCCTCGACGAGGCCGTCGCACGTGGGGCAGCCGCGCTCCTGGTCGAGGCGCCCGTGACCGGCCTGTCGGTGCCGCAGGTCGTGGTCCATGCCACCCGTCCCGCGGCCGCCGTGGTGGCCGCCTGGTGCGCCGGCTTTCCCAGCCGCCACCTTGGCATCGTCGGAGTCACCGGCACCGACGGCAAGACGACCACGAGCTACCTGGTCCGGGCCATCCTCGAGGCGGCCGGCCGCCCGACAGGCCTGCTCGGCACGGTCGACGTCATCGTCGGCGGTGTCTCGCATGGCAACGTCGCCCGGACGACCACGCCCGAGGCGCCCGAGCTGCAGCTCTCGCTGGCCTCGATGGTCGCCGCCGGCGATGGCTGGGCGGTCGTGGAGGCCAGCTCGCATGGGCTTGCCCAGGACCGCGTCGGCGAGGTCGCCTGGGACGTCGCTGTGCTGACCAACGTGACCGAGGAGCACCTCGAATTCCACCACACCATCGAGGCCTACCTGGCGGCCAAGCTTCGGCTGTTCGAGGCCCTCGTCGCAGACGACGCCAATCCGGAGAAAGGCTTCGGCAAGACCGCCGTCCTGAACCTCGATGACGGCGCTGCGGAGATGTTCGCGACCGTCGCTCGGGCATCGGGAGCGACGGTCATCGGCTATGGCGAATCGACCGCGGCATCGATCCGTCTGACGGACGTGCGCCAGGACGCCCATCGCCTCCACGTCGGAGCTGCACACGCCGCGCTGGCATGGCACGCTCGCGCTCAAGCTGGCGGGTCGGTTCAACGCCCTCAACGCGGCAGCGGCTGTGGCCGTCGGTGAGGCACTCGAGCTGGAGCCGGCCGCGATCCGGGCAGGCCTGGAAGGCGTCGAGGGCGTGCCCGGCCGGATGGAACGCATCGATGCGGGGCAACCGTTCGTCGTCGTCGTCGACTACGCCCATACCGCCGATGCGCTGGCCAAGGTCCTCGACGAGCTGGCTCCGATCGCCGCGCATGGCGGTGGGGAGCTGATCGCGGTCTTCGGCTCGGCCGGCGATCGGGACCGGGTCAAGCGACCGGCGATGGGCCACGTGGCCGGACTGCGCTGCCGGCTGGTCGTGCTGACCGACGAGGATCCGCGGACCGAGGATCGGACGGCCATCCTCGAGGCCATCGCGGTCGGCGCTGAAGCGGCTGGCCGGCGACGCGATCGTGACCTCCTGCTCGTGCCCGACCGGCGCAAGGCGATCCGCACGGCCATCGCCCAAGCGCGGCGCGGCGACGTCATCTTGCTGGCCGGCAAAGGCCACGAGAAGTCGATCGAGATGGCGGGCGGTGACATCCTCTGGGACGAGGCGCTCGAGGCACGTCGGGCGCTGGCCGAGGCGGGCTGGGGCCTCGACGGATGACATCCGGCGCGCCAGGATCGATCGAGTCGGTCCGCGCCCGCCTCGCGACGGATGCCGACCGGCCGGCATGGGATGGCCTGATCGCCGGCCGACCAGAGGCGGACCCTCTCCAGGCCTGGGCCTGGGGCGAGGTCACCGGACGTCACGGCGAGCGCCCCCTGCGGCTCGTCCTTGAGACCGACGACGGGCTCGTCGGTGTCGCCCAGGTCCTGCTGCGCGCGACGACCGGTGGCCGCACGGTCGGCTACGTGCCGCACGGACCGATCTGGCGTCGCGATCGACCGTCCGATCTGCCGCTCCTGCTGGCCGGGATCCACGATGCCGCACGAGGCGAGCGCGCCATCGTCGTCAAGGTCGATCCGCGCGCGGTCACGGACGGTGATGCCCAGACGCTCGCGGCCAGCCTCCACGACGCAGGCCTTCGCCCCGCGCGGTTCGACCTCCAGGCGTCGACGACCCGCATCGTCGACCTGACCGGCGACCCGGAGGACATCTGGGGTCGCTGGGAGCCCGACGCGCGGACGCGCGTCCGTCGTGCAGCCAAGGAGGGGGTCGTCACCGACGTCGATCGGCGCGGAGAAGGAGCCGCGGTCGCCGCTCTGGCCGCGCTCCATGCCGGGACCGCCGAGCGCGCTACCTTCCGGGCTCGATCGGCTTCCTTCCTGGGCGACGCCGCGGCTGCGTTCTCGCCATCTGGCGGCTGGCTGGCGGTCGAGGCGCGGCTGGATGGCCAGTCCGGTGGCGGCGATGGGCTTCCTGCGCGTCGGCGATCGTGCGGCCTACCTGTGGGGTGGCTCGTCGCGAGATGCCGCGGCCGAGCGCTCACGCGCCCAGTACGCCGTGCTCGGAGCGGCGATGGAGGCGCTCGCGGCCGACGGCGCGACGACGCTCGACCTGTGGGGCGTGGTCGAGGTCGACGACGAGGCTGCGCATCCCGACGCCGCCGGCTACAGCCGCTTCAAGCGCAAGTTCGGGGGCCGGCCGCTCCGCCACCCGGGCACCTTCGACCTCGTCGTCGACCCCCTCTGGTTCCGCCTGCGCGACGCACGCGAACGTCTTCGCGGAGCCTGATCGGAGAGCGCGGGCCACGTTCGGCGGGCCGTGTCGCGGATCGCGCCGCGAACGATCGTGCACGGACCTCGCGCTACACTTGCCCCTCCGATGACCACCGAACCCGCCGCGCCGACGACCCCTTCCCGCGCCAAGCGCGCGCCTGCGGCCGCGGTCGACGTCACGCCGCGCGTCATCGACGCGCAGGCACGCAAGCTGGTCAAGACCATCCGTGGGCATTACCCGCAGGCGGACCTCGAGCCCGTCGAGCGGGCCTATCGCTTCGCGGCGGAAGCGCACGCCGGCCAGAAACGGGCCTCGGGCGAGCCGTACATCACGCATCCCATCGCCTCCGCGCAGATCCTGGCCGACCTGGGCATCGACCCGGTCGCGGCGGTGGCGGCCTTGCTCCACGACGTGCCCGAGGACACCGACTTCTCGCTGGCCGACATCGAGGATCGCTTCGGGCCGGACGTGGCCCGCCTGGTCGACGGCGTGACCAAGCTCTCCCGGCTCTCGACCCACACGCACGAGGAGCAGCAGGCGGAGAACATCCGCAAGATGTTCCTGGCCATGGCCGAGGACGTCCGGGTCGTCCTCATCAAGCTCGCCGACCGGCTGCACAACATGCGCACGCTGGGTGCCCTGCCACGCGAGAAGCGCCAGCGCATCGCCCGCCAGACGGCCGAGATCTACGCTCCGCTCGCCGAGCGGCTGGGCATCTGGCAGATCAAGTGGGAGCTCGAGGACCTGGCCTTCAAGGAGCTCGAGGGCGAGGCCTACAAGCGCCTGGCGGCCCAGCTCGAGACGCGGCGCAAGGCGCGCGAGGCCTATGTCCAGCAGGTCCAGGGCATCCTGGCGGACGCGCTCAAGGCGGCCGGCATCGAGGCCGAGCTGTCCGGTCGGCCGAAGCACATCAACAGCATCTGGAAGAAGATGCAGCGCAAGGGCGCCGACCTCAACGAGATCTACGACGTCTACGCCCTGCGCGTCCTCGTCGACGAGCTCAAGGACTGCTACGCGGCGTTGGGCGTGGTGCACTCGCTCTGGCGGCCGATCCCCGGGCAGTTCGACGACTACATCGCGATGCCCAAGGGCAACCTCTACCAGAGCCTGCACACCGCGGTCATCGCCCTCGACGGCAAGCCGCTCGAGGTCCAGATCCGGACGCACGCCATGCATCGCGTCTCCGAGGTCGGCATCGCCGCCCACTGGCGCTACAAGGACGGGCCGTCGGGCAAGGGCGACCGTGAATACGACGCCAAGCTGGCCTGGGTCCGGCAGCTCATGGACTGGCAACGGGAGATCTCCGACGCCACCGAGTTCGTCGAAGGCCTCAAGCTCGACATCTTCCAGGACCAGGTCTTCGTGTTCACGCCCAAGGGCGCGGTCAAGGACCTGCCGGCGGGCGCCACGCCGTTGGACTTTGCCTATCGGATCCACACCGACGTCGGCCATCGCACGATCGGCGCCAAGATCAACAACCGCCTGGTGCCCCTCGACTACCGGTTGAAGACCGGCGACATCGTCGAGATCGTGACCACCAAGGGCGCCCATGGGCCGTCGCGCGACTGGCTGAAGATCGTGCGTACCAGTCACGCTCGCGAGAAGATCCGCCAATGGTTCAAGCGCCAGGAGCGCGACGAGAACATCGTCCACGGGCGCGAGAACCTCGATCGCGAGCTGCGCCGCCTGGCGCGCACCTCGCTCGAGCGCATCGGCGCCGAGAAGATCGGCGAGATGGCCGAGACCTACAAGTTCAGCTCGCTTGACGACTTCTACGCAGCCATCGGCTACGGCGCCATCAGCGCTCAGCAGGTGGTCATGCGGCTGGGCGTCGCCGATGACGCCGACGAGGCCGTGCTGCCCCAGGTGGCGCCACCGGCGCCCGCCCGCACGTGGCGGCGTGCGCGTCAAGGGCGTCGGCGACCTGCTCGTGCGCTTCGCCAAGTGCTGTCATCCCATCCCGGGCGATCCGATCCTGGGCTTCATCACGCGCGGCAAGGGCATCACCGTCCACCTGCGCACCTGCCCGACGGTCATCAACGAGCGAGACGTGAACCGACTCATCGAGGTCGAGTGGGAGGGCGAGGTCCAGCAGACCTATCCCATCGCCATCCGCATCGAGGCCTACGATCGGACGGGCCTGCTGTCCGACATCTCGAACGTGGTCGCCGAGGCCAAGGTCAACATCGTGGCCGCCAACGTGAACACCAATCCCGACCACACGGCGACGGTCGTGGCCACGCTGCAGGTGGCCTCGGTCGCGCAGCTCGCGCGCGTCCTCTCGCGGCTCGAGGGCCTCAAGGACGTCTATTCGGTCCAGCGCGACTTCGGGTAGATCGACTCGATGTGATGGCCAGGGCGGCGCGCCGCGAGCCGGCAGGCGGTCAGCCGAGGCGCTGGACGGTCGAGGCGGCACGCCGAGCCGCGACCTCGAAGGCGTTGTCCCGATACCAATGACGCCCGGCGAGCACTGCCGCGACGGACGACCACGCGTACAGAGCGATGTAGATCGGGCCGTAGCGATCCCACTGCCGAACATGCTCGAGCTCGTGAGCGAGCTCCAGGCGGTCGAGATCGCGCCAGCACCAGATGTCGTGGCCGATGGTGATGGCCAGCCAGTTCGCGAGCAGCACCCGGCCGCCGATGGTTCGCAGACGTGGCACGACGTGGACCCGATAGGTCGGCGGCACTGAGGGATGGTAGGACGGGAGACGTCCGATCGACGGCGCGGGCGTGCTAGGTCGGCTGGTCACCGACGGGTGATGAGCGCAAACTGTCGCCGCCCTGACCGCGAGCCGCGTGGCGCTCGCGATCCGGCACGCTGGGGGATGCGATGCGCCCCGATCCGCGAGTCGGCACCGAGCTCGGTCCCTATCGGATCGAGGCCGTCATCGGGCGTGGCGGCATGGGCGTCGTCTACCTCGCCACGCATTCGGGTCTCGATCGGAAGGTCGCCCTCAAGCTCCTGACGCCCGAGTACGCCGATGACGAAGGCTTCCGCGCTCGCTTCCTGCGCGAATCGAAGCTCGCCGCCGCGATCGACCATCCGAACATCATCCCCATCTACGAAGCGGGCCAGATCGACGGCACGTTCTTCCTGGCGATGCGCTACGTCGAAGGCATCGACCTCCAACGGCGCCTCGTCAGCGGTCCACTGGATCCCCGAAACGCCACGGCGATCGTGGCGCAAGTGGCCTCGGCGTTGGACGCGGCTCACAGCGCTGGTCTCGTCCACCGCGATGTCAAGCCAGGCAACGTGCTGCTCGCACCGAGCCAGGCGCTCGATGGCTCGGACCACGTCTACCTGACCGACTTCGGCCTGACCAAGCAGCGTGGCAGCCAGTCCGATCTCACGCAGGCAGGCGGCTTCCTGGGCACGCTCGACTACATCGCGCCCGAGCAGATCGAAGGCAAAGCGGTCGACGGCCGCGCCGATCAGTACGCGTTGGCCGCCTCGCGGTCGCATGCCTGACGGGTGCGCCACCGTTCCAGCGCGACTCGGATGTCGCCGTCATCAACGCCCACCTCCACGACCCACCACCCGTCGATCCATGAGCGTCGCGCCGAGATCCCAGCGGCGGTGGACGACGTCATCGCGCGTGGCATGGCCAAGCTGCCAGCCGATCGCTTTCCTGACTGCCGGGCGTTCGCCGATGGCTTGACCGTCGCGCTCGGTCTGCCAGCGAAGGGCGAGAGATCGTCGGTCGACCTAGGCCCTGCAACGTCGTCGACGTCTGGATCGCCATCGGCGGCGCGGTCATCGCGCTTGCGGTCCTGGTCGTCGTGGGATCCGGCGCTCGCCGGTGCCATCCGCCTCGACGGTGCCCCGGCGACCACCGATCCGTCCCCGAGTACGGGGAGCGTCGCCGCGTTGCCGGACCCGACGAGTCCACCGTCGGACGACGCCGAGCCCTGCTCCCGACCCAGGGCCCCTTCCCCGATGAGGCAGAGGCTGCGTTGCTCGCGGCGCTCCCCACCCTGGCGAAGTCGTGTGAGCGTGGTTCGTACGACGTGGTCAAGGGCGAGCCGACGACCGGAGCCACCTCTGGGACCCTCGGCGCCATCTTGCCGCGCGCCGCGAAACCGCGAGCGAGCCTGGCGTGCTCGCCTGGGGCTGCGTCTGGCGCAGGTCAGGTTGCGATCAAGCGGTTCGCGCCGATCAAGGCCGCTGATAGTCTGGCGTTCACGACCGAAAGCGCCGTCTCCGCGGTGGTCGACCGACTGCAGCTGCCGGAAGGCGACTGTGCGGTCGTGGCCCGTGGACAGGGACGATGGGATCTCGGCGGCAACTACAGGGGAGCGATGGCCTGTCTCGTCGATGCCGGGACCGGCGACGCCATCCTCTACTGGTCGTACGCGGAGGACAACATCCTGATCCGGGCAGTGAACCAGAAAGGCAACTCCAAGGCGCTCTACGCCTACTTCGAGCGGCTCGCCCGGTCCGTCATCCCATGACGTCGCCGCCCCGATCCGCGAGTCGGCACCGACCTCGGTCCGTATCGGATCGAGTCCGTCATCGGCCGTGGCGGCATGGGCGTCGTCTATCTCGCGACCCACACCGGGCTCGATCGCAAGGTCGCGCTCAAGCTGCTGACGCCCGACTACGCGGACGACGAGGGCTTCCGGGCGCGCTTCCTGCGTGAGTCGAAGCTGGCTGCCTCGATCGACCACCCGAACATCATCCCGGTCTACGACGCGGGCGAGATCGAGGGCACCTTCTACCTGGCGATGCGCTACGTCGAGGGCGTGGACCTCGAGACACGGTTGCGCCAGGGCGCGCTGACGCCTCGTCAGTCGGTGCACCTCCTGGCGCAGGTCGCCTCCGCGCTCGACGCCGCCCACGAGGCCGGGCTCGTCCATCGCGACGTCAAGCCGGCCAACATCCTCATCGCCTCGGGCAAGGGCGTCGACCGCGACGATCATGCCTACCTGACCGACTTCGGGCTGACCAAGCACCGTGGCTCCCAGACCGGCCTGACGCGCGCCGGCGGCTTCATCGGCACGCTCGAGTACATCGCGCCGGAGCAGATCGAAGGCAAGGCCGTCGACGGGCGCGCCGACCAGTACGCGCTGGCGGCCATCGCCGTCGCCTGTCTGACCGGCAATCCACCATATCCGCGCGATTCGGACGTGGCCATCATCAACGCGCACCTCCACGACCCGCCGCCATCGGTCTTCCTGCGGCGGGCCGAGCTCCCGGTCGCCGTCGATGCCGTCGTCGCGCGGGGCCTGGCCAAGCAGCCGGACGATCGCTACCCGGACTGCAAGGCCTTCGTCGATGACCTGCGGGCGGCGTTTGGGCGTCACCGAAACGCAGACCCGGCCCCGTGAAACGACGCCACGAGACCGTCGGGTGCCGATCGCGATAGGCGTCCTCGTCGTGGTCGGGCTGCTCGGCGTCATCGGATTCGCCCTGGCGTCTCGCGGCGGCGCGACTCCCGGCGCCAGCCCATCAGCCGACCTTGGCGCGAGCTCGCCCCTCGGCATCGGTCGAAGCTTCCCCGACCGAGGACCGATTCCCGAACTCGGCCGAGGCTGCGCTCATCGCCCGGCTGCCTGCAGATATCGCCGGGTCCTGTCTTCGGGGGTCAAATGAGGCCATCGGCCCAGGCTTTCCGCGCCCGGACTTGAGCGTCGCGTGCGAGCCCCCTCGTGACTCGGGTGCTAACTCGATCCTCGTGCGTCAATGGGTCGGGACGCCGATCGGCCGGTTCCATCCGAACACCTTCGTCTCGTTCGTAGCCGGAAGTCATCGAGTCCAGGGGGGCGATTGCTCGACGTCGAAGCAGGCGTATGGGAAGTGGGAGCTTGCTGGATCCACCGCCGGTTTCTTCGTCTGCTATACGGACGCAGCCACCGGTGACGCCTACCTGTACTGGACCTACGATCAGCCCTCCATGCTGGTCCGAGCGATCAATCAGCATGGCGAGTCGTCCGCCGTCGACGGCTTCTTCGAGAAGTACGCCAAGTTCATCAGCCCCTGACACCGGCGCTCACCGGCGACACGATGACGGCCCGATTCAGAACGGACCCACTCGTTAGACTCGCGCCTATGCCCGCCTACCGCGCCCCGCGGGGCACGCGCGACCTGCTGCCGGACGAGCGGCCGACCTGGGAGCGCCTGGAGACGATCGCTCGCGACCTCAGCCGCCGCTACGGATACGCCAGCATGGAGACGCCGCTCTTCGAGCGCAGCGAGGTCTTCGAGCGCGGCATCGGGGCGGCCACCGACGTCGTCGAGAAGGAGCTCTTCCGGGTCAGCGCCAGCCGCGGCGAGGAAGGGGAGCGCTGGGCGCTCCGCCCGGAGGCGACGGCGGGCATCGTGCGTGCCTACGTGCAGCACGGCCTCCAGACGTGGCCGCAACCGGTCAAGGTCTCGCTGCTCGGCCCGATGTTCCGCTACGACCGCCCGCAGGCCGGCCGCTTCCGCCAGTTCTGGCAGTGGGACGTCGAGGCGATCGGCGACGCGGGTCCGGCCGTCGATGCCGAGATCATCGAGCTCGGCCATCGCTTCTACCGCGAGGCGGGCCTGACCGACGTCAACGTCCTCCTCAACTCGATCGGCGACCCAGTCTGTCGGCCCGCCTACGTCGAGGCGCTGCGCGCCCACTTCGCGCCGCACGAGGCGCTGCTCGTCGGTGTCGAGAAAGAGCGGTTCGCCACCAACCCGCTTCGGCTCCTGGATTCCAAGGACGCCGATCTGGCCGAGCTGATCGCCACGGCACCGACCATCAGCGAGCGGCTGTGCGACGCATGCCGGACGCACTTCGAGGCGGTCAAGGCTCACCTGGAAGCGCTTGGGATCAGCTACCGCCTGGCGCCGCGACTGGTCCGGGGCCTCGACTACTACACGCGGACCGCGTTCGAGTTCTACCGCGAGGGCGCCGAGGGCCAGCAGTCGGCGCTCGCCGGCGGCGGTCGCTACGACGGGCTGGTGGAGCTCCTGGGCGGCAAGCCTACGCCGGGCATCGGCTTCGCCATCGGCCTCGACCGCGTCGTCCTGGCGCTGGTGGAGGCGGGCGTCGCGGCCAGCCCGCAGGACCGTCCGACGGTCGTCGTCTGCGGTGCCGATCCAGCGGACACCGTCACCCGCCTGCGCATCGCGACCGACCTGCGCGCGGCCGGCCTGTCGGCCCGTGCGGACCTCAACGTGCGCAAGCTCGGCCGCCAGCTCGAGAATGCGGCCCGGGAAGGCGCCCACTTCGCCGTCATCCTCGGCGACGAGCTGGCTCAGGGCCACGTCCAGCTCCGCGACCTGCCAGCCGCCACGCAGAAGGTGGTCAACCTTGACGATCTGGCACGCGAGCTGACGCGAGCACAGGCCTCGCACCGACATGGCACGCCGAGCAGCGCCGAGCCGGCCTGATGGGTGAGTGGATCTACTTCATCCATCCACGCGACGCGAGGACTTCCGCTGTCTCCGACTCGCGTCCGTGGGCGCGACTGATCCGCACCTCTGACCAGACCGTCGATGTCCGGCGCGGGCCGGGGGCGGGCCTTGGCGAGGGCGCCCTGTCGCTGGCCGTCGTGGCCGGCGCGCTGTGCATCGCGTTCAGCGGCATCATCGTCGTCCTGGCGGCGGTCTCGCCATCGACGGCGGCCACCTATCGCGCGGCGTTCGCCATCCCTCCGCTGCTCGTGTTGGCCTGGTGGGAAGAGCGCCGCCAGGGTCCACGGACGCGCCGTCAGCGAACCCTTGCCTTCGCGGCGGGCATCTTCTTCGCCGCCGACCTGACCTTCTTCCATCACGCGATCCTCTTCGTCGGAGCCGGCCTGGCGACCGTCATCGCCAACCTCCAGGTCCTCGTCGTCGGCGTCGTCGCCTGGCTGCTGCTCGGGGAGCGGCCCAGCAACCGGTTGCTCGCGGGCGTGCCCATCGCGCTGCTCGGCGTGGTCCTCATCTCAGGGGTCGTCGGAGCGGGCGCGTACGGTGCCGATCCCGGCATCGGGGTCGTGTTCGGACTTGCCGCCGCGGCCTGCTACGCCGGCTATCTGCTCGTGCTGCGACGTGGGCAGGATGGCCGCCACGTTGCCGGCCCGATCCTCGACGCGACCATCGCGACGGCCGTCTTCGCCGCGCTTGGCGGCATCGTCGTCGGCGACTTCCAGCCCCTGCCGGGCTGGCCGGCCATCGGATGGTTGGCGCTGCTCGCGATCAGCGCCCAGGTCGCCGGCGGCCTGCTCATCGCCGTCGCGCTGCCGCGCCTGCCAGCCGTCAACACCTCGCTCCTGCTGCTCAGCCAGCCGGTCGCGAGCGTGTTCCTTGCCATGCTCATCGTGAGCGAGGCGCCGTCGGCGATCCAGCTGGCCGGCGTGGCGCTCGTCGTCCTTGGCGTTGCCCTCGGCACGGTGCCGCTTCGGCGGCTCGCGGCCGGCGCCGGAGGTTCGGCTACGATGGAGGCCCATGCAGACGACCTTCCGTGACCTGACCTGCGGTGACGCCCGTCCGGCGCACGCGGGCCGCGCGACGACGCTGGCCGGCTGGGTGCATCGCCGTCGCGACCTTGGACAGCTCATCTTCCTCGACCTGCGTGACCGCTACGGCATCACCCAGGTCGTCATCGATGCCGCCGACGCCCCCGACGCGCATGCCACCGCGAGCGACGTCCGGACCGAGTTCGTGGTCCAGGCGCGAGGCACGATCGAGATCCGCCGCGAGGGGACCGAGAACCCGAAGCTGGCCACCGGCGCCGTCGAGCTCCGCGCGGCCGAAGTGACCATCCTCTCGACCGCCAAGACGCCGGCCTTCCCGATCAACGAGCCCGATCAGGAAGCCGACGAGGCCGTCCGCCTCAAGCATCGCTACCTCGACCTGCGCCGGGCGCCTCTGCTCGAGCGCATGCTCACACGGTCCCGGCTGGTGTCCGAGATCCGGCGCGTCCACGAAGCCGCGGGCTTCGTCGACATCGAGACCCCCATCCTGGTCAAGAGCACCCCGGAGGGCGCCCGCGACTTCATCGTCCCCTCCCGCCTCCAGCCGGGCAGCGTCTACGCCCTGCCCCAGAGCCCGCAGCAGCTCAAGCAGCTGCTCATGGTCAGCGGCCTCGACCGCTACTACCAGATCGCGCGCTGCTTTCGAGACGAGGACGGCCGTGGCGACCGGCAGCCGGAGTTCACGCAGCTGGATCTCGAGATGAGCTTCGTCCACGAGGAGGACGTGATGGCCTTCGTCGAGGCGATGGTCATCGAGGTCAGCGGCAGCGTGACACCCGACCGATCGATCCAGACGCTGCCGTTCCCGCGCCTGACCTATCGCGAGGCGCTCGACCGCTACGGCACCGACAAGCCCGACCTGCGCTTCGGCATGGAGCTCCACGACCTCGACGAGCTGGCCACGGGCAGCGGATTCCGCGTCTTCGAGGAGGCCATCGCGACCGGCGGCCGCGTCGTCGGCATGGCGGCGCCCGGGCTGGCCGGCGCGAGCCGCTCGCTGATCGACCAGCTGACCGAGTCCGCCAGACGGGCAGGAGCGAAGGGCCTGGCGACGATCGCGCTCGAGTCGGGCGGGGGCGCCCGGTCGTCCATCGCCAAGTTCCTGGGCGAGGACCGGACCGAGGCACTGGCCGTGGCGGCTGGCGCGGATCCGGGCGACCTCGTGCTCATCGTTGCCGACCGCGACGTCCTCGCGCAGGAGGTGCTCGGGCGCCTGCGCGTCGAGCTCGGCGCGCACCTCGGGCTGGCCGATCCGGACGTGCTCGCCTTCTGCTGGATCCATCGCTTCCCGATGTACCAGTGGGATGCCGACAACGACCGCTGGGATGCCACCCACAACCCCTTCAGCGCGCCGATCCCCGAGCACATCGAGCTGCTGAGGACGGCCTCGGGCGACCCGACCAGGCCGTCACCGGATGACCCCGCAGGTCATGCCCTCGCGCAGCAATACGACCTCGTGCTCAACGGCTGGGAGCTTGGCGGTGGCAGCGTCCGCATCCACCAGCGCGAGCTGCTCGAGCGCTCGTTCTCGATGATGGGTCACTCCATCGAGGGCATGCGCGCCAAGTTCGGCGCGCTGTTGGACGCCTTCGAGTACGGCGCCCCGCCGCACGGCGGCATCGCGCTGGGCATCGACCGCTGGGCGATGATCGCCAGCCGCCAGACGAACATCCGCGAGGTGATGGCGTTTCCCAAGACGCAGTCGGGCTCCGACCTGATGCTCGAGGCGCCGTCTCCGGCAGAGGCAGCGCAGTGGGCCGAGCTCGGTCTCCGGTTCGTGGGCGAGGAGGCGAGGTCGGCCAGGAAGCCTGACTGACCCACCGATCGACCGACTTGAGGAGGTCCATCGATGCGCGAGCTCCCACGGCCTGGATCCAGGCGGCAATCGAGGACTCCAGGCCTCGCGATGCTTCCTGGCGGCGCAGCGCGGCTATCCTTCGCGCATGGCCTCGCTCTCGCGCGATGACGTCGCGCACGTCGCCCACCTGGCACGCCTCGGGCTGACCGAGGAAGAGCTGTCGCGCCTGGAGGGCCAGCTCAACCACATCGTCGAGCAGTACGCCATCCTGGCCGAGCTCGATACCGAGCACATCGCCCCGACCGCACAGACGATCGAGCTCGAGAACATCCTGCGCGACGACGTCGTGACGCCAAGCTTCACCGTCGACGAGGCGCTGGCCGGCGCGCCCGAGCGCGTCGGCGACCACATCGTGGTGCCGGCGATCCTCGATCAAGGCGCCTGATGCCCCACGCCGATGACCCGACGCGCCTCCATGCCCATGAGCTGGCGTCGCTCTTGCGTGCGGGCGAGACCAGCGCACGGGAGATCCTCGATGCGACCATCACCCGCATCCGGGCCACCGACCGTGGCCTGCACGCCTGGGTCTCGCTCGACGACGATCGAGCGGTCGACGCCGCCGATGCCGCCGACCGACGCCTGGAGGTGGCTCGCGGGGCAGGGGAGGCAGCCGTCGCGGGCCTGCCGGCGCTGCTCGGGATCCCGGTCGCGCTCAAGGACCTCGTGGTCACCAAGGGCCGGCCCTCGACCGCCGGCAGCCGCATCCTCGAGGGCTTCGTCGGCCCCTACGACGCCCACATCGCGGAGCGTCTGGACGCCGCCGGCGCCGTCGTGCCAGGCAAGACGAACATGGACGAGTTCGCCATGGGCTCGTCGACCGAGCACTCCGCCTGGGGCCCGACAGCCAACCCCTGGGATCTCGAGCGCGTCCCTGGCGGCTCGAGTGGCGGATCGGCGGCAGCGGTCGCCGCGTACCACGTCCCGCTCGGCATCGGCACCGACACGGGCGGCTCGATCCGCCAGCCTGCCGCCCTGTGCGGCGTCGTCGGCATGAAACCGACCTATGGTCGCGTCAGCCGCTACGGCATCATCGCCTTCGCCTCCTCGCTCGACCAGATCGGGCCGTTCGGGCGTGACGTCCGGGACGCCGCCTCGCTCCTGCAGGCCATCGCCGGGCGTGACGAGCACGACTCCACGTCCGCCCCGCAGCCGGTGCCGGACTGGTCGACGGAGCTCACGGCGAGCGACGACCAGGCCGCCGGCTGGCTGAACGGCATGCGCATCGGACTGCCACGCCAGTACTTCGTGCGGGGCATGGAGCCCGGCGTCGAGGATCGCGTCCGGGAGGCCGTGGCGGCGCTGGAATCGGCCGGCGCTTCGGTCGTCGAGGTCGACCTGCCACACACCGACTACGGCCTCGCGACGTACTACATCATCGCGCCAGCCGAGGCCTCGGCCAACCTCGCACGGTACGACGGGATCCGCTACGGGCTGAGCGAGCACGATGGTGACGTCTTGGGCAACTACCTGGCGACCCGCGGCCGCGGCTTCGGAGCCGAGGTCAAGCGCCGCGTCATGCTCGGGACCTATGCGCTCTCGGCCGGCTACTACGACGCCTTCTACCTCAAGGCGCAGAAGGTGCGCACGCTCATCAAGGCCGACTTCGATGCCGCCTTCGGCTGGGTCGATGCGCTGGTCGCGCCGACCAGCCCGACGGTCGCCTTCCCGCTCGGTGCCCGGCTTGCCGACCCCGTCTCGATGTACCTCTCGGATGCCTGCACGCTACCGGTCAATATCGCCGGTCTGCCCGGTCTGTCGGTGCCCTGCGGGCTCTCGGATGGGCTGCCGGTCGGACTCCAGTTCATCGGCCGCGCGTGGGATGAGGGCAGCCTCTTCCGCCTTGGACGGGCCTACGAGGCGATCACGGCGACCGACGGCTGGCGCCATCTGGAGCCGCACGACCTGGGCGCGCTCGAGGATGCGGGTACGCCGACACCGTTCGAGCGAATGGCGGCCGTCGAGGCACACTGACGCCGTCAGAGCGGATGTCCGCGGGTCGAGGCACACTGACGCAAGCACGGCCCGCCGCGATGGCCCCTTTCCTGCAGCCATATGGCCCTAGTGCGGGGCGTCGCCGGCCTGCGACGATGCTGATCAAGGAGGTTCCACCATGCTCCGTCGTTTCCTGATGGTCGGGGTCAGCCTCGGTGCTGCCCTGACCGCAACGTATCTCGTCGCCGTGCGGCCGCTCTGGCGACACTGGGGCGTCGATCCTGCCGAGGCAGAGCGCGCGCTGCCAGGCGATGATCTCGTGACACAGCCGACCGCCACAGACACCCGTGGCCTCACCATCGCTGCACCGCCGTCCGCGGTCTGGCCGTGGCTCGTCCAGATGGGATTCGGCCGCGCCGGCTGGTACAGCTACGACGCGATCGACATGTCGAACAAGAGCGCCTGGGAGATCCACCCGGAGTGGCAGTCGCTGGTCGTCGGTGACAAGGTCCCGACCGATCCGAGTGGCGGCTTCCTCGTCAAGCACGTCGAGCCGGAGAAGGCGCTCGTCCTCTTTTACGACACCGCCCTGATGAAGGAGCAGCTGGCCTCGGCCGCTGAGGCCAAGGCTCCGGTCGCACCGCCGAATCTCCGGGTCACCGGCAGGGCCATGGGATCCATGACACCGCCGGAGTTCTCGATCAGCTGGGCCTTCGTGCTCGAGCCGACCGTCGATGGCGGTACCCGCCTCATCGAACGCTTCCGCCTGTCGGGCGAGATGACCGGCCGAGCCGCCGCCATCTCCGGTCGGCTGCTGGGCCTGGGCATCTTCACCATGGCGCGCAAGCAGATGCTGGGCATCCAGACACGGGCCGAGCGCGTCGCGCGCGAGTCGACGGTCTTGAGCTCGTTCGCGACGACGTTCGGTCGTCCTTCGAACACCGACCGTCCGGACGAGCCCGAGCTCCTGGTGCGCGTCAAGACGAACGGGGTCGAACCCGTCAACGCCTGATCCCGCCATCACCACCGCTCCATCGGTCCCGCCGGCCTGCTGACCGGCGGGACACCATCGCCTGGTCGATCGACGACTCTATACTCGACGTGAAGAGCGATCCGTTTCGAGGCCGTCGTTGACCATCGAGGCAAGCCCAGCCACCCCGTCGCCGCCCGAGAACGTCGCGTCGAGTCGGCTCGCCCAGCGCGTACGGGCGGTACCGCCGTCCGGCATCCGCAAGTTCTTCGATGTCATCGCCACGATGCCCGACGTCATCTCGCTCGGTGTCGGCGAGCCCGACTTCACGACGCCGCCGCAGGTCATCGAGGAAGGCGTCCGGTCGCTGCGCTCAGGACGGACGCACTACACCTCGAACTACGGCACCATCGAGCTGCGCCGCGCGCTGGCGATGCACCTCGAGAAGCTGTACGGCCTCGACTACGACCCGACCGGCGAGCTGCTCATCACGGTCGGCGCCTCCGAGGCGGTCGCCGTGGCCATGGCCGCCATCATCGACCCGGGCGACGAGGTCATCCTGCACGAGCCGTCGTACGTCGCCTACCTGCCCTCCATCCTCTTCAACGGCGGCACGCCCGTGCTCATCCCCACCTATCGCGATGCCGCCTTCGAGCTCGACCCAGCCGCCGTCGAGGCGGCTGTCACGCCGCGCACGAAGGCCATCTTCCTGGGCTACCCGTGCAACCCGACTGGTGCCGTGCTGCCCGAGAAGACGCTCCAGGCCATCGCCGACATCGCCTCGCGCCACGACCTGCTCGTCGTCAGCGACGAGATCTACGACCGTCTCGTCTACGGCGATCACCGCCATCGTGCCTTCAGCTCCTTCGGCGGTGCACGCGACCGGACGATCCTCCTGGGCGGCTTCTCGAAGGCCTACGCGATGACCGGCTGGCGGGTCGGCTGGGTGGCGGCGCCAAGGGACCTCCTGGAGGGCATCGTCAAGGTCCACCAGTACCAGATCATGTCTGCGCCGACGACCGCCCAGGACGCCGCGCTGGTGGCCCTCAGCGGTGCCGAGGCGGACGTGGTCCGGATGGTCGGGGAGTACGACCACCGACGCCGCATGTTCGTCGACGGCTTGAACCGGATCGGACTGCCGACCTTCGAGCCGCGCGGCGCCTTCTACGCCTTCCCCGACATCTCCGGTACGGGACTCTCGAGCCAGGTCTTCAGCGAGCGACTGCTCTTCGAAGAGCACGTGGCGGTCGTGCCCGGCGACGCCTTCGGCCCATCCGGTGAGGGTCACGTGCGCGCCTGCTATGCGACCAGCTACGAGCAGCTCGAAGAGGCACTCGTGCGTATCGAACGGTTCCTCGAGGCCCTCGGCGGGCCGCCCGACCCGACGCTCGAGCTGGCCTGACGCCAGGCATGCCCAGCGATCTCGCCACGAGCGAGGGTTACGAGGCGGTCATCGGCATCGAGATCCACGTCCAGCTGAGGACCGCTTCCAAGATGTTCTGCGGCTGCTCGACCGACATCGCCGACGCGCCGCCGAACTCGCGGACCTGTCCGGTCTGCCTCGGGTTGCCGGGAGCACTGCCGGTCATCAATCGGCGAGCGGTCGAGCACGTCCTGGCGACCGGTCAGGCGATCGGGGCGACCACGCCCGAGTTCACGCGCTGGGATCGCAAGAACTACTTCTATCCCGACTTGCCCAAGGGATACCAGATCAGCCAGTTCGACCTGCCCCTCGCGTCGTCCGGCACGCTCGCCTTCGAGACATCCGACGGACCGACGTCGGTCGCCATCCGACGGGCACATCTCGAAGAGGACACCGCTCGCCTCATCCACGCCACCGATGAAGCGGGACGGCGCGTCTCGCTGGTCGACTTCAACCGCTCCGGGATGCCGCTCATGGAGATCGTCACCGAGCCGGATCTGCGATCGGCCGAGCAAGCCCGCCGGTACGCGGAGGAGCTGCGTGCGGTGCTGGTCGCGATCGGCGCCAGCGATGCCGCGATGGAGGAGGGCCAGATGCGCGTCGAGGCGAACGTCTCGCTGCGGCCGCGCGGCCGGGACGCCTTCGGGACGCGCGTCGAGGTCAAGAACATGAACTCGTTCCGATCGGTCGAGCGGGCCATCGCCTTCGAGATCGAGCGCCAGGCGCGTGCCCTGGATGCCGGCGAAGCGATCAGCCAGGAGACGCGCGGCTGGGACGACGATCGTGGCCTGACGTACACCATGCGGTCAAAGGAGGACTCGCACGACTATCGCTACTTCCCGGAGCCCGATCTGCCACCGCTGCGCGCGGATCCAGCCTGGCTGGCCGCCATCGGTGCCGCGCTGCCGGAGCTGCCTGCGGCTCGGCGCGAACGCTATCGCGAGACGTATGGCCTGACGCCCTACGACGCTGCCGTGCTGGTCGCCGACCCTGGCGCCTCGGCCGTCTTCGAGGCGGCCATCGAGGCGGAGCCGAGCGTGGCGCCCAAGATCGTCGCGAACTGGGTCACCGGCGAGTACCTCCGCTTGGCCAAGCTCGCCGGCCCCGATGCGGAGGCCGGTCCGGGGCTGCTGGTCGACGGCGCGCAGCTCGGTCACCTCATCCGGATGGTGGCCGATGGCGGGCTCTCGACCACGAACGCCAAGCAGGTCTTCGAGCGCCACGCCACGACCGGGGAGTCCGTCACCGACATCGTGGACGACCTCGGGCTCCGGCAGATCGACGATCGCGAGGCCCTGGCCGCCGTCGTCGACGACGTCCTCGCCGCTCATCCGGCGGCCGTCGCCGACATCCGGGCGGGCAAGGGACAGGCGACGGGCTTCATCGTCGGCCAGGTCATGAAGGCGACCCGCGGTCAGGCGCAGCCGAGCACGGTCCAGGCCATCGTCCGCGAGCGCCTCGGCCTCGACTGACCGCGCCCACGAGTCATGAGTCAGGATCTGGCTGGCCCGCTCAGCACGATGCTCATCGCCGTGGGCGTCGTTCTCGTGGCGCTTGGCCTGTGGCGGGCCCGCGGGCCATACCTGCGCTCGCAGGAGCTACGCGCTCACCTCGCCAACCTCGACCGCTACGAGACCTGGCGCGGCAATCGCCCGGAGCTGCCCGAGCGTGGCCCCGACAGCGGCACGCTGATGGTCATCGAGCTGCGGCGCCAGGTCCGCCTGTGGCTGGCCGTCGTGGGTGTCGGCGTGCTCCTCGTCGTGCTCGGCTTCTGGCTGCGCTGACCCGGCGCACCCCGCTCAGTGGACCCGATCGGCACTGGGGGCACGGGTCGCCTCGTCAGCGGCCACGCAGCTTGCGATGGTCGATCGCCGTGCAGCGATCCATGACCACCGACAGGCCCGCCTCCGATGCGATCCGCGCCGACTCCCAGTTCACGACCCCGAGCTGGAGCCACAGTGCCCGGCAACCCGTGGCGACCGCAGCCTCCGCGATCGGCACCGTCAGCTCAGAACGGCGAAAGACATCGACGATGTCGAATGGGCCGCTGGCGGCGACGGCCTCCTCGAGCGTACCGAAGGCCGAGATCCCGAGCACGTCGCGGACGTTGGGGTTGATGGGCACGCACTCATAGCCCTGCGTCTGGAGGTAGCGCATCACGGAGTGCGAGGGCCGATAGGGATCCGGCGACGCTCCCACGACGGCGATGCGTCGGGCGCTCTGGAGCAGGTCAAGCGCGCCGGCTTCGTCGAGCACGGGGATGGGGCCCGTGCCCTCCTCGAGATCCTGGATGTCGCGGGCGCGCGCCCGCTCGTCGGCGGTCATCCGGGTCATCATGTCACGCCGCGCAACGTTGACACAGCGGCATGTCCGTCGTTCATACTGCGCCAACTGGGCGAGCCCCGGATCGGGACGATCGCCCGTCGGATGCGTCGCCAACGACAGGCGCCGCAGTCGATCAGGAAGCACGACCGACGCGGCCCATCGCGGCCGTAGCGGAGGACATGGAGGAGGATCGCAGTTGCTCGACAGACGTTCCCTGGCCGCCTTGCTTGCGGCTGGGCTCATGGTCGCCGCGTGTAGCACCGGCGGCACGGCTACCGGGTCCCCGTCAGCGGCGGCTCCGACGACGGCCGCATCAGAGGCGGCCAGCCCGTCTGCAAGCGAGGCGGCAAGCCCCTCGGCCAGCGCCGCGACCGGATTCGCGGCCTGCGGCAACGAGAAGAACGGCGACGGCCCCAAGATCGGCGGCGTCACGGACGTCGGCCAGCTCGAGGACAAGTCGTTCAATGAGGCTGGCTGGTGCGGCACCCTGAAGGGCGCCACCGCGGTCAACGGAACGGCGGCTGTCATCGTCACCAAGCAGCCACAGGACTACGCCGCGAACATCCAGACCTTCATCGACCAGGGCTTCGACGCCATCGTCACCTATGGCTTCAACCTGGGGACCGCGACGACGAAAGCCGCCAAGGCCAACCCGGACATCAAGTTCGTCGGCATCGACCAGTTCATCTGCGTCGACGAGAACGGCGACTTCGATGGCCGCGGTGTCTGCAAGGGCGACGCGAGCAAGCTCCTGCCCAACTATCAGGGCCTGAACTTCGCCGAGAACCAGGCCGGCTACCTCGCCGGCATCGTCGCCGGCAGCATCACCAAGACCAACAAGGTCGGGACCATCGGCGGCATCAAGACCGTCCCGCCCGTGCCCCAGTACATGGGCGGCTACTGCAACGGCGCCCTGGCCGCGAACCCGAACATGAAGGCCGAGGACTGCCTGACGCAGTTCGTCTCGACCGACATCACCAAGGCCTTCAACCTGCCGGATGTCGGACGGACGATCGCCAACCAGATGATCGACGCAGGCGCTGACGTCATCTTCCAGGTCGCCGGCGGGTCCGGCCAGGGCGCCCTCGAGGCGGTCTGCGCCAAGAACCTGTACGGCATCGGTGTCGACGTGGACCAGTTCCTGTCCTCGCCGAGTGTTTCGAAGTGCATCGTCACGAGCGCCGAGAAGAAGCTCGTCGATTCGACCGCCGCCGCCATCGAAAGCATCGCTGCCGGGACCGCTCCGGGCGGCAACCAGTTCCTGAACGCGGCGAACACCCCGCCGGGGATCGGCCTCTCGCCGTTCCACGACATGCAGAGCCTGATCACGCCGGAGATCCAGGCCAAGATCGACAAGGCCTTCGCTGATATGAAGGCCGGCACGCTCGATCCTTGCAAGGGCCCTGGCGTGTGCTTCTTCGACCCGGACAAGTAGGCTGAAGGGACGGCGTCGGCTTCGGTCGCGCCGTCCCGGAACCGAGCAGTGAGGCGGGGCGGATACGACAGGCGATCCGCCCCGCACTCGATATCGATCGATCCGATGCCCGGAGCACGTCCGCTGTGAGCATTGACGAGAACGAGTTCGAGCAGGTCTTGGCGACCGAGCACATCACGGCTCCTGCGCTCGAGATGCGGGGCATCACCAAGCGCTATCCAGGGGTCGTGGCCAACGACGGCATCGACCTGTCCGTGCGCCCCGGCGAGATCCACGCCCTCCTCGGCGAGAACGGCGCCGGCAAGTCGACGTTGATGAACATCCTCTACGGGTTGGCGGCGCCCGACGAGGGCGAGATCCTGTTGGACGGCAAGACCGTCGAGATCCGTGGACCATCCGACGCGATCGCCCGGGGCATCAGCATGGTCCACCAGCACTTCATGCTCGTGCCCGTCCTGACGGTCGCGGAGAACATCCTCCTCGGCGCGGAGACGATGGCGAATCCCGTCTTCCTCGACCGCGCTGAGGCGCGGCGACGCATCCGCGAGCTGGGCGCACGCTTCGGCTTCGAGATCGACCCTGACGCCAAGGTCGAGAGCCTGTCGGTGGGCTGGCAGCAACGGGTCGAGATCCTCAAGGCGCTGTACCGAGAGGCGCGCATCCTCGTCCTGGATGAGCCGACCGCCGTCCTGACGCCCCAGGAGACCAAGGAGATCTTCGTCGTCCTGCGGCGCCTCGCCGCCGATGGTCACAGCATCATCTTCATCAGCCACAAGCTCTACGAGGTCCTCGAGATCGCGGACCGCATCACGGTCATCAGGCGGGGCAGGGTCGTCGGCAGCCGGCTGCCCGGTGAGACCGACGAGGAAGACCTGGCCGCCTTGATGGTCGGTCGTGGCGTCCAGCTGGTCGTCGATCGCGGCGAGTCACATCCGACGGAGCCGGCACTGCGGTTGGAAGGCATCTCGATCAAGGGCGATCGTGGCGGGGTGGCCGTGGACGACGTCAGCTTCGACGTCCGCGCGGGCGAGATCCTGGGCATCGCCGGCGTGGCGGGCAATGGCCAGGAGGAGCTCGTCGAGGCCATCACCGGACTCCGCAAGCCGCGTCCGGCACGATCACCCTCGCGGGTCTCGATATCACCAACGCATCGACGCGTCACACGAGCGACGCCGGTCTGGCGTACGTGCCCGGTGATCGTCAGCGTTTCGGGCTCGTGCTGAGCTTCCCGCTCGCCGACAACATGGTCCTGACCAGCTACCACCGGAAGCCGTTCGCCCGCG
This sequence comes from uncultured Chloroflexia bacterium, assembly GCA_963777975.1. Lineage (GTDB taxonomy): Bacteria > Chloroflexota > Limnocylindria > Limnocylindrales > CSP1-4 > CSP1-4. Next base: position 65,758 of record CAVZSO010000006.1, on the reverse strand, counting down.
GTCTCCGGCGTGATGACGCAGCCATCGACGCCGCGGCGGACGAACTCATCGAGCGATACGACGTCCGCACGCCGTCTGCTGCGGTGGCCGCCTCGACCCTGTCCGGCGGCAACCAGCAGAAGGTCGTCATCGCCCGCGAATTCAGCCGTGACCTGGTGGCCCTCGTCCTCGACCAGCCGACGCGCGGCCTGGACGTCGGGAGCATCGAGTTCATCCACCGGCAGGTCATCGCGAAGCGGGACGCGGGGACCGCCGTGCTGCTCGTGTCGGCCGAGCTGGACGAGATCCTGGAGTTGTCCGACCGGATCGCCGTCATGTATCGGGGACGCCTGGTCGCGTTGATGGATGGTCCGACGGCCGATCGCGAGACGGTCGGCCTGCTGATGGCGACCGGCGGGCGCGAACCGAGCGGACCCCAGGCTCCAGCGGAGGGCGCGGCATGAGTGGTCCGTCGACATCGGTCGCGACCCCCGCCGAGGCTCCTGCTGCCTCGACGCGTCGGCCGCCCGGGCGGGTGGCGACGACGTGGGCGCTCATCTCGGTGCCGCTGACGGCGGTCATCCTCGGCCTCGTCGTGGGTGGCGTGATCATCATCGCGAGCACGTGGGTCGCCACGCAGGTCTTCGACGTGACCCTTCCCTTCGTCGCCTATGCGGCGATGCTCGAAGGCGGTCTCGGCAGTACCACGGGCATCGCGAACGCGCTGCGTCCAGACCGCCCCACTTCTGTTGGCCGGCCTGGCGGTCGGCGTCTGCTTCAAGGCGGGCCTCTTCAACATCGGGGCGCAGGGCCAGTTCCTCTTCGGTGCCCTCGGCGCCGCCGCGGTCGGCGGGGCGCTCGCAGATTCGGAAGCGATCCTGGCGATCCCGGCCGCCGTCATCGCGGGCGTCGTGCTCGGAGGGGCTCTGGGGCTTCATCCCCGGCTTTCTGAAGGCGGCCACCGGCGCTCACGAGGTCGTGACCACGATCATGCTGAACTTCATCGCCGCGCACGATCATCGGCGCGCTGGTGGTCGGACCGCTGCTCGGACCCGGCGTCGCCTCAGAGACGGCCGAAGTGCGCAACGCCGCGTTGCCCGTGATCTTCGGCCGCGAACCTGCACCTCGGGGTGCTCATTGCCTTCGCCTTCGTGCCCATCGTCTATTGGCTGCTCGGAAGACGACCAGCGGCTTCGAGATCCGGACCGTCGGCGCCAACCCGACGGCCGCACGATATGCCGGCATGCGGCCAGGGCGTCGTGATCATCGTGACCATGACCGGCGCCGGCGCGATGGCCGGGCTGGCCGGTGCGGTCGAGATCCTGGAGCATCAGCCACGCATGAGCGCCTCGTTCAGCACCTCGTCAGCGGCTTCGATGCCATCGCCGTCGCCCTGCTCGGTCGCGCCGCCCCTTCGGCATCATGGCTGCCGCCTTGCTCTTCGGGGTGATGCGTGCCGGAGCGGGCCTGATGCAGACTGCAACGCCAGCGTCCCGGTCGAGGTCGTGGACGTCATCCAGGCCGTCATCCTCTTCTTCCTGGCCGCCGACGTGATCGTCCGTGCCCTGCTCAAGCTGGTGCACCTGCGGCGGGCGAGGCGGGTGTCGAGGAGCTGCGAACGGTCACCGCCTCGTATGGCCAGCGACGGGGCCGCTGACATGGAAGTCCTCTATCCGGCATCCCGATCATCGGCATCCTCTTCCAGCTCGTGGCATACCTGGTCGACAGATCCCGGACCTTAGCCCGACGATCCTCCGTGCCTGGCGACGCCCGTCGCCCTCGGCGCGCTCTGTGGCGTGATGTGCGAGCGGTCGGGCGTCGTCAACATCGGCATCGAAGGCATCATGCTGTTCGCGGCTTTCTTCGGCTTCATCGGCGGCCGGTTTCGTCGCCCAGGCGTTCCCGGCCGAGTCAGCCGGACGATCTTCGCCGCCACGCCGGCACTGGTCATCGGCGTCATCGTCGGCGTCGCGGTCGCCGTCGTCGATCTCGAGCATCCATGCCTGGCTCTCGATCAGCATCCGCGCCGACCAGATCATCAGCGGCACGATCATCAACATCTTCGCCATCGGGCTGACGGGCTTACCTGAACCGGCTGCATCATCACGCCTAATCCCGAGCATCGGTGCCGGGACCTTCAACGCCTGGGAACCGCCGACCTGGCTGATCGACCTGCCCCGTCATCGGCTGGATCTTCACATGTTCTCTCCAGCCAGGGACCCTCGTCGATGATCGTCCTCGCCCTCGTCCTCGGCTTCCAGATCATGCTCTTCCGCTCGCGCTGGGGCCTGCGCACCCGGTCGGTCGGCGAGCACCCCGAGGCCGCCGATACGGTCGGCATCAACGTCATCTGGGTGCGCTACCGCAACGTGCTGATCGGCGGCATGTTCGCGGGCCTGGCCGGTGCGTATCTCACGCTCGCAGGGCAGCGGGTTCCGTTCCAGACCGAGATGACCGCCGGTCGCGGCTTCATCGCGCTGGCCGCCGTCATCGTCGGCCGCTGGACACCCGATCGGCGCCTTCGGCGCCGCATTCCTGTTCGCGGGCTTCGACGGCGCTCGGCTTCGCCATCTACTTCTCGCCACCGAGCGGTGAGCTACAGCAGCTCGGTGACCTGCTGACGATCGTGCCCGTCGACACGTACGCGGCGCTTGCCGTACTCATGACGCTCATCGTCCTGGCCGGCGTCGTCGGCCGGAGCATCCCGCCGGCGGCGGTCGGCCAGCCCTACGTCAAAGAGGGCAAGTCCTGACGCCCACGCAGACCAGTGCCGAGCGGAGCGCGGAGGCGGCGCGCGTCTGGCTGGCGATGCTCACGATCTACCTGGTCTGGGGTTCGACCTACCTGGCCATCCGGGTCGTCGTCGCCGACCTGCCACCGCTCGTCACGGCGGGCAGCCGCTTCCTGATCGCCGGATCGATCGTGGCGCTCGTCGTGCTCGTTCGATCCGGGCCATCCCGGTTCCACCTGACGCGCCGGCAGCTGATGGCCGCGATCCTCGTCGGGGCGGCGCTCCTCCTGGGCGGCAACGGCCTCGTCGTCATCGCCGAGCAGACCGTGCCGTCGGCCTTCACCGCGCTGATCATCGCTTCGACGCCGCTCTGGCTGGTCGTCTTCCGTCGGATCTTCGGCGAGCGCATCTCGACGGGCACCCTCATCGGCGTCGTGGTCGGGTTCGTGGGCGTGGCCTTCCTGGTCGTGCCCGCCTGGACCGGTGGCGGCACCGATCCATTCGGGATCGCGCTTCTCCTCCTGGCCGAGCTCTCATGGGCCTGCGGCTCGTTCATCTCGTCGCGCGCGTCGATGCCGCCCGATCCATTCGCCTCGACCGCCATCCAGATGCTGACTGGCGGCGTCGCTCATGCTGGTGATCGGTCTGGCGCGGGGCGAGCCCTTCGACCCGTTGACGTGGCCACAGTCCCGCGACGCGTTCCTGGCCTGGCTCTACCTCATCGTGTTCGGCTCGCTGGCGGCCTTCACGGCCTACACCTGGGTCCTCCAGCACGCGCCGGTGTCCCGGGTAGGGACGTACGCGTACGTCAACCCAGTCGTGGCGGTCATCCTTGGCGTCATCATCCTGGGCGAGGTCATCACGCCGCCGATGCTCATCGGTGGCGCCATCATGTTGGCCGCCGTCGCGCTCATCATCCGCAATGAGACGCTGCCGCAGGCCAGCGTCCTCCCAGCGCCGGGACCGGCCGTGGCCGTCGAGGAGATCGGCTGACCGTCCGCTCGACCGCCGGGTCAGCCGCCGCGAGCCGCTCGGAAGGCCTCGAGTCCGCGGTCGACCATCGCGTCGCTGGCGGTCAGCGAGATGCGGAACCAGCCGGGGCTCTCGACGATCGTCCCCGGTAGGACGAGGGTCCGCAGCTCGGCCAGGCGCGCGGTGAACGCGATGTCGTCGGGGTCCGGCGAGCGGACCATCAGGTAGAAGGTGCCCTCGGGTCGCGTCACCTCGTAGCCCATCTCGCGCAGCGCGGTCACCATCCGGTCGCGCCGTGCCTGGAGCGCGCCGATGTCGATCGACAGCCCCTCGAGGTCGCTGATGGCGTGCTGCAGCAGCGCGTTCGGGAAGCCCCAGCCAGCAGCGAGCTGCTGGACCATGATCCGGAAGCCGACTGCGCGACGGTCCGGGAAGGTCGGCGACATGGCCGCATAGCCGATGCGTTGTCCCGGCGCCAGGAGCGTCTTGCCGTAGGTGTAGATGGTGATCGTGGCGCCGTAGTCGAGGGCAGGCGAGCGGTACTCGATGCCATCGAAGACGATGCGGTTGTACGCCTCGTCCGAGAGGAGCACGATCGGCCGGCCGTTGCGCTCGGAAGCCGCCTCGAGCACCTGACCGAGGGCCGCCAGCTCTGGCTGGCGATAGATGCGCCCGGTCGGGTTGTGCGGGCTGTTGACGATGATCGCCCGCGTCCGCGGTGTGATGGCCGCAGCGATGGCCTCGGCATCGAGCCCGAAGTCGGGCGCCGCGAGTCGGACCCGCACGGGTGTGGCGCCCGACGAGAGGATCATCAGCTCGTAGAAGAACCAGGGCGGCGAGAGGAAGATGACCTCGTCGCCCTCGTCGCACAGGGCGCGGATGGTGACGGCGAGCGCTCCGAAGGCACCGGCGGTCATCGCTACGTCCTGGGGCTCGAAGGCGATGCCGGTACGCCGCCGGAGCGAGTCGGCGACGACCCCGGTCGGCTCCTCCTCATTGAGCTTGTAGGCGAACCAGTCCTTGTCGTGGGGCACGGCATTGCGCTGGAGTGCGTCGACCAGCCCGGGCAGCGGCATCTCCTGGGGATTGCCGAAGGTGAAGTCGGCTGCGTCCGAGCCCATGCGACGTTGCTCTTCCATCCGCGCGAAGATCCAGTCGAGGATGGGCTCGACATTGCCGACCATGCGATCGACGCGTCGCTCCTGGATGGTCATCGGGATGCCCTCCTGATCCGGCCCGACTCCGCCCATGTCGGCCTGTCCTAGACTCGGTCGACCATGCTACGCCGACCCTCTGCGCTTCGTCGCGCTCGGCGACTCGTACACCATCGGCACGTCGGTGGCGCCGTCGGAACGATGGCCGGACCAGCTCGTGGCGCGCCTTGCGGCCACGTCCCCTGGGCCGTCCCTGGAGCTGGTCGGCAACCTTGCTGTCAACGGCTGGACGAGCGGCGATGTCATCACCGGAGAGCTGCCGCGGCTGTGGCCGCTGCGGCCGGAGTTCGTGACGCTGCTGATCGGCGTCAACGACGTCGTCCAGGGGGTGGGGCTGGCGTCCTACCGTGCCAACGTGGCCGAGATCCTTGGGGCGCTTCTCGTGCATCTGCCTCCTGATCGCCTGCTGACCGTCTCGACGCCGGACTACACGGTCACGCCCCAGGGCGCCGCCTACGGCGACCCGACCAGCCAGGCGGCCGCCATCCGGGCCGTGAACGTGGTCCTGGCCGAGTCCTCGGCTTCGCGCTCCATCGCCCACGTCGACATCCACGACCTCTCGCTGCGGGCGGCTGACGACCGGTCATTGATCGCCGGCGATGGCCTCCACCCGAGCGGAGCACAGTACGTCCTGTGGGTCGATCGGATCGCGCCGGCGATCCGGCGTCTGCTCGAGTCGGATGGCGCCGTAGCCCGCCTGACCGCTTCCGCGCCCACGATCGGTGCGGGCGCTGGTGGTGTCCGACCGAGCGCTGGTACTTCCGTCCTGTTGCGCGCACCACCCCGTCCGGAAGACCATGTGCAGGTCCCGGCCACGAGCTGTCTCGGCGCTCTTGCGAGCGCGTACCATGACGAGTGGCGCGCGGACGCACCACCGTATCCCGTCCCACCCTTCGCGACACTGCTCGCTCGGGTCGGTCGTCGTGCAACGAACCATGAGGAAGACAGTGACCCAGTCGACACCGATCACCACGCCGCGCAGGCCTCGCCTGCGGATCCTGGCCCTCGTGCAGGGTCTTGTGATCGCCGCGTCTCTCCTCGCCCCGCTGACGGCATTCGCCGCGATCACATCGGTCTCGGTCAGCGCGCAAGTGCCAAACCCGGTGACGGCAGGGAACAGCGCCGTGTACATCGTCACCGTGCGTGCACACCGCCGGGCTGGCGACGCGTGTCAGCTCTATCAGCGGCCTTCCGGCGGGAGCGACGTTCACCTCGGGATGCAGCACGGCCACACCCGCGACGCTCACGGTGACCATCAGCACGACCGTGGCGACACCCGTGGGGACGTCGACGTTCACGCCGACGGTACGCGAGCAGAACAACGCCAACTGCAATCCAAACAGCAGCGGAACGACGGATAGCACGGCGACCGGCAGCCTGGTCGTCAGCGCGGCGCCCAAGACCGACCAGACGATCACCTTCCCGGCCCTCGCCGACGTGCGCTTCGACCAGGCGGCCCCGGTCCCGGCGCGCCACCGCCAGCTCGGGTCTGGCGGTCACCTACAGCACGGCCTCGGCGGGCATCTGCTCGGTCACGAGCGGCGGCGTCATCACGCTCGTCGGCGTGGGCCTCTGCACGATCGCCGCCGACCAGGCCGGCAACGCGACCTACAACCCGGCGCCCCAGCAGAGCCAGAGCTTCACCATCACCCGGGCAACCAGACGATCACCTTCGGCGCCCTGGCGCCACAAGACCCTGGCCGACTCGCCGGTCACCGTCGGCGCCACGGCCTCCTCGGGCCTGGCCGTCAGCTTCAGCTCGACGACGCTGCTCGTGTGCACCGTCGCGGGCACGAGCGTCACGCTCCTGACCACCGGCACCTGCACCATCGCCGCCGACCAGGCCGGCAACGCGAACTGGAACGCCGCCCCGCAGGTGCTCCAGAGCTTCACCGTCAGCGCGGCGCCCAAGACCGACCAGACGATCACCTTCCCGGCCCTCGCCGACGTGCGCTTCGACCAGGCGGCGCCGGTCCCGGCGCGCCACCGCCAGCTCGGGTCTGGCGGTCACCTACACACGGCCTCGGCGGGCATCTGCTCGGTCACGAGCGGCGGCGTCATCACGCTCGTCGGCGTGGGCCTCTGCACGATCGCCGCCGACCAGGCCGGCAACGCGACCTACAACCCGGCGCCCCAGCAGAGCCAGAGCTTCACCATCACGCCGGGCGACCAGACGATCACCTTCGGCGCCCTGGCGCCAAGACCCTGGCCGACTCGCCGGTCACCGTCGGCGCCACGGCCTCCTCGGGCCTGGCCGTCAGCTTCAGCTCGACGACGCCGCTCGTGTGCACCGTCGCGGGCACGAGCGTCACGCTCCTGACCACCGGCACCTGCACCATCGCCGCCGACCAGGCCGGCAACGCGAACTGGAACGCCGCCCCGCAGGTGCTCCAGAGCTTCACCGTCAGCGCGGCGCCCAAGACCGACCAGACGATCACCTTCCCGGCCCTCGCCGACGTGCGCTTCGACCAGGCGGCGCCGGTCCCGGCGCGCCACCGCCAGCTCGGGCCTGGCGGTCACCTACTCACGGCCTCGGCGGGCATCTGCTCGGTCACGAGCGGCGGCGTCATCACGCTCGTCGGCGTGGGCCTCTGCACGATCGCCGCCGACCAGGCCGGCAACGCGACCTACAACCCGGCGCCCCAGCAGAGCCAGAGCTTCACCATCACGCCGGGCAACCAGACGATCACCTTCGGCGCCCTGGCGCCCAAGACCCTGGCCGACTCGCCGGTCACCGTCGGCGCCACGGCCTCCTCGGGCCTGGCCGTCAGCTTCAGCTCGACGACGCCGCTCGTGTGCACCGTCGCGGGCACGAGCGTCACGCTCCTGACCACCGGCACCTGCACCATCGCCGCCGACCAGGCCGGCAACGCGAACTGGAACGCCGCCCCGCAGGTGCTCCAGAGCTTCACCGTCAGCGCGGCATCGGTACCGCCGAGCCTGACCTTGGACAAGACCACGGTGCCCCAGGGCGGCAAGGTGCTCGTGACCGGACAGGGGTACATGCCTGACGACAGCGTCGACGTCTATCTGAACTCGACGCCGGTCCTGCTGACCACGGTCGCGACCGACGGCAGCGGTGCGTTTCTCGGTCACGGTCACGATCCCGACCACGACCGTCGTCGGCGCGCACACGATCGAAGGCCTGGGCCTCGACCCGAGCGGTGAGCCGCTCAGCCTTACGGCGCCGATCACGGTCACGGCTGCGGCCGCACAGCCTGCCACCGACACGACGCCGACGGCGACCGCTGGGAAGGACCCGGATCCGCTCCCGATCGGGATCCTGCTCCTGCTGTTCGTCATCCTGAGCGGCGTGGCTGTCGCCCTGGCGGATCCACGGAGCGCCCGGAAGCAGCGCTGACAACGACGGTCGAACGCACTGCCGACGGGCTGGTCGACAGCCCGTCAGGCTTCGTCGCGGCCTGACTCGACCGCGCCGATCAGGACGAACGTGCCCAAGCCCACCTAATGCCCCGTTCACAGACGATCGGTGCGGTCTCGCAGCTCGTGCAGCCGCGCGTCGGAGATCCCGAAATGGTGCGCGATCTCGTGGTAGACGGTGTCCGCGACGCGTTCGGCCAGCTCCTCGCGGGAGCGACTGGCCCGGACCAATGGGCCACGGAAGATCGTGATCTTGCTCACGCCGGCGGCCGCATCGGCGGATAGTTGCGTGCGCGGGATGCCCTGGTACAGGCCGTAGAGGCCCCGAGCCCCGACCGAAGCCAGCTGGGCCGGCGTCGGCTCCTCCTCGATGACGATGGCGACGCTTCCAAGCCGACCGGCGAATGGCTCTGGCAGGCGCTCGAGCGCGTCGACGACGAAGCCCTCGATGTCGACGTCGATTGATGCGGAATTGATAGATGTCACGCGCGGACGATACCCGGGCGTGACTCAGGACGTCCGCATCCTGGGTGGTCGGCACCCTCGCTACCATGAGCACACCTGAGGAGGCATCCCGATGGCCGCGAGATCGGCATCAGCTCGTTCGTTCTCCACCAGCGTCGACATCCCTCTCGAACGTCGCCGGAAGATCAACAAGGTGCTCAACCAGCACCTGGCGGACGCCTTCGACCTCCTGAGTCAGGTCAAGCAGGCGCATTGGAACGTCAAAGGCGCGGACTTCTGGCAGCTCCACAAGCTCTTCGACGAGGTCGCCGAAGAGGTGGAGGAGTGGGTCGATCAGCTCGCCGAGCGCGTGACGGCGCTCGGGGGTTATGCCACGCGGGACCGTGCGCATGGCGGCCGCCTCGAGCACCTTGCCGGAATTCCCGACGGACATCACCGAGAGCATGGACTACGTCAAAGCCGTCGCCGCCCGCCTGTCGGCGTTCACCAACTCGGCCCGCGACGCCATCGACCAGACCGACGAGCTCGGCGATGCCAACACGGCGGATCTCTTCACCGAGATCAGCCGCTGCGCTGACAAGTATCTCTACTTCCTCGAGGCGCATCTCCAGGGCTAGGGCTCAAATGAGGGGGCCAGGTGGCTGGCCTGGTGCGGACACCGGGGGAGAACGGAGGACACACGATGACGAGAGGATTCGAGGCGGTCACATCGGTCACGATCGACGCGTCCAGGGCCAAGGTCTGGGACGCGCTGACGGATCCGGCCAAGGTCAAGCAGTACATGCACGGGACCAACCTCGCGACGGACTGGAAGGTCGGCAGCCCGATCACCTGGTCGGGTGAGTGGAAGGGCACGTCGTACGTGGACAAGGGCACGGTGCTCGAGGTCGAGCCCGGGCGACGCCTGACGTACACCCACTGGAGCCCGATGGGCGGCAGCGAGGACAAGCCCGAGAACTACCACACCGTCACATACGACGTGGCCGACGACGGTGGAACGACCACCCTGACCCTCACCCAGGACAACAACGCGACCCAGGAGGAAGCCGACAAGATGGCCAAGGACAACTGGGCACCCGTCCTGCAGGGCCTCAAGGAGGCGGCCGAGGCGTGACCGCCTCGAGCCGCGGCCACGGGAATCAGAGGTAGCCATCCGGCCCAGATCCGGTCCGGGACGATGAGGGCCCACCGGGGCTACCATTGACGCCCCGTGACGATCGCTCCGAACGACTTCACCCACCTCCACGTCCACTCGGAGTTCAGCCTCCTCGACGGCCTCGGGCGCATCGACGACCTCGTCTCGCAGGCCAGCGCGCAGGGCTTCGACAGCCTGGCCATCACCGATCACGGCGCGCTCTACGGTGCGGTGGCCTTCTACCAGGCCTGCGAGAAGCGCGAGATCAAGCCCATCATCGGCGTCGAGACCTACGTCGCCCGTCGCTCGATGTCCGACCGCGAAGGCAAGGCCGACGCCCAGCCCTACCACCTGATCCTGCTGGCCAAGGACTGGACCGGCTATCGAAACCTCTGCCGCATCGTCACCGACGCGCACCTCGATGGCTACTACTACAAGCCGCGCATCGATCGTGAGTACCTCGCCCAGCACGCCGAGGGCCTGATCGGCCTCTCCGCCTGCCTCAACGGTGAGATCCCGCGGGCGCTGGAGGTCGAGGACTGGGACCTGGCCCGCAACCTGGCGGGCGAATACGGCGACATCTTCGGGCCGGGCAACTTCTTTCTCGAGGTCCAGGACCACGGCCTACCCGAGCAGCGGCGACTCCTCGAGCAGCTTCGCCGCCTGGGGCCGGAGGTCGGCCTGCCGCTCGTCGGCACGAACGACCTGCACTACGTGAACAAGAGCCAGTCGGAGGCGCACGACGTCCTGCTCTGCGTGGGCACGGCCTCCAACCTCGACACGCCCAATCGCCTGAAGTTCGAAACTTCGGAGTTCTTCCTCAAGAGCGCCGACGAGATGGCTCGGCTGTTCACCGAGATCCCCGAGGCGATCACGAACACGCGGCAGATCGCCGAGATGACCGAGCTGCACATGTCGTTCGGCGACCTCAAGCTGCCGAACTTCCCGGTCCCCGAGGGCCACACCGTCGAGAGCTGGCTTCGGGCTGAGTGCCAGGCCGGCCTCGAGCGCCGCTACGGGACGGTCACCCGCGAGGTCCAGGACCGCCTCGACTACGAGCTCGACGTCATCGTCCGCATGGGCTACCCGGGCTACTTCCTCATCGTCGCCGACTTCACTCGCTTCGCCCGCGAGCAGGGCATCGCGACCACCTGCCGCGGCTCCGCACCTGGCTCGATCGTGACCTACACGCTGGGCATCACGCCGGTCGATCCCATCCGCTACGAGCTGCCGTTCGAGCGCTTCCTGAACCCCGATCGGGTGACGATGCCCGACATCGACGTCGACTTCGAGGACAGCCGTCGCGACGAGGTCATCGCCTACGTCACGCACAAGTACGGCTCCGACCACGTGGCCCAGATCATCACCTTCGGCACCATGCTCGCCCGGGCTGCCCTGCGCGACGTCGGCCGGGTCCTTGGGATGGGCTATGGCGACGTCGACCGCATCGCCAAGGCCGTCCCCAACCAGCTGGGCATCAAGCTCGACGAGGCGCTGGAGATCTCACCGGAGCTCAAGTCGGCCTATGAGTCCGACCCCCAGGTGACCCGCCTCGTCGACCTCGCCAAGCAGGTCGAGGGCGTCGCGCGCAATGCCTCGACCCACGCCGCCGGCGTGGTCATCAGCCGCGAGCCGCTGACCGAGCTCATGCCGCTCCAGCGTGCGACCAACTCGGACGCGCTCATGACGCAGTACGAGATGCACGGTGTCGAGGCGCTCGGGCTGCTCAAGTTCGACTTCCTGGGCCTCTCCAACCTGACCATCCTGCGCCAGGCCGTCGACCTCATCGAGGAGAACCGCGGCGAGCGCATCGACCTCGAGGCCATCCCCCTGGACGACGGCAGGACCTTCGCGCTGCTGGCATCGGGCGAGACGACGGGCATCTTCCAGCTCGAGTCGCCGGGCATGCGTCGGTACATCAAGGACCTCCAGCCGACCTCGGTCTACGACCTGGCGGCCATGGTCGCCCTCTTCCGGCCCGGCCCCATGGAGAACATCCCGGCCTACATCCGGCGCAAGCATGGCCTGGAGCCGGTGACGTACCTGCACCCGCTGCTCGAGCCCTACCTGGAGAAGACCTACGGGATCTTCGTCTACCAGGAGGACATCATGTCCGCCGCCAAGGCACTCGGCGGCTTCACCGGGCCCGAGGCGGACACGCTCGGCTACGCCATCCGCAAGAAGAAGTCGTCGGTCCTGCGCGCCCAGAAGGAGCGCTTCGTGACCCAGGCAGCCGAGCGCGGCGTCGAGCCACAGGTCATCGATGCCGTCTTCAAGGCCTTCGAGCCCTTCGAGCGCTACGGTTTCAACAAGGCGCATGCGACGTGCTACGGCCTGATCGCCTACCAGACCGCGTACCTCAAGGCCAACTACACGGTCGAGTACATGACCAGCGTGCTGACCGCGGTGCGCGACTCGAGTGAGCGCGTCGCGGCCGCCGTCGCCGAATGCCGGCGCCTGGGCATCGAGGTCCGGCCGCCCGATGTCCACAAGTCGGGCGTGCACTTCACGGTCGAGGGCGACGCCATCCGCTTCGGCCTGCTGGCGGTCAAGAACGTCGGCCAGGGCGCCATCGAGTCGATCGTCGCGACCCGGGAGGCCGACGGCGACTTCCGATCGCTGGCGGACTTCAGCACGCGGGTCGACCTGCGGCTGGCGAACCGCCGCGTCCTCGAGTCGCTGGTCAAGGTCAGCGCGCTCAATCGCTTCGGTCATCCCGCGCAGCTGTTGCTGGCCCTCGACGACGCGATGGCCACCGGTCAATCCGTGCAGCGCGACCGCATCAGTGGCCAGACCTCATTGTTCGACATCGGCGCCGAGCCGGAGATGATCGACCGACCCCTGCCGCAGACCCCGGAGGCGCCGCTCCGCGAGCGATTGCGCTGGGAGAAGGAGCTGCTCGGCCTGTACCTCTCGGACCATCCGCTGGGCGACATCGCGGAGCCCATCGGCCGCTTCGTGACCGCGTACAGCGGCGATCTCGGCGAAGAGCTCGACCAGCAGCGGGTGGTCGTCGCCGGCATCATCACCGGCGTCCGCACGGTCGTGACCAAGGCGCGAGCGACGATGGCCGTGGCCACGCTCGAGGACCTCCAGGGCTCGCTGGAGGTCGTCGTCTTCCCCAAGACCCTCGAGGCGACCTCCGGCGCCTGGCGCCCTGATGCCATCGTGCTCGTGGCTGGGCGGGTCGATCACAAGGGTGACGAGTCGGTCCTCCTGGCCGACGCGATCTGGGACTGGGATGCCGCTCTCGCGATGGGGGAGACCGCCTTCGGGCAGGCCGTCGCCGACGGCGATCGGAGCCGTCGCGGTGGTCGTAGCGGGAACGCCTATCGCGGCGACGCCAACGGCAACGGCAATGGTTGGCCGCGCAGCGACGGCGGCGGCCAGCGGGTCGCGGTGGGCCCCGGCTTGCCGGCTCCCATACCGGCGATCCGGACGATCCCGCACGTGTCGCCGCTGCGCGGTGGCGGCATCCTCGGCACCATCGAGATCACGGGGCACGGCGGCGCTCCGCCCGCCGCGCTGCCACGACCTCGCCCCGTCGCGCCGGTCTCGGAGATGCCCGTGCCCGGATCGATCGCGGCGCTCGAGGAGGGCGATGACGAGCCTGCCCTGCCTGACGAGCCGCGTCAGGCGATGGAAGCGGTGGTCGCACCGGACGCCCCGACGCTGCCGACCACGGCGCGAACCGGCCAGGTCCTGCAGGTGCGATTCGGACCGTCTGATGAGCAGCGCCTGATCGACGCCTTCGAGGCGCTGCGGGCCGTCATCAACGCCCGGCCGGGTGAGACGGCGGTGGTCCTGCACCTCCCGGCCTCAGGCGGCCACGTCCAGCAGATGCAGCTCCGGACGGGGGTCGCCTACGACGGCGAGCTGGTCGCCGAGCTTCGCCGGCGGGTCGGTCCGATCCTGACGCTCGAGCTGACCTAGGCGTCGTCCCCGGTCAGATCGGATCTGATCGCGATCAGTGCGTCTGATCCTGATCGGGTTGGGGTTCTGCAGGGTTCGTCGGCCGCCAATCGGCCCGCCGCCGGAGCGCCTCCTCGACCTGCGCGTTGGCCATCACGACGGCCGCATAGTCCCCGGCCTCGGCGGCCCGGAGCGCTCGCTCCTGCGCCCGGTCGCTCGCGCGCCGACGGTGCTCGATGAAGTCGGTCATGTCCCCACCCTTCGAGATACCCGAGCCTCGAGGATCACTCGTCCGGTGCGTCGACGCACCGACCTGCCCGGTATCGTAGATGTCCCGTCAATGCCCTCTGGCACTCGGTGACGTCGGACTGACCGCCGGCGTTCCCGCCCAGGATCGACGCTCCGTCGTCTCGTCCCTAGGGTTGACGCTGCTTGTTCGGCCGCGCTTCCTTCTGGCGAGCGCGCTCTGCCGTCGAGCGCTCCATGTCCTTCTGTCGGTCGTGGGTGATCTGGCGCGCCATGACGGGGTCGAGCAGGTAGCCCTGGCCCTCGACGTCATGGCCCGAGTCTTCCGGTGGCTTCGTCGTCTTCTTCGTGGTCATGGTCGCTCTCCGATCCGTGATGCCGATGCCGATTCGTACTGACATAGCCTGGGCGCGGCGGAGGCCCGAGGCAATACATCGGCTGACGCATCGGGGGTCGCACGTGCGACAGAGAAGGCAGCTGTCCCTCGTGTCTCTTGGGCTTGGTGTCGGGACATCCGGCCCTTGTCGCCGACCAGCTGGTTGGCGCAGCCTCAGGCCGCAGCACGGAGGCAAAAGGCATGCACACGCTTCTCATCTACGAGTCGATGTATGGCAATACGCACGCGATCGCCACGGCCATCGCGGGATCGCTCAGTCACTACAGCGAGGTTCGAGTCGTGCCCGTGAGCGAGGCGACCGAAGATCTCGTTGCGTGGGCAGACCTGGTGGTGGCGGGTGCGCCGACCCATGCCCATGGGATGCCGACCGCGAAGTCGCGCTCAAGTGCCGTGGACCGTGCTGCGGTCGCGGATGGCTGGAGCCATGTGAGCCTCGACCCTTCGGCCAGAGGCACCGGCATCCGGGAATGGTTCGACGGGCTCGGGATGGTCCAGAAGAAGCGGGCGGCCGCGTTCGACACGCGTGCGCCTGGACCGGCCCTGCTCACGGGTCGGGCCTCGACAGGGATCGCCAGACAGCTGCGTGAACATGGGTTCCAGCTCGTGGCCGACCCCGAGAGCTTCATCATCGACACGCATCAGCAGCTAAGGGTCGGCGAGGAAGAGCGTGCCGCGACCTGGGCCTCGAGCCTCGTGGCAGACCTCGTTCCCACCGTCTGAGAGCCGAGCTACCACAGCGGCAACGACCGGCGTCTCGAAGCCCCGTTAGCCGATCGCCAGGGACGTGCGGAGTCGTTAGGTATCCCAGGCTCCATGCGGCTACCTCCCCGAAGGATCCGCGTCAGATCGACTGACGCCCAGGGGAGCGGCCACGTCCGGGGACCCAGGTCGGCAGCTCATCGACCCATGCCATCGGAGTCGCTCAGGTAGGCTGGTGGGCGACGCCCGGCGTCGCGGGCTGGCCCTTGACAGCGAGAAGGTGGCGAGCCCGATGGACCTGAACGAAGCGCTTCGCTGGATCGTCGGGCGGGGTGCCGCGCTGCTCGTCGGCACCCTCGTCGTGCTCCTCGCATATCGGGTGGGTGTCTACGCGATCCACCGTTTCGTGCCGGCCGTCATCCATGCCCAGGCCGCCCATCTGCCGTCCAGGTCGAGCTCGACCGAGGAGATGGACAAGCGGATACGGACGATCGAGGACCTGCTCCTGCGGCTGCTTCGTGTCGCGGTCCTGGCCGGGCTCGTCGCCATGGCCCTGGCGATCTTCGACCTGACGGTCGTCCTGGCCGCCATCGTCGTCGTCGTCGTCGCCATCCTGTTCGCTACCCAGGACGTCGTCCTCGACTACGTGATGGGCTTCCTGCTCCTCGTCGAAGGCCCGTTCTTCAAGGGCGACTACGTCGTTGTCCGTGACCATGCCGGGGTGGAAGGGGTTGTCGAGGAGATCGGCCTCCGCCGGACGCTGTTGCGAGACCAGAACGGCTCCTCGCACGCCGTCTCGAACGGGCTCATCCGGCTGTCGTCGAACCTGACGCGCTTGTTCTCGGTCGCCGTCGTCGAGCTGCATGTCATGCGCGCTGCCGACCTCGACCGAGCCCTCTCGACGGCGGCCGAAGTCGCGGCCGAGATGCGGCTGGACCCGGTCTGGGCGGACAGGTTCGATGCGGACGCCGGGACCGACGTCTCGGTCACCGGGATCGGCACGGATGGGGTCTCGCTCAGGGTCCAGCAGCGCGTTCCGACGGGTGCACAGGCGGCGGTCGCGAACGAGCTGCGCCGACGGTTGTCGACCGCGCTGGTGGCCGCTTCGATCGGGACGGGGCGATGGGATACGCCGATGCCGATCGTCAGCCAGCCCGCCGAGTCGCCGCACGGTGGGATAGCTCGGCTCTGGCGCGGAGGCCGCTCCGAGCTGCGCTATTCCTGGACGAGGCCGCCCTCGAGGCCGCCTGGGGCGTTCGCGCACCACTGATCGCCGGTCGGCAAGGTCCGCCGTAAGGCAGCGGGCATTGGATGCGGCGAGCCTCCGCAGCGTCTCCCTGTTCTCCAGGTTGACAGCTCGCTGCGGGGGCTCGTCCCGCGATGTCGCTCAGGATGCGAGAGGGGTGGAGGGGATCGATGACTGACAGTGCCCAGCACCGCCGGCGCGCGAGCGACCGAGCGCGGGAGCGGGCGAATCGTGCGATGGCTCTCGGCGACCGCGCCGCCTACCTGACGGCTGTCGGGCAGGCCGAGGAGGCCCTGCGACGACGGGCCGAGTGGCGACCCACCCGTCCAACGTGGCCTCTGCTGCACTAGGTCGCTAGCGGGGTCCCGCGTGGACGTGGTGCCGAAGCCGGGAGTTGAACCCGGACGAGGTTGCCCTCAACGGTGTTTGAGACCGTCGCGTCTGCCAGTTCCGCCACTTCGGCCGCGGCGGGATTGTACGGCCAGACCCGATGCTAGACTGCGGCCGCCGTTTGGCTGCCCCTGGCCGCCGCCCGCCTACCGAGGTCGCACACAGCAGTGATCGACGAGTCCGCCGCGACGCCGCCCGGCGACGCCGCCGTCGAACGTCAGGGCGATGAGACCGGGGAGCGTCTGCGCGATGAGGCCGCCGAGCGTCGGCGCGACGAGGCCGCGCGCGATCAGCGTCTGGTCGGTCGTGCCTTGGCCGGCGACCTCGATGCCTTCAACGAGCTCGTCGGCCACTATCAGGACCTGCTCTTCGGACTGACGTACCGCATCGTACGCGACCGTGAGACCGCGGCCGATGCCGTGCAGGAGGCCTTCTTCAGCGCGTACCGCAACCTCGACCGTTTCCGGGGCACGACCTTCCGGGCCTGGCTCTCGCGCATCGCCATCAACGCCGCGACCGACGTCCTGCGGCTGCGCAAGCGCCGACCGGCCGATCCCTACCCCGAGTGGGAGGACGACAGCTGGCAGCCCCCGACAGGCCCGGAGCACGACCCGGAGCTGCAGGCGACGCATCGTGCGCGTGCCAAGGCCATCGTGACCGCGATGGAGGCCATCACGACCGACCAGCGACGCGCCATCCTGCTCTTCGATGTCGAGGGCTTCGACTACCAGGAGATCGCCGACATCACGCAGGTCTCGCTGGGCACGGTCAAGTCGCGGATCCACCGTGGACGGCTCGCGCTGCGCGACCTGCTCGCCGATCAGATGGAACTCTTCCGCGATGGATGACGTCAGCGCGCCGATGACCCATCCCGGCTCGACCCACATGCCCGACGACCATGCCGGCCATGACCGCCAGCTCGTCGTCGCCTTCGCCAGCGGTGATCTTCCGCCCGACGACATGGCCGACGCCCAGGCTCTCGTCGCCCGCTGCCGTCGCTGCGCCGCCCTCGTCGATGAGATCGACCCGGATCTCCGATGCGATGCGGCTCGACCTGATCGCCCCGCCGCGGCCGCGTGACTTCCGGATCTCGGGCGCGGACGCAGAGCGCCTCCGGGGGAGCGCCCTGACCAGGCTCATGCGCCGCCTGGCCAGTCCACGGCTCCAGGTGCTCCAGCCGCTCGCCGGCGCCGCGATGGTCATCGGCCTGCTGCTCGTGGTCGCGACCGCCGTCCCGCTTGGCTTCTCCAGCGCCGGCGCGGCGCCCGTGATGTCCACCGTCGGATCCGCCACCGGTGACGACGCCGCCCGCGATGCGGCTGGTGGGGCGCAGGCTCCCGCCGCCGCCGAGGTGGCGCCCGGCAGCCCGGGCGCCGAGCCGGCCGCCAGCGCACTGGCCGCCCAGAGCCCGGATATCGCCGCCTATACCGATACCTCCACCAAGGCCAACGTGGTCGCGCTGGCGACGACCAGCCCACCGATCGATCCGGTCGTGCCGGTCGGCGCCGGCCTGGTCATCGTGGGCGCCCTCCTGCTCATCCTCCGGCTCGAGGCGCGGCGCGCGACGAGGGATCCGCTCCTCCGCTGACGCGGCTCTGACCAGCGACGCCGGGTACACTCGCCGGCGTGGAACGACTGATGCTGCTCGATGCCAACGGGCTCATCTATCGTGCCTATTTCGCGCTCTACAACACCCCCCTGACGACCAGCCACGGCGAGCTGGTCAATGCCGTCTTCGGCTTCTGGAGCATCGTCCTGCGCGGCTTCCAGGACGTCCGGCCCGACTACGTCATCGCCTGCTTCGACCTTGCCGGGCCGACCTTCCGTCACGAGGCCTTCGCCGAGTACAAGGCGACGCGTCGGAAGATGCCGGACGACCTCCGGGATCAGTTCCCCAAGGTGCGCGAGCTGATCGAGGCGTTCCGCATCCCGATCCACCAGCTGGAGGGCTGGGAGGCCGACGACCTCATCGGCACCCTGGCGCGGCAGGCCGAGGCCGATGGCCTCGAGACGACGATCGTGTCCGGCGACCTCGACATGCTCCAGCTCGTCAGCGAGCGGACCTCGGTCATGACGACGCGCGGCGGGGTCCAGCAGACGGTCGTCTACGACCCGTCGGCGGTCTTCGACCGCTACGGGCTGACGCCTGACCAGATGATCGACTTCAAGGCGCTCAAGGGCGACACGACCGACAACATCCCGGGCATCCCGGGCGTCGGTGACAAGACGGCGGCCAAGCTGCTCCTCGACTTCGGCTCCCTCGACGCGGTCTACGCCGAACCGGACCGCATCATGCCCGAGAAGCTGCGTCTCAAGGTCATCGACCACCACGACCAGGTGATGATGAACCGGCAGCTGGTGACCATCCATCGGGACCTGCCGGTCGAGCTCGACGTCTCGACGGCGCGGCTCGGCGACTACGACCGTGCCGAGGTCATCCGGCTCTTCCGCGAGTACGAGTTCCGCTCCCTGGTCGAACGGCTGCCCGGCGTCGATGGTGAGGCGGCTCTGGCCCCCGGAGAGCTGCTCCGCCAGGAGGACGGCAGCTCGCCGATCCCGGCCGCCATCGTGCCCGGCCGTGTCCTGGCCAGCCGGCCGCGCGGCGGGCTGAGCGGGGAGGGGAGCGGCCTGCAGCTGACCCTCGACTTCGCGGCGCTGAACGACGGCTCGGCAGCGGTCGCGACGGCCGAGGAGGCCGGGCCGGCCCTCACGGACGACGCTCCGGCGGTCTCGGGCGACGAGAGCGGCTCGGGGCCGCGGATCGTGGCGCTGCCCCCAAGCGCAGGCCCGGCGGACCGACTCCGGGCGCTCCTGCGGGACCCCGCGCTGGCCGAACCCTTCGCGCCCGGCGACGATCCATCGGCCTGGCTGGCCGCCCAATCCCCGCTCGCCGTCGGGCTGGCGCTCGACGACCCGCGCCCGAGGCGCGGGACGCTGCTCGGGCTGGCGGTCATCGGCGCCGATGGGCGCCTCCTGGCGGCCGGGCCCGACGACGCGGAGGGCTTGCTGATGGCGGTCGCGTCGGTCAGCGCGCCGCTGGCCGGTCATGACGTCAAGCGCGTCCTGGTGGCCGAGCTCGCACGACGCGACCCGGCGGGCACCGCAGGGCCGGTCCACCGAGGCGTGGCGTTGCCGCCGATCGGCTTCGACACGCAGATCGCCGCCTACATCCTCAACGCCGCGCTGCGCAGCCAGACGCTGACCGACATCTGCGCCGAGCGCCTCGACGTCGAGCTCCCGCCTGCGGGAACGCTCGGCGGCCGTGACCACGCCGGCGATCGAGGCCGCTGCCGTCGCCGCCGCTCGTGCCAGCCTGGAGCCAGCGCTCCACGAAGCCGACCTCGACCAGCTCTACGGCGAGCTCGAGCTGCCGCTGGTGCCCGTGCTGGCCGGCATGGAGGCGACCGGCGTGGCGCTCGATCGTGCCGCCCTCGACAGCCTGCGCGTGGAGTTCGGAGACGAGATCGCACGGCTCGAGTCCGGCATCTACGAAGCCGTCGGCCACGAGTTCAACCTGGGCAGTCCCAAGCAGCTCGAGCAAGTCCTCTTCTACGAGCTCGACCTGCCTCGCGGCAAGCGCACGAAGACGGGCTACTCGACCGACGCCTCGGTCCTCGAGGACCTGCGGCCGGCCCACCCGATGATCCCGATGCTCCTCGACTGGCGTGTGTACACGAAGCTCAAGAGCACCTACGTCGACGCCCTGCCGTTGCTCCTCGACCCGCGCACCGGTCGCCTCCACACGACCTTCCACCAGGCCGTGGCCGCGACCGGGCGGCTCAGCTCGTCCGATCCGAACCTCCAGAACATCCCCATCCGGAGCGACCTCGGGCGGCGCATCCGACGGGCCTTCGTGGCCGGCGAGCCCGGGACGACGCTGCTGGCCGCCGACTACAGCCAGATCGAGCTGCGCATCCTGGCCCACGTCTCGGGCGACGCGGCGCTCAAGGATGCCTTCGCCCGCAAGGCCGACATCCACCGCGAGACCGCCGCCCTGGTGCTCCACAAGGACCCCGCCGACGTGACCGCGGATGAGCGCTCGATGGCCAAGATGGTCAACTTCGGGATCGCCTATGGCATGAGCGACTTCGGGCTCTCGAGCCGTGCCAACATCCCGCGCGCCGAGGCGCAGGCCTTCATCAACAGCTACTTCTCGAGCTACTCGGGCATCAGCTACTACATGCTGCACATCAAGGACGTGGCGCGTCAGCAGGGCTTCGTCACCACCCTCCTGGGACGCCGGCGCTGGATCCCCGAGCTGCAGCAGCGCAATCCCAACCTGCGCGCGGCAGGTGAGCGGATGGCCATCAACATGCCGATCCAGGGCACGGCCGCCGACATCATGAAGATCGCCATGATCCGCGTCGACGAGCACCTCCGAGCCGCGGGCTCACGGGCTCGCGTCATCCTCCAGGTGCACGACGAGCTGTTGCTCGAGGTGCCGCGCGAGATGGTCGACGAGACGGCTGCGCTGGTGCGCTCGACGCATGGAAGGGGCGATGCCGCTCGACGTGCCGCTCGATGTCGACGTCAAGGTCGGTGACGACTGGGAGGCGATGCGCCCCCTCGCGCGGGCCGACTGAGGCCGTCATGCCAGAGCTGCCCGAGGTCGAGACGATGGCGCGCGAGCTGGCGCCCCTCATCGTCGGGGCCACCATCAGCCAGTCCTGGACCGATTGGCCGGCGGCCGTTCGCCATCCCGACGTGGCCGGTTACCTCGCCGCGCTGCCGGGTCGGCGCATCGTCGGCGTCCGTCGCAGGGCGAAGTGGCTGGTCATCGAGCTCGACCAGGGCGCGCTGGTCATCCAGGTCAAGATGACCGGCCAGCTCACGGTCGTCCGCGGCCACGATGCCCCGCGACCCGTACGTGCACGCCACCTGGACGTTCACCGACGGCCGGGAGCTGCGCTTGCGCGACGTGCGCAAGTTCGCGCGCATCGGCGCGTACGACGACGCGGCGCTCAAGACGACCCTCGACCAGCATGGCCCGGAGCCGCTCGGCTCGGACTTCACCGTGGCCGCCTTCCGGCGGCGACTGCGCGGCCGGCGCGGCGCGGCTCAAGCCGCTCGCTGGTCGACCAGGCCTTCCTGGCCGGGGTCGGCAACATCTACGCCGACGAGGCCCTCTGGCGCGCGACGTCTCCACCCGTTGCGCCATGCCACGAGCCTGCGCCGCAACGACGAGCGCCGTCTCTACCTGGCACTCCGCGGCATCCTCCAGGAGGCCATCGATCGACGGGGCAGCTCGATCAACGACTACACGGCACCCGAGGGCGACGGCGAGATGCAGGAGCACCTCGACGTCTATCAGCGGACCGGGCAACCCTGCCATCGCTGCGGGCGCCCGATCCGGCGCATCGTGCTCGGTGCCCGCGGCACGCACTTCTGCTCCTGGTGTCAACGGCTGCCTCGCCGGGAACGCGACGCGTCCGCGGCGCGCCTGCTGCGAGCCGGCACCTGATCCGATGTCCATCCTGCGACTGGCGGCCGTCCGCCGCGAGATCGGCACCTTCGTCATCCTCGATGATGTCAGCGGGGCCATCGCGCAGGGCGACCGCATCGGCCTGGTCGGGGTCAACGGTGCCGGCAAGACGACGCTCCTGCGCCTGGCCGCCGGGCGCGACGAGCCCGATGCGGGCAAGGTCGTGCCGCGTCGCGGGCTGACCATCGGCCTGCTCGCGCAGGAGGCGAACCTCGACGCGGCGTTCATGAGCGCGGAGACGGTCCGCCTCGCCGTCCGATCGGGCGCCGTCGACGTCGAGCGCATGGAACGTGAGCTTGGCCGAGATGGAGGCGGCCGGCGCCGACGCCGTCGGAGCGCCCGCCTACGCCGAGCTCCGCGAACGGTTCGAGGCGCGCGACGGCTACCACCTCGACGTGCGGGTCGACGAGGCGCTCTCCGGGCTGGGCTTCGCACGCGGAGAGTGGGACAAGGCGCCATCCGCCCTGAGCGGCGGCGAGCAGACACGCGCCGCGCTGGCCCGCATGGTCGTCAGCGATCCCGACCTCATCCTCCTCGACGAGCCGACCAACCACCTCGACATCGGCGCCATCGAATGGCTCGAGCAGGCGCTCGTGCGACGGCATGGCGCACTGCTGGTCGCCTCGCACGACCGCACCTTCCTCGATGCCGTCGCCGACCGCATCTGGGAGATCCGCGACCGTCGGCTGGCAGCCTTTCGGGGCGGCTACTCGGCCTACCTCCTGCAGCGCGAGATGGCCGACGCGCGGGCCGCCAAGGACGCGGATACGGCCACGGAGTCGATCGCCCGCGAGCGCGAGCTGGTCCAGCGCTACCGAAGCCATCGCAAGTACGCCAAGATGCACGAGCACGAACGGCGCCTCGAGGCGCTCGAGGAACGGCGCGTGGAAGCGCCTCGCCGCGGCCCGTCACTGGCGCTCTCACATGGCGGCCTCGTTGGCGGAGGCCCGGTCCGCTCCGGCGACCTGGTCGTCGGCCTGCGTGACGCGAGCATCGGCTTCCCGCCGACGGCCGAGCGGCCCGCCGGCACGCCGATCGTGCGCATCGATCGCCTCGAGGCCCAGCGCGGCGACCGCATCGGCATCGTGGGTCCGAACGGCGCCGGCAAGACGACCCTGCTGCGGACCATCGCCGGCGAGCTCGCGCCGCTCGACGGCGTCGTCCGCCTGGGCGCCGCGCGTGGCGCCCGGCTATCTCGCCCAGGTGCGGCACCGAAGCTTTCCGGGCGCCACCGTCCTCGCCGCGCTGCTGGCGCAGGTCAACCTCGACAATGGTCCGGCGCGCTCGTACCTGGCACGCTTCCTGTTCCGCGGCGACGACGTCTTCAAGCCGGTCGCCGAGCTCTCCGGCGGCGAACGGTCGCGGCTGGAGCTGGCGCTCCTTGGCATCATGCCCGCCAACCTGCTGCTGCTCGACGAGCCGACCAACCACCTCGACATCCCGGCTCGCGAGGCGCTCGAGTCGTTCCTCCGTGAGTCGCCGGCGACGCTCCTCGTCGTCTCGCACGACCGACGCCTCCTGGAGACGATCTGCGACCGACTGTGGGTCGTCGAGGCGGGTGCCGACGGCGCGCCGGGCCGGGCGGCCGCATTCGACGGTGGGCATCGCGCCTGGCGCGCAGCGGTGGCCGATGGTTGGACCATCGCCGGCGAGCTCGAGATCCAATCTCGCCGCCTCGACACGGGGCGCGACGGTCGGGCCGGCGAACGGGCTCCGCGGCCCGCCGCCGCCGCGACTCGGTCGGCATCCACGCCGGAGACGCCTGCGGCCTCGGCGGCGTCGGGGCCAGATCGCAAGCCAGCGTCGGGCGGCGCACGATCGGCGGTCCCGCGCCCAGCGCGTCCGGCGGCGCTGTCCAAGGATGCGTACCGACGTCAGAAGGCCGCCATCGAGGGCGACCTGACCCGGCTCGGGCTGCGACGGAGCCACCTCGAGCTGGCGCTCGGGGATCCAGCCATCCAGGCCAACTACGTGGAGCTGCGTCGGGTCTCCAGCGAGCTGGCCGACGTCGACGCCGCCCTCAGCCAGGCCGAGGAGGCCTGGCTGCTGACCGAGGAGCGCGCGCCACGATGAGCATCGTCATCGGGCTCACCGGGCCCATCGGCTGCGGCAAGTCCACGGTCGCGGCACACCTCGCGACCCGGGGCGGCCTGGTCATCGACGCGGATGCCCTGGCGCGAGTCGTGACGAGCCCGGGCAGTCCGACCCTGCCTCCGATCCGGGCGCGGTTCGGCGACGGCGTCTTCGATGATCGCGGCGAGCTCGATCGGTCGGCGCTGGCGACGGTCGTCTTCGACGACCCGGCCGCGCTCAAGGACCTCGAGGCCATCGTCCACCCGGCCGTCCGCGTCGAGGTCGAGGCCAGGTTGGCATCCCCGGAGGCGGAAGCCGCGCCGTTCACGGTCATCGAGGCCATCCGGCTGGTCGAGGGCGGACTGGCCGCTCGGTGCACCGAGGTCTGGCTGGTGGCCTGCGATCGGCCGACGCAACGTGCGAGGCTCCGCCAGCGCGACATGGACCCCGCCGACGCCGACCGGCGCATCGCCGCCCAGGGCGACATCACGGAGCGGACGGCGCCAGCAGCGACGCACATCCTGCGCACCGACGGCGCGCTCGATGGGGTCCTGGCGATGACCGATGAGCTGCTCCAGGTCGCCCTCGACCGAGGGCGACCTGGCGGCTGAGGCCGCTAGCGGATCGGGTAGACCTGCGGGATGGGCAGGCCGTACTTCTCGATGATCTGGTTGGTCGTCTCGCCGTAGCCGTCGAGGTCGACGGTCCGATCGTCGCCTTCGGGACGCAGGACCATGCTGAAGACCGCGTTGCCCGAGGCCGCCAGGTGGTTGATCTCCTCGGCCTGGTTCAGGTCGACCTTGATGATGTAGAGCTGATCCTGCTTGGCCAGGATGGGGATGTACTGGTAGGTGATCTTGGTCGACTTGTCGCTGTACTCGGGCGCCTCGGATGGCGTGGCCGCGCCGACGCCCGTCGAGCCGCCATCGCTCCCGTTCGACGCGGCGTTCGTCGGGGCGGGCACGACGTTGATCTGCGTCGTGACCAGCAGGTCCACCCGCTGGCCGACCTCGATCTGCCCGGCCACGGCGCGCTCGTCGGGGACGTAGACGGCGACCGCGCGCCAGACCGGTGCATCCGGTGAGATGGTCTCGTCCGGGCCGAGGATGGAGAACCCACCGCCCGCCGTGGTCGATGCCAGGAGGTTGGGGGTGACCGGCTGCTGGAAGAGGATCGGGGCACCGGTGATGCGGCCGACCACCTCCTCCGGCGTGGCGTAGGCGGTGGTCAGACTGGGATCGTCGGGCACCGAACGGACCGCCACGTCAGCGACCGAGATGACCGTTCGCAAGCGGCAGGTCGCGCGCGGCCACGACCACCTGTCGCGTCGGCACATCGGCACTGCCCGCGGATTGCGCCTGGTTGACCAGGAAGAACGCGGCGCCGCCGGCGACGACAGCGAGCACGACGCCCAGCACGATGAACACCTTTCGGCGCTTGCTGTCGTCGTGGTATTCCATCTCCATGTCGGAGGACTCCTCCCTCGCGGGTCTACGTCGGTCGTGGTCGGGGCTCGCGTGCCCAGCGCGGGTCCCGTGGCTCGGCTGGCGCCGGGGCGCCGGCCTGGTTCGGTCGGTATCGGTTGGGTGATGCGGTGATGACTGGGGTCAGCATCGGCATCAGGCAGAAGGCTGCCTATGGCGCGTTCGGCTGCGCGAGGGCAGGACCAGCGGTGTATGTGAGCGTCGCCCGGCCCGCCACGCGTCGCTGAACAGATGTTCTGTTTGGTGGTCGGCGATGGTATGCTGTGAGCATCCTGTCGCCGCAAGGGAGGCGCATGCCCGACTTCGAACTCGTCGCTGACTTCCAACCGACCGGTGACCAGCCGCAGGCCATCGACCGGCTGAGCGAGGGCTTGCTCGGGGGTGCCAAACACCAGGTCCTGCTGGGCGCCACGGGCACCGGCAAGACGTTCTCGATCGCGTCGACCATCGCCCGCGTCCAGAAGCCGACGCTCGTGCTCGCCCACAACAAGACGCTCGCCGCGCAGCTCTACAGCGAGTTCCGGGACTTCTTCCCGAACAATGCGGTCGAGTACTTCGTGTCCTACTTCGACTACTACCAGCCCGAGGCCTACCTGCCGCGCAGCGACACGTACATCGAGAAGGACTCGTCGCGCAACGACGAGATCGACAAGCTGCGCCACGCTGCCACGCATGCGCTGTTCGAGCGCCGGGACGTCATCATCGTCGCCTCGGTCAGCTGCATCTACGGGCTCGGCGCGCCGGTCGACTACGGCGCCACCGTCGTCCGGCTGCGCGTTGGTGGCCGGTACCGCCGGGACGGCATCCTGCGCCAGCTCATCGACCTCCAGTACCAGCGCAACGATCAGGCCCTCTCGCGCGCCCGGTTCCGCGTCCGCGGTGACACGCTCGAGCTCCAGCCGGCGTACGACGACTTCGTCGTCCGCGTCCAGTTCTTCGGCGATGAGGTCGAGCGCATCAGCGAGCTCGATCCGCTGACCGGCGAGCTGCTGGCGGAGCGCCAGGAGCTGAATGTCTACCCGGCCTCGCACTACGTCACGCCGGCCGACAAGCTCAAGCTGGCGATCGTCGAGATCGAGGCCGAGATGGAGGCGCGCACCGCCGAGATGGAGGCCAAGGGCATGGTCCTCGAGGCGGCCCGGCTGCGCCAGCGGACCACATTCGACCTGGAGATGCTGCGCGAGATCGGCTTCTGCTCGGGCATCGAGAACTACTCGCGCCACCTGGCGGGACGCGAGGCAGGCTCCCGTCCCTGGACGCTGCTCGACTACTTCCCGCCCGACTGGCTGCTGGTCGCCGACGAGAGCCACATGACGATGCCGCAGGTGGTCGGCATGTACAAGAACGACCGGACACGCAAGGAGATCCTGGTCGAGTACGGCTTCCGCCTTCCGAGCGCGCTCGACAACCGGCCGCTGACGTTCGAGGAGTTCGAGGACCACCTCGACCAGGTCGTCTACATGAGCGCCACGCCGGGCGGCTACGAGCTCGAGAAGGCCAAGGGACACGTCGTCCAGCAGCTCATCCGGCCGACCGGCGTGGTCGACCCGCGCATCGAGCTGCGCCCGACCGAGGGCCAGATCGACGACCTGCTCGAGCGCATCCGCGACCGCGTCGACCGTGGCGAGCGCGTGCTGGTCACGACGCTGACCAAGAAGATGGCCGAGGACCTGACCGACTACCTGCGCGAGCTGGGCGTCCGCGTCCAGTACCTCCACAGCGAGGTCGACACCCTCGAGCGCGTCCAGATCCTGCGTGACCTGCGCATCGGCATCTTCGACGTGCTGGTCGGCATCAACCTGTTGCGTGAGGGCATCGACCTGCCCGAGGTCACCCTGGTCGCCATCCTCGATGCCGACAAGGAGGGCTTCCTGCGCAGCGCCTGGTCGCTCATCCAGGTCATCGGCCGGGCCGCTCGCAACATCGGCGGCGAGGTGGTCATGTACGCCGACCGGGTGACCGAGTCGATGCAGGTCGCCATCGACGAGACCAACCGTCGACGAGCCGTGCAGGAGGCCTACAACACCGAGCACGGCATCGAGCCGACGACGATCATCAAGGAGATCCGCGACATCAACGACCGCCTGCGGACGGTCGCCGAGGATCCTGCCGCCTACCGAGCCGGCGACGGCCGTCCGCTCTCGGAGCTGACCCGCGAGCAGATCGAAGGGTTGGTGACCAAGCTCGAGGCCGAGATGCGCCAGGCGGCCAAGAACCTCGAGTTCGAGCGGGCCGCCGCGCTGCGCGACGAGGTCCAGAGCATCCGGCTGCGCGTCCTCGAGGACGATGCCTCGGTCACCGTGGCGCGGGCCGCGGAGGTCGCCGCGAAGGCGCCGCGCCGGCACGGCCGCGCGGGGCGGGAGCAGCAAGCCGCCGAGGCCGAGGCGTCGCGGGCCGTCGTCCAGGAGGTCCGCGTCCTGCCCGCCGGCGAGGAGCCCCTGGAGCCCGATGCCGGCACGGCCGCCGACTGGCTGCCGGGCATCCGCGATGAGCACGACGACGATGGCGGCTGGCAGGCGGCTGGCTCGACCGACCGACCTGGGATCGACGCGTCACGCCCAACGTCATCAAGCGCTCCGGAGCGCGACCCCGCCGCCGACGCTAGGCCCAGCGCCCGCACGCATCGAACACCTGTTCCAATCGCGCATCTTCCGGTAGACTGTCGACGTGCCCCAGGACGCCCTCATCGTGCGCGGCGCGCGCGAACACAACCTCAAGGACATCACGGTCGAGCTGCCTCGTGATCGCCTGGTCGTCATCACCGGGCTCTCCGGGAGTGGCAAGAGCAGTCTCGCCTTCGACACCATCTACGCCGAGGGCCAGCGTCGCTACGTCGAGAGCCTGTCCGCCTACGCGCGCCAGTTCCTGGGCCAGATGGAGAAGCCCGACGTCGATCAGATCGAGGGCCTGAGCCCGGCCATCTCGATCGACCAGAAGGGCGCGTCACGCAATCCGCGCTCGACGGTCGGCACGGTGACCGAGATCTACGACCACCTGCGCCTGCTCTTCGCCCGCGTCGGCCATCCGCACTGCCCGAAGTGTGGTCGCGAGATCGCCCGTCAGAGCCCCCAGCAGATCGTCGATCGGATCGAGGACCTGCCGGACGGTGCGCGGGTGCTCATCCTCGGCCCGCTCATCAAGGACCGCAAGACCGAGGGCGACCGGGTCTTCGAGGCTGCCCGCAAGCAGGGCTTCGTCCGCGTCCGAGTCGACGGCCAGCTCTTCGAGCTCGAGGACGCGCCGACGCTCGACAAGTACAAGCGCCACACCATCGAGGTCGTGGTCGATCGGCTCGTCGTGCGGCGCGCGGACGACGAGGGCAGAGCCTTCGGCCCGGACCACCCGGATCCCGATGCCGGCCGACTGGCCGATTCGGTCGAAACGGCGCTGCGCCTCGGTGAGGGCGTCGTCGTCGTCGCTTCGGCGGACCCTGGGACCTTCGAGGAGCAGCGCTTCAGCGAGCACTACAGCTGCCCGTTCGACGGCACCACGATCGAGGAGCTCGAGCCACGCAGCTTCAGCTTCAACTCGCCGCATGGGGCCTGCCCCGATTGCACCGGCCTCGGCGTCCGGCTCGAGATCGACCCGGATCGCGTCGTACCCGATCGCAGCCTCTCCATCGCCGACGGCGCGCTGCTTCGACCCTGGGCTCGCATGCCGATGGCGGATTCGTGGTTCGGCAAGGTGGCCGAGGCGGTCGCCCTGTCCCACGGCTGGGACCCCACGGTGCCCATCAGCGAGCTGCCCCCGGAAGCGCTCGACCATCTGCTCAACGTCGAGCGCGGCGAGCAGGTCGTCATCGGCTATCGCCACGAGCGTGGCGAGAACACGTATACGGCGACCTTCGAGGGCATCATCCCGAACATGGCCCGGCGCTACCGGGAGACCGACTCGGAGTACGTCAAGACCGAGCTCGAACGGTTCATGGTCGAGCGCCCGTGCCCGTCGTGCGGCGGCAAGCGCCTTCGTCCCGAGGCGCTCGGGGTGACGGTCGATGACCGGACGATCTCGGACGTGGCCGGGCTCTCGGTCGACGACGCGCTCGGCTGGGCGGAGCAGCTGCCAAAGCGGCTCTCGGATCGTGAACGGGCGATCGCCCGCCAGGTGCTCAAGGAGATCGTCGCTCGTCTCGGCTTCCTGGTCGACGTCGGGCTCGACTACCTGACCGTCGACCGCCGAAGCTCGACGCTCTCCGGCGGCGAGGCGCAGCGCATCCGCCTGGCGACCCAGATCGGCTCGAGCCTGATGGGCGTCCTGTACATCCTCGACGAGCCGTCGATCGGGCTCCACCAGCGGGACAACGCCAAGCTCATCGCCACCCTGACCCGCCTGCGCGACCTTGGCAACACGCTGCTCGTGGTCGAGCATGACGAGGAGACCATCCGGACGGCGGACTGGGTGCTCGATATCGGACCCGGCGCCGGTGAGCACGGCGGAGAGGTCGTCGCCTCTGGGCCGTTGGAGGCGATCCTGGCCGAGCCGCGCTCGATCACCGGCGCCTTCCTGCGTGGCGAGCGCATGGTCGAGGTCCCCGAGCGCCGACGGACCGGCAGCGGTCGCGGCCTGCTCGTACGCAACGCGCGGGCGCACAACCTCAAGGGCATCGACGTGCGCTTCCCGCTGGGGACGTTCACGGTCGTGACCGGCGTCTCTGGCAGCGGCAAGAGCACGCTCGTGACGGAGATCCTCTATCGCGCCCTCGCCCGCCACCTGAGCGGCGCCAGCGAGGAGCCTGGGCCCCATGACGGCATCGACGGCATGGACGCCATCGACAAGGTCATCGAGATCGACCAGAGCCCGATCGGCCGCACGCCCCGCTCGAACCCGGCCACGTACACCGGCCTGTTCGGCCCCATCCGCGAGCTGTTCGCGGCCACGCCTGACGCCCGCGTCCGTGGTTACAAGCCCGGTCGCTTCAGCTTCAACATCAAGGGCGGCCGCTGCGAGGAGTGCAAGGGCGACGGGATCATCAAGATCGAGATGCAGTTCCTGCCGGACGTCTATGTGCCATGTGAGGTCTGCAAAGGCAAGCGATACAACCGCGAAGCGCTCGAGATCCACTATCGCGGCCGATCGATCGCCGACATCCTGGAGATGACCGTGGCCGAGGCGCTCGACGTCTTCACGGCCGTCCCCACCGTGCGCGGCAAGCTGCAGACCCTCTATGACGTCGGCCTTGGCTACATCCATCTCGGGCAGCCGGCGACGACGCTGTCCGGCGGCGAGGCCCAGCGCGTCAAGCTCTCGACCGAGCTGTCGCGGCGTGCCACCGGTCGCACCGTCTACCTGCTCGACGAGCCGACCACGGGCCTCCACTTCGCCGACGTCGAGAAGCTCCTCCAGGTGCTCCACCGCCTCGTCGACCAGGGCAACTCCGTCGTCGTCATCGAGCACAACCTGGACGTCATCAAGACGGCCGACTGGCTCATCGACCTGGGGCCTGCTGGTGGCGCCCGAGGTGGCGAGGTCATCGCCCTCGGCACACCCGAGCAGGTCGCCGCGACCAAAGGGTCGGCCACGGGCGAGTACCTCGGCCGGGTCCTTCGTGGAGAGCCGCTCGTGCCGCTCAGCGATGTCACCTTCGCCGAGGCTGCCGGTCGGGCTGGACCTCCCGTCGGCGGACGTGGCAACGGCCATCGCAGCTCGACCCCACGACCCAAACGCGCTCAGGCTGTGCCACGCGCTTGATCGCCGGGTTCGGCACGTCGAGCGGTTCCACGTCCAAACCGATCGATCATCCGGGCCGGCCAGGCGGACGGGCTACCATTCCCCGATGCCCGACCGCTCCGTCATCCGCTCGGCCGTCATGACCGAGGCACGTGCCTGCACGCCGATCGTGGCGCGGCGATCCGCGCTCAGCCGAACGGGAGCCATGTGGCACCCGGTGGCGGGCCAGGCCTAAGCGATGGACCAGATCGGCGGCCTGCTCGACCTCCTGCTCCATCCACGCAACCTCATCGAGCCCTTCGGGCCGCTCGCCTACCTGATCATCTTCGCGGTCCTGTTCGCCGAGACCGGCCTCTTCGCCGGCTTCTTCCTGCCTGGTGACAGCCTCCTCCTGGTGGCCGGCGTGCTGTCAGCCAAGGGCACCGGCGATTACACCCTCAACCTGGGGCTGGTCATCGTGGCCTGCGTCGCGGGCGCCTTCCTCGGCAACCTGGTCGGCTTCTGGTTCGGGCGCAAGGTCGGTCGGCCGCTCTTCGAACGGCCGGACTCACGGTTCTTCAAACGGAGCCACCTCGAGGCGGCCGACGCGTTCTACAACAAGTACGGGGCGATCACGATCATCGCCGCCCGGTTCATGCCGTTCGTCCGCACGTTCGCCCCGATCGTGGCCGGCGTGAGCCACATGGATCGCGGCAAGTTCGTGCTCTATTCGGCCATCGGGGCCGTGCTCTGGGGCGCTGGGCTGCCGATCGCCGGCTACCTGCTCGGCGAGTCGATGGGCAAGACCCTGGACACCATCCTGCTGCCCCTCATCGTCATCATCGTGCTGATCTCGGTGACGCCACCGGCCATCGCGACGTGGCGCTCACGACGCCGCGCCCAGGCGGTGGTCGACCCCGGCTGCCGTCGATGCCGACCCGGGGGTCCAGCCAAGCCCGTCCGAACCGACCGGCTGAGATCGCCGCGCGGGCCGGGTTCAGCCGGCCGTCGGCGGGCCGGCTGCAGGATCCAGGTCGTCGAGGAGCCACGCGATCTGGCTGGCGCGCTCGGGATCAGGGTCGACGCCGGGCACGTCGATCGTCCAGCCGTGCGTGGACATCGTCACGGACGAGCGCCAACAGCTCGGCCGACGCCGCCTCCCGAAAACGGTCCAGCCGGTCCAGCCTGACGTCGATCCGGGCGCGTGCGGCTTCGTCCAGGTCGGGGATGCGGGCGGCGTCCTCCAGCATCTCCACGGCCAGGCGGAGCTCGCCTGGATGCCAGCGATGCCGACCCGATCCCGTGGAGCGCCGCCCTCGACTCGTCGGCTGAGCCGCCGCCGCGGGCTCGCCTGTCACCACCGCCACGTCAAGGAGCTCCTCCGGCAGCGCACCGATGGACGATCCCGCCATTGGTTCCGATGGCGGCACCGGCAGCGCGGGTGTCGGCCCCGAGGGCCGACCATGGAGCACGCCGATCGCTGTGACGGACCGACGTCGTGCTGGACGCGCCATCGAGTGCGGGGCGCCGATCGGGCGGGCCATCGGACGTGCCTGGCGGACCGATGGAGCGAGCGGCTGCGGATGGCGTAGCCGGCGACGTCCACGGCCGGTGCCACCGCCGACCGCGGCCGCCAGGCGTTCGGGGATGACCGTCGCGACGGCTGCCGGGATGGTCGCCAACCAGGCCAGGGCGACGGGCAGCGGCACGCTGATGGCGATCAGCCAGGCGACGGCCGCGAAGGCATAGCACGCCAGCACGAGCCACCAGGCACGCATCGAGACGCCGCGTGCCCGCAGATCCCGACGGATCCAGGCGAGCAGGCCGGCCACGAGTGCGACCGCCAGCAGGATGGCTGCGACCGAGAGTCCCACCTTGCGCCTCCGGTCGCGTACGGTACTCCCTGGCTGATGCCGCTCGTCGCCGGATCATCGGCGCCACGCCCGCTCGAGCTCCTCGGGGTCGAAGGCCTCCTCGACGAAGGCCGACGGCGCGCCAGGGTCGTAGACGAGGATGAGACGCCGTCTCGCGCGCGTCCAGGCCACGTACGCAAGGCGCCGCTCCTCCTCCATGGCGCGCCACGGTGTCTCGGCTTCGGCCAGCGTGCGCGCGCTGGGGAAGACGCCGACATCGAGCCCGACGCAGGCCACGACGTCGAATTCGAGCCCCTTGGTGCCGTGGGCAGTGGCCAGGACCAGCGCTGCGTCGGCACGTCGCAGCTCGGACCGACGCACGGCCGAACGCTCGATCGTGTCTGCGAGGTCGGCTCCGCCGCTCCGGCCGACCGACCAATGGGCTCGGTGGCCGGCCGGTACGTCGGCGGCCGGCATATCGAGTGCCTCGAGGCCATCGTCCTCGGCGTGATATGGCAGGCCGAGCTCGAGGGCCGCCGCCGCGTACGGCGCCAGCTCCCTGTTCGTGCGCGCCAGGACGGCGTGGCTGGGAGGCCCGACCTGGCGCAGGGTCGGTGCCCACGTCGCAAGCAACGATCGAGCGCGTGCCACGTCGTCCGTCGGATCGGGCCGCAGCACGAGCTCGCCGACAGCGCCAGGCGCCGGCAGGATCCGCTTGACGAAGCGCTCCCGGTTGTGGCTGACGAGCCGGCCGGCCCGGGCGACGACAGCCGGCGGGCAGCGACGGTTGGTGACCAGGTCGACGCGACGGAGACCCGGCAGTCGCGACGCGAGGCCGAGGATCCGCCGCACGTCGGCCAGTCGCCACGCGTAGATGGTCTGGTCGTCGTCGCCGACGAGAAAGAGGTCGTTGGCCGGCGCCGCGAGGAGCGTTGCCAGCTGCGAGCTGCGATCGGTCGAGGTCCTGTGTCTCGTCGACGAACAGGGTTCGGGATCTGGCCCGCCAGCGTGCCAGCAGAGCAGGGTCGCCCTGGAGAGCGCGCAGTGCCCGGGCGACGAGGTCGTCGAAGTCGAGCCCGCCACGGCGAGCCAGCTCGTCCTCGTATGCCGCGAACGCGGCCAGCAGCGTCGCATCATCAGGCTCGAGGGGAGATGCCCTGGCGTCCGTGGCACGGAAGGCCAGCTCATGTCTGGCACCGTCGCCATCGAGGCCAGTGTCGAGCTTGAAACGCGAAAAGGCGTCGTCGAGCCGTCGTAGTGCGGAGGGTGAGAGCGCGCTGCCGGCAAGCTCGCCGATGACGTCGCTGCGGTCGAGGAGTGGCTCGACCGGCGATCCGGCGTCGCGCAGGATCTCGCGGCCCAAGGCATGGAACGTGCGCACGCGGATGGCCGACGCCGATCCGCCGAGCGGTTCGACGGCCTCGTCGAGCCGGCCCCGGAGCTCATCGGCTGCCCGGCGATTGAACGTCAAGGCCGCCATGGAGGCCGGATCGGTGCCGCCGTCGATGCGCCACGCGACGCGAGCGACGAGGGTGGTGGTCTTGCCGCTGCCGGCAGGTGCGACGCAGAGCACGGGTCCCGGCGGTGCCGTCGCGGCAGCATGCTGGTCGGGCGATAGTCGAGCCAGCCGAGCGGCCACCGCTGGATGCATCACTGAAGCCTGGCGACGACGCCTGCACCGATGCTCGACCGGCGCTCGACGCCAGCATCGCGGACAATCGCCGGGTGACCCCGGAACTCGCCGCGATCCTGGCCGACCTGCCCGACAAGCCGGGCGTCTACCTCATGCGCGATGCCCGACGGAGCGTGCTGTACGTCGGCAAGGCACAGAGCCTGCGCAGTCGCGTCCGCTCCTACTGGCAGAAGCGCGGCGCCAGCGAGGTGCCCCTCCGCATCGAGTCCGCCCTGGACCGTGTCGTCGATGTCGAGGTCACGCTGACCGACAACGTGAGCGAGGCGCTGCTCCTCGAGGCGAACCTCATCAAGCGCTTCCAGCCGCGCTTCAACGTGCGCCTCAAGGACGACAAGAGCTATCCGTTCATCAAGGTCACCCTGGCTGACGACTTCCCGCGCATCGAGCGCACCCGGAAGCTGCCCCGGGACGGCAGCCGCTATTTCGGTCCGTACGCCTCGGCCAGCAGCGTCGACGAGGCCATGAACCTCATCCGGCGCCTCTTCCCGTTCCGGACCTGCACGATCGACATCCGCGAGGGCGAGCGGGCGCTCCAGCGGCCGTGTCTGCTGTACCACATCAAGCGCTGCCAGGGCCCCTGCATCGAGGCCATCTCGGGCGAGGCGTACCGGCGCGACATCGATCAGGTCGTCCTCTTCCTCGAGGGTCGCCAGGCGACCGTCGCGCGTGCCCTGCGCGCCGACATGGAGGCAGCCTCGGCCAGGCAGGACTACGAGCGGGCGGCGGCTCTGCGCGACAAGGTGCGCGCCATCGAACGGACGATGGAGAGCCAGAAGATGGCGGCCGACGCCACCACGGAGCAGGACGTGCTCGGCTTCGCCAGATCGGGCGCCGAGGCCGCCGTACAGCTCTTCGCGGTGCGTGACGGCAAGCTGGTGGCACGCGACGTCTTCGTGCTCGAGAACGTCGCCGGCGCCCCGGACGACGAGGCCCTGGCAGCGTTCGTCAAGCAGTACTACGCCGAGGCGGGCTCGGTGCCCGTGCGCATCCTGGCGCCGTCCATGCCCGCCGATGCGGCCGACCTCCTCGAGCTGCTCACGGCGCGGCGTGGCCGGCGCGTCACCTTCCACGTGCCCCGACGCGGGCGGCAGCGCGAGCTCCTGGAGCTGGCCTCGAGGAACGCGGCCGAGGTGCTGGCGCGCGAGCAGGTCCGCTGGCTGGCCGACGAGGGCAAGACGCTCGGCGCGCTCGAGGAGCTGGCCGATGCCCTCGAGCTCGATGCGATGCCGACCCGCATCGAGTGCTACGACATCAGCACCATCCAGGGGACGAGCACGGTCGGCAGCATGGTCGTCTTCGAGGACGGCCGGCCGCGCACCGGTGAGTACCGTCGGTTCCGGATCCGGACGGTCGAAGGGTCGAACGACTTCGCCAGCCATCAGGAGGTCCTGCGACGCCGCTTCGGCCATGCCCTGCGAGCCGGGGAGGGGACCGCCGAAGAGCTGCGCTGGCGGCTGCCGGACCTGGTCGTCATCGACGGCGGTCGTGGGCAGGTCAGCGCCGCCCGCCAGGTCCTCGACGAGCTCGGCCTGCACGATCTGCCGCTGGCGGGCCTCGCCAAGGAGCGCGAGGAGCTCTTCCGCCCCGGTCGCGCCGAGCCGGTCGTGCTGCCCGCCACGAGCGGCGCGCTGTATCTCGTGCAGCGCATGCGCGATGAGGCGCATCGATTCGCGATCACCTATCACCGGCAGGTGCGGGCGAAGGCGCAGGTGCGCAGTGTCCTTGACGACCTGCCCGGCGTCGGACCGGCTCGCAAGCGGGCCTTGCTGCGCGTCTTCGGTTCGGCCCGCAAGATCCGTGAGGCGAGCGTCGAACAGGTCGCAGCGGTGCCCGGCATCGGCACCGCGCTGGCGACCCGGATCAAGTCCAGCCTCGACGCCTGAGCGTCGTCATCGGGTGGCCCTGGAGCCGCCGTCGGCGTCCGAGGGTGCAGGCTGATATAGTCCCCGCCGATGCGTCGCCTCGTTCCCTTCCTTATCGTGGCCGTCGGTCTGCTCGCGCTCGCGATCGACCTGAGCTCGGCCTTCCCGCGTCCGTTCGGCGGCACGCCCGAGCATGCCGAGACGCGCCTCGGGCTCGACCTTCAAGGCGGCCTGCAGGGGGAGTACCAGGCGATCACGCCAGACGGTTCGACGCCCTCCAAGGAGACCATGGAGACGGTCCGCACGATCGTCGAGAATTGCGTCAACGCCACCGGCGTGGCCGAGCCCATCGTGCAGACGGTCGGCACCGACCGCGTCGTGGTCGATCTCCCCGGTGCGACCGAGCAGCAGGAGATCCGGCAGCTCATCGGGGCAACCGGGCGACTCGACTTCGTGCCCCTGCCGCCGGAGGTCTATGGCACTTCGACCTCGAGCGGCACGAAGCCCGTCCCCGGACCTGGCGAAGCCATCGACCCGACCCTGCCGCCGCTCTTCGGCGGCGAGGAGATCGATCCCAGCGGCGTCGCCCCGGCTGTCGATCGGACGACCAGCGAGCGCGCTGTCTCGTTCACCTTGCGCTCCAACGGCGCCCAGCTCTTCGGCGACTACTCGAGTGCCCACGTCGGCGAGTTCTTCGCCATCGTGCTCGACGGTAAGGTGGTTTCTGCGCCGGTCATCCGCCAGGCCATCACGGACGGCAACGGGCAGATCAGCGGCAGCTTCACGAACGCCGAGCAGGTCAACCTGGTCACGACGCTCAAGTACGGCGCGCTGCCGCTGGCCCTCAAGGAGCTCAGCTTCAACTCCATCAGCGCGACGCTCGGCGCACAGTTCCTGGCGGCCAGCATCCTGGCCGGCATCATCGGCATCAGCCTGGTCTTCCTGTTCATGCTCATCCACTACCGCCTGCCCGGCGCGGTAGCCTGCTTCGCGCTGATCTACTACGCCATCGTCGTGCTGGCCATCTTCCGCCTCATCCCGGTCACCCTGACGCTGGCCGGATTGGCGGGCTTCATCCTTTCGGTGGGCATGGCCGTCGACGCCAACATCCTGATCTTCGAACGCACCAAGGAAGAGCTCCGCTCGGGCAAGACGGTCAACTCAGCGGTCGAGGCGGGCTTCAACCGGGCCTGGAATTCGATCCTCGATTCGAACGTCTCAAGCTGCATCACGGCCGCCATCCTGTTCTTCTTCGGCAGCTCGACCATCCGCGGCTTCGCCCTCGTGCTGGTCATCGGCGTGCTCGTCTCGATGTTCACCGCCATCACCGTCAGCCGGACCATCCTGCGCTGGGTCGTTCGACAGCCGTGGGCGCGCCGGGCGAGCCTGTTCGGCGTCAACGACGACGAGTTCGTGACCATCGGCCCGCGCGGACGCGCACGCGAGGCCGGCGCGCGTGTTTGACATCGTCGGCAGGCGCCGATGGTTCTTCCTCTTCAGTGCCATCATCACCATCCCGGGCATCATCTTCATCATCCTGACCCCCCTGACTCAGGGACGGATCGGGCTCGACTTCTCGATCGACTACACGGGCGGCACGATCTGGGAGGTCCACTTCGCCCAGGGCACGCCGGATCCGGCGGCCGTGCGCCAGACCCTCAGCGACGCGGGCATCGTCGAGTCGCAGGTGGCCATCACCAACGGTCCCAAGGGCGAGTACGTGCTGATGCGCATGCCGCCCATCGGCCTCATCGAGG
Organism: uncultured Chloroflexia bacterium; assembly: GCA_963777975.1. Classification (GTDB taxonomy): domain Bacteria; phylum Chloroflexota; class Limnocylindria; order Limnocylindrales; family CSP1-4; genus CSP1-4. The sequence goes on along the minus strand of CAVZSO010000006.1, from coordinate 27,141 downwards.
CCGCGGCGTCGCCGTCGCCGGCCGCGACCGCGGGTCCCAGCGCATCCGCCGACGCCTCCGCTTCAGCAGGAGCTTCGCCGGGGGCGTCGGCTTCGCCGTCGGCGTCGCCATCTGCTGAACCGTCGCCGTCGGCATCACCAGCCTCGGCGGGCATCGCGTTGCCGACGACGGGTCAATCCGGTGACGTCGCTGCCGCCCTCCAGGCCGCGTTCGGCCCGATCGACGACGTCAGCCAGGCGACGGTCGTCGGGCCGATCGTCTCGCACGACCTCATCAACCAGGCGCTCATCCTGATCCTGGCCGGTTCGCTGGCCATCGTGGCCTGGATCACCCTCCGGTTCCGCGATGTGCGCATGGGTTTCACCGCCCTGGTCGCGCTGCTCCACGACGTCCTGGTCGTGGTCGGCGTCTTCGCCATCCTGGGCACCTTCTTCCGCATCCAGATCGACGCGCTCTTCGTGACCGCGATGCTGACCGTCATCGGCTTCAGCGTCCACGACACGATCGTGGTCTTCGACCGCATCCGTGAGAACCGCTATCGGCACGCCGGCGAGCCGTTCTCGGCCATCGTCAACCATTCTCTGTTGCAGACGCTGGGCCGCTCGATCAACACGTCGATGACCGTCGTCATCACGCTCACCGCGCTGCTGCTCTTCGGTGGCGAAGCCATCCGATACTTCGTGCTCGCCCTCCTCGTCGGCATCGTCTCGGGGACCTACTCGTCGATCTTCAACGCCAGCCCGCTCCTCGTCGTCTGGCACGAGCGCGACGATCGCCGCCGCCAGGCCCAGTTGACGGCCGCACGCGCGTCGCGGTAAGTCGGGGTGGAGCCGGTCATGGCACCCTCCGACCCGATGACGACCTTCCGACCGACCCACCGCTGGCGCCGATCCGATGCGCCGAGCGTTCCCGGCCTTGACGGCGTGGCTGCCGCGCGCGGCATCGGCCCGCGGGCGCTGGCCGTGCTGATGGCCCGTGGCCATGTCTCCGCCACGGACCTCGCCGCCTACTTCGACGCGCCGTCGGCCAGCCTCCACGACCCGCTCCTGCTGCCGGACGCTGCCTCGCTGCGGCGTCGCGTGCAGGAGGCGGTGGCGCGTCAGGAGCGCGTGCTCATCTTCGGCGACTTCGATGCCGATGGCCTGACCGGCTCGACGATCCTGGCCCTGACCCTCCGTCGGCTGGGCCTCGATGCGGCGGTCCACGTGCCGGACCGGGTCGATGAGGGCCACGGCCTCTCGCGTCTGTCCGTCGCGCGGGCGCGGGCCGAGGAGCGCAGCCTGATCATCACCGTCGACACGGGCACGTCGAGCGTGGACGAGGTGGCGCTCGCGGCCGAGGCCGGCATCGACGTCATCGTCACCGACCACCATCACGTGCCCGAGCAGCTGCCGGCGGCCGTGGCCCTGGTCAACCCGCATCGACCAGGCAGCGTCTACCCAGACGCGCGCCTGGCCGGCACCGGCGTCGCCTTCAAGATCGCCCAGCTGCTCCTCGAGGGGGAACCGGGCGGTCCAGGGGCCGCCCTTGATCTCACGGACCTGGCCGTCATCGGCACGGTCGCCGACATGGCGCCGATCGTCGGCGAGAATCGCGCCATCGCCCGGCTGGGTCTGGAGCGCATCCGATCGTCGCCACGGCCAGGGATCGCGGCGTTGCTCGCCTCGGCTGGCCTGGCACCGGATGCGGTGACGCTGGAGTCGATCGGCTTCACGATCGCGCCGCGCCTCAATGCCGGTGGCCGGATGGGCGACGCGACCATCGCCTCGGATCTGCTCCTGGCCGCGGCCGACGCGGACGCCGCTCCGCTTGCGGCGCTCCTCGAGGCCGCCAACAGCCAGCGTCGATCGCTGACCGGCGAGGTGCTGGCGGAGGCCGTCGAGGCCGCGTCCGGCGCGATCGGCGACGGCGATGGCCACGCCATCGTCGTCGCCGGTACCTGGCCGGTCGGGATCATCGGGCTCGTCGCGGGTCGGCTGGCCGAGCGCTTCTCCTTGCCAGCCGTGGTGTTCTCGCGCTCCGTCGAGCCCTGGCGGGGATCGGCCAGGTCCGCCGGCGGGTTCGATCTCGCACGCGCGTTCGACGCCTGCGGCGCGCACTTCCTGCGCCACGGCGGGCACCCCCAGGCGGCCGGCTGCGAGCTCCGACCGGGAGCCTTCGAGGCGTTCCGCGAGCAGTTTCTCGCGCTGGCGGGTGACGCCGATCGGCCGACCGGCCCGGAGCTGTCGCTCGACGTGGTGGTCGACGGCCTCGACATCGACTATCGACTGCAGCGCGAGCTCGCCACCATCGACCCGCTCGGCCCCGGTACACCCCGGGCGCTGATCGGCATCGCCGGCCTGACGGTCGGGCGCGCACGGCTGACGGCCGGAGGACACACCCAGCTGACGCTGCGCAAGGGTCGTGAGGTGCTCGATGGCATCGCGTTCGACCGGCCCGACCTGGCGGACATCGTGCCGGACACCGCGGTCGACCTGGCAGGCTATCTCGAGAGCCGCACCTTCGGCGGCTATGAATCGCTCCAGATCGAGGTCGTCGATGCGGCACCCGTGGGCCACCTCGCCGCGCAGCGACCGCTCGAGGCACTGGTCGGATGAGCGGATCGCGACCGCCCGCCCGCGAGACCGGCGCGAGGCTGGTCATCGATCGCGGTTCGCTGGTACCGGCCATCGCCTTGGCGGGCCTGGTGCTCGTCGCAGCGGTCAGCCTGGTGCTGCTCCTGGGCGGACTCGGCACGCCTGGCGGGAGCGGTGGCAACGGCGGTGGAGGCGGTCAGGCGGCGCGTACGAACCCCCAACCCGAGTGTCATCTTCACGCCGGAGCCGTCGCCCGACGCACCGCCGCCGTTCGTCGGCACCATCCTGTTCACCCAGGACGGCAACCTCTGGTCGATGCGGGACGAGGAGGTCAAGCAGCTCACGACGACGGGCACCGACGCGATGCCGAACTGGCTGCCTGACGGGTCCGGGGTCATCCTGGTCGAGACCCGTCAGCGCAACACCAAGATCCCGTATGGGGGCGTCTTGAGCGACTACGTCCTCGACTACCCCGTCCTGGTCCGCGTCTCGCCCGACGGCAGCACCAGGGACGTCGTCAAGAGCGGCCTCTACAAGCTGAGCGGCGGGACGAACCGCTACTACTTCACATGGCTGCTCCAGCCGGACGTCAGCCCGGACGGAACGACCATCGCCCTGGTCAGCGACGCGCCGGACCCGTTCGACGACGACGTCCGACTGAGCCTGTTGTCGACCAAGGGCGGCAAGGTCAACGACCTGAGCGTGCGCGAGAACGCCGGGCTCGGTCACAACGACCCCGACTGGAGCCCCGACGGCAAGCGCATCGCCTTCACCTACAACAGCCGGGATGGCTCCATCGGCGCGCCCCGCATCGCCATCTACACGCCGGCCACCAAGAAGCTCAAGTTCCTGACGGCGCGCGGCTACGCACAGCCATCGTGGTCGCCGGACGGCAGCCTGCTGGCCGCGGTCAAGACGACCGGCACCGGTCGCGACATCGTCATCGTCCGGGCCAGTGATGGCGCCGTCCTCGGGCGCGTCACGAGCGACGGGCGGAGCTTCGCCCCGACCTGGGGTCCCGACGGCTCGGGCATCGCCTATCTGAACCTGACGACCGCCGGAGCCGACCTCCGCCTCCTCCAGCTCGGTCCAGCGAGCGGCAGCGACGGCGTGCCCGTGGTCATCGATGACATCGCCTTGACGACCGACACGCGGCTTGACCCTGAGTCGCGCCCGGCCTGGTACATCCCGCCCGATCTCCTGCCGCCGCCCAGCGCCTCGCCATCGCCCGCCGCGTCGGCATCCGGCGCAGATGGGAGCAGCGCGCCGTCCCCATGAACGGCGCCCGAGGGCTTGCATGACCGGCCCATACGTCGAGCTCCTGGCCGCCAGGACGAAGGCGGTCGGCTCCGTCCTCTGCGTCGGCCTCGATCCCGACCCGGCCAGCGTGCCCAGCAGTCTAGGGACCGGCCTCGCGGGGCTCGAGCGCTTCGCGAGCCTGATCCTCGAGGCCGCGCTCCCGTACGCCGCCGCCGTGAAGCCCAACCTGGCCTTCTTCGAGGCCTTCGGTTCCGGAGGCCTGGCGGCACTCGAACGCCTGCTGTCCCGTGTACCGATCGACGTGCCGATCATCGCCGACGCGAAACGAGGCGACATCGGGTCCACCGCGGCTCGCCACGCAGCGGCCATCTTCGATGGCCTTGGCGCTCACGCCGTGACCGCCAGCCCGTATCTCGGGGCCGAGGCGATCGAGCCGCTCCTCGGCCGCAGCGACCGGTTCGTCTACGTCCTCTGCCGGACCTCGAACCCAGGCGCAGGGGAGATCCAGGCATTGACGGTCGCCGCCGATCCGGGAAGCGGCCGGCCGGCCGAGGCGCTCTACGAGCGGATCGCGGCGCTGGCCGTCGGATGGGCCGAGCGTTTCGGGACCGTGGGGCTGGTGGTCGGCGCCACGGCGCCGGCAGAGCTGACCGCGGTGCGGGCCATCGCTCCGTCGTTGCCCTTCCTGGTGCCAGGTGTCGGTGCCCAGGGCGGCGACCTGCAGGCGACGCTGGCCGACGGACCGTCGCGGCTCGGCGCGTACGCCGGCCTTCCGGGGGGCGGCTTGCTGGTCAACATCTCGCGCGGCATCAGCGGCGCGTCGATGGGCGCCGCGGACCCTGGTGAGGCGATGGCCGAGGCGGCCGCCGAGTGGTCCCGCCGAACCCCGGTGCTACCATGACCTCCGGTCTCCGGGCACGCTAGCCCGGCCGATCCGGACTGGAGTCGAACGAGCGATGCCCTTCAACATCGGGCCCGGCGAGCTCCTCCTCATCCTCGCCATCGCCTTGCTGGTCATCGGGCCGGGACGCCTGCCTGACGTCGGGGCGGCGCTCGGCAAGTCGCTGCGTGAGTTCCGAAAGGCCTCGACCGAGATGCAGGAGGCGGTGACCTCGGCCACCGTGCAACCGACGCCCGCGACCAGCTCCGGGCCTGCCTCGGCCGCGACGACCGTCGTCGCTCCAGTCGCGACGGGCATGGCTACCGTCCCGGCCGAGCCAGGCGCGCCAGCCGCCGCGCCGGACCCCGCGGCCGACGCGGCTGTGGCAGTCACGACGCCAGCCGTCGCATCCGAGCCGGCGACGCCCGTCGTCACGGCAGCGGCCGTCCCGCCGGCCCCGGCGCCGGCCGACGCCGACACGTCGAACCCGACGACGGCGACGCCCGCCTCGTCCGAGGCCGACGCCGAGTCGACGCCGAGCGCCTGACGGCCGTCGCTGCGGCCGCGACATGACCGACATCGAGCTCGGCCGGGGAGGGGAGCCTGGTCCATCGGTCGCCGACGCCACGGTCGTCGATGGCTCGGTCATGACGCTCGTCGACCACCTCGGCGAGCTTCGTCGCCGCATCGCCGTGGGGGCCGCCGCGCTGATCATCGGCACGATCATCGGCTTCATCTTCTCGGAGCAGCTCATCAGCCTGCTGACGGCGCCGATCGGCGGACAGCGGCTCATCTACCTCGAGCTCGGCGGGGCGTTCACCGTCCGGCTCAAGCTGGCCGTGATGGTCGGTGTCGCCCTGGCGCTGCCGATCGTCGTCTGGCAGCTGTGGGCCTTCGTCGCCCCCGGCCTGACGCGACGCGAGCGCCAGGTCGCGCGACCCTGGATCCCCGCCATGCTCGTCTTCTTCGCGATCGGGGTGACCGTCGCCTACGCCATCCTGCCCGCGGCCGCGACGTTCCTGACGGGATTCGAGATCCCGGGCGTCCTGGTCATGGAGCTGACGGCCGATGCGTACTTCGGCTTCGTGACCATGCTCTTCCTCGTCTTCGGCGCGGTCATGCAGTTCCCGATCGTGATCATCGTCCTCAACAGGCTTGGCATCCTGCCCCTGGCGCGGCTCAAGGCCAGCCGGCGCTACGCACTCCTCGGCATCGTCATCTTCGCGGTCGTGGTCACGCCCGGTGGCGATCCCATCAGCCCGACGGTCATGAGCGCGGTCATGTATGCGCTCTACGAGGGCACCATCCTGGCCATCGGACGCCTCGACGCGCGCGATGCCGCGGCACGGGCTGCCGAGGCGGCAGAGGCGGCCGCAGGGCCGGCCGAAGCCGCACAAGCGGCACAGGCGGCGGGCGGCGCCGTCGTCGTCGGCCAGCAGACCACCGCCGCGGTCGCGGTCGATGCGTCGAGCGTGCCGACGAGCAGCCCGGACAGCGGGTCCGTGTCCGTCGATGCCGGTCGCTGGTGAGGACGACGTCGAGCGGCCGGCCGATGAGGGGTCCGCCGATGCCTGACACCGGGCAGCACGTGGCCATCATCAGCGGCCTGTCGGGGGCCGGCAAGACGGCCACCAGCAAGCTCTTCGAGGACCTTGGCTACACGGTCGTGGACAACCTGCCGGCCGAGCTGGTCCCGGAGCTGGCGGAGCTCGTGGCCTCGGACCCGAACCGCTTCGAACGCGTCGCCATCGTCCTTGACGTGCGCGCCGGCGACCCGCGCGTCGCCCTCGGCTCGGTCCTCGGGGCCCTCGAGGGTCGGGGGATCAGCCCACGGGTGATCTTCCTCGAGGCGCGCGACGACGTGCTCATCCGGCGCTACAGCGAGACGCGCCATCGCCACCCGCTGCAGCGAGGATCGGGCATCGCCGCCTCGATCGCCGACGAGCGCCGACTCCTGGAGGAGGTGCGCGAGACCGCCGACGTGATCATCGACACGTCCGATCTCTCGGGCCGAGTCCTGCGCGAGCGCGTCCTGGCGGCCATCGGCGCGACCGAGGAGCCCGACCGCATCGCCCTCCAGCTGATCAGCTTCGGCTACAAGTACGGCATCCCGCTCGAGGCCGACATCGTGCTCGACGTGCGCTTCATCGAGAATCCGTTCTACGACCCTGCCCTCCGGCCGCTGTCAGGCCTGACCGAGCCCGTCCGCTCGTTCGTCCTCGGGCAGCCCAGCGCCCAGCGCTTCATGGAGATCGTCGGGGAGCTGTTCGGCTTCGCCATCCCGGCCTACCTGGCCGAGGGACGGAGTCGGCTGACGGTGGCTATCGGTTGCACGGGTGGCTATCACCGCTCGATCACGATCGCCGAAGAGCTGGCAGCGGATTGGCGCCAGCGGGACCTGGGCCACGTGGACGTCTGGCACCGCGATCTCGAGCAGGCCTGAGCGTGGCGTCAGGGCGCCCGCGCCCGATCGACCTGGCCGGCAGCGGGGTCGACCGATTCCGGCGGCTGCTGCGGCCGGGCATCGGCCTGAAACGCTGGCTTGTCGTCATCTTCCTTGGCGAGCTGCTCATCGCCATCGCCGGCGCGCTGGTGCTCCGCCAGGTGGTCCGAGAGGTCGCTCCCGGCGGCGCCCCGGACGCCTCGATCATCTGGTTCATGACGCTCCAGTTCCTGCCGCCGTGGCTGCGCGTCGTGGTCTTGCTCGCGATCGGCATGGTGATCCTCGTCTTCGGGCTCCGACACCTGCTCGAGACGCTCCTGGAGCCGCTCGCTTCCCGGGACGCGCCGCTCGTCGATCTGCTGGTCCGACAGCGTGCCCTGGCACGCGGACCACGCATCGTGGCCATCGGCGGAGGGACCGGCCTGTCGACGCTCCTGCGCGGGTTGAAGGCCTACTCGAGCAACCTGACCGCGATCGTGACCGTGGCCGACGACGGTGGGTCGTCGGGTCGCCTGCGGGATGCCATCGGCCTGCCTCCGATGGGCGACATCCGGAACTGCCTCGCCGCGCTGTCGGACTCCGAGGCGACCATGACGCACCTGCTGCAGTACCGATTCCCGGAGGCGATGCGGCCCGGCGGACTCGGCGGCCATGCGCTCGGCAACCTGCTCATCGCTGCCCTGAGCGACATGGAGGGCGACTTCGAGGAAGGCGTGCGTCGCATGAACGAGGTGTTGGCGGTACGTGGGCGAGTCGTGCCGGCTGCTCCGGTGCCCCTGACGCTCCACGCCGAGCTGGCCGACGGGACACGGCTGGTCGGTCAGTCGGTCATCGGACGGGCACGCGCCATCCGCCGCGTCTGGATCGCACCGAGCGATGTGCACGCCACGGGCGATGCCGTCGAGGCCATCCTGGCTGCCGATCTCATCGTCCTTGGACCCGGCAGCCTCTTCACGAGCCTGCTGCCGAACCTGCTCGTGGCCGAGATCCGCGAGGCGCTCCGGGCGGCTCGAGCACCGGCCCTGTACGTCGCCAATGTCGCCACGCAGGTCGGGGAGACCGAGGCGTTCACGCTCGCCGACCACCTCCAGGCCATCGTCGACAGCGCCGGCGATGGCCTCTTGGACGCCGTCCTGGCCAACGATGACCTGGCTGCCAGGGCCCCGCGTGACTGGCCGGCCAGAGCCATCGAGCCCACGCTCCCCGATGCGTGGCGAGACCGCGTCCGTTTCCGGAGCGCGCCGGTCGTCGATCCCGCCAACGCCCACCGTCACGACCCCCAACGCCTGGCGGCCGCGATCGTGGCCTACCATGCCGACGGGCTGGCCGGTGGCGCTCCCGTCGCCGAGGCGGCACGCAGCGCATGACACGGTCTCACGCGGCGAGATGCTGGCGCGCGGAGACCAGCGACCGATGGTGGCGCTCGTCATCGTCGGAGATCCGACCGCACGCTCGACAGACGACCCGCACCGCGGCGAGTGGACCACGGCGCGCGAGCGCTCGTGGAGGCCTTGCGCGCGGAGTTGGCGGCCATCGATCCTGGTCGTGCCTGCTGTCGGATCGCCGAGCGTCAGGGACTCGGCGCAGCAGCGACCGGCCGCGCGCGCGACCCGGTCGTGGCCCGGCTCGCGGTGCGCCTCGAGCACACCGAGCGAACGGAGAACGACTTCGCATGGGCGACGGCCGCCGAGCACTGCCGGCTGGCCTGGCTGCGTGGCCGTTTCCTGGCTCGTGGCTCGCTCAGCCTGGCCGGCGGACGGACGCATCTCGAGTTCGTGCTGCCACACGGAGAGGCACAGGGACTGGCCGACCAGCTGGCTGAGCTCGGGCTGCCGGCGACCGTGCGGGTGCGGCGCGCCAGCGGCGTCGTGACCTGGAAGAGCGCCGCCACCGTCAGCCGCTTCCTTCGCCTCACGGGCGCCTCCGCGACGGTCCTCGAGCTCGAGTCGCGGACGGTCTCGAGAGAGCTGCGCAGCGACCTCAATCGGCAGCTGAATGCCGAGACGGCAAACCTTCGGCGAGGCATCGCCTCCGGCGTTCGGCAGGCGGGGGCTGATCGCAGCGCTCCAGGCGAGCGGCGGCTTCGACCGGCTGCCGACCACCGTCCGTACCGTCGGTCACGCCCGCCGGGCGGCCCCGGAAGCATCTCGTCAGCGATCTCGCGATCGAGCTCGGTCAGAGTCGCTCGAGCGTGCAGCGGGCGTTGGAGCGCCTCGAGTCGGAGGCAGCCCGCATGCGATGATTCGGCCATGCGCCCGATCATCATCGCCGGCAACTGGAAGATGAACTCGACGGCGGCCGACGCCGGGCAGCTGGCGATCGACCTCGCCGCGGGCATGAACGACACCGCCGTCGTCCGCGTCATCTGCCCGCCCGCTATCTGCCTGCCGGTGGTCGCGGCAGCCCTGGCCGGCGCCGGTGTGGCGGTCGGCGCCCAGAACGTCCATGCCGAGGCCGCGGGCGCCTACACCGGTGAGATCTCGGCGCGCCATGGTCGCCGCGTTCGCGACGTGGGCCATCGTCGGTCATTCCGAGCGTCGTCGAGATCAGGGTGAGACCGACGCGATCGTCGGTCGCAAGCTCATCCGCTGCCGGGAGCACGATCTGCGCCCGATCCTGTGCGTCGGCGAGACCCTTGCCGAGCGAGAGGCCGGCGCCGCCGAATCCGTCGTTCGCAGCCAGCTTGCCGGTGCCCTCGCGGCCCTCGACGCCGATCGACGAGCCGACGCGGCCGCATGGCTGGTCGTCGCCTATGAACCGGTCTGGGCGATCGGCACCGGTCGCACGGCATCCGGGGCCGACGCTGCCCGGATGGCCGAGGTGATCCGCGATGGTCTGCAGTACCAGGGCATCGAGAGCGATGCCGTGCCCGTCCTGTACGGCGGCAGCGTGACCAGCGCCGCCATCGGGGAGTTCCTGGCCGAGCCGGGCATCGATGGCGCGCTCGTCGGTGGCGCCAGCCTGAAGGTCGACGAGATGGCCGGTATCGTCGCTCGAGCCGGCCTCACCGCTCGCGCCCGCGCCGAGACCGCGACTGACCGGTGAGCGACGCTCACCCGCGCCCGCCAGGCGGACGACCAAGGCCGATCGTCCTCGTCATCCTCGACGGCTTCGGCATCGGCGATCATCTCGCTGGAGATGCCGTGGCCGCAGCCCGGATGCCCCGCTGGCGTGCGTTGCTCGACGCCTGGCCGCATGCGACGCTCGGAGCGTCAGGTGGCGACGTCGGCCTGCCTGATGGCCAGATGGGCAACTCGGAGGTCGGGCACCTGAACCTCGGTGCGGGTCGGCCGGTGCTCCAGGACTTGCCGCGCATCGATGCCGCCATCGGCGACGGCACCTTCCGAACGAACCCAGTCCTGGTCGACGCCTGCAGGGCCGCGGCTGCCGCCGACCGTCGGCTTGCGCTCATCAGTCTCGTCGGCCCCGGCGGTGTCCACGCCAACGACCGGCACCTGGTCGCGCTGGCCGAGCTGGCGCGCGAGCTGGGTGTGCACGACGTCGTCGTCCACGGCCTCCTCGATGGCCGTGACACGCCACCGCGGTCCGGAGCTGGCTACGTCCTCGATCTCGAGTCGCGCCTCGGTCGCGCCCACCCCGAGGCGCGCATCGCGACCGTCGGCGGGCGCTACTTCGCCATGGACCGCGACGAGCGGTGGGATCGGGTCCGCGTGGCTACGACGCGATCGTCCACGGGATCGGCCTCCAGGCAGCATCGGCGAGCGAAGCCGTCGCTGCGGCCTACGCCCGGGATGAGGACGACGAGTTCGTGCAGCCGAGCGTCATCGCCGGCGTCGATGGCCGGTTGCGCGACGGCGACGTCGTGGTGCATTGCAACTTCCGTGCCGATCGGGCCCGCCAGCTGGTCCACGCCCTCGTCGACGACGATGGCTTCAAGGGCTTCGATCGCGGCCTCCGACCACGAGCCCTGAGGGTCATCACGATGACCGAATATCAAGCTGGTCTGCCGGTCGAGGTCGCCTTCTCGCCCGCGGTCGTGCCCAGTCTCGCGCAGCGTGCGTCGGAGCGTGGGCTGGCGCCAGTTCCACGTCGCCGAGACGGAGAAGTACGCCCACGTCACCTACTTCTTCAACGGTGGCGTCGAAGCGGCCTGGCCGGGCGAGGACCGGACGCTGATCCCGAGCCAGCGAGTCCCGACCTACGACCTCGCGCCGGCCATGAGCGCCGTGGGCGTGACCGACGCGCTGGTCGAGGCCATCGGGTCCGATTCGTACGACCTTATCGTCGCCAACTACGCCAACGCGGACATGGTCGGCCATAGCGGCGTCTGGCCGGCGACCATCGAGGCGCTCGAGGTCGTCGATCGATGCCTCGGCCGGGTCGTCGATGCGGTCATGGCGACGGATGCGTCATCGGTGGCGGCCGGTGGGCCTGGCGCGCTGCTGTGCGTGACGGCGGACCACGGCAATGCCGACGACATGCGCGATGCGTCGGGTGCACCGGTCACGGCCCACTCGCTCAACCCGGTGCCGATCGTCATGGCGGGCGCCGTCTGCGCGGCCGCCGGCTCCGGGACGGCGTCCTGGCCGACGTGGCGCCGACGCTGCTGGCCATCGCCGGCGAAGCGCCGTTGGAGGGCATGACCGGCGCCTCGTTGCTCGAGCCGGATGCCCTTCGGCGCGCCTGATCAGGCGGCTGGGCAGTGGGCTCGTGCTATCCTTCCGCGGCCTGATGACACCACCCGAAGGACGTCTCCGCCCGTGAACACCATCCTGGCCATCGGCCAGATCATCGTCAGCATCGGCCTCATGGCTGCCATCCTGCTGCAGTCGCGCGGAGCCGGACTGGGCTCCGCCTTCGGCGGTGACTCATCCGTCTACCGCAGCCGCCGCGGGATCGAAAAGACGCTCTATCGCTTCACCATCGCGATGGTCGTCCTGTTCGTGATCTTCTCCGTCGCCGCCTACGTGCTCGCTGCCCAGTCAGCCTGATCCACCGCCAGGGCGCTGCTGCGAGGGAGCATCGTCGGGCGCGATCGAGGGAACCAGATCGTGAACATCCGTGAACGCGGCATCCTCGCGGCCGCCGCCATCATCCTGGCCGTGATCGCCGGCGCCCTCATCATCAGCGGTCCCGCCGCTGGTCCCGTCGCCGGGCCGACGCCGACGAGCATGACCGCCGAGCGCATCCTCCGGGTCGGCACCGTCGGTCGCATCACGACCCTCGACCCGCTCTACGCCACCGACCCTGCCGAACGCGACGCCATCGCGCTGCTCTTCCGTGGCCTGACCCGTCTCGGCCCTGCCGGCACCATCCAGCCAGACCTGGCGACGGCGTGGCAGGTCAGCCCGGACGGCCGGACGTGGACGTTCGACCTCCGGGACGACGTCCGCTGGCACGACGGCCGCCCGGTCACGGCCGACGACGTCGTCTTCACCGTGCGCAGCCTGCAGCACCCCGACTACGACGGCCCCTATGGCAACCCGTTTCGCGGCCTGACAGTCGAGCGACTATCACCGACGAAGGTCCGCTTCGTCCTCCAGCAGCCGCTGGCCTCGTTCTTGACCGCCGCGACCCAGCCGATCGTTCCCGCCCATCTGCTGGCGGCCATCCCCGTCGCGGAACGGCGCTCGACCGCCTTCGGCCTCGAGCCGGTCGGCAACGGACCGTTCCGACTGGCGAGCCTGGGCGACGACCAGGTCATCCTCGAGCGGGCCGGCCCACCGCCCGGCGGCGCACCGGCGGACATCCCGGCCGACCCCTTCGCGACGCCGGCACAACCGACGCCGGCGGCGCCCGAGGACGGGCCGCCGCGGCCGCGTCTCGACGCGCTTGCGCTGGAGCTGTATCCAGACGTGGCGGCGCTCGCCGATGCGCTCGAGGCGGGCGACGTCGATGTCGCCGGCGATCTGCCGGTCGACCGGACCAAGGCGCTGGCCGACGTCGCCGGTCTGCGCGAGATCGAGTACCCGACCAGCCACCTGACGGCCGCGATGCTCAACCTGCGCGACAGCAAATCGCCCTTCCGTGATGCGACGGTGCGTCGGGCATTGCTGCAGGCGATCGACCGCGAGGGTCTGCTAGCCGACGTCGCTGGCGGGCACGGGGTCATCGTCGATGTCCCCATCGCGCCGACGTCGCCGCTCTATGACACGAGCGGACCGGCGCCGCTGACCCATGACCAGGCCGCCGCGAGCAAGGCGCTCAAGGACGCCGGCTGGAAGAAGGTCGGCGGCTTCTGGCAGGCGAGCGGCGCCAAGGATCCGTTGCGCATGCAAGTCGTGACGGTCGACGCCGCCACGAACCCGCAGCTGCACGCCGCAGCCGAGCAGGTCGTGGCGGCCTGGAAGGACTTCGGCATCAAGGCGACATTGAAGGCGTTCCCGCCGGTCGAGTTCGTCGAGGGGCAGCTGCGATCGGGCGACTTCGATGCCGCCGTGGTCGAGATGGACCTCGGGCTCGACCCCGATCTGACCGCGCTGCTCGACTCGGGCCAGGCGGCCCGGGGCGGCTCGAACATCGCCGGCTATCAGTCGGCCAAGATGGACGGCCTCCTCTCAGCCGCCCGGACGGCCATCGATGCGACCGCCCGCAAGGCCAAGTTCGCGGAGCTCCAGAAGGAGCTGGTGGAGCGGATGCCGTTCCTGCCGCTGTACCTCGAGGACCGGGTCGAAGTGGTGCACGACCGCCTCCAGGGACCCACGCCGCGCCTCATCTCGAGTGCGTCGGACCGGTTTTGGGATGTGCTAACATGGCGCCTCGCCGAGACGCCTGATCAGTGATGGCCGCGCGTCCTGGTGACGTCGGAGCCGAGGTGGCGGAATAGGCAGACGCGCTAGGTTCAGGACCTAGTGGCCGCAAGGTCGTGTGGGTTCAAGTCCCTCCCTCGGTACCACTCGATCGATCGGGCCCAGGTGGCGGAATTGGTATACGCGTACGTTTGAGGGGCGTATGACGCAAGTCATCCGGGTTCAAGTCCCGGCCTGGGCACCACCCTCCCTCCCCACCTTCGTCGGGTAGCATCGCCCTGGGCGGTTAGCTCAGTCGGCCAGAGCGCCTCGCTTACACCGAGGAGGTCACAGGTTCGAGCCCTGTACCGCCCACCACGACCCCAACGCCATCACGCTGTCGCTCGGTATCGATTGCGAGCTAGACTCGGCAGATGGCGGGGAGGGGAGGTCGGATCGCGGCGATCTCAGTCTTCTGCTTCCTGCTGCCCGGCTGCGCGGCCATGCTCCCGCGTACGGGCGTGACACGCGACCTCGAGCGCGCGCTTTCGAGCGCGGGTCTGGCCTTCGCACCGATGGACGTCCCTGCCCCCGGCTTGATGAGTGCGACCGATGCGGTGGAGGAGGCGACTCTGCAGATCACCCCGCACCACGGGGACCGGTTGCCGCCGGTGTCACCGCCGATCCTTGGTCTCCTCGCCTGCCCGCAGGCAGTGACGTGTCCTCCGATGTCGGGTACTGCGGGCGGCCGACGGGTACCGGCCTGGGTCGTCGACTTCCCGGGCGAGCGCCTGCTCCTCGTCGACGCGCGATCGGGCAAGGTCATCTTCGTCGCCGAACCCTAGGACGCCGCCACTCGACGTGTCAGCTGATGGACGGCTCTGGCTGCGCCATCGAGGTGCCATCGACCCCCACGGCCTTCGCCGCGTCCCCGCGCCGCAGCCAGCGGCCGGCGGGCGTCGAAGCGCCGGCGGCGATGAGCGGGATGACCGCGACCAGGATCGTCGGTGAGTTGATCCACACGGTCGGCATGCCGAGCACGGCCGCCAGCGGCACGGTCCAACGGCGGTCGGTGCGCGCCCCCCAGACGATCACGATCACCGCCATCGCGAGCCTGAAGCCCAGCGGCACATCGAAGTACCAACCGTCCTCTGCCCGAGGGAACTGGCCTCGGCTGAGCATCCCGAGCCACCCGAGCCAGGCATCGGCGTTGATGGCGAACGAGACGGCGACGATCGCGGCGGTCGCCCCGAGCGCGATGGCGAGCGACCGCCATTCCCGCCGCACGGCGAACCACAGGAGCCCAACGCCGGGCGTGACCTTGGTCAGGATGGGCAGCGCCCATGCTGCGGGCCACCGGAAGCCGACCACGATGGCCGCGGCCATGAGCAAGTCGACCTGGCCGATGGTCAGGCTCATCAGCACCGGCAGCAGCAGGAGCACGAGGAGCGCCCAGCGCCCCGTCAGCCAGAGGAGCAGTGCCGCGACAAAGGCGGTCCAGACGGCGGCAAAGACGGGCCACGACAAGGTCGTGATGGGTGCGATGACGTGGGCGAACGCCGGCGAGTACAGAAACGCTCCCGGATCACCCGGGCGGGTGGTCGCGTAGTCCAGCCCAGCGCGGGTCGACCAGTAGGCGTGCAGATCGAAACCAGGGGAGTCCCACGGCCCGATGGTCAGCAGCCGGAAGGCAACGAAGACACCGATGATGACCAGGTAGGCACCGATCGCCAGATCGGCGCCCGAATACGAACGCGTACCGACCATGCGCCGACCGGCGCGCACGCCTGCACGTGTCCTCAGCACGACGATCTGGCCGACGGTCATCGACGCTTCATCCCAGGCAAGGCTACGGACGCCACGGACGCCGCAACAGGGCCGCGCAGCACATTCGCAGATGGCAGGCGGCGGACAGGATGCGAGTGCGGTGCGGCCATCGGATCCTTCACGGGCGGGTCAGAAGCGGGCGGTCGACGGGCCTATACTCGCACCAGTCGCAAATCGCAGGAGGTCGGGATGCTTGGAGTCCTCATCCTCATCGGCATCATCGTGGTGCTGGTGCTGGTCGTCATCGGCATCTACAACGGCCTCGTCCAGAAGCGATTGCGCGTCGACGAGGCGCTGGGCCAGATCGAAGTCCAGCTCAAGCGCAGATGGGACCTCATCCCGAACCTCATCAACGCCGTCAAGGGCTACATGGGCTTCGAGCAGACCGTGCTCGAGAACGTGACCAATGCGCGCGCGAATGCCGTATCGGCAGGGGCCAAGGGGCCCGCCGAGCAGGCCGTCGCCGAGAACGCCTTGACGTCCTCGCTCCGCTCGCTCTTCGCCGTCGTCGAGAACTACCCGGACCTGAAGGCCAACCAGAACGTGTTGAGCCTGCAGGAGGAGCTGACCACGACCGAGAATCAGATCAGCTTCTCGCGCCAGCACTACAACGCGACGGTCCTCGACTACAACACCAACATCCAGACCTTCCCATCGGTCATCCTGGCCGGGATGTTCGGGTTCCTGAAGCGCGAGTTCTTCGATGCCGAGCCGGCCGCCGACACCGTGCCGACGGTCGACCTGAGCCTTCCGCCGCGAACCTGATCCGAACGACCCTGGCTGAGCGCCCGTCGCCGCGCTCGACCGGCCGATGAGCGGAGCCCGACCGACCTTCTATCACCAGATGGCGGTCAACCGGCGGCGTTCCGTGCTGCTCACCCTCATCGTGGCTGGGCTGTTGGGCCTGCTCGGCTTCGGCATCGGCTATGCGGTCGGCGGCGACGTGGCCTACGGCATCCCGGTCCTGGTCGGGGTGGTCCTGCTGACATTCATCGTCTCGATCGGCACCTATTTCGCCGGCGACGGGCTGATCCTTGCCGCCTCCCAGGCGCACGAGGTGACAGCGGAACAGGCCCCGCAGCTGCTCAACGTCGTCCAGGAGCTGTCGTTGGCGGCCGGCATCCCTCCGCCAAAGGTCTATCTGATCGACGACACGGCACCCAACGCCTTCGCCACCGGCCGCGACCCCCAGCACGCGTCGGTCGCCATCACCAGCGGCCTGCTCGAGAAGCTCGACCGCGAGGAGCTCCAGGGGGTCATCGGCCACGAGCTCTCACACGTCCGCAACCTCGACATCCGATTCACACTGCTGGTCGCCGTCCTCGTCGGCTCGGTCGCGTTGCTGGCCGACATGTTCCTGCGCTTCAGCTTCTGGGGCGGGATGAGCGGTCGTTCGCGCTCGCGCGACTCGAGCGGGGGAGGGGCCCAGGCCATCGTCATGATCCTGGTCCTCCTCCTGGCCGTGCTGGCACCCATCGCGGCTCGCCTCGTGCAGCTCTCCGTGAGCCGGGAACGCGAGTACCTCGCCGACGCATCGTCCGTCGAGATCACGCGCAACCCCGCCGGGCTGGAGCGGGCGCTGCTCAAGATCGCTCAGGACAAGGAGGTCCTCGAGGTCGCCAACCGGGCCACCCAGCACCTCTACATCGTGAACCCGATCAAGGCCTTCGAGGCGCGCGCGCAGGGGCTCTTCTCGACCCATCCGCCGATCGTCGACCGGGTCAATCGACTGCGCGAATTGACCGGCGAACCGCCCCTCGACCCGCAGCAGTCGGCCCTCGCCGGCCTCGACTGACCCGGGAGGGCTGTGCTATCGTCTGGGACGCTGTCGGGCCGCCGATGACGGTCTTGTGCTCGGGCCGAGATAGCTCAGTTGGTAGAGCACGCGACTGAAAATCGCGGTGTCGCCAGTTCGAATCTGGCTCTCGGCACCATCCTCGGATGGGTCGCGGCATCAAGCGGAAGTGGCTCAGTTGGTAGAGCATCACCTTGCCAAGGTGAGGGTCGCGGGTTCGAGTCCCGTCTTCCGCTCCACTCCTTTCCCGGCCCCGTACACTGGCCGTGCGCATGCCATCCGCTGGCCCTTCGTCTAGTGGTAGGACAGCGGACTTTGGATCCGTGAACCGAGGTTCGAATCCTCGAGGGCCAGCCAACCGAACATCCGGCCGCCGCGAAGGCGGAGGTTCCAGGCGACGTGGTGAAGTGGCTCAACACGGAGGTCTGCAAAACCTCTATTCACCGGTTCGAATCCGGTCGTCGCCTCCACTTTCTCAGCGTCAAACGGCTCGCTTCGGCGGGCCGTTCGTGATTCGTGATACCAACGGCCGGCAACGCGTCGAACACCTCGCCCCAGGCGGCTTCGACGGTCGTCAGCGGTCATGAGCCGATACTACGGTCGATGTCCGACCGTGAGCAGGGACCGAAGCCGCCGCCACGCTGGATGGTCGGACTCAACACCGCCCTCCTCAAACGTGGTCTGACGCTCGGCTCGCAACACCTGTTGATCGTGCCGGGCCGCCGGACCGGGGAGCCTCGCAGTACGCCGGTGTCGATCACCACCCTGGAGGGCCACCGCTACATCGTCGCCGCGTTCCCAGACGCCGCATGGGTGAAGAACGTCAGAGTGGCTCGGTCATGCCTGCTCGTCCGTGCCCGACACAGTGAGTCGGTTCGGTTGGACGAACTCCCCGTGGACGCCCGGGCCCGGTCCTGAGGGCCTTCCTTGTACAGGTGCCGGGTGGCGTCCGGTTCTTCGGACGGCAGACGCCGGACGAGATCGTCGCGGGTGCCGATCGATATCCGGTCTTCGCCGTCATCTGACATCACACGCGAGCCGCCCCAGGCGGCCTCGAGGTCGTCGGCGGTGGTCATGCGGCTACGGTATCTCGCCCGCGTGCCACCTCGACCGGCGCGACCGAGCTCCCAGTGGGAGCCGAGTTTGTCACGAGTCCTAGGCCGGTCGGTTGCCATGACCTTGCAAGGCCGCGTGCGCGGACTCTTTACGTCTGCCGCCTGGTCCGTCAACGAGCATGACGCCATCGGGCCTCTGGCTAAGGAGGACCACGATGTGAGGTGTTCATATTGGCAGGCAAGCATGAACCGGGTCGAGATCGCGGCCGCATGCGGGAGCGCGTCCAGGGCGTCTCGTTGTTGATCCCTGACGAGCGGCTCCGCCGTGTGCGCGGCGTCTCGGAGGTCATCGACGGCTTCCGTGTTCGACGCCGACTGACGGGTGCGCGCAGCGTTGTCCTAAGCCCGCATTGACCTCGGCGCTCCGCCGGCAGCGCGTCGAACACCTCGCCCCAGGCGGCCTCGAGCGTCTTCGGCGGTCATGCGGCTACGGTATCTCGCCCACGTGCCACTTAGACCGGCGCGATCGGCTGGCGACGCCCGTCTGGTGACGCCGGTCGTAGAATCCGGGCATGTTCGTCGAGTCCATCACCTTGACGCGACAGGAGTGGGAGCGGGGCAACGAGCGCCTCAGGCTCATATCCGACCCGCCAGACGCCCTGGTCGCGTCGGTCGCCTGGCTCGGTGCCGACGGGCGCGTGACGGCGGTCAATGTCTGGGATTCGGCCGAGGCGATCGGGGACTTCTACGTCGACCGCGTCCATGCGCTGGTGCAGGCCGAGGGTGAACCCTCCAGCAAGCCCGAGCGTCATGGGGAGCCTCTGGCCATGTACGTCCGGCGCTAGCGTCTAGCCGCCGTCGAACCCCTCGCCCCAGGCGGCCTCGAGGTCGTCGTCGGCGGTGGTCAATGGAGGCAGGAGTCGTCGAACGAGTAGCCACCATCGACACCCTTGACTGTATCGACGACCGCCCAGCCTGGGTCGCCGGCGCCGCAGTCGGGATAGAGCACGACCCACACGGGCCGTGCTGCCGTGTTCCCGGGGTCGATCGTGCAATGCGGGACGCCGTGGCAGTCGATGACGCCGAAGACCGGGACCGCGCGACCGCGGAACATCGGCGAGCCGGCTTCTGCCCGCAAGGCGGCCACGATGTCTTGCCCCGTCGCACCGGCGGGCGGCGGCTGCACCGTGAAGGTCGCCACGGCGCCGAACTGCGATAGGAACGATGCCGGCATGTCGGGCGGAGGATGGGGCAGGCAGCCAGCGACCACGACCACCATCGGGACCAGCACCCAGCGCCATCTCGCGACCCGCATCGCGGCATCGTAGGCCTCCGGCGTGCCACCTAGACCGGCGCGAGCGGGCCTCCGTGATACCAACGCTGGTACCATCGCCGACGATTCTCGACGTGAAAGGAAGCCCATTCGTGCGTGAAACCGGCGTCAGCGACCATCTGCGGACGCCGTTGGGCACACTGCAAAACCTCATTCACCGGTTCGAATCCGGTCGCCGCCTCCACTTCCGATCACCTCCGAGGGACGCCTGGCTGCGGCGGTGCTCATGATCCTCGGCATCGGCCTCTACTCGGCCATCACCGCCACGATTTCTGCCGCGGCACAATCCGTCTCGCATGTTTTGCGACCCGCGACCCAGCAGACCGCCTGGCCGTGTTTTGGGCCCTCGTGTCGTCGTGGCGTACGTCGCTGGGCGGGTCTTCGTCCCGGGCCTCGACGCAGCTGGCCGGCAACGGACCTGATACTCGCTGTCGCCGCGCTCAGCGCCGGGCTAGTGGGTCGTCCCAGCACGAGTCAGTTAGGCACTCGACCGACGCCAAGCCCCCAGGCAGCGCGCCATCTCCCGAGGACCTCGACCTGCGTGGCGCCGACCGCCGTCCACTTCCGGGCTCGTCGCGCCAGCCCGCGCAAAGGAGGTGGCCCCTTCGGAATGATCCGAAGGGGCCACGTGCCGAGGGTCGACCAGGAACTACTTGGACTTGTGTGACTTCGATCCGTGACCGTGGGCGCTCTGACTCTTGTACCTTGCCATGCTGTCGCTCGGTCGTCTGCGTCGTAACGGTCGTCTTGTCCTGATGCTTGGTCGAATGCTTGACGTGCGCGGCCGTCGAGTCGGCGGCGGTGGCGTCGGCGACGACGACTGGCGGTACCGCGCCCAGATTCTTGCCCTTCGTGGCGAAGTAGCTGACGCAATCGCCCTGGTTCTTGAAGCTGTTGCCGGCGTTGTCGATCATCGACTGCCAGCCGCCGTCCTTGCAGTCGTCCTTGACTGGGACGGATTCGGTGACAACCACGGCGTCGATGGCCGGCCCGAACACACCACCGGTCGTGCTGATGAAGCTAAGCGTGGTACTCGCGCTGGTCGCCAGGAACGAGTACGTCTCCGGCGTCCAGACCATGGTGGTGAGATCGGTCCCCGTCGTGTCGTGGGTGTAGCTGGTCGGAGTCCCACCCGTCGCGCTGACGTCGAGCGTCTTGACCGCCGGTGGCCCGGCCGGGTTGCCGGAAAGCAGGAACGAGACCGTATAGGTGTTACCGATCGTCGTGTCAAACGTCTGGCTGAGCGTGCCGGCGTCCGCGCCGCTCATGTCGATGCTCATATCGCCGTCCGGAGCGTTCCAATACGTGCCGATCCAGTCGACGCTTCCGGCATCCACCGTCCAGCCATCGATGCTCGCGTTCGGCGCATCCAACTGCTGGAAGCCGAATCCGCCATCGACATAGGTGCCGGTCTCGAAACTGCCGTCGGTGAACGCGGCGGCCAGGGCCGCGCCTGCGAGCACGAGCGCTGCTAGTAGTCCGAAGACAATGCCAATGCCAGTTCGTCTCTTCACGGGACTCCTCCCTGCCGATGGCAGCGGTGTCGGACGAGCGACATCACCCCGGATGCCCGTCCTCTGGGATCGCGACCGCGAACCGCGGGATCCCCCCGACGGCCTCCACCCTATGCTCGGGAACCCGTTGGGAACACTGGCCTAATGGTCCGGGGCGAGTCGTGGACAGGACGTTCATCGATGCTGCAGCGTGTCGTGGACAGCGACCCAAGCGGCCTCGAGCTCGTCGTCGGTGGTCATGCGGCTTCGGTATCCGCCCGCGGGCCACCTAGAACGGCGCGACCGACGTTGATACCTACATACCTGACGTCTTTCGGCCGCTAGCGCGGCTACGATCGCCGTCGGAGCCAGGGTTAGACTCGATTCGGAGGACCGACCATGAGCAGATCCCGACCGGTCGTTGTTCATCATCCAGACCAGGGAGAGCCAGCGCCAGCGATGTCAGGCATCGAACGGCGTCAGCTCTTTGAGCGCCAAGGCCGCTGGGCCGACTGGATCCGGAATGATGCGGGCGATGCGAGTGGCTGGCATCACCATGCTGCCAACGAAACCTACGTCTACGTCCTCCGAGGGTCCGTGGCGATCGACTTCGGCCCGGGCGGCGCCGAGAGCGTGGTCGCGGGCGCTGGCGACTTCTTCATCGTCCCGTCCGAGACGATCCACCGCGAGATGACCGGCCAGGATGCCGACCTCGAGGCCTTCGTCATCCGTGTCGGCGGCCAGCCGGAGCACGTCGACGTGGACGGCCCCGAAGCTGGGGCAAGCTGACCGCCTCGCCCACGTGCCACCTTCCTTTCGGTGCGAATGCCCCTGTGGGCACCGGGACCGATCAAGCGCAGACGGTGGCGGCATCGCGGTCGATCGGCTGGTCTGCGCAGGTTGCCTGGGCCAAGGTCACGCGGTCGAGACACCAGTACCGGTGATCGCGGTATCCGCTACGGCCCTCACCGGTGACGGTTGACGTCCCAACGCTATCGTGCGGTCACCCGCCGCCGCTCAGTCGTCTTCGACACCCCGGATGATCACCATCCGCCATTCGCCGGCGTCAGCGCGCAGCGCTCGGATCGCGGTGTAGTCGTCGGACTCGTACCACGCGACCGCCGCCTCCACGGTGGCGAACTCGATGACCACGAGGCGATCTGGATCCCAGTCGCCTTCCAGCACGAACGTCTCGCCACCTCGGGCGAGGTAACGACCTCCGTGGCGCTCGACGCTGGGGCCTGACAAGGCGCTGTAGCGCGCCGCCTGCTCGAGGTCGGTCCGTCGTGCATCGACTACGAGGTAGGCAGGCATCTCAGGATGGTACCCCCGTTCCGCGTCGGGATGTCCCATCTCGTCACAGCGTCAACACGACATTGCCGACCTTGTGCCACGTCTCCACGTAGCGGTGCGCCTCGGCGACCTGTGCCATCGGATACGTCCGATCGATGACCGGTCGGTAGGCCCCGCTCTCGATGAGCTGCTTCATGAAGCGCACGTCGGCTTTTGATCGCCGGCCGCTCGCGAACTTCAGCCTCCGGCTGCCGAGCCAGCGGGTCGCGATGGCCATCACGAGCGTCTCCAGCTTGTATGGCCCGAAGTCGGTCTCGACGTAGATCCCATCCGGCTTCAATGCCCGGCGGCCCCAGTGGTAGGCGTACTTGCCGACGGCGTCGATCACGACATCGAAGATCGGGCCACCCTTTGTCAGATCCTCCTGGGTGTAGTCGATCACCTTATCGGCGCCGAGCGACCGGACGAGGTCGACATTCCTCGTGCTGGTGACACCCGTGACCTCGGCGCGGTAGTGCTTCGCGATCTGCACCGCCGCTGTGCCGAGCGAGCCGGACGCACCGTAGATGGCGATGCGGCTGCCCTCGCGGACGGCCCCGACGCGCAGGGTGGCAAGCGCCTGCATGGCGCCGTCGCAGACGGCGGCCGCCTCCTCGAAGCTCAGGTTCGCGGGCTTGTGCGCGATCGACGCGCTCTCCGCGAGGCAGACGTATTCGGCATGCGCGCCGAACAGGCGCACCAGGCCGAAGACCTCGTCTCCGGGAACGAACTCGGTCGTGCCCGCCCCGACTGCCTCGACGACCCCCGCGAGCTCCACGCCGAGGGTTCGCCACCGCGGCCGTCGCCATCCCGCGAACAGTCGCCACAGCGCCGGGGATGGGCGCCGGATGTGGGTGTCTGTCTGGCTGACGGTCGATGCCCGCACCCGGATGAGCACCTCGCCAGCACCTGGTACCGGCCGTTCGACCTCCTCGATGTGCAGGACCTCCGGAGGCCCGTACCGGTCCTGCACGACGGCCCGCATCAGCATCGCGGGACGAGCACATGCTGATGCTTGATCACCTGATGAGAGTAACGTCGACCGGGCTCTCCGTGCCCTTGATCGTAGTCGGCATCCTCATCCCGTCGCGACAGGATCTGGCATCGGTATGGTGCCCAGGAACGCGAGAGCCCTGGACCCTGGCTCATAGGACGGCCGGTCTGCGGGCCACGATGTCGAAGACGTGCCAATGCTTTGGCCCTGAGAAGGAGTCGCCGTCCTGGTCCTCTTCATCGAGGCTGACGATCTGCAGGCCGTCGACCAGTCGTCGAACGGCGGCCAGGTCGAGGAAGGTCATGCTTCGCGCTTCCGGACGGCCGGCCCACGTGTCGCGGACCCCGAAGACGTTGACGACGAGAAAGCCGCCTGGTCGGACGTGCGCGCGGGCCTGTTCCCAGAAGCTGCTGAAGGCGGCCGGCTCGAGGAACGAGAGCGCATAGGCCGCGTAGAGCAGGTCGAATCCCGGCAGCTCGACCATCTCTGCAGATGCGATACGGATCACCAGGCGGTCCGCGGCATCCTCCGGCACCTGTGGGCCGAGGACCTCGGCCGCCTGCGGCGTCGCGTCGATGGCCAGGACGCTCCAGCCGGCCCTCAGCAGCGCGACCGTCTCCGTCCCGTCCCCGAATCCGACCTCGATCGCCTGACCCGGTTCCATTCCCGCCGCTGACAACGCCTGCATGCCACGTTCGAACAGCGGTCGCGGTTCGCGTCCGATGGTCTTGCGGTAGTAGGCGGCCCAGTCTGGTCGCGACTGCGCGTCCTCGGTCACTGAAGCATCAGAAGATGGGAACGGGCCCATGCCAGATCGCGCGCCGCGCCGCCGGCCGGTAGCCATCCGTCGAGATCCGATCCACGCACCATGACGTACATGGTATGTAGAGCCGGGCTGGCACCGGTAGGTCATGACGTTCCGAATCGAGCGCCTGGCCGACGACCGGTGCTTGTCGGCCTCGCCCGTCGAGATCGTCCGTCGGACGGATCCGCCGGACCCGACGATCTACAGGAGGAAAGCACATGCACATCGTCCGTTCGATCCTCGCTGGCGCAGCGGTGAGCATCTTGCTCGTTGGCTGCTCGGCCGGTGCGTCACCGACCGCGCCAGCGACCGAGGCTCCGGCGTCGGTCGCCCCAACGGAGGCTCCGGCTTCCGTCGCCCCATCAGAGGCGCCGGCATCGGTCGCCCCATCCACCGCGGCGGACGTGACCGTCGAGGCCAAGCCGGTCGGCACGATCGGGACCGTGCTGGTCGCCAAGTCGAACGGCATGACGGTCTATAACTTCACCAAGGACGTCAAGGACAGCGGCACGAGCGCATGCACCGGCGGCTGTATCTCGACATGGCCCGCCGTCACGGTCGCCGCAGGTGAGACCCCGTCCGGTGGCTCCGGCATTGCCGGCAAGCTCGGGACGATCACCCGTGACGATGGCTCACTCCAGGTCACATACAACGGCCTGCCGCTCTACTTCTTCAAGAACGACCAGGCGCCCGGCGATGCCAACGGCGTCTACGAGAACTGGGTGGCTGTCCAGCCGTAGCACCTGACCGGCCGCCGGCGCCAGCTGGGAGGCCGGCCGGTACATCGGGAAGGATCGACTGGGTCAGCCCGATGACCTGACGAAGCGACCGCGGCCCTCGGGCCGCGGTCGTGCCGTTCCAGTGCCGGATGCCACGCTCTGGTATCGACCCGACGCTGAGCCCTGCCGCAGGTCGACCTCGTCGAGGCGCTTCGTGGCAACCGAGACCGGCGCTAGACTCGGCCGGGCCGGAGTGGCGGAATGGCAGACGCGGCCGACTTAAAATCGGCTGAGGGCAACCTCGTCAGGGTTCGACTCCCTGCTCCGGCACCATGAAGTCAGGCTCCTCCGTATGCTCGCAAGAGCTACGCGATAGCAACGGGCACACACCAGCGGACAGCGAAGACGGCCCCAGGCAGTTCGGGTGGACGACGTGGCGCAAACATCCCCGAGTTGCTCCGAACACGTGGGCGACGAAATCGACGGACGCGCTCGAAGCTGGGTGTTCGCGCTGGGCGGCTTGACGCGCGGCGCACGATGACGGCATGACCTCCGACCACGACCACGATCACGACCACGGGCATCACGAGCACGTCGTCTCGTACCCGGACGCAGTCGCCGGGTTCCGTGCCGAGAAGGACGCCTTCTTCGCCAACGACCTGCACAGCCCGATCCCGCCGGACGAGCGGCCGGCCTTCACCGGGCTGCCGTATTACCCGACGGACGAGGCGCTGCGCTTCGACGACCTCCGCCTCGAGCCGTACACCGGCGACGAGCCGTCGACCTTCCAGATCCCGACATCGGACGGCAAGCTCCGGCCGGCGAGGAGGGCGGGCATCCTGCGCTTCGAGGTCGACGGGGAGCCGGCGCAGCTCACCGGTTACACGTTCGAGGGCGACGACGACGACGGTTCGCTGTTCGTGCCGTTCCTCGACCCGACGAGTGGGACCGAGACCTACGGCGCCGGCCGATACCTCGACCTCGAGCCTGACGATGATGGCTCGTACGTGCTCGACTTCAACCTCGCCTATCACCCCTCTTGCGTGTACGACCCGCGCTTTTCGTGCCCGCTCACGCCGGCCGAGAACCGCCTGGCCGTCCGGATCGAGGCGGGCGAGCGACTTCCCGACTAGAAGTCGGGCTGGGTGGCGACCCAAACGCTGGGCGCCGTCCTGTCTTGATAGGTCGGCAGAGCTTCCTTCGCCTTGGAGGAACATGCCGGCCGTCGAGGGCTCGTCCCAGGCATCGGTGACGACATGGTCATGACCGCTCATCGGCGAGTCGCTGACCGGGGCGACGAGGCTCAGGACGAGCCCGTTGCCAGCTGGCACCAGCGCTGGTGCGACCTCGCTGTTGCGGGGTGTGGAGGCGGGTATGCTCCCGGAGCTCGGTCGCGCCCTGCGTCCTCAGGACGGGCCGGGCCTTGTTGGAGGGCAGGTCATGAAACGTCTTTCGATCGTCCTCGCGCTTGCCATGCTGGGTGTGTTGGCTACGGCGCCCGCGGCCCAAGCCGCGCCATCGACCGTGTTCACCGGGCAGTGGATCGCGACGGACCACGGCGATGGAAGCACCGAGCACCTGTACGTCCAGGGCGGCGATCGCCCTCAGATCGTCTACACCGACGAGATCGCCACGTCTGCGTGCGCCGAACAGGCCTCAGCAACCTTCACGAGCATCCTTGTCGGCCACGTGGACGGTGACACCCTCAACGCCGGTTTCGTGGTGGCGAAGTGCGGCAACAAGACCATCTTCTCAAGGGCCGATGGCTTTGGCGTGACGTGGGAGTTCGACGCCGGGGCAGATGCTGCGGACCCCTCGGACGACACGCTCGTCGACAATTTCGGCGACACCTACTTCAGGGTCTAACCGAGGAAGACAGCGAGCTTTCGCCGAGGCGCGTCGACACGGCCGAAGTTCGGGGTCCTCGGCGGTATCGAACA
>CAVZSO010000005.1:0-258162 GCA_963777975.1 uncultured Chloroflexia bacterium | reverse complement strand
ATCGCCCGCATCGTCGAGGAGCACGGGCGAATCCGCGTCAAGGAGCTGGCCGCCCGCTTCGGGGTCTCGGCCGTGACCGTCGCGCAAGGATCTCGTGGTCCTCGAGGCCGAGCATCGGTTGCAGCGGACGCATGGCGGCGCGATCGCCTTCGATCGCAGCCGGCCGGAGGTCGCCTTCGAGATCCGCGAGCGGCTGCAACCGCGTGAGAAGGGACGCATCGGCGCGGCCGCGGCGGCCCTCGTCCACGATGGCGAAAGCATCGTCCTGGACGCCAGCACGACCGCGCTGTCGGTCGCCCGGCACCTCAAGGCGCGCGGCGGTTGGGGTCAGCTGACCGTCATCACGAACGGTCTGCGCATCGCCTGCCGAGCTGGCCGGCCATCCGGGCATCACGGTCCTCATGCTGGGCGGTCGCGTGCGCTGGGAGGCGCTTTCCGTCGTCGGGCAGCTGGGCGACGGCCTGTTCAGCCGCATCAACGTCCAGAAGGCCTTCCTTGGCGCGGCCGGGTTCACCCTCGAGTCCGGGCTGGCCGATGCGACCGACGAAGAGGCGCAGATCAAGCGCTCGATGGTCGCCGCCGCCCGCGAGGTCATCGCCATCGTCGATCACACGAAGTGGGAGCGCGCGGCATTCGCGACCTTCTGCTCGACGAGCCAGATCACCACGGTGATGACCGACGACGAAGCCCCCGGATCGATGGTCGCGGCATTGCTGGCACGAGGCATCGAGGTCCACTCGGTGGCCTCCGACGAGGATCCCGGGGCGCCGCTGACGGGCAGCCATGACTCGTCGAGGTCCTTCCGATGACGGTCGCCGAGGCGGTCGCGACGGCTCCCCGCGCGGCGCTGGAGGGCATCTCGAAGCGGTTCGGGGCTACCCAGGCGCTGGACGGCGTCTCGCTGGACCTGCTGCCCGGCGAGATCCATGGCCTGGTCGGTGAGAACGGAGCCGGCAAGAGCACGCTGGTCAAGATCCTGGCCGGCGTCCATCAGCCCGATGCAGGAACGATCCGCCTCGACGGCGAGCTGGTCGAGCTTCGAGGACCCGATCACGCGCGGGCCCTGGGCATCGCGGTCGTCCACCAGGAGCCGCGCCTCTTTCCCGACTTGTCGGTCGCCGAGAACGTCTTCATCGGCCATGCCCCGTCTGGCCGCCTGCGGACCATCGCCTGGTCCGAGATGCGCCGCCAGGCCGCCGCGCTCTTCAAGGAGCTCGATGTCCGCTTCGACGTCGGGGCGCCGGTCCGTGGCCTGTCGATGGCGGACCAGCAGTTGATCGAGATCGCCAAGGCGCTCTCGGTGGAGGCTCGCGTGCTCATCCTCGACGAGCCCACGGCGTCGCTCTCGGCCCACGAGGTCGAGCGCCTGACGGTCATCGTCCGTGGCCTGCGGGCACGCGGTGTCGCGGTCCTCTTCGTGAGCCACCGGCTCGACGAGGTCTTCGACCTCTGCGATCGCGCCACGGTCTTCCGCGACGGCCGCCACGTGATCACGACCGAGACAAGCCGGCTGACCACCGCCGACCTCGTGCGCCACATGGTCGGACGGACCGTATCGCTCTTTCCCAAGGTCGAGAGCCCGACCGGCGACATCGTCCTCGAGGCCGACGGGCTGACCCGGGTCGGGACCTTTCGAGACGTCAGCTTCTCCGTCCGCGCAGGCGAGATCCTCGGCCTTGCCGGGCTGGTCGGAGCGGGGCGAACAGAGGTCGCTCGCGTCCTGTTCGGGCTCGATCGAGCGGACAGCGGGGACATCCGGCTGGACGGCAAGCCGATCGCCTTTTCGAGCCCGTCCGCAGCGATGGATGCGGGCATCGCCTATCTGCCGGAGGACCGTCACCAGGAAGGCCTGGTGGCCGACTTCTCGATCGCCCAGAACGTGACGCTGCCGATCCTGCCACGCCTCTTTCCCAGGTTGCTGATGCGCACGTCGGTCGAACGCAGGGTCGCCATCGACGACACCGCGCAGCTGGGCGTCAAGATGACCGGCGTCGACCAGGTCGTGTCGGCGCTCTCGGGTGGCAACCAGCAGAAGGTCGTGCTCGCCAAGTGGCTCTCGACCAAGCCGCGCGTGCTCATCCTCGACGAGCCGACGCGCGGCATCGACATCGGCGCCAAGGTCGAGGTCCATCGCATCATCGGCGAGCTGGCGGCATCGGGGCTGGCCATCATCCTCATCTCGAGCGACCTGCCGGAGGTCCTCGCGATGTCGGACCGGATCATCGTGCTGCACGAAGGACGGATCACGGCCGAGATCCCGCGCGCGCGAGCGACGCAGGAACGGGTGATGTTCGCGGCGACCGGCAACGAAGGCGACGATGACGTGGCGACGGCGCCCCCGACCGACGGACCGGCAGGCTCCGATGGCTGAGGTCGGCGTGGCGACCGGCGCGACCACGGCCTCGACGTCCGGCCGATGGCTCTCCAGCCTTGGCCGTCAACGAGAGCTGAGCCTGATCGTGCTCATGCTCGTCATGGGCGGCCTGGTCTCGCTCGCGGCACCGCAGTTCCTGTCGATCTCGAACCTCTCGCAGGTCGCCGTCCTGGCCGCGATCATCGCAGTCGCCGCCGTCGGCGAGTCGCTCGTGGTCATCACCCGGAACGTCGACCTGTCGGTCGAGGCGGTCATGGGCCTGGTGGCCTACTGCGTGGCCTTCATCCTCGAGCAGCACGCCCTGGACACGCCGGTCGCCATCGCCTTCGGCATCGGCCTGGGCCTGGTCCTGGGCATGGTCAACGGGGTCATCGTCACGGTCTTCCGGGTCCCGGCCATCGTCGCCACGCTGGGCACGCTGAGCATCTTCCGCGGCCTCGACTACCTCATCGCGGGCAGCCACGAGGTGCCCGTGGGCGGCCTTCCGCCCGGCTTCACCGATGCCGCCCATGGCGACTTCCTGGGCCTGCCGATCTTCGTCATCATCGCGTTCATCGTCGCTGCCATCGGGACGATCATCCTGCGCTGGTCGCGATTCGGACGCCAGCTCTACGCGGTCGGGAGCAACCCCGAAGCGGCAGAGATCATCGGCATCCCGTCTCGGCGCGTCGTCTTCACGGCCTTCGCGCTGTGCGGCCTGCTGGGCGGCGTGGCAGGCGTCCTGTGGGTCATCGAGTTCGGAGTCATCAGCGGCACCGCAGCGACCGGCGTGATCCTGGCCGTGATCGCGGCGGTCGTCGTCGGCGGCGTCAACATCTTCGGCGGCTCCGGGACGCTAGCCGGCGCGGCGCTCGGCGCGTTGTTCCTTGGTTTGATCGCCAACGCCCTCATCCTCGTCGGCCTGTCGCAGTTCTGGCTCCAGGCCATCTACGGCGTCGTCATCCTGGCCGCGGTCACCGCAGACGCCCTCATCCAGCGAGGCATCGTCCGCGCTGCCGCCCAGGGTCGCGTCCGATGAGCGCGGTCACGACACCGGTCGGCGGCCAGCGGCTCTTGACGCGGGTCTTCGGGCGCTGGGAGGCGGTCCTCCTCGTCGCGCTCGCCGGACTGATCCTGCTCGGCACCTGGCTTTCGCCGTTCTTCCTGTCGGCCGGCAACTTCTCGAACCTCATCGCGGCCCTCATGGAGGTCGCGATCATGGCCCTGCCCATGGCGCTGATCATCATCGTCGGCGAGATCGACCTGTCGGTCGAGGCGATGGCCGGGCTCGCCAGCGCCATCCTTGGCGTCCTCTGGGCGGCGGGCGTTCCGCTGTGGATCGGGATCCCGATCGTCCTCCTCGTCGGCGCCCTGGGCGGCATCCTCAACGGCACGTTGGTGGCGCGCGTCGGGCTGCCATCGCTCGTGGTGACGCTCGGCACGCTGGCCCTCTTCCGAGGGCTTGCCCTGGTGATCATCGGGCAGCGCGGCGTGAGCGACTACCCGACCGAGTTCACCACCCTGGGCTTCGGCAAAGTGCCCGGCACGGTCATCCCCT
Source organism: uncultured Chloroflexia bacterium (assembly GCA_963777975.1). Taxonomy (GTDB): domain Bacteria; phylum Chloroflexota; class Limnocylindria; order Limnocylindrales; family CSP1-4; genus CSP1-4. Next base: position 254,251 of record CAVZSO010000005.1, on the reverse strand, counting down.
GGCCGTTCGTCATCTTCCTCGCCATCGCCCTGGTCCTGGGCATCGTGCTCCATCGGACGTGGGTCGGCCGTCACATCTTCGCGGTCGGCAAGAACGCGGGCGTGGCGCGCTTCTCGGGCGTGCGAGTCCCTCGTCTCAAGATCGGCCTCTTTGCCTTGTCCGGTTTGATCGCCGCCCTAGCGGGCGTGATCCTGACGTCGCGCCTGTCGAGCTCTCGCGCGGACAACGCCCAGGGCATGACGCTCATCGTCGTGACCGTCGTGCTGCTCGGTGGCGTCAACATCTTCGGTGGATCGGGCAGCATCCCGGGCGTGGTGCTGGCGGTCCTCGCGGTGGCCGTGATGCAGAACGCCCTGCGCCTTGCAGGCGTCTCGGTCGACGTCCAGGCGATCGCTCTCGGGCTCCTTCTCATCGGGTCTGTCATCATCCCCACCTTCGCTCACCAGGCCAGATCGGCCCTCGATCGAGTTCGTCGAGGTCGGTCGCCACCGGCCGGCTCGGTCGGGACCGGTGAGGAACCCACTGTCTAGGAAGTAGAGGAGGAACACGTTCGATGATCGCTACCAAGGGGCGACTGATCGCCCTCAGCAGTGCAGCACTCCTGCTGCTCTCTGCCTGCTCGAGCCCGGGCGCCAGCCCGACTGGGGCGGCAAGCGCGGCACCGCCGTCCGAGGCGGCGTCGGCTCCGGCCGGCTCACCGGCCGGGTCACCGGCCGCCGGCGGGCTCGAGGTCGGGTATCTGCCCAAGGACATCGTCAACACCTACTTCGCCGCCGCGAAGACCGGCATCGACAAGGGTGTCACCGAACTGGGTGGCGCACCCGTCGAGACCGTGGGACCCCCGACCCCCGACGCTCCACTCCAGATCCCGTTCATCACCGACCTGCAGACCAAGGGTGTCGACGCGATCATCATCTCGGCCGATGACCCTGATGCTGTCGCTCCCGCGCTCAAGGAGGCCATGGCGGCGGGCATCAAGGTCGTCGGTTTCGACGCCTCGCCGGCCGTCGGCGCCTACGATGTCTTCGTCAACCAGGTCGACTTCAGCAAGGTCGGCGTCAACCTTGCCGAGTGGGCCTGCGAGCTCGCCCCGGATTGCACCGGCGATATCGCGATCCTCTCAGCGAAGGCGACCTCGCCGAACCAGAACGCGTGGATCGAGCTCATGAAGAGCACGCTCGCGACCGACCCCAAGTTCGCGAAGCTCAAGCTCGTTGACACGGTCTACGGCAACGACGAGCCGACCGAGAGCACCAAGCAGGCACAGGGCCTGCTCCAGAAGTACAAGGATCTGAAGGTCATCGTCTCGCCGACGACGGTCGGCATCGCGGCGGCCGCCAAGGTCGTCAAGGACGCCGCCAGCCCGGTCAAGGTCACCGGCCTTGGCTTCCCGCACGACATGAAGCCGTACGTCGAAGACGGCACCTCCCCGGTCTACGGGCTGTGGAGCGTTCCTGACCTTGGCTATCTTGCGTACCAGGTCGCTGCCAAGCTGGTCAGCGGCGAGATCACGGGCAAGGAGGGTGAGACGTTCACCGTGCCGAGCCTGAACGGTGGTCAGCCCTATACCATCGGCAAGGACAACGTCGTGACCCTCGGGCCGGTCTTCCGGTTCGACAAGACCAACCTCGACGTCTTCTTCTAGGTAGCCGTTCTAGCCCGCAGCTGTTGCGGACCAGGGCCCCGGAGGCGCGAGCCTCCGGGGCCTTTGATGTGGAGGTATGGACCATGGAGCGCGTCGGGTTCACCATGCGCATCCTGCCCGGCCAGGACGCCGAATATCGCCGGCGACATGCCGCCGTCTGGCCGGAGATGCTCGACGCGCTGAAGGCCGCGGGCGCCCGGAACTACTCGATCTTCGCCCGCGGCGCCGACCTGTTCGCCTACCTCGAGGTCGACGACTTCGCGGCCTTCCGGGCCTGGATGAGCGCCAGCCCGGTGAACGACCGATGGCAGGCCGAGATGGCTGCGCTGATCGACCCCATGACCGACCCCGAGACCGGCTTTCATCAGCGTCTCGAGGAGGTCTTCCACCTCGAGTGACCATGCCGTCGGCCTCGGCTTAACGGGGGCGTCGCCGGCCGCGTCGAAACTGATAGCCAGCCTGACTACGGCGCGAGCGTCAGCCGCTGAACCCGTGACTGCCGATGAGCGGCACGAAGACGCACGGCTCCAGGACTTCGGTCTCGAGCCGTTGGCCGACACGCTGGATGACGGTCAGCTCCTGGATCGTCCGGCTGCCGACCGGGGCCACCAACCGTCCGCCGTCGGCCAGCTCGGCCAGCAGCGGTTCCGGCGCTTCCGGGCAGGCGGCGGCGACCAGGATCGCATCGTAGGGCGCCTTCGCCGGCCAACCCGCGCTGCCATCACCGAACTCGACGGTGACATCGCCATAGCCGAGGTCCGCGAGTCGTTCGCGCGCCTCCGCGGCCAGCCTGGCGTCGCGCTCCACCGTCACCACGGACGCACCCATGCGGGCGAGGATGGCTGCCTGGTAGCCCGAGCCGGTGCCGATCTCGAGCACTCGGGGCCGCGCGTCCGCGAGGTCTCCTGATCCGCCGTCGCCGGGGTCTGGCCCCCGTGACGGGTGCGCCCCCAAACGCAGGGCTTCGCTCATGCGCGCCACGATGTACGGCTGCGAGATCGTCTGGCCGCCGCCGATCGCGAGCGCGCCGTCCGCGTAGGCGTGCTCGATCAGGTCATGTGGCACGAACCGCTCGCGCGGGATCTCCCCCATCGCCTCGAGCACGCGTGGGTCCTTGATGCCCCTGGCCACCAGCTGGTCGCGGACCATGGCCGCCCGTCGTCGAGCGAAGCGCCCCGGATCCCGGTCTCGACCGAGGAAGCGCATCCCTGCTCCGCGGCGAGTCGCCTAGGGGCTTGGAGCGACGGAGGCCGACGGGCTCGCCTCGGCGCTCGGGCTTGCCGCGGCGCTTGGGCTCGCCGCCGCCGTCGCGCTCGCGGTCGGCTGGATCGAGACCGTCGGGCTCGCTTCGGTGCTGGCCGATGGGCTGGCCTCGGTCGATTCGCTGGGCGATGCGGACTCGCTGGGGATCGGCGCGATCGTTGCCCGTGGGTTCAGGAAGCCGCCTCGGCTGAGGATGATGCCGAAGGCGAAGATGATGCACGAAGGTCGCGACGATGACCACCACCCAGATCTTCGAGAAGCGATCGTCGACGTAGGGGATCGTCGGCACCTTGGGGGCCGGCGTGGCCGCCACCGGTGCACCCTTCTTCGGCTTCTCAGGCTGAGCGGCGAACTCGGGCGTTGCGGCCGCGGCCGCGGCCGCCTCCTCGAACGCGGCCTCCTCGTCAGGCGACTCAGGCTCTTCGTCGGACTCTGGCTCGGGCTCCGGCTCCGGTTCTGGCTCGGGCTCTGGTTCGGGCTCGGGCTCCGGCTCTGGTTCGGCCTCGGGCTCGGGCTCCGGCTCTGGCTCGGGTGCCTGCTCGGCCTCGGGCTCAGGCACGCCGTCGGGCTCAGGCCGGTCCTGGCTCGGGCTCGGGCTCGGCTCGGCGCCGCGTCGGCCGTCTCGGTCGGCTCGGTCGCCATCTCGGTCGCCGTCTGCTCCTCCGCCTGCGCGTCCGGCTCGGTCTCGTCGATGGCCTCGGACAGCGCGGCATTCTCGGCGGCGGCCAGTTCCTCGGGCGTCATGGCGTCGGGCGCGGTGTCGTCGCTTGGCCGAGTCGTCGGGGCGCTGCGGGTCCGTCATCGGGCTCGATCGTCTCCGTTGCAGGTCAGCCACGGCCGGGCTCGGGTCGCGGCTCGGTCGCGCGGGGAAGCCGCCGTAGTATGCCGACCCGCGGCCGCCACGCGCACGCCGGCTCAGGCACCCAGGTCCCGTGAGTCCTACGAGCGGCGGATCGCCGGCAGGAAGGCGGCCACGATCCCGGCCCCCAGCGTCACGAAGCCGAAGATGGAGATGACGACGCCGGCCGGGAGGACCTCGGCCATCAGCCCGGACACGGCCATCGCCAGCGTCAGCGCGCCGAAGACGAGGCTGCTCCGGAAGGCGACCACGCGGCCCATCATGCCCGGCGGCGTCAGCTCGGCGAAGAGCGTCTGGGTCGGGACGACGTAGACGAGGTTGGCGATGCCGTAGCCGACTGCCGCTATCAGCGCCAGCCCGAGATTCGAGGTCAGACCGAGGAAGGCGATCAGCGCGCCCATGGCGATCAACCCGGCGATGAACAGGTGGCCCTTTCCGAAGCGGGCGCCGATGGCTCCGACCGCCAGCCCGCCGACCAGGTTGCCGACGCCGATGGCCGCCTCGACGAGCGTGTAATTGGTGGGATAGGCGACCGGCTGCTGCGAGAGGACGTCGCGGGCGTAGACGACGGTCAGCGCGATGGTCGCCCCGACCGAGACCTGGGCCACGGCGCTGACAAGGGTGTTCTGGTAGAGCGACGGCTTGCCGCGCAGGAACTGCCAGCCGTCGCGCAGCTCGCCGATGAAGCGGCCGATGGCGTTGCCGGCAAGCTTGCCCGCAACGCGATAGACGGCCGGGATGGTGATGGACAGCAGCAGCACGGCGCTGACCACATAGGTCGCCGCGTCCAGCCAGAAGGCGAGCCCGATGGCGGCACCCAGGAAGGCCACGAAGAGGCCGGCGATGGGATAGCCGGCGATGTCGGCCAGGGTCTCGCCGGTCCAGGTCAGCGAGTTGGCCGCCAGCAGGTCGTCACGCCGGACGATGCGCGGCACGGCGGCCGCCTTGGCCGGCCGGAAGAAGACGCTGATGGTCGTGATCAGGAAGACGAGCGGGAAGACGAGCGCGATCTCGCGTCGCGCCGCGACCGGGATGAGCAGCACCAGCGCGGCACGCAACAGGTCGCTGACGACCATCGTCGCCCGAAGGTCCCAGCGGTCCACGAAGGTGCCGGCGATGGGCGCGATGAGCAGGTTCGGGAGGGCCGCGGTCAGGAAGACGAGCGCCGTCGCGAGGGCCGAGTCGGTGACGCCGAAGACGAGCACGGCCAGGGCGACCTGGTGCAGCCGGTCGCCGAACAGGCTGATCGTCTGTCCCAGCCAGAAGGCCACGAACCTGGCGTCCGATGCGAGACGGACGTAGGGATGCTCGCCGATGCGCGCGACGATCGGCGGCACGGCGGTCTCCGCGGCCAGGGCGGCTGGCGGGATGCTCGCCAGGTCGCGATCGTCGTCGCGTCGGAGCGTCGTGACCGGCATGGCGCCGGCGCTCGAGCCACCCAGCAGGGTCGGTCGGTCGAGGGCCAGGACGTCGGCGTAGGACGGCGTGGCAGACAGGCCGGTCTCCGGGGAGATGGCAGTCGCCGAGAGGGCCGCCTTGATCGGTCGGCGCAATCGGGTCGGCTCGACCACGGTCGGCGCCATGTAGACCGTCTCCCGCTCGGCGGTCGCGCCGCGGATCATCGTCGCCAGCACGAACCAGCCGAGGCCAAGGCTGATGAAGACGTCGCCGATGCTGGCCACGTTCGGCAGCACCGGCAGCGGGATCGGCACCAGGTCGCCGAACGGCCCGGCCATGCGCAGGAATTGTGCGTCGAGGGTCAGCGGCAGCAACACGTGGAAGGACGGCACGAGGTCGCTGGTCGTAAAGCCGACGAGCGCCAGGGACGGCTCCCAGACGGGCATCCAGCCGCCGTTGACGACGACGGCGAAGGCGTTCGAGGCGACGCCGACCATGACCACGAGCATCCCCGGCACCGCTCGGTTGTGCCACAGCGCGACGAGCAGCAACCCGAACGCGCCACCGAAGAGCGGTAGCCGCAGGGTGTCGGCGATGGCCACCCCGTTGGCGATGGCCAGCTCGGTGCCGAAGCGCAGCATGACGGCCAGGAACAGGAGGCCCGACCATCGGATGCGAGCGTCGAGCAGGTTGCCAGGGCGTCCCCGCACGAGCAGCCCGATCAGGAACCCGATGACGACCCCGCCGATCAGCACCCTGTCAGGGTAACGGGGCAGTGGCTGGCGCTGGCGGCCGACGCCGCGGCTTGCCCGAGGTCGCTCGGCCCGCGCCGCGCGCTCAGTTCAGGCGGCCGGCGGCACCCCTGGCGTCGATCACGAGCGGCTTCAGGTCGCGGTTGAGGAGGTCGATCTCGCGACCCAGCAGACCCTCGAGGCGGCGCAGGCGCAGCTCGGTGGTGGCGGCCTCGAGGAGGCGTTGTCGGGACGGCAGCTCGACCTGGATGAGCCCGGACAGGACGTACGAGATGGCCGTCGGGTCCTCGGGCACCACGAGGCGCCGCGCGGCCGCCATGAGCAGCTCGCGCCGGTCGGCCTCGGTGCCGGCGATGATGCGATCCGGTGGCGCGTCGTCGGCGCTGCCTCGACCACCCTCAGCACGGTCCTCCGGGCCGCCCGCAGCGTGGCGGTCGCTCCGGCCCTCGCCGCCGGTCATCGAGGCGGCGGCTGAGCCGGACACGCCGATGTCCTCCGGATCGTCGTCGACGATGACCTCGACCTCGTAGTCGGCGTCGTCGTCATCGTCCTCGAGGGCAGGCTGCAGGACCTCGAGGTAGCGCAGGAAGCGCGCGCTGACCCGCTCGGCGAGCGTCCGCGCCATGTCCGGATCGCCGACCGGCTCGCGCAGGTAGCGCACGTCGGCGATGAGGTATGGCTCCTGGCTGTCCGTCAGGGTCTCGATCCGGAAGCGCCGGCCACCGACCGTCATGAGGTCGAATCGGCCGTCCGGATAGCGGCCCGCATCGCGGATGACGGCCGTCGTGCCGATACGCGAGATGCGGCCGTCGAGCGGTCCCGTCTCGCGACCTTCGCGGATGAGCACGACCCCGAATGGCTCTCCCGCGTCGACGCAGCGATCGACCATCCGACGGTAGCGCTCCTCGAAGATGTGGAGCGGCAGCGCGACGCCCGGGCAGAGGACGGTGTGAAGCGGGAAGAGCGGCAATTCCATGGCTGGCCGCAGTGTAGCGGTCGTGGCTATCGGTTCGGGGCGTCCGGGCAACGGGAATCGGTCGAGCCGCCGGGGTCGTCCCGACGGCTCGTGTCGTTGGTCTTGGCGGCGCGCCCCGCGCCGCGCGGTCGGTTAGTGGCTGCAGCCGCCCGGGCTGCCCTCCGACTCGGCGGTCCGGAAGCTGCTGCCGCAGCCGCAGCCGGAGACGGCGTTCGGGTTGTTGACCGTGAAGCCGGCACCCATGAGGGTGTCGACGTAGTCGATCTCGGAGCCCGTCAGATACTGGGTGCTCGCCTGATCGACGTAGACGCGGACGCCGTTGCTCTCGACGGTCACGTCCTCGCTGGTCGGCTGGTCCTCGAGCATCATCCCGTAGCGGAAGCCCGAGCAGCCGCCCGAGTAGACGTAGACGCGCAGCCCGATGGCGGGGTTGGTCTCTTCCGCCGTCAGGTCACGCAGCTTGCCGGCCGCGGCATCCGAGAGACGGACGAGGACTTCGGCGCTGGGGGCGGCGACCGGGGCGATGGGGCTGAGCGGCTGGGGCTCGGTGTTCAGCATCTGGATGGGTGTCCTCTCGCTCGGTCGCGGGTCAGGTATCTGGCGGTTCGAGTCCAGGCTGGTGCCTGGCACCCAGTCATCGTACGCAGGTCAACGAATTCTGACAAGAGCAGCGTGGAAATCCTCGCGGTCGGCCACCGTCAGGCGCCCTCCCCCGATGGTCCCATCCGGCCACGAGCATGGCAGCCGCTACGCTCGCAAGAGGGACGCCCGCACGGCTGATGATTGACAATCAGTGCCGTGATCGCGACTCGGACGCTCGACATGCCCTTCGCCGAGTTGTCTGACCTCGCCGCGATCCGCGCATTCGTGCACACGACCGCTGGCTCACTCGGGGCGAGACCCGAGGCGGTCGACGACCTGGTGGTCGCCGTCGACGATGCCGTCGCGAACGTCATCACGCACGGCTATGGTGGCCGAGGCGGGCCGCTCGAGGTCGAAGTCTCCGGCGACGGCCACGAGGTGGTCGTCCGTCTGCGTGATCGGGCGCCGCTGTTCGATCCCACCGCGCGACCCGCACCCGACCTTCGCGTCCCGCTCGGTCGTCGAGCGCCCGGTGGCCTGGGGATCTACCTCGCGCGCGTCTCGGTGGACCGGATGGAGCACCGGCGCCGCCGCGGCCATGGCAACGAATTGACCTTGGCCCTCAAGCTGTCGCCCGATGTCTGAAACCGTCGCGGAAAGGAAGGGACGCAGTGACGACCACCGTTGATCGAGTCCAGGGCCGCATCCCGGTCACCGTCCTGCGTGTCGAGGGCGACCTCGACGCGTCGACCTACGAGGCGCTCATCGATGAAGGACGGCGCCTGTACGCGGAGGGCGACCGAGACCTGCTCGTCGACCTCCGGAACGTGCCGTTCATGGGCAGTTCCGGCCTCGTCGCCTTGCACAGCCTGGCGCTGATCTTCAACGGCAGCGAGCCGCCCGACCTGGAATCGGGCTGGGCGGCCCATCACGCGCTGGAGGCGTCCGTCGAGGCCGGTCTCCAACCGCATGTCAAGGTGCTCATCCCTGATGCACCTGGCTCCTCGCTCCGGCGCGTCATGGAGCGAACGGGCATGGATCGCTTCATCGACGTCCGGACGGACGAGGCCGACGCGATCGCTGCGTTCTGAGCCGCCGGCTCGCGATGACTGAGCGTGACACGCCGCCGGTGCGAGGACGCACCGGATGATCCTCGCGATCGCGAGATCGAGCGGCTCCGTGCCAAGTTGGCGAGTGAGCGGCTTCGGGCGGAGCGCGACCTGGCCTTCGCTCGCCGGATCCAGCTCAACCTCATGCCGGCCGACCCTCCGGCGCCGGAGGGCTGGGAGATCGCCGTCGCGTACCGCGCGGCCAGGATGGTGGGCGGCGACTTCTACGACGTCTATGACCTCCCTGCCCCGCGCCACACGCTTGGACTGGTCGTCGCGGACGTGACCGGCAAGGGCCTGCCTGCCGCCCTGATGATGGCCTTCAGTCGGGCCGTCATGCGCTCGGCGGCCTACAACGGCAGCGGGCCGTCGGACACGCTCCGACGAACCAATCGCGTCCTCGTCCGCGACGCGCGAACCGGCCTCTTCCTGACCGCTCTCGTCGCGGTGCTCGACGCCGCCGATGGACGACTTCGCTACGCATCGGCAGGCCACGAATTCCCCTTGCTTCGACGCAGCGGTTCGCACCGCCTCCGGGAGCTTCGGTCGCCCGGCGAGATGCTCGGGCTCTTCGAGCGGTTGTCCGTCCGTCGACCGGACGGTGACCCTCGGAGCCGGTGACCTGTTCGTCGCCTACACCGACGGTGTGACCGACGCCACGGGGCCGGACGGGCGTCGATTCGGACTCGAGCGTCTGCTCGACGTGGTCGGTGAGGTCGATGGCGGGACTGCCAACGACGTGGTCGCCGCCATCATGGCCGCCCTCGAACGCTTCGCGGCCGATGCCGAGCCAGCCGACGACATCACCTTGCTCGCCGTCCGACGCAGCCCGGCCTAGAACAGGCCGACGACGTTGCCCTCGGCGTCGATGTCGACGCCCTCGCCGCCTGGTCGTGATGGCAGGCCGGGCATCGTGCGCATGTCGCCGCAGTAGGCGGTCACGAAGCCGGCGCCCGCGAAGAGACGAGCGTCGCGAACCGGCACGCGGAAGCCGGACGGACGGCCCTTCTTGGTCGCGTCGGTCGAGAGCGAGAGGTGCGTCTTGGCCATGCAGATGGGCAGGCTGCGATGACCATCCGACTCGATACGCTCAAGGGTCTTCAGCACGCCGGCCCCGAAGTCCACCCCGTCGGCGCCATAGATGCGGGTGGCGATGGTCTCGATCTTCTCGGCCAGGGGCATCTCGTCGGGGTACAGGAAGCGGAAGTCGGTGGCGCCATCCGGACCGCTCGCCTGTGCCACCGCCCATACGGCTCGGGCCAGATCCTCGGCGCCAGCGCCACCGTCGGCGAAGTGCGACGCGACGACAGCCGACGAGGCACCGGCGGCCAGGGCGACCTCACGCAGGGCGGCGACCTCGGATGGAGCGTCGGTCGGGAAGGCGTTGACGGCGGCCACGACCGGCACACCGTACAGGCGCATGTTCTCGATCTGCTTGGCCAGGTTGGCGGCGCCGCGTCGGACCGCCTCTGGGTCCTCGGCCTCGAGTGCCGGGTCGAGCGGCTTGCCGGCCACGATCTTGCCCACGCCGCCGTGCATCTTGAGCGCCCGGATGGTGGCCACGACGACCGCTGCTGACGGCCGGATGCCGCCCAGGCGGCACTTGATGTCCATGAACTTCTGGGCGCCCATGTCGGCCCCGAAGCCGGCCTCTGTGCAAACCGCGTCGACGAGCTTGAGGGCGACCCGATCGGCCAGCACGGACGAGTTGCCGTGGGCGATGTTGGCGAACGGCCCGGCGTGGACGAAGGCCGGACCGCCCTCGAGCGTCTGGAGCAGGTTGGGTTTGATGGCGTCCCGCATCAGGACGGTCATCGCGCCGGCGACCTTGAGATCCTCCAGCGTGACCGGCTTGTCGTCGCGCGTGCGCGCCACGACGATGCGGCCGAAGCGCGCGCGCAGGTCGTGGATGTCCGTCGCCAGGGCGAGGATGGCCATGACCTCCGAGGCAACGCTGATCTGCCACTCGGTCTCGCGCGGGATGCCGTCCTCGGCCGAACCAAGGCCGATGACCGCGTGTCGCAATGCCCGGTCGCTGATGTCCACGACATGCGGCCAGGAGATCGAGTGTGGCTCGATGCCCAGGACGTTGCCGTGGTGCAGGTGGTTGTCGATGAAGGCCGCGGCGAGGTTGTGGGCCGCGGTCACGGCGTGGTTGTCGCCGGTCAGGTGGAGGTTGAAGTCCTCCATGGGCACGATCTGGCTGTAGCCGCCGCCGGCCGCGCCACCCTTGATGCCGAAGACAGGGCCGAGGGACGGCTGGCGGATGGCGACCGCCGTGCGCACGCCGATGCGATTGAGGCCCTGGGCCAGGCCGATGGTCGTGGTCGTCTTGCCTTCGCCGAGCGGGGTCGGGGTGATGGCCGTGATGAGGATCTCGCGGCCGTTCGGGCGGTCGGCGAGTCGGCGCAGGACGTCGAGGCTGATCTTGGCCTTGTACGGCCCGTAGAGCTCGAGCTCCTCGGGCAGCAGCCCCAGCTCGGCGCCGATGTCGGCGATCGGGCGCATCGAGGCGGCCTGGGCGATCTGGAGGCTGCTGGGCATCGACATCGGGCTCGGTCGCTCCTTGGGTGGGGGCTGGATTCTAGGTCGCGGCGGCGGCTCGCGAGGCTGGCCCCGTCAACGATCCGAGGTGCTCGTCATCATGTTCGACGGCCAGGCGGACCAGCCGGCTGACGCCATCCATCTGGCGCGGACATCAGGCGCCTGATACCGGGCGCGTCAGATCGACTCGGGATCCGTCGCCCGCACCCGTTTGGCCAGGACCTGCAGGATCTTGAGCTGGATCGTCGGGTACTGCTCGAGCAGGGAGTGGAACTCTCGGTGACCCATGAGCAGCACCGTCGATGGCTCATCCACGACGACGCTGGCGGTTCGTGGCCCGCCGTCGATGAGCGCGATCTCGCCAGCGAACTGTCCGGGCCCCAAACGGTTGATGACCCGACCGTCGCGCTCGACACGCAAGGCGCCCTTCGAGACGACGAAGAATTCGTGTCCGGTGGCGCCTTGGCGCACGATGACCTTGCCGGCCGGCAGGTCGACGAGTTCGGCCAGCGCGCCGATCTGCTTGATGTCCCGACGATCGCAGGTCGCGAAGAGCGGGACCTTGCGGATCAGGTCGAGCTTGTCATCGGTGCCGGGCATCGTCGCCTCTCTTCGCGCGGAGCGGTTGCGGGGTGGCGACATGATACGGCGGCATCACGCGCTCGCCGGGACAGCCAGCAGCCGTTCCAGGTACCGATGGCGCCATTCCTCGGTCGTCTCGACCTGGTTGAACGTGTAGATGTGGAGACCGCGGATGTCCGCCGTGGGGTCGGCCAGCGCGGGCGCCAGGCCCTCCAGCAGTCCGTGCGGGCTGTAGCCACCGGGGCGCACCAACCGACCGACGAGGCGCGTGTTCTTGGCCAGGAAGCGCTTGGTGTCGGCGACGCCGATGCGCGCGCTGATGAGCATCAGCTTGTGCAGCTCGGCGACACCAGGCAGGCCGATCCAGACAGGCAGCGTGATCCCGGCTGCGCGACGATCGGCCAGCCAGGTCGTGATGGCTCTCGCATCGAAGCACATCTGGGTCGTCATCGACTGCACGAAGGGCTGCTTGTCCGCGAGTGCCTGGCGCAGGGCCGTTTCGGCGATGGTGGCGTGGCCATCCGGGTAGCAGGGCACGCCGATGTCCGTCAGGCCACTGCCGATCTCGGCCATCGCCCGAAGCAGCGACAGGCCGTCCAGGTACTCGCCCGGCTGCTCGGCGTCGCCACCGACGACGAAGGCATGGTCGATCGCCGCCGCGTCGAGGCGGGCGAGCAGCTCCGCCAGGTGGCCCCGATCGCGGATCATGCGCGCCGAGAGGTGCGGGATGACGTGGAAGCCCCTGGCCTCGAGCCGCTCGCAGAGCTCGACCGTGGCCTCGATGCCCTTGGCCGGCGAGGCGGTCACCGAGACCGTCGCCCCGGGCGGCAGGAACGCCGCCTGGTCGTCGACGTTCTTGAGCGGGATGAGCTCGAACTTGGGCGCCTCGAGAACGCCGGCGATGGCGGCCTGGGCCGATGGAGCGAGTTCCCGTCGGGCCACGCGCGAGACCTAGACGTCCGAATCCGGGAAGGACGCCTTGCGCCGGGCGATGAAGTCGAGGAGCGCCTCGTCGATGCCGGGATCGATGGGCGGAGCTTCGTACTCGGCGAGCATCTTCTTCCAGACACCGTTGGCGCGCTGGGCCGCGTCCTTGCTGCCATCCTCGAGCCACTGCTCGAAGGAGTTGTTGTCGGCCACGGTCGAGCGGTAGAAGGCGGTCTCGAAGTTCGCCAGCGTGTGCGCCGTGCCGAGGAAGTGCTGACCCGGCCCGTTCTCGCGGATGGCGTCGAGCGCCTGGCCGTTCTCCGACAGGTCGATGCCCTCGATGAAGACGCCCATCATCCCGCACTGATCGACGTCGAGGATGAACTTCTCATAGCCCATGGCCAGGCCGCCCTCCAGCCAGCCGGCGGCGTGGAGCACGAAGTTGACGCCGGCCAGGACGGTCGGCTGGAGCGTGGCCGCCGATTCGTAGGCTGCCTGGGCATCGGGGATCTTGGATCCACACAAGGAGCCGCCCGACCGAAAGGGGACCCCGAGCCTTCGCGCCAGGGCCGCCATGGCATACAGGACGAGAGCGGGCTCGGGCGTGCCGAACGTGGGTGCGCCCGACTGCATCGAGATCGAGCTGGCGAACGAGCCGAGCACGACCGGCGCGCCCGGGCGGACGAGCTGGACGAAGGTCATGCAGCCCAGCGCCTCGGCCAGCGTCTGCGCACAGACGGCGGCGGCGGTGACCGGCGACATGGCTCCGGCCAGGATGAAGGGCGTGATGATGGTCGCCTGGTTGGCCAGTGCGTAGTTGCGCGCGGCGCCGAGCATGACCGAGTCCCACACCAACGGCGAGTTGGCGTTGATGAGGCTGAGGATCGTGACGTTGTCCTCGAGGAACTCCGGACCGAAGAGGATGCGCGCCATGTCGACCGTGTCCTGGGCGCGCTGCGGCTGGGTGACCGAGCCCATGAACGGCTTGTCGGACCAGCGCATGTGGCTGTAGACCATGTCGAAGTGGCGCTTGTTGACGGGCAGGTCGACCGGCTCGCAGACGGTCCCGCCGCTGTGGTGCAGGTAGGGCGTCATGTAGGCCAGCTTCACGAAGTTGCGGAAGTCCTCGATGGTCCCGTAGCGGCGCCCGTTGTCGAGGTCGCGCACGAAGGGCGGCCCGTAGGCCGGCGCGAAGACGGTGCTCATGCCGCCGATGTGGACGTTGCGCGCCGGGTTCCGGGCGACCTGCCAGAAGTCGCTCGGGGCGGACGCCTGCACGATCCGCCGGCACATGCCGCGCGGGAAGCGGACGCGCTCGCCCTGGACATCGGCGCCCGCATCACGCAGCAGCCGGAGGGCGTCGGCGTCGTTCCGGAAGTCGAGCCCGACCTCCTCGAGGATGGTGTCGGCGTTGTGCTCGATGAGCGCCAGACCCTCCTCGGAGAGGACCTCGAAGGGCGCCATGGTGCGCGTCAGGAACGGCGGGTGGACCGTCGTGTCGTGGGCGCGCGCGGCCTGCCGAGCCGCTCGTCCGCCGGCGCGTCGGCGGGTCGTCTCGTCGGTCATCGGATCTCCTCCGTCGCCCTGCTGCGATCGGCTCGATCATGGGGTCGCGCCGTGCGGTCGGTCGTCGGTCGCTCGAGCCCGTCGTCGGCCGGAGCGCCCGTTCGGCGGCCTCGGGGTCGAACGGCGCCGGCGCCGGTAGCTCGACGACGAGCGAAAGGTTGGGGTGTTCGGCCGTCTTGTGGGGGATGGCCATGGCCGCCACGAAGTGCTCCTGGAAGCGGGGCTCGACGGCGGTCTCGATCTTCTCGACGCGACGGACCTGGGTCTCGATCTCGCGCCGTGCGTTGGCCGACAGGAGGGCGATGAGGGCGCCGGTCCCGGCGGCATTGCCGGCCGCCTCGACCTGTGCCAGCTCGCAATCGGGGATGAGGCCGAGGACCATGGCGTGGAGTGGGTCGATCTGGCTGCCGAAGGCACCGGCCAGCCGGACCTGATCGACGGCCTCGATGCCCAGGTGGTCCATGAGCAGCCGGACGCCGGCATACAGGGCGGCCTTGGCGAGCTGGATGGCGCGCACGTCGTTCTGGGTCACCAGGATGCGCGGCGTGCCGTCGTGCAGCAGGTAGCTGAAGGTCCGCCCATCGGCGATGACGCGCGGCGAGCGGGCGGCCTGCCGGCCGTCGACGATGCCGTCGGTCGTGATCACGCCGGCCAGGTAGAGCTCGGCGACGACCTCGACGATGCCCGACCCGCAGATGCCGGTGACGCCGCTCTCGGTGATGGCCTCGGCGAAGCCCGGCTCGTCCGACCAGACCTCGCTGCCGATGACCCGGAAGCGCGGCTCGAGCGTCTGGCGGTCGATGCGCACGCGTTCGATGGCGCCTGGCGCCGCCCGCTGGCCGGAGCTGATCTGCGCACCCTCGAAGGCGGGGCCAGTCGGGCTGGAGGCCGCCAGCAGCCGACGCGCGTCGCCGAGCACGATCTCGGCGTTGGTGCCGACATCGACGATGAGCGTCATGCGCTTCGATCGATAGGGCGTCTCGGCGAGCATCACACCGGCCGTATCGGCGCCCACGTGGCCGGCGATGCAGGGCAGCACGTACAGCCGCGCGCCGTCGTTGATGGCGGCCAGGCCGATGTCCGAGGCCAGGCCATGGACCGCGCGATCGGTGGCCAGCGCGAACGGCGCCGAGCCCAGCGGCACCGGGTCGATGCCCAGCAGGAGGTGGTGCATGATCGGATTGCCGACGACCGCCAGCTCGAGGATGTGGTCGGCGTCTTCGCCCGCCTGGATGGCCAGCTGGGCGACCAGGTCGGCGATGGCCGCGCGCACGACCGCGGTCATCTCGACCGCGCCACCGTCGTGCAGCATGGCGAACGAGACCCGGCTCATGAGATCCTCGCCGAAGCGGATCTGTGGGTTCATGACGCCGGCCGAGGCGAGCACGTCGCCCCGCTCGAGGTCGGCCAGGTGGCCGGCGATGGTCGTCGAGCCGACGTCGATGGCGACGCCCAGGGCTCGGTCCTGGAAGCCGGGCCAGATCGCGATGACCTGCTTCGCGGCGTGGACGGCGACGGTCACCTTGTAGCCGCCCTTCGTGAGCGCCGGCTGGAGCGCCTTCACGACGTGGAGGTCGGCGCTCAGGCCGGTCAACGCCCACTCGCGCTCCAGCGCCTCGAACAGACGGCCGAGGTCGCCGGTCGGCGAGGCCAGCTCAGGGGGCACGACTTCGACATAGTGGAGGCGGACGACCGGGTCGACCGTGAAGGCTCGACGGGCGATGCCCTTGCGCACGACCTGGCGGTGGACCTGGCTCTCCGGCGGCACGTCGACGACGATGTCGCCAAGCAGCGCCGCGGCGCAGGACAGGCGACAGCCCTCGGTCAGCGGCGCACGGGTCAGTTCGTAGTCGGCCTCCACGGCGCCCGGTGCAGCGAGATGCTCGGCCGACGACTCGATGCCGTGCTTGGTGAACGAGCCGGTCATCGGCCGAACCTGGCAGCGGCCGCAGATGCCGCGCCCGCCGCAGACCGAGTCGATGTCGACGCCCAGCGAGCGCGCGGCATCCAGGACCAGCGTCCCGACCGGGAAATGCCCGCGACGCCCTGAAGGCGTAAAGATGAGAAGCGGCCCGTCGACTGCCTCGACGACCTGTGTCACCGAGCGGCCCCCATCACCGGACGGCCCGCGTCATCGGCGCTGACCTGGCGCCGGATGGCGGCCTCGCGTCGCGCTCGAGCGGGTCACGCGGTGGCCGGCACCGGGACGGCGCGACGACGATTCTGGCGACGGCCTTCCTCGCCGGCGGCAGGCGGCTCGCGGAAGGCGCGGATCCAGCGGCCGCACTCGGCATCGTTGCCCATCAACACGTCGGCGGCCATGACCGCGTTGCGCACCCCTTCGGCGATGGGATTCGTGATCGCCGACGTCAGACCGCTGGCGATGGCCATCGACAGGTAGGCGCCGTTGATGCCCTCGCGATTGGGCAACCCGAAGCTGACGTTCGAGGCGCCACAGGTCGAGTTGACCTTCAGCTCGTCGCGCAGGCGGCCGAGGATGCGGAAGACCTGCCGGCCAGCCTGGGGCATGGCCCCGATGGGCATCAGCAGCGGATCGACGATGACGTCCTCGCGCGGGATGCCATGGTCCAAGGCGCGCTCGACGATGTGCTTGGCGACCGCGAAGCGCACGTCGGGGTCCTCGCTGATGCCGGTCTCGTCGTTGGAGATGGCCACCACCGCGGCGCCGTACTTGCGGACGAGGGGCAGGACGCGCTCGAGGCGCTCGTCCTCTCCGGTCACCGAGTTGACGAGGGCCTTGCCCTGGTAGACGGCCAGGCCAGCCTCGAGCGCCTCGACGATCGACGAATCGATGGACAGGGGGAGGTCCGTGAGCGACTGCACCAGCCGCACGGTCTGGGCCAGGATGGCGGGCTCGTCGGCGAGCGGGATGCCGGCGTTGACGTCGAGCATGTGGGCACCGGCCTCGACCTGCGACAGCACATCGCGCTCGACACGGCTGAAGTCGCCGCGTCGCATCTCCTCGGCCAGCAGCTTGCGTCCGGTCGGGTTGATGCGCTCGCCGATGATCACGAATGGCCGGTCGTCGCCGATGACGACCTCCCGGGTGGCCGATGAGATGACGGTCCGGGTCATGTCAGGTCGCCGGCCAGGCCGCCGGTGGCCGCCAGGTCCTTGAGACGGGCGGCCGGGTAGGCGGACTCGAGGAGCTTGACCTCGGCCGCGACCTCGGCCTCGAGGTCGTCGCCGCAGGGCCGGGTCTCGCGCCGCCATTGCGCGAGGTAGTCGTCCGTGCCAGCCAGGCCGGCCTTGACCGCGGCGCGATCGATGGCATCCTGGAAGCGCCCGGGCAGGATGTACTTGTTGGACGTCCGCCCTTCCTTGGCCACGACCTGGGCCGGGATGTCGCGCCACCAGATGACCGCCAGGCTGGCCATCAGGCTGCCCCGGCCTGATCGATCACGGCCAGCTCCGGCCGGCCGGTCAGCGTGGCCATGGCGGCCGCGAACGGGGCCAGGCCGGTGCGACGGAGCTCGAACTCGAGACCGAGTCGTTGTGCGGCTGCGCGCGCGAGGGTCAGGGCCACGGGGTCGTCGGTCTGCGCGAGGTAGACGATGCGCTTGTAGTTGCCGAAGTACATGGGCAGGAGCTCCGGATGGCGGTCGATGCCCAGGCCGCCGATGACCAGCCGTTCGAAGTTGCGCGCCAGGTAGTCGGTCAGGAAGAAGGTCGCCGGCTCCGCCTCGGTCATCGCTTCGAAGGCCGCCGCGCCGCTGTAGAACTCGTAGCAATGGGCGCCCGGCAGGCGCTCGACGCCCTCTTCGTCGAGCACTGGGTCGAGCATGCCGTAGGTGCCGCAGTCGGCGTAGGCCAGGAAGATGCGTTCGTAGCCCTGCTCGCGGCCAGCTCGGATCTTCGTGCGCGCGGCTTCGGGGATGCCCGCCGGACGCTGGTGGAGCTTGGCCGGCAGACAGGTCACGTCGATGTCGCGCAGGCCGCTGGCGCGCACGATGGCCAGCATCTCGTTGGCCAGGGCGCCGCAGCCGATGACCAGCACGCGCCCTCGCCCCTTGGGGCCCGTGCGCTCAGGGTCGCGCGGCGCGGCGACCTGCAATGGCGTCGGAGACGGGATCGACCTCGGGCGCCACGATCAGGCATCCCTGGCGGCGCGGCGCTGAAGGACGAGCGCCTTGGCCGTCTCGGAGGCGACGGCGGCATCGCGGCAGTACGCGTCCGCCCCGATGGCCTTGCCGAACTCTTCGTTCAGCGGGGCGCCACCGACGAGGACGATGTAGTCATCGCGGATGCCGCGCTCCTTGAGCGTCTCGATGACCACCTTCATGTACGGCATCGTCGTCGTCAGCAACGCCGACATGCCCAGGATGTCCGGCTTGTGGAGCTCGAGCGCGGCCATGAACTTGTCGGCGTCGGTGTTGATGCCAAGGTCGAAGACCTCGAAGCCGGCCCCCTCGAGCATCATCCCGACGAGGTTCTTGCCGATGTCGTGGATGTCGCCCTTGACGGTCCCGATGACGACCTTGCCGATCGACTCGACGCCGGTCTCGGCCAGGATCGGCCGCAGGATGGCCATGCCCGCCTTCATGGCGTTGGCCGCCAGGAGGACCTCGGGCACGAAGAGGATGCCGTCCCGGAAGTCGATGCCCACGATGCGCATGCCTTCGACCAGGGCTTCGTTCAGGACGCGCGTCGCCGACCAGCCGCGGCCGAGCAGGATGTTGGTGCCCTTGGTGATCTCGTCCTTGAGGCCGTCGTAGAGGTCGTTGTGCATCTGCTCGGTGAGCTCCTCATCGCTGAGGGCCTCGAGGTCGATCTCTTCGTAGTCGTTGGCCATCGGCCGTCGTGCTCCTGTCGTCCGGGGCTGCCCGCCCCGGGCTCCGTGCCTGGTGCGTTCCACGATGTGGAACCATGCCGTATAGTGGAACTGCGACTGGAATCTAACGGAGAATCAGCCTCGGTGTCCAGAGTCCAATCGATCAGGCGGGCGTTCGCGGTCCTTGACGCCCTGGCCGACGGGCCGGTCGGCGTGACCGATGTCGCCGCCGTGACCCGACTGCCGAAGAGCACCGTCGCCCGCCTCCTGGACACGATGCAGGCCGAGGGCGTCGTGCAGCAGATCGCCGGCGACGCGCGCTACCGGCTGGGCCCGCGCATCGCGACCCTCGCCGGCGGGCTGCAGGAGACGCGCGGGCTGGTCGCCACGGCTCGCCCGACGCTCGTCGAGCTGGCCGCGCGGACCGGCGAGGCGACCGGCCTGTCGGTTCCCGACGGATCGCTCGTCCACTACGTCGACCAGGTCGACTCCCCGAATCCCGTGCAGGTCCGCGACTGGACCGGCAGCCGCATCCCGATGCACGCGGTCTCCTCGGGGCAGGTGTTCCTGGCGTTCATGGCCGCGCCGGCACTC
The DNA here is from genome assembly GCA_963777975.1 of uncultured Chloroflexia bacterium. Classification (GTDB taxonomy): domain Bacteria; phylum Chloroflexota; class Limnocylindria; order Limnocylindrales; family CSP1-4; genus CSP1-4. Next base: position 234,662 of record CAVZSO010000005.1, on the reverse strand, counting down.
GTCCGCCTGCTGGCCGAGCCTCGTGAGCGGTTCACGTCGCAGACGATCACGGAGGCCGGGCAGCTGCTCGATCGCCTGCGCCACGTTCGTCAGGATGGCTATGCCTGGGTGCGCGAGGAGTTCTCGGATGGCATCTCGTCGGTCGCGGCGCCCGTGGCATCGGCGGACGGCGAGGTCATCGCGGCCATCCACGTCCACGGTCCGTCGTACCGCTTCCCGGCGCCCGGTTCGGAGGCCAAGGTCGCCGCGGCCGTGGTCGCCGCCGCGGCCCAGGTCGGGATGCGCCTACGCGCGTAGCCTGGTCAGACTCAGGCGTCGGCGGTCCGTGGTCGGAGGGTCATCCCAGCCCATGACGGCAGGACGCCGATCGTCATCGCCTAGAGCGTGGTCGAAGGCCAGCCATGATCCGTCGCCCGTCCGCGATTCCCGGGAGCCGCGTAGGATGGCACCATCGTCCCGACCCGGGACCACAGGATCGAGGCATCATGGCCAAGCATTCGAGAGCCGAACGTGAGCGGCGCGCCGCCGAATCCGAGCGCATCGCGGAGATCCAGCGCGCCTGGCAGGGGAGCGTCTCCTCGGCGACCGCGGCACAGTTCGCGACCGCGGTCCGTGCGGCGATCGAGCGCGGGCCTGCCGTGCCGCCGCCGGACATGGCGCCTGGGACCGCACCCCGCCCGCCGCGCCCCGGACGCGAGCCGAAGCCCAAGAAGGAAGAACCGGCGCGTCCCCGCCGCTACTAGCGGCCGATCGGTCGGATCGGCTCTCCTGTCTGACGGTCCGGTCCTTCCGCGCCTCCGGGCGACGAGCTCACTGACGCGGCCGATGATCGACGCGAAGGACATCATCCGTCTCCGCACGGGCTTCGCAGTCCTATCCGAGGAAGACCGAGGCTCGCATCCCGGCGAGCGGCTGATGATGTGCGCCTACGTGATCCGGCACCCGAAGGGCGTGTTCCTCTTCGATACGGGCATCGGCAGCCATCCCACGGTTGACGACCAGTACGAACTGGTGCGCTGGGACCTGGATGACCAGCTGGCGGGCGTGGGTCTGGCCCGTTCGGATGTGGTTGCGGTCGCCAATTGCCACCTTCACTTCGACCACGCCGGTGGCAACAGTCGTTTCCCGGGCATCCCGATCGTCACCCAGCGAGTGGAGCACGAGACGGCTCTCTCGACCGAGGACTACACCATTCCCGGCATCGCCGAATTCCCGGGCGCCCGCTATGAGCTCGTGGACGGGGAGGCGCCGATATGGCCGGGCCTGACGGTGCTCCCGACGCCGGGTCACACCGCGGGGCATCAATCGCTCGTCGTCGAGACGCGCCAAGGCCGAGTGGTCCTGGCGGGCCAGTCGTTCACCTGGGCGTCCGAGTACGCCCAGGCGCGACTGTCACAGGAGTTAGACCACGCAGGTTACGGCGGCGCATCCGATTACCCGGGCTGGATGGACCTGGTCGACGCGCTCGATCCGTGGCGGATCCTGTTCGCGCACGATGTGGCGAGTTGGGAGCGAGGACCGACGATCCCGTCGCACACCTGAAACCGCGGCCGCGGATCGGGCCGCCCGAGGTCAGCCGCCGACGACCCGCCGGACCTCGGCGCTGATGGCCGGCACGATCGCGTGCAGATCGCCGATCACGGCATATCGGGCGCGCTGCATGATCGGTGCCTCCGCATCCTTGTTGATGGCCAGGATGACCTTGGCGGCCTGGCAGCCGACGATGTGCTGGATGGCGCCGCTGATGCCGCAGGCGATGTACAGGTCGGGCGCGATGCGCAGGCCGGTCTGCCCGACCTGCTCGGCATGCGGCCGCCAGCCGGCACTCGTCACGACACGCGACACGCCGACCGCCCCGCCCAGGAGCGCGGCCAGCTCCTCGAGATCGGCGAATCCCTCGGCCGAGCCGACCCCGCGGCCTCCGCCGACGACGACCCGGGCCTCGGCCAGGGAGACCCTGCCAGCGTCTGGCTCGATGCGCCGGACGACCCGGCTGGTCAGGTCCGAGGCCGTGAGGTCGGGCGTGAAGATCTCGATCGTCGGAGTCCCCTCGGCATCGGCGCCCATTTCAGGTACCGCATGCGGCGCGACCGTGAGCAGCGCGGTCGAGGCCGACAATCGGGCCTCCTCGATCAGGCTGCCGGCCCAGCGCTGCCGTGTCAGCTCGATAGGCTGACCGGCCGTGGCAGGCTCGACGGTCAGGCAGTTGGCGGCCAGTGGCAGCCCGGTCCGGGCGCCGACGTAGGCCATGACCTCGTTGCCGCGATCCGTCCCCGAGGCGACGATCGCCGTCGGCGAACGCCGGTCCATGAGCTGGCTGATCGCAGCGGCCCAGGCGGCCGGCGCGTAGTCGACCAGGTCGGGATGCTCGACGAGGTGGGCGACGGCGACGCCCTGCGGTGCCAGCCAGGTCGCCGCCGCGGCGCCTCCCCCGACGAGGATCGCCTCGATCGGGCCGCCTCCGCCTTCTGCCAGCCGCCGAGCGACGACGAGCGCCTCGAGCGAGGTGCGTTCCGGGCGGCCGTCGGCGTGCTCGACGAGGACGAGGATCACGAGCCGACCAGCCCGAGCTGCTGGAGGATCTCGACCACGCGCGGGGCGGCTTCGGCGCCGGTGCCCAGGACCTCCGCCACCGAGGCCTCGCGCTCGGGCACGACGAGGCGGATCTTGGTCGGACCGGCCATCCGTTCCTCAGGCGTCACGACATCGAGCGGCGCCTTCCGCGCCCGCAGCCGACCGGGGACGGAGGGGTAGCGCGGCAGGTTGATGCCCTCCTTGACCGCCACCACCGCGGGCAGCGGGACCTCGTAGACCTCCCGAGCACCGACGGCCTCGCGCTGGGCGATGGCCATGCCGTCGCGGACCTCGAGCGCCTTGACGCCGATGACGCATGGGCGTCCGAGCGCGACGGCGACGCGGATGCCGACCTGGAAGCCGCCCGAATCGGCCGACTCATTGCCGAACATGAGCAGGTCGAAGGGGCCGTTCGCCGCTTCCTGGGCCCGGATCTCCACGGTCAGGGCCGCGGCCGTCGCGACCGCGTCCCAGTCGCGGCCGCCGGAGTCGAGAAGCACAGCCCGGTTGGCGCCGATGGCCATGGCCTCGCGCAGCTGGTCCTCTGCTTCGGCGGGGCCGAGGGTCATGACCGTCGTCGAGCCGCCGTGTGCCTCGACCAGCCGGACAGCCTCCTCGACGGCACACTCCTCATGCGGGCTGACGGTGAAGCCCAGGAACCGGGTGTCGATGTCCTGCGCATCGCCGGTCAGGGTGATCTGCCCACCGGTCGCAGGGACGCGCTTGACGCAGACGAGGATCTCCATCGTCGTTCGTCAGCCCTTGATGCGCAGGTTCTCGGGATCGAAGAGCGGCCGGCTGCCGGCGACCGCCACGGTCACGGGGTAGTGCTCGCCGAAGTACTCGACGACCAGCTTGGTGCCCTCGATGGCCTGTGCCGGCGGCAGATAGGCCATCAGCAGGTGCTTGCCGACCGACGGTCCTGAGCCCGCGCTGGTGACGTACGAGCGGCGGCCCTTGGCGTCCACGAGCGACTGCCCGTTGGGCGTCAGGATCGGCTCCTTGCCCAGCATGTAGCGCTTGGCGCCAGCCGACGAGGTGCTGTCGTCCACGGTCAACGTGCAGAGGGTGGTGGCCGGCGGTCGGGAACGCTGTTCCAGATATGCGGCGCGGCCAAGGAAGTCGGCGTCCTTGACCTTCGGTCGGGCCATGCCCGCCTCGACCAGGTCGAAGTCAAGCTCCAGCTCGTTGCCGTGGGCGCGGTAGCCCTTCTCGAGGCGACCGGTCGTGGCGTAGACGCCGATGCCGACCGGCGCCATGCCGTGGGCCCGGCCGGCTTCGAAGAGCAGGTCCCAGAGCCGGAGGCCCTCCTCCATCGGGGCGTAGATCTCCCAGCCCAGCTCGCCGACATACGAGATGCGCGAGGCGAGTGTCCGGACCGGCCCCATGTCCACGATCCGGCAGGTGCCGAAGGGAAAGCCGGCGTCCGAGACGTCGTCGTTCGTCACCGAGGCGACCACATCGCGCGCGCGCGGTCCCCAGATGCCGACGGTGGTCAGGGCCGAGGTGGCATCGAAGAGCTGGGCCGAGCCATCGGTCGGCAGATGATCGACGAACCACTTCTTGTCGCGCATGCCCATGCCGCCGCCGGTCACGACGCGGAACCGCTCAGGGCCGAGTCGCATGATCGTCAGGTCGGCGACGATGCCGCCGGCCGCGTTGAGCAAGGGCGTGTAGACGACCCGCCCGACAGGCACGTCCATCTGCCCGACGACGAGGCCCTGCAGGTAGCCCAGGGCGCCCGGTCCGCTGACGTCGAAGATGGCGAAGGCCGAGAGGTCGACGAGGCCGACCCGCTCGCGCATCGCGAGGTGCTCCGCGTTGATGATGGGCGACCACCAGCGCGCGTCCCATTCCGCTTCGCGGTGCATGAGGCGGTCGGCGTAGGTCTCGAGCAGCGGTCCGTTCGACTCGTACCACATCGGCCGCTCCCAGCCGGCGGCCTCGAAGAAGACCGCCCCAAGCTCGCGCTCGCGGCTGTTCATCGGCGTCAGGCGCACATCCCGGTTGGAGAGCCACTGCTCGCTGGGATGGACGATGCCGTAGGTCTTGTTGTAGCCCTCGGTGGTGCGCGCCGCGATGTGCGTCGCGCGTGTGATGGTGGGGATAGAAGCGCGCGATGTCGGAGCCATGGGGGTCGATCTCGGGCGTCCCGTGGGTCATCCACTCGGCCATGGTCTTGGCCATGCCCGGCGCTTCCTTGATCCAGATCGCCGCCACCGACCAGAGGCCCTTGACCTCCGGTGTCTCGCCCAGGATCGGGTTGCCGTCCGGCGTCAGCGACAGGAGCCCATTGATGGCCAGCTTCACCCCGACCTTCTCGTCGCCGACGATCGAGGGGAAGAGTTCCAGGGCGTCTTCGAGCTGCGGGTCGAAGTCCTCTTTGGTGAAGGGCAGCTGCGTGGGGGAGAGCGCCGAGGCCTCGATCGAGGGGATGTCATCGGCCTCCATGAGGATGGCCCGATGCGCGTAGGAGCCGATCTCGAAGCCGGTCCCGTGCTGGCGCTCGTACATGTTGGTGTCGACGTCGCGGACGATCGGGAATGTCACCTCGCCGGTGGTGTGCTCGAAGATCGGCACCGGCCCGATGTCGATCATCTGGTGGATCGCCGGCGTGAGCGGGATCGACGCGCCGGCCATGCGGGCGATGCGCGGGCTCCACACGCCGCAGGCGATGACGACGACCTCGGCCTGGATGTCGCCCTTGTCGGTGCGCACGCCGGTCACGCGCCCCTCGACGACGTCGAGCCCGGTCACCTCCGTCTGCGGCGAGACCGTCAGCGCGCCCATCTCGATCGCGGACTGGCGCATGAGCGTGCCGGCCTCCAGCGAATCGACGACGCCGACCCCCGGCGTGTAGAAGCCGGACAGGATCTTCGTTTCGTCGATGAACGGCACCATCGCCTTGACCTCGTCGGGCGTGATGAGCCGCACGCCCTCGATGCCCCACGACTTGGACGACGCCATGCGGCGTTTGAGCTCTTCGACCCGCTCCGGCGTTCGGGCGACCTCGATGCCGCCGCACTCGGTGAAGACCCCGAGCTCTTTGTACTGCCGGACGCTGTCGACCGTGAAGGCGGTCATCTCCTTGGAGTGATCGGTCAGGAAGATGAAGTTCGACGCGTGCCCCGTCGAGCCACCCGGGCTCGGCAGCGTGCCTTTCTCGACGAGGACGATGTCGCGCCAACCCATCCGGGCCAGGTGGTAGGCCATGCTGTTGCCCACGATGCCCGCGCCGATGACGACGACCCGCGCTCGATCCGGAAGCGCTGCCATGTCCGATGGACCTCCTCGTGATCTCGTGTCGGATGGGCGCCGTGATGGCGCCCGGCTGATCAGCCCAGGTTCAGGATGACGGTCTTGAGCTCGGTGAAGCGCTCCATCGAGAACCGGCCGCCGACGCGGCCGACGCCGCTGGCCGACCCGGCGCGACCGCCGAAGGGCAGGTGCGATTCCCAGTAGTTGGTGCCTTCGTTGATGTTGACCCATCCGGCGTTCGCGGATTCGGCGAAGCGGAGGCCACGACCGAGATCGCTCGTGAAGATCGCGGTCAGGAGCCCGTAGGACGAGCCGTTGACGACGGCCAGCGCCTCGTCCACATCCCGGATGCGGGTCAGCGGCACGATCGGCCCGAAGGTCTCCTCGCGGGCCACCAGCATCGCCTCGTCGACATCGTCGAGCACGGTCGCCTCATAGAACGTCGGGCTGCCGTGCTGAGGTGCGCGATGACCGCCGGCGACGAGGCGCGCGCCGCGAGCCAGCGCGTCGGCGACGTGGGCATCCATCTTGGCCGCCCCCGCCTCGCTGTTGAGCGGGCCCATGGTCGTCGCCCCGTCCATCGGGTCGCCCAGTCGGATGCGTTCGTGGACGGCGATCGTCAGACGCTCGAGGTAGTCGTCGTGGACGCCGGCCTGGACCAGGATCCGCTCGCCCGCGGTGCAGCTCTGGCCGGCATTGAGGAAGGCCGCCGTGAGCGTCGCCGTGACGGCCGCATCGAGATCGGCGTCATCGAGGATGACCAGCGGCCCGTTGCCGCCCATCTCCAGGATCTGGTCCTTGCCGGCCGCGCGGGCCGCGACCATCATGCCGGCCTCGCTCGATCCGATGAAGCCGACGACCGCCGTTCGCGGATCGGCCGCGATGGCATCGCCGACCTCGACGCCGGGTCCGGTCACGAGGTTGAAGACACCGGCCGGCAGATCGGCATCGGCCAGGCAGGCGGCCAGGACCGTGGCGCACAGCGACGTGTTGGTGGCCGGGTTCCAGACCACGGTGTTGCCGGCCGCGAGGGCCGGTGCGATCAGCTCGCCGGGCATCGTGTAGGGCCAGTTCCAGGGGGTGATGACCCCGACCACGCCGCGCGGGACGCGATAGGCGAGGACGCGTTTGTTGGCGTCGACCGAGGGCGGCATCAGGCCGTCGAGGCGGGTGGCCTCCGCGGCGGCCATCCGGAAGTAGACGATCAGCTCCTCGACCTCGCCGTACGCCTCGGCCATGAGCGGCTTGCCCTGGTCGAGGGTCAGCGTGCGCGCCAGCTCGTCGCGCCGGGCCTCGATGGCGCCGGCGACGCGTTCCATGGCCGCGGCACGCTCGAACGCCGACCGCCTCGCCCAGCCGGCGAAGGCGTCCGAGGCGGCGGCCATGGCGCGTTCGACATCACCTCGCGACCCTCGAGCGATGGTCGCGATGACGGCGCCGGTGGCGGGGTTGATCGCGTCGAAGCGGTCGCCGCCCGAGGCGTCCGTCCAGGCGCCGCCGATGTAGATGGAGGCGCGTTCGGTCAGCATCGGCGCCAGTGTATCGAGCCGCTGAGGGTCGGCGGCGAACCCTGTGCGACATCGTGCTTGACGCAGGCATCTGCCGGGGCGATGCTCCGCCCCGTGCCGACCCGTTCGCAGCATCGGACGCAGCCATGACCGCGCCGACCACTGGCGACCGCGCGCACCTCGCTGACAGGCCACCAGCCGATGGTGGTTCGCCCGCTGACGTCGAGCCGGCTGCCGGGACGGCGGCGACCGAGCGTCGTGTCGACGGCCGAGATCGACCCGTCGGTCCGCGGCACCGAGATGGCGACCATCAGCGTGCGACATCTCTGGAAGATCTTCGGGCCGGCCGAGCAGAAGATCATCGGCACGCCGGATGCGGACCTGTCGCGCGCCGAGCTGCGGCAGAAGACGGGCTCGACGGTCGCCATCCGCGACGTCTCCTTCGACGTGCGACCGGGCGAGGTCTTCGTCGTCATGGGTCTCTCGGGAAGCGGCAAGTCGACCCTCGTGCGGTGCCTGACACGGCTCATCGAGCCGACGGCCGGCTCGGTGCTGCTCGACGGCGAGGACATCCTCAAGGCTGACCAGAAGCGCTTGCGCGAGCTGCGGCGTCGTCGTTTCTCGATGGTCTTCCAGCACTTCGGCCTGTTGCCCCACCGGCGGGTCATCGACAACGTGGCCTATGGCCTCGAGATCCGCGGCGTCGGCAAGACCGAGCGTCACGCGACCGCCCGCCGGATGCTGGCGCTCGTCGGTCTCGAAGGCCAGGACAACCAGTATCCCGACCAGCTCTCCGGCGGCATGCAGCAGCGCGTCGGGCTCGCGCGGGCGCTGGCCGTGGACCCCGAGGTCATGCTCTTCGACGAGCCGTTCAGCGCCCTCGACCCGCTCATCCGCCGCGACATGCAGAACGAGGTCATCCGGCTCCACCACGAGGTGGGCAAGACGATGGTCTTCATCACCCACGACCTGGCCGAGGCGCTCAAGCTCGGCGACCACATCGTCATCATGCGAGACGGGGCCATCGTGCAGGCCGGCCGGCCCGACGAGCTGGTCGGGGCGCCAGCCGACGACTACGTCAAGGACTTCGTGCGCGATGTGCCCAAGTCGCACGTCCTGACGCTCGAGTGGGCGATGCGCGAGCCGACGCCGGAGGACCAGCTCGACGGTCCCGCCTTCCCGCCCGACACCGTGATCCGAACGGCGGTCCATGCCGCCGCCGAGACAGACCGGCCCATCCGTATCGTCGACGCCGAGGGCAAGCTTCTCGGCGTCGTCGACCGGGCCCAGATCCTCGGGGTCATCGCCGGCCACGGGGAAGACGACTGATGGCCACCGTACCCGTCGCGCTCACACGACCGGTCGCGCGCCGCCCGTCAAGACGCACGTGGGCCCTCGGCCTGCTGGGGGTCGCCGCCGTCGCCTTCGTCGTGCTGCGTGGCCAATTCCTGCTTCCGAACGACGACAGCTCGCCGGTCTTCCAGACCCTCAACGATGCGCGCGGCTGGATCGACTCGAACCGCCAGGGCAACCCGGCGCTGGCCTTCATGCTGGCCAATATTCGCGGTCCGATCGCGCAGCTCGCCGAGACGTTCCAGGGCGTCCTGGCAGCCATCGGATGGACCGGTGTGACGGCGATCATGGGCGCCCTCGGCTACGTCTTCGGTGGCTGGCGCCTGGCTGCCCTGATGGTCGGCGGCTTCCTCATGTTCGGCGTCCTCGGTCTCTGGGAGGCCGCCATCGACACGCTCGCCCTGACGTTGGCGGCGGTCGTCATCTCGGTCCTCATCGGCGTGCCGCTGGGCATCCTCGCCGGCCGCAGCGACCGGTTCATGGGCCTCATCTCGCCGATCCTCGACGTGATGCAGATCATGCCCACCTTCGCGTACCTCGCGCCGCTGACGCTGTTCTTCCTCATCGGCCCGGCCTCGGCGGTCATCGCCACGCTCATCTACGCGCTGCCGGCCGCGATCCGCATCACGGCCTACGGCATCCGTGGCGTCAACGAGTCGACGGTCGAGGCGGCCATTTCGATGGGTTCGACGCGCCTCCAGACGCTGCGCAAGGTCCAGGTCCCGATGGCCCGGCCGCAGATCGTCCTGGCCATCAACCAGACGATGATGCTGGCCCTCTCCATGGTCGTCATCACCGCGCTCATCGATGCGCCGGGCCTGGGCAAGAACATCACGCGCTCGCTCGAAACGCTCAATGTCGGCACCGCGTTCGACGCAGGCATCGCGATCGTCATCATGGCCATCGTCCTTGATCGCCTGACGACGCGGGCCTCGGAGCGTGCCGAGCGGCAACATCGGTCGGGCCTAGTGGAATCGCCTCGGCGTCGCCGCGTGATCATCCTGGGCGCCGCTGCGATCGCTTTGGCCGGCATCCTCATCGGCATCCTGACCGAGTTCGGCCAGACATTCCCCACCGCCCTCGCCTTCTCCTTCGCCGACCCTGTCAACGCCGGCTCCGACTGGATCAAGACGAACGCCTACGACTACACCAACGCCCTCAAGAACGCGGTCACGTACGGCCTCATCAATCCCATGGAGACCATCCTGACCTCGGCGCCGTGGTGGCTGCTGGTCGTCGTCATCTTCGGCGTGGCGCTCTACATCAGCGGCTGGAAGGCGGCCATCACCGCGGCCGTCTGCCTTGCCCTGATCGCGCTTCTCGGTCTCTGGGAGCACAGCATGCAAACGCTGGTGACCGTGCTCGTGGCCACCGTGCTGACCATGGTCATCGGCATCGCACTGGGGATCCTGGCCGCGAACAACGACCGTGCCTCGGCCGTCATGCGACCCTTCCTCGACGCCGCCCAGACGATGCCGGCCTTCGTCTATCTGCTGCCCGCGCTGGCACTCTTCAGCGCCTCGCGTTTCACGGCCATCGTCGCGGCACTTATCTTCGCCGTACCGCCCGTCATCCGCCTAGTCGAGAACGGCATCCGCAGCGTGCCTGCGACCGTGGTCGAGGCGGCCACCGCGGCCGGTTCGGATCGACGCCAGCTGATCTTGAAGGTGCAATTGCCCGTGGCTCGAGAATCGCTCCTGCTGGCCTCGAACCAGGGCATCGTGCTGGTGCTCTCGATGGTCGTGGTCGGCGGCCTGGTCGGCGCCGGGGCGCTGGGCTTCGACGTCGTGGCAGGCTTCTCGCAACGAGCCGACTTCGGCCGAGGCCTGGCCGCCGCGGTCGCGATCGTGTTGCTCGGCATCATGCTGGATCGCATCACGCAAGGTGCAGGGCGGCGACGCCGCGATCCGGCTCCCGAAGCGGCATGATCGCGCCGCGCCTGATCGTCGATAGGGAGATCGTGGAGGAGGTACACGTGCACGCGAACCTGACTCATTACTGGCGGCTGACGGCGGTCCTCGCTGTCGCAGGCCTGCTGATCGCTGCCTGCGGTGGAGGAAGCGGCGCAAGCTCGAGCGCCGCCGCCTCAAGCGGGGCCGGCGCCTCAGGCGGCACAGGCGGCAACGTCAACATCGCCGTCAACCCGTGGACGGGATCAGCCGCCAACGCGGCCGTCATCAGCTATCTCCTCAAGGAGAAGCTGGGCTATGACGTGACCCTCAAGGACCTGAAGGAGGGCGTCGACTGGCAGGGCTTCGAGACCGGCGAGGTCGATGCCATCCTCGAGGTCTGGGGCCACGATGCCGACCGGAAGACGTTCATCGACGACAAGAAGGTCGCCCAGGATGCCGGCAAGATGGGCGTCAACGGCACCATCGGCTGGTACGTGCCCGGTTGGATGGCCAAGGAGCACCCGGACATCACCGACTGGAAGAACTTGAACAAGTACGCAGACCTGTTCAAGACGTCGGAGTCGGGCGACAAGGGCCAATTCCTGCTCGGTGACCCGTCGTATGTCTCCAACGACCAGGCGATCATCGACAACCTGAAGCTGAACTACAAGGTCGTCACGGGCGGCAGCGAGGCCGCGCTGATCGAGTCCCTCAAGCAGGCGACGACGCAGAAGACGCCGCTCCTGGCCTACTTCTACGACCCGCAGTGGGCGTGGTCGCAGGAGCCGCTCAAGTCTGATCCGTTGGTCAAGATCAACCTGCCCCCGAATGGGCCTGACTGCGCGGATCCGGCGACCGATCCCAAGAAGGTCGCTTGCGACTACCCGGCCTACGAGCTCTACAAGGCCGTCTCGACCAAGTTCGCCGAGAACGGCGGCAAGGCGTACGAGCTGATCAAGAACTTCAACTGGACGAACCTCGACCAGAGCACGATGGCGGAGTACATCGACAACGAGAAGATGACGCCGGAAGCCGCGGCGGCCAAATGGGTCGCCGACAACGAGGCCATCTGGTCGAAGTGGATGCCAGCGCAATAGTCGCGTCGGCAGGACCGGCGGCGCATGCATCGCCGGAGTTGATCGAGCCCTAGAGGACGCCGCTCGGCCCATCGGCCGGGCGGCGTCGTCACGTCGCGCCGCAGCGACGGCGCTGCCCGCAGCGGCACCCGGCACGTGATCGTGAGCTCAGCGGGCGTCGCGTACCATGCCCGCCATGGACGTCCGACGATGACCGACCGACTGACGACGCTGCTCGACGAGGGGGGTCCGATCCTGGCCGACGGTGCCATGGGCACCATGCTCTTCGAGGCCGGCCTCCAATTCGGCGATCCGCCTGAAGTCTGGAACCTTGCGCACCCCGACGTGGTCCGTGGCATCCACCGCGGCTACCTCGATGCCGGCGCGCGCATCCTGTTGACCAACACGTTCGGCGGCAATCGCTTCCGGCTCGGGCTCTCCGGCCATGAGGATCGCGTCGACGAGCTGAATCGGACGGCGGCCATCCTCCTGCGCGCCGAGGTCGACGCCGCCGGGGGAACGGCGCTGGTCGCCGGAGACATCGGGCCAAGCGGCCAGATCATGGCGCCCCTCGGCACCCTCGAGCACGACGAGGCCGTCGCCGGCTTCGCCGAGCAGGCGGCCTCGCTCGCGGCCGGTGGCGTCGATTGCTTCTGGATCGAGACGATGTCCGACCTGGCCGAGATCACGGCCGCCATCGAGGGCGTCAGGGCCGCCGACCCAGGGCTGCCGATCATCGCCACGATGACATTCGACACCCGCGGCCACACCATGATGGGCGTCTCCCCGGAGCGCGCGGCGGATGCGCTCTCGGAGCTCGGCGTCCTGGCCTTCGGTGGCAATTGCGGCAACGGTCCAGACGAGCTGACGCCGGTCATCGCCAAGATGCATGCGGCCCAGCCCGATGCACGGCTGGTCGCCAAGTCGAACACCGGCATGCCCGAGTTGGTCGACGGTCGGGCCGTCTATCTGGCCAAGCCGGCCATCATGGCCGCCTGCGCGCTGGAGATGCGAGCGGCTGGAGCGACCATCATCGGTGCCTGCTGCGGGAGCACGCCGGCGCACCTTCGAGCGATGGCGGAAGCGCTCGCCTGAGGATCCCGAGCCGGCACGCGCCCACGACTCTAGGCGCGCGGGTCGACCAGCCTGACCGCGGGCTGCCGCCAGCAGGTGCTGCATGAGGATGGCGTTGGTCAACGGCCCGACGCCACCGGGCACCGGCGAGATGGCACCGACGACCGCCCGAGCGCTGGCGAAGTCCACGTCGCCGACGATGCCATCGTCGACCACGTTGATGCCGACATCGACGACGACGGCCCCGAGCTTGAGCATGGCACCGGTGATCAGCCCTGGCACACCGGCCGCGACGATGACGATGTCCGCGGTGCGCGTGTGGGCGGCGAGGTCCTTCGTGCGGGAGTGGCAGATGGTGACCGTCGCGTGCTCGCGAAGCAGCAGCAGGGCCGCGGGCTTGCCCACGACGTTGCTCCGGCCGACCACCACGGCGTGCCGGCCCTCGATGGCGATGCCGCTGCGCTTGAGGAGCTCGACCGAGGCCTGGGCCGTGGCCGGCAGGAACCCGTCATAGCCTTCGGCCAGCAGGCCGGCGTTCTGCGGGTGCAGACCGTCGATGTCCTTCGCGGGATCGATGGCATCGATCACCCCACGGAGCGGGATGTCTTCGGGCAGGGGCATCTGGACGATGATCCCGTCGACCGTCGGATCGTCGTTCAGCGCCCTGATCTGCTGCCGCAAGCTCGTCGGTCGAGCAGCCCTCGGCCAGCTCGACGACCCGACCCGCGGCGCCGACGTTCTCGCATGACTTGAGGATCTGCTGCAGATAGACCGCCGAAGGCGCATCACGGCCGACGAAGACGACGACCAGCGTCGGTGCGCGGCCGTGTGCCGAGGTGAAGGCCGCCATCTCGTCGCGCAGGCGAGCGCGGATCTCCTTGGCGATGGGCGACCCGACGAGCAGCTGCGGTCCGGCCTCGACGGCGTCCGCGGTCACGCGTCCTCGGGTTCGCGCAACTCGCCTGAACCGACGACCAGCCTGACCTGGGCCACGAAGTCCTCGATCAGCGCGAGCGCGGTCGTCACCTCAAGCAGTGCGTGATCCTCGAAGTCCGGGTCACCGACCGACGGCAGGTTGATGAAGACGTTCGCGGCCGCGCCTCGCGCGGCGGCATCGGTCAGAAGGGCGCCCACCAGCAGGTCGCTCGAGGCGTTCATGTTGCTCCGGCCGGCAAGCGACTCGAGCTCGGCCGCGACCGTCCGGCAGACCTGCACGACCTCCATCGGCACGTCGGTCGCCGCGCGCGCGGCGGCCCGGATGGCGGCTTGTCGTCCGGCGATCTCGACGGGCGTCTCGTGCGGCAGCTTCATGGCGGCGGCGAAGCCGTCGTAGGCGCGGCTATCCTCGTCGGCCAGCTCCAGCAGACGACGCCGCGTGTCCTCCCCGACGGCACCGGCGCGGTCCAACGTGGACACGTACGGCGCGTACTTCGGGCGTCCAGCGCTCAGCCTGGCGACCATGCTCACCAGGGCGGCAGCCATCGAGCCGGCCACGGCCGATGCGCTGCCCCCGCCAGGCGTGGGCTCGGCCGAGGCCAGCCGGGCAAGGAAGTCTCCGAGCGTGCCCGAGCCGAAGGGTGGGTTCACGGCTCGATTGTCGCACGGGGCCATGGCGGCTGGGTCAGATATGCGACCGCCCCGCCCGGTGGGGATACAGGCGGGGCGGCAGATGGATTCGGTATCTGGTCGGGCGTCAGTCGAGGCGGCGGATGACCCCGATGAGCTTGCCCTGCACGCGGACGTCGTCATAGATCATCGGCGCGTACTGCTCGTTGGCCGGCTGCAGCCGAACCTTGCCGTTCTCCTTGAAGAAGCGCTTCAACGTGACCGCGTTCTCCTCGACCTGCGCGACCACGATGTCGCCGTTCCGAGCGGTCTGCTGGGGACGGATGACGACGAAGTCGCCGTCCTGGATGTGGGCATCGATCATCGAGTCGCCACGGACGCGCAGCACGTACGCATCGCCCGCAGGCGCCAGCAGCTCCGGCACCGAGAGCGTCTCGCTCGTGTCCTGGTAGGCCTCGATCGGTCCGCCGGCAGCGATCTCACCGACGATCGGCAGCACGTGGCTCTGCTCCGCCGGCGATTGGGGCAGGAGCTCGCTCGAGAGGCCCGATTGCAGCGCCGCATGGGGCGTCAGGCGGATGGCGCGCGAGCGCGCGGCGCCGCGCTCCAGGTAGCCCTCCTTCTCGAGAGCCTCGAGGTGATGATGGACGGCGGAGGTCGAGGCCAGCCCGACCGCCTGGCCGATCTCGCGCACGGACGGCGGATAGCCGCGCGCTCGGAGCGTGGCGGCGATGTAGTCGATGATGCGCTGCTTGCGGGTGGCGTCGTGTCTGGTCAACCGGCGCCTCCTTTCCTCAGCCAGACATTACCGAACGTCTGTTCCATTGTCAAGGGCCACGGCTTTGCTCCGGCGAGACCGGCGGCGAGATCGATACCAGGCCAGGTACTCGAGCAGCTCGTCACGCTCGTCTTCGGTGAGGTCGACGAAGAGCGCTGCGCCGACCGAATCCGCGGGCCCGTAGTGGCGCTCGCCGGGTAATGGGTAGCCGCTCAGGCGCATGAGGTCGGCATAGGGCACGGTCAGTGCTTCGCTCAGCTGATGCAGCACCAACGGGGATGGCTTCTTGACCGCATCGCCCTCGAGCCTGCTGAGGTAGGCAGCCGAGATGCCTGCTGCGCGCGCCGCGTCACCAGCGGACATCTCCCGCACCGCGCGTGCCTGTCTGAGAACCGTGCCCATCGACGTCGGCGTCATCTTGGTCGCTCCTACAGTTGACAACTGAAACTACAGTTGACAATAGCACGATCGCATGCTTCACTGCAACCACAGCAGTGGCCGGAGCGACTCCCGGCGGTGGTCATGATGTCCCCGCTTCCCCGGATGCCTGAAGGTTTCTGGAGGAAGTCATGACCATCGAACAAGTCGACCGGACGGTCGTCACCGAAGGACCGACGCCCACCGCGGGCCGCGAGACCGTGTCGACCGACCGTCGCCGCACGACCACGACCGGTCCAGCCGGGTCAGAGCTCGCCCGCCGCATCGTCATCCTCGTCTTCGGGCTCATCCAGGTCGTCATCGGAGCGCGGATCGTGCTCCTCCTGCTCGACGCCCGGGAGGCCAACGGCCTCGTCTCCGGCATCCTGACGGTGAGCCAGGTCTTCATCGCCCCGTTCGACGGGATCCTGCGCACGGACGCTCTCCACGCCAACGGTTCGACGCTCGACATCACCGCCATCGTCGCCTTCATCGGCGTGACCATCATCGAATTGATCGTCCTCTGGGCGATCGGCATCTTCCGGCGCGAGCCGGCCTGACCTGCGCCAACCGCGTCGCGGTGCGGTTCGTCCACCGCGACGCTCCATGAGCACTCACGGTCGGACCCTTGCGGTCGACCCGGTCACGAAAGGGATCGGACATCATGGGTTTCATCAGCTGGATCATCGTCGGCGCCATCGCCGGCTTCCTCGCCAACCTCGTCATGGGCTCCCGATCGGGCCTCTTGATGATGGTCGTGCTCGGCATCGTCGGCGGCCTCGTCGGCGGCTTCATCGCGACGATCGATCCTGAGCATCGGCTCCGTCGATGGCATCAACGTCGAGAGCATCCTCATCGCCACGCTCGGCGCCATCCTGGTCGTCTTCGCGGTGAACTTCTTCAGCGGTCGACGGCCCTGCGTCTGCGCTGAGCAAGCGTGGCGGTCCCAACGCAGACGATCGCGACCCGCCTCCGGACGGGTCAGCCCATCGCATAGCGAGGACGAGACCATGACCGATCAACACGCCAAGGGCGCCATCAGCAAGGCCCGCGGCACGCTCGAGGAGTGGCTCGGCTCTGTCACCGGCAACAAGAAGACGAAGGTCAATGGTCGAGGCGAGGCAAGTCCAGGGCGCGGCCCAGCAGGGCCTCGGCGACGTCCAGGACGCCGTCCGAACGACCAAGGCCAAGAGCTGACCGTCGTCCTGACTGCTCACGACAGGCGACCGCTGACATGCCGATCATCGGGTCTCGAGCTCGCGCCGCGTTGCCGCCAGGCCTACACGTCGGATCGCCTCCTGACCGTGTGGATCGCGCACGGCGCCCGGTCTGGCGGGCGGCGCTCATGGTCATCGCTCGCGTGGCGCTCGCGCTGCTCGTGATCCTGATCCTCCTGCCGGCCGCCATCCTCGCCGCCAGCCCGTAGAGCGACCCGGGCCCGCCCCGACGCTCTACCGGATCGTCCGCTGGCGCCGCGTATACTCCACGCTCCGATGGCCCGCTCACGACGTTCCGGGCGCCAGGCGAACCTGGCCCGGTCCCTCAACCTCATCGCCTTCCTGCCGCTCGCCTCGCGCGCGCCGGTCTACGGCCGGCTGGTCTGGTCGCTCCTTCGGGACGATCGCGTGCCGCCGGCCCAGAAGGCCGTCCTGGCCGTCGCGCTCGGCTACGTCGCCCTGCCCTTCGACATCCTGCCCGACTGGATCCCGCTCATCGGAGCGCTCGATGACGTGGCGGTCGTGGTCATCGCCATCGACATGTTCATCGATGGCATCCCGGCGGCGTTGCTGGACGCCAAGTTGGAGGAGCTGGGCATCGAGCGCGCCTGGCTCGATCGCGACCTGGCCCAGGTGCGTCGTTACGTGCCGCGGCAGGTCCGACAGATGCTGCGCCTCATCCCCGAAGCCTTCGAGGCGGTCGGGAACATCATCATCGGGACCGGCGCGGATCGCCGGTTCCGCGAGTGGATCACCAAGGAGGAACGTCCCGCGTGAAGGTCATCCTGACCGGCGATGTCGCCAAGCTCGGCAAGAGCGGCGAGCTCAAGGACGTGGCTGACGGCTACGCCCGCAACTACCTCATCCCGCACAAGCTCGCCGTGCCTGCCGCCGGCGGTGCCTACCGGGCCTGGCAACACGACATCGCGAGCCGCGAGGACAAGCGCAAGCGTGAGCGCGAGGAAGCCGAGATCTACGCCACGCGCATCGCCAGCACGACCCTGACCATGGGCGTCAAGGTCGGCGACGGCGGCAAGCTGTACGGCTCCATCACGGCCAAGGACATCGCCGACGCCCTGGCCCGCCGCGGCATCGTCGTCGACCGCCACAAGGTCGACCTCGAGGAGCCGCTCAAGACCCTGGGCACCTACAAGGTCGCCGTCAAGGTCTTCTCGGGCATGACGCCGGAAGTCACCGTCGTCGTCGAGCCCAAGGGCTGACCGGGAGGGCTTCCCCGACCTCGCGCCTCCCGGGCGGCTGGACGCCCGACCTAGACTCTGGCGGCATGACCGCCCGGCGATCGACCTCCTTCTTCGACTCGACCGCGTTGCTTCGGCGGCTGCCGACGCCCGGTTCGGACCACGACCTCGAGCTCGGTGGCCTGCTCGGCCTGGGGCTCTTCTTCGCTCTCGTCATCTCCGGCCGTGACCTGGACCTGCTGCCGTCGCCGATGCGCATGGCGCTCGTCCTGGCTCTGGCCGTTCGTCACCTACGCGTTCGTCATCACCGGACGGAGCTGGATCCCGGTCGGCTACATCGTGGCCGGCGCCATCGGGCTGCGGCTGGTCGAGCTCCAGGGCTACGGCGGCTCCGACGTCCTCGATGCCATCTGGGAAGGTCTCGGGGTGCTGCTCTCCGGCGCCTCCCCGTACGGCCACGTCTATCAGTTCACGCGCCCGCCGGGCTGGCCGGTGCCATATCCACCGCTCACCTTCCTGGCCCATCTGCCGGGCTACCTGGTGGCCGGCAAGGACGGCGTCTTCTACGCCGAAGCGGCGTTCTCGCTGGTCACGCTGGGCCTCTTCGTCGGACTCGCCGCGCGGCTCTCGTGGACGCTCGGATTGCCGGCCCTGGCGGTCTTTGCCGCCAGCGGCAACATCGTCTACGGCGCGGCGGACGGCAGCATCGAGACCAGCTCGGGCGCTGCCCTCCTGGTGGCCATCCTGGCCGCCGCCTGGGCGTGGGACGGCGCATGGGACGATCGACGCGTGCGCATCGCCGGGCTGGCGGCGGCGCTGCCGCTGGCCATGAGGCAGTCGACGATCTTCGTGGTCATCCTGCTCGCGGTGGCGGTCTGGCAGATGGCTGGACGACGGGCGGGGCTGCGCTACGTTGGCTCGGCGGCCATCCTGCTGCTCGGACTGTCGATCCCCTTCCTCATCCTGGGCCCGCTCGATTACCTGACGCAGCTCTCCTCGGTCACCGGCTTCCACGAAGACGTCTACGGGTGGAATCTGTGGGTCTTGGTGAAGAGCCTCGGCGGCCCCGTGCCCGATGTCACGCAGGCGCGCCTGATCACGGTCGCGGCGACGTTGACCGCGCTGCTCGTGGTCACCCGCTATCGGATGTCGAGCATCGCGCTGGCCGCCCTGATGGGCATCCTGGTCACGATGGTCCTCTTCCTCACGGCGCGCTGGACCAGCTTCATCTACTACGTGCTCCTCGAGCCGGCGCTCTTCGCGGTGCCGCTGCTGGCCGTCTGGGCGGCACGCGGTCCGACGGTCGCGCCCGTCACGGAGGCCGGCGACCAGCCGGTGGGCTCGACGCTCTCGATGGATGGCGGGACCACCTGATGGCGACGGCCAAGGCGACCATCCTGCACGTCGATCTCGATGCCTTCTTCGCCGCCGTCGAGCAGCGCGATCGCCCGGAGCTGCGCGGCCGGCCGGTCATCGTCGGCGGTGGCGGCCCGACCGATCGGGGCGTGGTCAGCGCCGCGTCGTACGAGGCACGCGCCTTCGGCGTTCGCTCGGCGATGCCGCTGCGGACGGCCGGTGCGCTCTGCCCCGATGGCGTCTTCCTGCCCGTCGACGGCCGCAAGTACGCGGCGGTCAGCCGCCAGGTGATGGCCATCCTGCGACGCTTCACGCCGCTCGTCGAGCCGATCTCGATCGACGAGGCGTTCCTCGACGTGGCCGGTACCGAGGCGCTCTTCGGCGACGCGACCGCCGTCGCCGGTGCCATCCGGCGCGCCATCGCGGACGAGCTGCTGCTGACCGCGTCCGTCGGCGTGGCGGCGACCAAGCTGGTCGCCAAGATCGCCTCGGACCTGCGCAAGCCGGACGGCCTGGTGGTCGTGCCGCCCGGTGAGGAGGCGGACTTCCTGGCGCCGCTCCCGATCTGGCGCCTGTGGGGCGTCGGCCCCAAGACACGCCTGGCGCTCGAGGAGCACGGCGTACGGACGATCGGCGACCTGGCCGCGCTCGATCCCGCGGCGCTCGTCAGGCGTTTCGGGCGCCACGGCGCCGACCTGACCGAACGAGCGCGAGGCATCGATCGGTCGCCGGTCGGCGATGGGATGGAGGCCAAGTCGGTCAGTCACGAACACACGTTCACCGTCGACACGCGCGATCCCGAGGAGCTCGAACGCACCCTGCTGGCTCTGTCCGAGGGTGTCGCCGGGCGTCTCCGCGCGGCTGGCCTGAGGGCCGCCACCGTCAGCGTCAAGGTCCGGGACTCGCACTTCGAGACGGTCACTCGCCAGCGAACGCTCGACGAGCCGACCGACCTGACCCAGGTGATCTGGCAGACCGCGATGGCGCTGGCGGTGCCGGAGATGCGCGGCAAGACGATCCGCCTCCTTGGCGTCGCGGCGGCGAACCTCGGCGCGCGCGAGCAGCTCGCCCTCTTCGAGCCGATCGACGCGCGCCAGCGACGCGCGGTCGAGGCTACCGACCTCATCCGCCGACGGTTCGGCGCGCGTGCCATCACGCGAGCGCGTCTGCTCGACAGCCGCGTCGCCGAGCCCTTCGAGCGCGATCCGATGACCGCCCCGGAGGCACGCCGTGTCGGCCGTGCCGAGGAACCCGGCGAGACCCCTTGACATCGAACATCCGTTCGGTCTACGGTATGTCGACATTCGAACATCCGTTCTCCAGACGGAGTCCGGGAAGGAGCGCGCCGAGATGGCCATGATCAGGATCACCCCGCTCGAGGTTCATGTCCGCACGGACTGGTTCGACGGCCGGCCGCGCAGCATCCGCATCGATCGAGCCAGCGTGCCCGTCGTCGCCGTCGAGGCCGTCCGTCGCGAATCGGCGGCGCATCCGGCGGAGACCGGCCCGCGGACCCTCTTCCGGGTCCGGACGCCGGAGGCTCGCTACGCCCTCTCGTACGAACATCTGCGGCGGCGCTGGCTCGTCGAAGCGCTGGAGCTGGCACCCGCCCGCCTGGCTGCCTGACTCCCAGCCTGCCTCCGTCCACAGGCAGTCCACCGTCCTCGGCGGCGGCGGGCAGGTTCGTGGAGAACGTTCGGGGATGAGCCGATGGTTCGGGCTCCGTCCATCGGGCACGATTGCGTCTGTCCCTTGTCCGCCCTGGAGTCAGCGTGTCCATCGATCGCCTGCCGCCCCAATCCATCGAAGCCGAGCAGTCGGTCCTCGGCGCGCTGCTCATCGACAAGGACGCGGTCATCGAGGTCGCCGACTTCCTTCGCCCGGAGGATTTCTATCGCGGCCACCACGGCACCATCTACAGCGCCGTCCTCGACCTGTACGAGCGCCGCGAGCCTGTCGACCTGGTGACGGTCTCAGAGGTGCTGGAGCGTCGGGGCCAGCTTGATGCGATCGGCGGCTCGGCCTACCTGACCAGCCTCATCAACCTGACACCGACGGCCGTCAACTCCGTCCACTACGGCCGGATCGTCGAGCGCAAGGCGGTCCTCCGGAACCTCATCTCGGCTGCCGGCCGCATCGCCGGCATCGGCTACGAGGACGGCTCCGACGTCTCCGAGGCGGTCGACCGGGCAGAGCAAGAGCTCTTCTCGGTCAGCCAGAAGCGGGTCGAGGCGGGTTTCAGCCCACTCAAGTCGCTGCTTCACGCGGCCTACGATCGCCTCGACTACCTGCACCAGCACAAGGGTGAGATCAGCGGCGTTCGAACCGGCTTCAAGGACCTCGACGCCCTGACGACCGGGTTGCAGCGGTCGGACCTCGTCATCGTCGCCGCCCGTCCATCGATCGGCAAGACGTCGCTGGCGCTCAACATCGCCGAGCATGCCGCGGTCCGGGAGGGGCGCACGGTCGGCATCTTCAGCCTCGAGATGAGCAAGGAACAGCTCGTCCTGCGCCTGCTCAGCTCGGTCGCGAACATCGATTCGCAGCGATTGCGGACCGGATTCCTCGAGGAGATGGATTTCACGCGGCTGGCGCCCGCCATGAACAGCCTGGCCGAAGCCCCGGTCTTCATCGACGACACGCCCAACATCTCGACCATGGAGCTGCGCACCAAGGCGCGACGTCTGCAGGCCGAGGCCGGCCTGGACATGATCGTCGTCGACTACCTGCAGCTCATGCAGTCGACCATCCAGTCACGCGATGCCAACCGTGTCCAGGAGGTGTCCGAGATCTCGCGCGGGCTCAAGAGCCTGGCACGTGAGCTCCAGATCCCCGTCGTCGCGCTGTCGCAGCTGTCGCGCCAGGCCGAGATGCGTGAGTCGAAGGAACCTCGCCTCTCCGATCTCCGCGAGTCGGGTTCCATCGAGCAGGACGCCGACCTCGTGATGTTCCTGTGGCGCGAGAAGGAGCGCGGCACAGAGGAGGCCGACGCGGACGGCGAGGTCGTCAAGCTGAAGCTCGCCAAGCATCGCAACGGACCGACCGGCGAGATCGCGCTCTGGTTCAAGAAGCGCCAGACGCGCTTCGTCAGCTACGCGGACTCCGAGCGCTTCGCCGAGGAGTACGCCTGACGGCGGTCAGCTCTGCTCTTCGGGCAGCAGTGGTCGCAGCGAGATCTGATACGGCGCACGGTCCGGGCCGGTGACCGTGACGGCGAACACGCCACCCTCGGGCTTCGTCGAAAGCGCCTTGGCCTGCTCGGCCGTGAGCGTGGCGACACGGAAACTCGAGTCGGGGTTGGCGACGAAGTCGTCGAGCGTGACGTCGGTCCACGGCCAATCGATCATCTCGCCCTGCGCCTGACCCTCCTGCAACGTCGCGCGATAGGCCATCGGCTCGTAGAGTCCGGCGTCCGTGGCGTTGCCACGCCCGACCTGGTCACCGAACGGGACCAGCGTGTCGTAGAGCGTCTTGAGTGCCTTGATCGTGGCGGCGTCCGGATTCGTGGGGTCGGGATTGTTGGGATCTTCCATGCCCAGGGCTTGTGCCGTGACGGTCTTGGCGACGTCGTCGGTGGCGATGGTGAAGATCGTGTCGGGTGCGTCAGCGACGAGCGGGTTGATGTACTGCGGCTTGGCGGCTCCCAGCCCGCCGGCGTTGACGGCGAAGGCCAGGAGGGCTTCCATCTGCTCGGCATCGAGCATGGCTCGAGCCAGCCGTGGCGGCCCGATCGGTGCCGCGTCGTTGGGGTCGAACGGCAGCTGGTAGAGCACTGAGCCGTCGCCGTAGAGCGTGAACTCCGGGACGCGCGTGACCTGGAACGCCGGAGCGGTGAAGCCGCCGGCCTGTTCGACGCGGAGGATGACGTCCGTCGCGCCGGTCGCATGCCCGACGCCGGCCGGTGCGGTCGACGGCTCAGCTGTCGGTGAGCCTGACGCAGCGGGCGGCGCACCGGACGCGGAACAAGCGGTCAGCACGAGGGCGCTGATGATCAGTGCGGTAGCAGGCAGGGTGCGGCGAGCGCCGCGCGGCAGGTTCGGCATGGGCGCCAGACGTCCGCGCTCCCAGGCGGGTTCCCTCGATCGCGGAACGACCACGACGCCCATCTCGGAGCGTGTTCGTGTGCGAGATTCGCCTTGCAGGCGTCAGACGAGGGCGCTATCGTCGCGCGGTCGGGTCGCAAACGGACACGTGGGGTCCGCTCGGGGCGCCCGGGGGGCGGTCGGATGGGGACCGCTAGGACGAGGGAGTGGGACCAGGTGTATGCGGACCGGACACTGACGTGCCGCGACTGCGGCGAAGCCTTCGTGTTCTCGGCGGGCGAGCAGGCCTTCTTTGCCAGCAAGGGCCTGGAGCATGATCCACAGCGCTGCACGGGCTGCCGCGCGACAGCGAAGCAGGTCCGCTCGACCGGCGGCGCGCGCGAGTACCACGCAGCGATCTGCGCCCGGTGTGGGGGTCAGGCGATGGTTCCCTTTGCGCCGCGCAACGACAAGCCCGTCTACTGCAGCGGCTGCTTCGACGTCGTCCGGGCCAGCGCCAGCCAGGGTCTGATGGCCTGATGCGCGGTCGGTCGAGCCCCTGATGGGCGTCATCATCATCCGCGAGATGGTCGGGACGAGCCCGCGCTCGTGGAGCGATGCCGCCCGACAGGCGGTCGCGACCGCCTCGAAGACCGTGCGCAACATCCGATCGGTCGAGGTCGTGAAGTCGACTGCGGAAGTCCGCGATGGTGAGATCGTCGAGTATCGGGTCGAGCTGAAGATCGCGTTCGAATACGAGGAGTAGGCCCCCGCCGAGGCCTCGACCTCGATGGCGGCGGCGTCATGCTGGGCGCAAGCTACGGGCGCTGGCGACTCAGCCGCTCATCCAGATGCGCGCGGACCGCCGGCCATTCGTCGTCCGTGATGCTGTACCAGGCGCTATCGCGTCGCTGCCCATCGCGCACCAGCATGTGCTTGCGAAAGACGCCCTCGAAGGTGGCGCCGATGCCCAGCAAGGCGGCTCGTGAAGCGGCGTTCCGGGCGTCGGTCTTGAATTCGACGCGCAGGCAGCCGAGCGTCTCGAAGGCATAGCCGAGCATGAGCAGCTTGGCCTCCGTGTTGACGGCGGATCGCTGGGCGGACGGCGTGATCCAGGTCCAGCCGATCTCGAGCCGACGATGGGCGAGGGCGATGGCGAGGTAGCGGCTGCTGCCGACGACCCGCCCGGTCGCTCGATCGATCGTCA
Source organism: uncultured Chloroflexia bacterium (assembly GCA_963777975.1). GTDB lineage: Bacteria > Chloroflexota > Limnocylindria > Limnocylindrales > CSP1-4 > CSP1-4. Next base: position 210,165 of record CAVZSO010000005.1, on the reverse strand, counting down.
CGAACGGGAACTCGGTCCCGGCATCGCGGCCCTCCATGGCGGCCTCGACGACTTCGCGCATGCCTGCCTCGTCGGTGACCGTGAAGGGCATCCAGGTCCAGATGCGAGGGTCGAGGCCGCAGGCCACGAGCCCCGGGAGATGGGCGAGGCTCATCGCTTCCATCCGGACGTGGTGGCCGTCGAGCTCGATAGACCGGTCAAGGTCGAGACCGAGGTTCATGCCGACATCGTACGGCGCGTCGAGAGGTCGGTCCGGTGGTTCCCGGGCCGGTAAGTGAGTGATAAGTGCAGTCAGGCAAGATGCGGCAGATGGCCGACCAGCCTCCCAACGGGCACCTCACCTCACGTGCCGGCCAACCATGGATTGACGGCGGAGTGACCACGTCCCTATCGTTTGCGCCTTCGGCGGCCCACTCGCCGATCGTGTCGCCCGCCCGAGACATCACCCAGCACCGCCTGCCGTTCGAGGTCGAAGACGTGGACCCTCCGGTCGACTTCGAGCCGATCTCCAGGACCAAGATCTCGCCGGCCCCCGTGCGGCCGGAAACGCTCCACCGGGAGCGGCTCCTCGATTGGCTCGACCGGCACACGCGACGGCGCCTGACGTTCGTCGTTGCCAACGCCGGCTACGGCAAGACGACGCTGCTGGCGGACTTCTCGGAACGGCTCCGGCCTCGAAGCATCTGGTTCCGACTCGACCATACCGACGGCGACTGGGTCACGTTCTTGAACTACATGGTGGCGGCCATCCAGACCGTCGAGCCCGACTTCGGCCGAGCGACGTTTTCCCTATTCACTCAGGTCGCCGTCGCCAAGCCGTCGCTGGAGGCGGCGATCGGCGCCTTCATGGTCGACATCGAGAAGCTGCCGGACGAGCCCCTGCTGCTCATCCTTGACGACTACCACCTTGTTGATGAAGCCCCCGACGTGCAGGCCATCGTCGGACGGCTCCTCCGGGAAGCACCGGCGTGGCTCCACGTCCTGATCGCCAGCCGCAGGGAGCCGGAGCTGCCCGTGGCACGCCTTCGCGCGCACGGCGATGTCGCATCGATCGACTCGACCGACCTTCGCTTCACGCACGAGGAGCTCGCGACCCTCTTCGCCGACGGGTTCGGTCAACCGTTGGAAGCCGACATCCTCGACGTGATCGACCGACGGACCGAGGGCTGGGCAGCGTGCATCCAGCTGCTCCAGAGCACGTTCCGCGACATGCGAGCCGTCGAGATCAGGCGCTTCATCGAGCACCTGTCCGTAACGGACGGGCCCGTCTATGAGTACCTCGCCCAAGAAGTCCTGCGCGAAGCCCATCCGGACCTGCGGGCCTTCCTGATCCACGCCTCGATCCTCGATCCGGTCGTACCGATCCTGGTCGAGGCCGCCATGGCGACGTTGCCACGTCCGCCTTCCGTCGTTGACATCCGTGATCTCATCCGGCGGGCGTATGAAGTCGGGTTGCTCAGCCGGCGAGACGTCTCGAGCGGCACGTTCCGGTTCCACCCGCTGCTTCGCGAGTTCCTCGAGGGGCAGCTTGCCCTTGAGTCGTCGGCTGACGACCTCGCCAACGCCCACCTGCGAGTCGCCAGGGCCGCCGAGCCTGAGGACTGGTTGGTCGCGTGCCGCCACTTCCTGGCCGCCGGCGATCAGGCGAGTGCGGTTCGTCTCCTGGATCGCAGCGTGTTGACCGCCGTGGGAACCGGCGCCTGGGGCCAGGCAGCCGCGATCGTCGCCGCGCTACAGGGGGCTTCGGCAGCGCCAGACGTCGAGGTCATCCTTGCCATGGAAGAGATCGAGGAGGGTCGCCTCGCTGCCGCGATCGACCGTCTCGAGTCGATCGATCGCCGGAGCCTCAGCCCACAAGCCCGAGCGCTCGTCAGGCATGGCCTCCTCCGGGCGCACTACATGCACGGCGACGCCAGCCAAGCGACGGTCCTCGTTCAGGAGGTGCTCTCGGACCCTGGGTCACCCCAGCTCTTTCGCAACCTGGCGGACGCCCATCGACTCGTGTTCGGCTCTGGTCCCGAAACGACCGTCGACGCAATGGTGCAAAGGCTCGAAGGCCTAGTTCGTCAACACAGGGAAGCAGAACTTCCCTACTTCGCCGCCGTCTCGCTTCACAACTTGGCCATGGCGAACCTATATCGTGGTGACTACTTGCGAGCCATTTCCTCAGGAACCGCAAGCTGCCTCGTTGTTTGAGGCTCACAGGTCGATTGCGAGAACGTCATTCGACCTTCGCTGTTCTGGCGATCTGTTCAACGGAGCTTGGCCGGCTCACCGAGGCCCGAGAGTATGCCGACGCGGCGCGGGAGGGGCTCACTGAGGACACCGACGGGCTTCGAACCTCTAACATACCTCGCTTTGACCACAGGCGAGGAAGGCTTCGTCGGCTCCATTTTCGACGCGGTTGCCGCAATGGATTCTCAGCGGTTGACGCCGCCCGCGGCGCGGACCGAGGCTGACGCAATCAGACGATTTGCTGCAATTACGAGGCCAGACATTTGCGGTGAGGTCTCGTGGACACAGCCTATCGACACCGTTGGCTTTGGCTCCGGCGTAGAGGCGGCGGCCCTCAATGCCATCGGCGTCTTTGTCGGGCGGAGTCGAGGCCGATCCTGCGGTGGCGACCGCGACCGCGATTGGCCTTGCTAGGCAGACCGGTAACACTCGATGGCTCATTCGACTAGAAATTCTCTCGGCAGTGCAAGACGGCGATGGCGCTAGGGTCATGCGCGCAATCGAGCACGCTAGGACTTAGTGGTCAGCTCGCCATCACTGACATGGCTGAGGTGATCGTTGAAGGCCTGCCGCTTCTCAATCGCGTTCCCGATGCGGTGCGTGACTTCAGCTCGACTCGATGGCCCGCCAGATGGCTGCCGCTGTTCAGGCGGACGGTCGCAAAGGGTTATTGCCCGGCCGCTCTTGCGTCGGCACGCGCGCTGGATGAGCTGGGCACTTTGGCCGATGTTCCCCTTCTCCGAGCATTCGACCGGACGTACCTCCGCGGCTCCCGGCAGTCGGGTCTCGGTAGGGCCTTGTTGACCTCAATGAGCCCTACAGTCGAGTTGCAGGACTTGGGTCGGTCATCTCATCAAGGTTGAGGACCGGGTGGTTCCGATCGGCTCAATCCGGCGTCGTGCTGCTGCTCTCTTGTACTACTTGGTATCACGACCAGCGCAGACAGCGACCCGTGAACAAATCATGGAGGAACTGTGGCCGGATCTCGTGCCAAGTTCCGCCGCCAATAGCCTCAATCAGACTCTCTACTTTCTGCGACGTGAGATTTGACCCGTTCTACGACGAAGACGAGTCATACGAATACATGTCCAACAAGGGTGAGCTCGTATGGCTAGATCGCAACAAGACGCGCATCGCGTCCGTTCGTTTTGCCGCGGAGGCCTCGCGGGCCTTGCGGGTCATCGACCTAGACCCAGATCCCGCGCGACGCGCGGTCCGTGAGCTATGTCGGGCAAGTTTGCCGCAGAGTTCGAATACGAGGACTGGGCGCATGACTGGCGCGATCAAATTCACTCCTCGTTTCTGCATCTGGGACGGCTCCCTACAGCGAGTACTCGCTAGTCGAGGTGCCCTTGAGCGAGGCGGTTGAGGTGGCTCAGTTCATCCTCGCCGAGGATCCCAAGGGCAATTGATGTCGAGCGCGCTTTGGTCTGGACCTAGCCGTGGCATCTGAATCCAACGACGCAGCCGCTCTTCAATATCAACACTACGCCACAAACTACCGCGAACTCTTCGCGAGCGTCTCCGCCCACTTTTGCCGAAGTGAAGACGGGCGGCCCGTCGGTAGCCGAGCTGACCTAAGCCGACTCAACTAGCGCAAGCCTCACAAGACTACGCATGGATGCGTATTGACCCGATGCAACCCCCGTCGCGTACAGTCCCGCTGTCTCCAGTACATAAGTACTAGGGGGCAGTGTCAGAGACGATCGGATACGACGAGCCGTCGCCTGAACTGGGCACTTGGGGCGACGGCGAGTGAGTAGTGCACCCGGCCGACGTTCAGCCAGCAGCGTGATCGCCGCAGTCTGCGACGATCCCGAGAGGATAGAGCGTGGAGCCGAACATGAGTGGCAAGGCCTGGTAGTTGGAGATGCAGCCGCGGATTTGGCGTGTGCGCAGCTCTCTTGAGCATGCTCATCGCCTTGGTCGCGGCCGGAGGCGCAGGTCTTCGACCTCTGTAGGGCGACCGCAGCGCCGGTACTTTCGGGCTACGGTCGCAGCGCACCACGACAGGAGTACATTGTCGATCGCGATGAGCTACAGAGAATTGACGCGTGAGCATGCGTCTCAAGGTCCTGGTTACCGCAGTCGTCGCGACCGGCATCTTTGCGCTGGTCGCGACGTTTTTTCTGTTTCCGTTGACCCTAGATTGGCCATCGGTGATGTTCTGGATTGCGGCCTCGATCGCCGCGTCCGCAGCACCGGTTCAACTGCCACGAGGCACGCGAGTTCGGTGTCCGGGAAGCCCGATCTTGGCTGCGGCATTCCTAGGTGGTCCGATCGCCGCCGGGATTGTCGCGGCGTTCGGCAGCACTGAGTGGCGGGAGCTGAGAGGCCGGGTGCCTTGGTACGGCACCCTCTACAACCATGCGGCCTTGACATTGCCGGCAATCGCCGGAGCCGTAGTGTTCCAGGCCATGGCGGGCCGACTGGAACTTCCGGTTCTCACCTTCGCCCGGCACCCTGGTCGCTGCTCTGTTCGCGGGGGTCGTCTATCTGGGGATCACTCAATGCTGACTTCGGCCGCCGTTGCAGTCGCGATGGCCTAGCGTTTCGATCTGTCCTCCAGGAGCGATTGGGCCGATCGCGGCGTAAGCACTGTCGCGCTTGCTCCACTCGCGTGGCTGATGGCTGTGGTGTCCATCTCCGTTGGGCAGTGGGCGGTGATCCTGTTCGGGCTTCCCCTGGCTACGACGCGCAGCGCCTACAAGCGGGTCGTCGAGATCCGCGACATGTTCACCCAGACGATCAGCAGCCTGTCGTCGGCCGTCGACGCCAAGGACCACTACACGGCCGGCCACAGCAAGCGGGTCCAGGAGATCTCCGTCGTCATCGGACGGCAACTTCGTTGCAGCGAAGCCGAGCTCGAGGCCCTGGAGTGGGGCGGCTTGCTGCACGATATCGGCAAGATCGGGGTACCCGACGCGGTGCTCTTGAAGCCGGATCGGCTGACGCGCGAGGAGCGGGTGATCATGAACATGCACCCGGTCAAGGGCGAGGAGATCATCTCGCCCGTGCAGCGCCTGGCGCCGGAGCTGCCGATCATCCGCCACCACCATGAGTGGTACAACGGCTCCGGCTATCCCGATCACTTGGTCGGTGAAGGGATCCCTAAGCTCGCGCGCATCCTCCATGTCGCCGATGCCTTCGAAGCCATGACGGCCGCGAGGCCATATCGGATGACCCCGTTGACGGCCGAGCAGGCGATGGGTGAGCTGCGGAAGTACGCGGGCATCCAGTTCGATCCGGTGATGGTCGACGCATTCGCTCGCACCCCCTACGTAGCGGACGTGGCGGACGCTGGTCGTCCGCCGATGGCGAAGCCGATCCCGCTCCTTGCCCAGGCCGCGGCATTGAAGGCTGGCAACGCACAAACGGGCAGCGGCGAGACCACCTGAAATAGGCCGGCCCCGCTGACTCGAGCAGTCAGGTCGCTCGCCCGAGACAGCTACTCGGAGTAGCGCTCCTCCTTGAACGGGTCGGCGCTGTTGTTGTACCCGTAGCGCTCCCAGAAGCCGAGCCGGTCGTGCTCGATGAACTCGAGGCCTCGGATCCACTTGGCACTCTTCCAGAAGTAACGCTTGGGAACAAAGAGCCGAAGCGGCCAGCCGTGCTCGGTCTCGAGCGGTTTGCCATCGAACGTGTCGGCGAGGAGCACGTCCTCGTCGTCGAGCACCTCGAGCGGCATGTTGGTCGTGTAGCCCTGTTCGCTGTGTGCGACCACGAAGGCCGCGCTCGGCTTGAGCTGAGCCAGCTCGAGGATGTGCTGGATGGGCACACCGGAGAAGTCGGTATCGAGCTTGGTCCAGCGCGTCACGCAATGGATGTCGGTGTGGACCGTCTTGCGCGGCATGAGCTTGAACTCGTCCCAGCGGAACGTGAACGGGTTGTCGACCTCGCCGTAGACCTTGAAGTCCCACGTCGCGAGGTCGGTCTTGGGGACCGAGCCGTAGTGAAGGACGGGGAACTTGTCGGTCACGTACTGACCGGGGGGCACGCGGCGCTTCTGCTCATCGCTGAGCTTGCTGCCGCCCATCAGGCGATCGAGCATGCGAGTCAGGATCCTTTCGCCAGGGTCGTCACGCACCGTCCGAGGGCGCGGGGGGTCATGACCAAGTGTACGCAGGTGAACGCGCCTGTCGATAACGGCATCATGACGAGTCGACCGGCCCGGGCTGACGGTCGTCCGCCGCGAGGAAAGGCTCAGCGTCACGTCGGAGGCGGGAAGGCAGGGCTCCCACCGATCGGCCGGCCGTGCCCCAGGCGACCCTACGTCGTCGGACGGGCAGCGACCAGACGTCGGCCGACGCGCAGAGTCTGATCAGGCGTCGTCGAGCGCGCGATCGATAGCGCGCAGGATGAAGCGCGACGCCTCGGCGCTCTTGCCGCCGAGCTTCTGTCCGTCCTCCTGATCGAGCGCGGCCTCGAGGTCGGTCATGGCCTGGCCGAGGAATTCGGTGCGCTGCAGCGCGCCCTCCTCGAAGGCGACCTCCAGCCTCGCGATGACGCGTCGCCCGATCTCCACGGCATGGCCCTTGTCTGCGGCGATGGCGCGAACATCGGCGCGGGCTTGATCCGCGGCTGGACCGACGCTGGCTGTCATCCGGCCGTCGTCGACAGCTGGTCGTCGACCCGCCGTCCCTGCCGTCGCGCCTCAAGCCACTCGTCGGCCAGGAGGCCCATCTGGATCTCGTCCCAGAACTGGCCGTCACGCCAGATCGCCTCGCGCAGGCGGCCCTCCGACCGGAAGCCGACGTGCTCGTACGCCCGGATGGCCCGCATGTTGAAGGCGAAGACGCTCAATCCGATGCGGTGGAGGCCGAGGACTTCGAAGGCATGCCCGACCATCAGCGCCGTCGCCTCGGTGCCCATGCCCCGCCCCCACGCATCGCGTTCGCCGATGGTGATGTGGAAGAGCGCCGCACCATTGTCGGGGTCGAGGTTGGAGAACGTGGCCAGGCCGATCAGGCGGTCGGTCGTCCGCTCGTGGATGGCGTAGGCGAAGGACTCGGAGCTGAGCAGTCGGGTCCGGAAGAAGTGCTCGACCTCGTCGGGTTCCATGGGCTGGGTCTGGTAGCGGGAGAGTCTGGCGAGCTCCGGGTCGCGATACCAGCGCGCGACAGCCTCCAGATTGGCCGGCACATGGCGGCGCAGAACGACCTGTCGTCCGGCGATCTCCGGTGGATGCCAGTGGTCGCGAGCCATCTGGGCGGTCATGGGAGGGCGATGCTATACCATCGCGGCCGCGGCTTGACGGAGGAGCGATCGATGCGCCGGTGGAGCGAGACGGCCGAGCGCCTGGCGGCGACCGGCCGGACGTCGGAGAAGGTCGCCATCCTCGCCGAGTATCTCCGGTCGCTCAGCCCGGCCGAGCTTCCCATCGCCGTGACCTACCTCTCCGGTCGCCCGTTCCCGGAGCGGGATCCGCGCACGACCGGCCTCGGCTGGGCCGCCATCTCGGCCGCCGTCGAAGCCGAGACGGACGCCGACGAAGGCGCCCTCGGGCGCGCCTATGACCGGTCGTCCGATCTCGGCCAGGCGGTCTACGACGTCTTGCTGGAGGGCCGTCGACGACCGAGCGGCGAGCTGCCCAGCCTGACCGACGTCGCCGACGCGATGACCGCCATCGCCGCCGCTCGTGGGGCGGCCGACAAGGCGACCATCTTCCGGACCCTGCTCTGGCGATGCGATCCGCTGACCGCCAAGTACGTGGTCAAGGTGATGGGCGGCGACATGCGCATCGGGCTCCGGGAAGGGCATCTCGAGGCAGCCATCGCGGCAGCCTTCGAGCAGCCACTGGAAGCCGTGAAATGGGCCGGGATGCTGACCGGCGATATCGGGCGCACGGCCGAGCTGGCTCGTGACGGCGTCCTGGAGTCCGCCTCGCTGACCCTCTTCCGGCCGCTCAAGTCGATGCTCGCGTCGCCAGCCGCCGACGCCGCCGAGGTCATCGAGCGGCTGGGCAGCCCGGTCTGGGTCGAGGACAAGTACGACGGCATCCGCGCCCAGCTCCATCGCCTGGGTGATGAGACGCGGCTCTACAGCCGGGACATGCACGACGTCAGCGGCCAGTTCCCGGAGGTCGTCACGGCCGCTGCCGATCTGCCCTGGGAGGGCATCCTCGACGGTGAGCTGCTGGCCTGGAAGGATGGCGGCGCGATGCCCTTCCAGCGACTCCAGACGCGGCTGGGTCGCAAGAAGCCGTCGGCCGCGCTGCTCGCCGAGGTGCCCTGCATCTTCGTCGCCTTCGATGCCCTGGCAGTCGGTGCCGACGGTGATCTCGAGCCCCTCTTGCGGCGCCCGCTGACCGAGCGACGCGACCGACTCGACGCGCTGGGCCTCGATTCGGCGCCGGGCTTCGGTGTCTCGCGAATGGTCACGGCGACGGACGAGCCCGCCCTCGAGCGCCACTTCGAGGCCGCTCGTGCGCGTGGCAATGAAGGCTTGATGGTCAAGGACCCCGAGAGCACGTACTCGCCGGGCCGGCGAGGCTACGGCTGGCTCAAGCTCAAGAAGCCGCTGGCGACCCTCGACTGCGTCGTTGTCGGCGTCGAGGTCGGCCACGGCAAACGCCACGGCGTGCTTTCCGACTACACCTTCGCGGTCATCGATGATCGTCCCGCGGCCGACCGGCGGCTGGCGACCATCGGCAAGGCATATAGCGGGCTGACCGACGTCGAGATCGCCGAGATGACCCGTTGGTTCGAGGCCCACACGCTGCAACGATTCGGGCGCTACCGGCTCGTCGAGCCGACCATCGTGGTCGAGATCGCCTTCGACGTGATCATGCGCTCGACGCGCCACGCGTCAGGGTTCGCGCTCCGCTTTCCACGCATCGTGCGCCTCCGACCGGACAAGACGGCCGACGAGATCGATCGCCTCTCGAGCGTCGAGCGGCTCCACGAGCGGACGAGCGGGGCGGTGGCCTATGCGGTCAGTGGTGCGGCCGAGCCCCGCGAGCCCGACTAAAGGACCATCTCGGGACCCCTCGTCAGGCCGGCCGGACGACCGTATCCTGTGGCCATGTTCGAGCACATCGGCGCCGAGTCGTCCACCCGCATCACCCTCTACACCGACGCGCACGTCGTGCGCGGCGACCTGCGCACCCGGCATCGCCGGCTGACCGACGTCCTGAACGCCACCGAGGCCAGCTTCCTCGTCCTCGATAACGTCATCTTCGAGGACTTCGGCGTGCGCGCCGTCGTCGAGCGCGCCGCCTATGCCCAGATCAACCTGGCGACCATCCTCTTCGCCGTCGCCGAGGCAGAGGTCGAGCCGACGCCCGAGCTGCGCATGGCCAAGGTGCCCGAGATGGCCACCGTCAGCGTGCCGCCGTTCAAGATCACCGGCCGCATCCACCTGCTGCCCGAGCGCGACCTCCACGAGTCCCTGGCGGAGCTGATCGGCCGCTTCCTGCCCATGACCGAGGCGATCTTCTGGTCCGACTCCCTGAGCGAGGCACGCACGCCGGCGCCCTTCCTGGCCTTCAACCACGCTCGTGCCCAGATCCTGGCCCCGTTCCAGGAGCAGGACGTGTGGGCCGGCGTCGTCGTCAGCGCATCCGAGCCGTCAGAGTCGGCTGGACCGTCCGAGCCGCCGCTCGCCTGAAGGTCCCATTCAGCGGTCGACGGGCAGATCCAGGCGACTGCCCCAGGCGGACCAGCCGCCCTCGTAGAGCGCGACGTTCTCGTAGCCCAGCACGGTCAGGGCGAAGGCCGCCTTGGCGGCGCCGATGCCCGCGCCGTCGTAGAGCACGATCCGGCGGTCACGGCGCACGCCCGCATCGGTGAAGAGCGCTGACAGGCGGTCGGGCGCGAGGAAGACGCCGGAGCCATGCTCGGTGAGCAGTGCCGAGGGGACGTTGATGGCCCCGGGGATATGCCCCAGCCGCTTGGCGTTGCCCTCTTGACCGTGGTATTCGGCCGGCGCCCGGGTGTCGACGAGCTCGACGCCTTGTGAGCCGAGGAGCGCATTCACGTCCGCGGTCGCGAGGCGCAGGCGCGGCACGCCGCGTGGGGTCAGGACGGACGGTTCGATGCGGGCCACGGCCGACGACGTCGGGCGCCCACTCGTCAGCCAGGCAGACCACCCGCCGTCGAGGATGCGAACGCCGTCGAACCCGTAGCAGCGCAGGCTCCACCAGACCCGGGCCGCGTAGAGCGAGGTCGTGTCGTCGTAGAGGACCGCGGTGGTGCCGTCCCCGATGCCTGCCCGGCCGGCCGCTGCCGCGAATGCCTCGGGGCCCGCGAGCTGGAATGGCAGTGGGTCGTCAGGGTCGACCAGCTCGGTGGCCCAATCGAGATAGGCCGCGCCCGGGATGTGCCCCGCGGCGTGCACCTGGCGGCCGGTGCCGTCGACGCGGAAGCGACAGTCGACGATCCGGACGCCGGGTCGCCCGAGTTGCTCGGCGAGCCAATCCGGGCTCGCGATGAGCTCTGGGCGGGCGTAGGTCACGGGCATCGGTGGCTATCATAGCCAGCCCATGGTCTCCCCCTTCATGCCGGATGCCGACAAGGTCGCTGCCATCCGCGAGGCGATGCCGGCCACCACCGGCGGCATCTACCTGAACGCCGGCACGGCAGGACCGCTGGCACGCGAGACGGTCGCTGCCATGCGCGAGGTCGAGGACTGGGAGCTGCGCGTCGGCCGTGCCGATCTGGACGGCTACATCGCCTTTGAAGAGCGCATGGACGAGTGTCGGGGCGTGCTGGCGGCGATGATCACCGGTGACCTGGATGGCATCGGCCTCACGCACGGCGCGACCGAAGCGCTGAATCACGCACTGTTTGCGATCGACTGGCGGCCAGGGGACCGGATCGTGACCACCGACGCGGAGCATCCCGGCCTGTCTGGCCCGATCTGGTCGGTGCGCGCGCGGGCGGGTGTCGAGGTCGACGTCGTGCATGTCGACCCAGCTTCGACGGCGACCGGATCCTCCAGCGGATGGAGCGCTGCGATGACGCCCCGGACCCGGATGATCGCCGTCTCGCACGTGCTGTGGACGACCGGCGCCGTGCTGCCGGTCGAAGCCATCGCCGACCTCGCCGAGCGCCACGGCACCTGGCTCGTCGTCGACGCCGCCCAGTCGGTCGGCGCCATCGCCGTCGATGCCGGCCGTCTGCGAGCCGACGTCATCGCGCTATCCGGCCACAAGTGGCTGGCCGGGCCGATCGGGACCGGCGCCATCTGGGCCTCGCCACGCGCGCGCGCGCAGGCTATCCAATCATGGGCCGGCTACCCGTCGTTCGCGTCCTTCGACCTGCCGCTGGCGGGCGAGACCTGGCCGACCGGCCGCCGCTTCGAGCTGACCGATGTCCATCGACCGTCGATCGTCGGCCTGGCCCGCGCGGTCGGCTGGCTACAGATGGCCGTCGGGCTGCCCTGGGCGTTCGAACGGGCCGGCCGGCTGGCCCGTCGGACGGCAGAGCGGTTGGTGGCCATCGACGGCGTCACGCTGCTGACGCCGCTCGACGAGATGGCCACGCTGGTCACCATCCGAGTGGCGGGCTGGAGCTGCGATGAGCTGCTGGCTGCGCTAGCGCAGCAGGTCTTCGCCACGACGAGAACGATCGTGTCGCTCGATGCCGTCCGCCTGTCGATCGGCTTCTGGAACAGCGAGGTGGAGCTGGATCGCCTTGTCGAGGCCGTGGCGACGATCGCCACACACACACCGACGACCCTGCCGCGTCGACCGGAGCTGGTCATCCTGTCGGCCGACCAACCATGAGCCAGGCGGGCCCTCCGCAGCCCGAGGTCGAACCCCGCGGTGAGTGGGAGATCCGCTGGCGACAGGCGCGCAACGTGCCACCCCCGATCGTCCGCGCCATCACGGCAGACGTCATCGTGGCCGTGGTGGCCGGCCTCGTCCTGCTCGTCTGGGATCTGAGGATCGGTGCCGGCCTCGGAGCTTTCGTCCTCTACATCCTGGTCGTGGTCGGCGCCGGCAGCGTCCTGACCTACCTCTGGGCCCCGCTGCCCAGCGGTGCGTCCGGCGTCCGCCGCCGTTCCGCCTGGGCCGCGATGCTGGGCATGTTCGCCGCCTTCCCGGTCGCGTACATCGTGCTGGTCGTCATCTTCCAGCTCATCAGACCACTCTTGTAGGTCTGTTGTCGGGTGTCACCACTTCTCGGTTCGGTACCATCGTCCTCTAGCCCGTAGGCCGCATACAGGCCGTATCCTGACGCCGACATGCTGGACATCGAACCCGCACGAGCGCCGCATTGAGCACCTTGACGAACGATTTCACCTCAGCGATGGCCCCCAGCGACCCCTTTGTGGAGGGTCTCGCGCCGCTGCCGGACGTCGACGAGATGCCCGGTGGCCAGCCCACATGGAACTCCGCGCCTCCATCCACGAGCGGCTCCGGTGGTGGCGGCGGGCGCTTCATGGCCATGCCCCAGCTCATGGGCGCTCCGGCTTACGCTCGCCCGCCGCGCCTGGTCGCCGAGTCGCCTCGGCCGCTCGACCCCGACGACCTGCCCATCCAGGCCCTGCGCAGCCCCGAGGAGGAGGCCCTCCTTTCCGGGGTCTACCAGGAAGTCGAAGCTCCACCCACCCTGACGCCATCCAGCCAGGGCGGGCTGCGGGCCGTGGCCTCGCGGCTCTTCGGATCCGGCACCTGACCGACCGCCCGTCCGAGGCCGTGCTGCGGTGTAGCATCGGCGCGGGGGAGTAGCTCAGCGGTTAGAGCAGCGGTCTTATACACCGCCGGTCCCTGGTTCGAATCCAGGCTCCCCTACCATGGCCTGACGGACCGCGAGGAGGGATCCATGCCCAAGGTGGTGCTGCAACCCGACGGCCTCCCACCCGGGCACCTGCCGTTCTCGCAGCTGGTCGAGGCCAACGGTTTCGTCTTCGTGGCCGGCCAGGTCGGCGACGACCCGCTCACCGGTGCCGTCGTACCGGGCGGCATCGCGGCCGAGGTTCGTCAGATGCTGGACAACGTCCGACACCGCTTGAGACTGGTCGGCCTCGACCTGTCGGACGTGGTCAAGGCCACCGTCTACCTGACCGACATGGCCGACTTCGCGGCCTACAACGAGGTCTGGCGTGAGTCCTTCCCGAGCGATCCCCCGACCCGCGCCACGATCGGTGTGTCCGGCCTGGCCATCGGGGCGCGCTGCGAGGTCGAGGTCGTCGCCGCGCGCTGAGCGCCCATCCCGCCATCCGCGCCCATCTGCCCTGAGCACATCCCGAAGGAGCGCTCATCCATCCTGGCCTGACCTGATGCCGTCGTGCCCTGGCTGTTCGGTCGGATCGACGTCCCCATTCGCGCGCCGCGTCAGCGCCGGCAGCCGGAAGGCGTCGAGGATGGCAGCCAGCAGCACGCCAAGCAGGACCAGCAGGCCGGCCGACCAGCCGATCAACCCGAGCGAAACGCCCTCGAAGCTCCGGGTCGCGAGTGCCAGCAGCAGGCCGATCACCGGCAGCGCGACGCCGACGCCGAGCGCGACGAGGAAGCGGCGGCCGGCGCGTGCATCGCCGAGGTAGAAGCGGTGGGCGCCGAAGATGCCGAGCAGGAACCAGATGAGGTAGGCGGTCGCCAGGCTCCGATGCGGGCGCCCACTGGCGGCAGCCGAAGGCGGTTCGGGGCCGACCATGCGGCGCATTCTGGCACCGCGGAGGGCGTACCAACATCCTTGCCTCGACGGTACCCATGGGGATGGTCCCAGGGGCCCGATCCGTGCGACGCTGACGCCTCGCGACGAGGACGCCGCCATGAGCACGCAGATCGAAGCCTATACGGGGGCGGGACTTCTGCATGGGCGCCTGACGGGCTCCGAGAGGCTCGGCGACCTGCTCGAGACCCTTGATGCGCTGTCGCTCGAACGACCCGTGCTCGACCCCATCGACGGCGGCCCGCGCGAGAGCCAGACGCGTGCCGTCATCGAGACCGACGACCTGCTGATGGTCGTCTGCCCGGTGGAGACCGCCACGCCAGTGCATGCCTCGTGGCACGCGCTGAGTCTGTCGATCGGGCCTTTCACGATCGCGGGCGAGCTACCCACCCTGCCCGGCTATGACCCGGGCCGATCGCTGACGCGGCCCGGCGGTCCATTCGTCATGCTCGGCCATGTGACGGTCGGGCTGCGCGACGCGCCCGACGCGGGCCAGTCGGAGCACGCGTTCGCGTGGGTCAACCGCTACGCCGTCGAGGCCTATCAGGCCGACCTCGATCTGGGCGCCTGGTTCCCGGGCGCGGATCCGATCGCACCTGAGGCCGCGCCCACCGGCGTCACGGCCTAGGTCGCGCCCAGGAGCCGGCTTCACCGGCGCGGCGACGTCGGGCGCAGAGCGCGCTTCGACCCGTACGTCCAGGCTCAGCCCGCGGCGGGCCACGGTTCGCTACCCTGCGGTCGATGACCGCCTTCGACCCGACCCCACTGCGGGGCCAGTTCCCGGCCCTCATGCGACGACTCGACGGCGAGCCGGTCGTCTTCCTCGATGGGCCCGGCGGGACGCAGGTGCCGCAGCGTGTCATCGACGCCTACGCGCGCTACTTTCGCGAGCACAACGCGAACACGCACGGTGCCTTCGTGACGTCCGCCGAGAGCGACCGGGTCATCGACGCGGCTCACGCCGCCATGGAGGACTTCCTCGGCGCACCGCCCGGCAGCGTCAAGTTCGGGCCGAACATGACGACGTTGACGTTCATGCTCAGTCGGGCCATCGGCCGACTGCTGGGTCCCGGTGACGACATCGTCGTCACCCGGCTCGACCACGACGCCAACGTCAGCCCCTGGACCCTGATGGCGGCGGACGCTGGAGCCACCGTGCGCTGGGTCGACATCGATCCGAGCGACTGCACGCTCGATCTGACGACGCTCGACGTAGCCCTCCAAGGTCGACCGCGCCTCGTGGCCGTGGGCATGGCGTCCAACGCCACCGGCACCATCAACCCGGTCCGCGACATCATCCGGCGCGCCCATGCCGCAGGCGCGTGGACGTTCGTCGACGCTGTCCATTTCGCCCCCCACGGGCCGATCGATGTCGAGGAACTCGAGACCGATTTCCTGGCCTGCTCGATCTACAAGTTCTTCGGGCCCCACCTCGGCGTCCTGTACGGACGACCTGAGCACCTTGCTGCCTTATCGCGCTACCAGCTGCGGCCGGCGCCGGACGCCTACGAATCGGGCACCCAGAGCCACGAAGGGATGGCCGCCACGACCGAAGCCGTCGAGTACCTGGCCGAGATCGGTCGTGGCGCCGACCCCGCGCATCGCCAGGGGTTCGGCGCGATGGCCGGTCGGCGGCTCGACGTCCACGCCGCCATGGCGGCCATCAAGCGCTACGAGCGCGACCTCAGCGAGCGGCTCATCGCCGGGCTATTGGCCATCCCAGGCGTGACCATCTGGGGCATCACCGACCCGACGCGCTTCGACCACCGAACGCCGACGGTCGCGATGCGCCTTGTGGGATGGTCACCGGCTGACCTCGCCGCCGAGCTCGGTCGCCGCGGCATCTTCACCTGGGACGGTGACTTCTACGCCGTCAACCTCGTCGAGCGGCTTGGGACTGGCCGCGTCGGGGGGCCTTCTGCGCATCGGCCTCGTGCACTACAACACCTCGGCGGAGGTGGACCTGCTGCTCGCCGACCTGCGCGAGCTGGCCTCGAAGGGACCTGCCTGACTCAGCCTTCGACCAGGTCCCGCAGGAGGCCAGCGATCCGCTCGCGGCGGTCGGCCGTCATCTGCCGCAGCGCCGGCTGTGCGCCAAGGAAGTCGGCCAGCTGGTCGCGTCGGATGACGGCGACCTCCTGGGATCGAGGCAGCCGGTCGTCGTCGCTGACGCAGACCGCCGTGAAGCGGGGCGTGTAGTCCTCCATGTAGCTCCCGAGCCAGCGTCGCAGGCGTTCGACGTCTCGAGCGGCTCGGTCCAGTGGGTGCTCGACGGCCGTCCAGCGGCCCGTCCGGTCCCGTACCTCCCAGTGATGGCTGGCCTGCCGGCTGGCGTGCTTGGGCGGGATCTCCTCGACGACCGTCAGACCGTGCGGCCCGACGACGACCTCGGGGATGGTTCGCCCGTCTGGCAGCCGCACGAGCTGGGCGACCTGGAACTCATCGGAGACCCGACCACGCTGAGAGGCCGCTGGTCGGTCACGGCGCGGCCGTGGGCGTGCCTCGACGGCGCGCACGATGCGCGCCAGGCCGAGGACGATGAAGAGGCCCGGGATGAGGAACGCGAGCCCCCAGGTGGCGGTCCCGAAGAGCTGCTGGCTGACTCGCGAGTCACCGACGTGCGTGACCGACTGCATGACGCCGGACGCGACGATGAGCGCCACGGTGCCGAGCCCGATGGCCACCAGGACCAGGCCGCCGGCGGTCGCGCGCGCCAGGGATGGCGTTCGCGCTCGAGGGCGCGGCGAAGCCGCAGCGATGACCTTCACTGGCCGATCGTGGCCCCTCCAGCCGGTCGGGGCCATGGCCACTTCGGGTAGTACGGATGGTCACTTCGGGTCAACCGGACTCCTGGTCGCAGGACAGGCAACGGCGCCGATGTCTCGCCGCCGGACCATCTGGCGCCGGCCGGTCGGCGCCGCGCGGTGGGACGCACGTACCATTGCCCGCGAGCCTCGCGGCGCGCATCCTCGGTCCACTTCCGGGCCCATCGGCCCAGGACCGGAGGATCATCTTGCTTCGACTCGCACTCATCCCGGGCCAGCGCACACGGGCGCTTACCGCGTTGGTCCCGTGTGTCCTGCTCCTGAGTCTTGCGCTCGCCATGCCGGTTGCGGCTGCCGGTCCGTTGAAGCTGACCGCCGGCTCGGCGGACCCGGATGCCGGCACGGCCGGTGACGCCTTCACGTTCGCCGCCACCTATGTCAGCAAGGACGACGATCCGCCGGCCTTCGTGCGTGTCGTGCTCGACGGCACGGCGCATGGCATGACGCCGAACAACGCGTCCGACAGCAACATGCGCGACGGCGCTCGGTACCACGTCGGGATCAAGATCAAGGCGGCGGGCACGCACAGCTACTCCTTCGTCGCCCAGGACTCGAAGGGCCGCGAAACGAGCCTCGCTGGCGGCACGATCAAGGTCGCGCCGAAGCCCAAACCCAAGCCGCAGCCGACATCCAAGCCGGCCCCCAAGCCGGCGACGACGAGCGGATCGAGCCGCCCGCGATCGACCCCTCGGCCGACGCCTGAGCCGACCTCGAGCGCGGGGCCGGATCCGCTGGCTGCGGTCGTCGCGGCCTTCCTCGACTATGACGGCGGGCCAGGATCCGACGGGTCGGGTGGTCTCGGCCCCGGTGCGTCGGGTCCGCTCGGCGCCCTGTTGCCGGGGTCGGGCGACCCCCAGCGACCGGTCGACCAGGTGACGGGCGGCGTCGACCCCGCCCTCGGGGGTCGGTCAGGCACGCCCGGTGTCGGCTCCATCGCGGCGCTTACCGCGGCGCTGCCAGGCTTCGGCAGCGATCAGTGGCTGACCATCGCGGCCCGGAGTGCCCTCGTCGCCACCGGCACGGCAGCCGTCGTGGTCATGGCGCTCTTCACCTTCAAGCGCCGCCGCCGCGAGGATGAGGATCCATACGACCTCCCGACGCACGACGATGCACTCGACGAGTCACCGCCACAGGCGCCAGACGCGAGGCCGACGGAGGCCCCCCTGACCGGCGAGATGGCGATGCCGCGCTGGCGGCGTCCTTCCCTCAACGAGGCACGCAAGGCGGACCCTGGTACGAGCCTGGCCGCCATCGAGGCGGAGCGTCTGACGTTCGCCCGCGCGGCGGTGGCCGGGGACCCGAGCAACGAACGTCGTCGTATCCGCTATCGCATGGTCCGCCTGGCCGACTCGCCAGACGAGATCCTGGGCCAGGAGATCGGCCGGCTCGACGAAGGCGACGAGGTCGAGCTGCTCGAGCGATCGGGCCTCTACTGGAAGGTCCGAACGCCACAGGGGGAGATCGGCTGGGTCCACAAGATGACCCTTGGCGACGTGGTCACGACCACACCGGCGGCGATGGACGACGACGATGACGACGATGTCCTGGCCGCGTTCAACGAGGCCCAGGCCATGCGCGCCGCCCATGGCAGTGAGCCGGTCCTCGGTGAGGGCCTGGCCGCCCGGTTCATCCGCGAGCGCGGCGCCAGCTGACCTGCCTCCGGGACCACTGACCTCGCGGGGCGCGGCGCGACCGACGGATCGTCGCCCATCAGGGGCGGCGGAGCACCACGATGTGCTGGTGCACGATGTTGGGCACGAAGGCTCGGGGATAGCCGTACGGGCGTAGCCGCGTGCCCGCCTGATACCAGATGAGATCGCCTTTGGGCACCAGTCCGACGCGCTCGGCGCGTTGCGTGAGGTCGGCGGCCGTGAACCGGTAGCGTCCATCCTGGTAGGCATCGCGAACGATGAACGTGGCGTAGCGACCGGGACGGAGCACCCGGTGGAGCTGGCCGAAGATCGCCTCCATGCGATCGAGGTACTCCGGGTAGCTGGCGCTGTTGGCCAGGTCGGCGTCGGAGTCGGTGACCATCGCGTAGTCGGTCCGCCGGTTCGCGTGCGTCTCGGCGAGTCGTCCGCCGGCCATCGTCAGACGCAGCTGCGGGTTGTACGGCGGGTCGGTGGCCACGAAGTCGATCGAGCCATCGGCAAGGTCGGCCAGCCGATCCATCGCCTCGCCACACGCCATCACGCAGCCGGATGGATCGAACGCCCGCGGTCCACCGGGATCGGCGGTGCCCAGGTCCGCCAGCAGGGGGCCGGCGCCACCGCGATCGGCGCGGGCCGCCGCCACGACCTCCTCGTAGATGGCCGCCCAGCGAGGCTCGAGCTCGAAGCCCAGGGCGCGCCGTGGTGCGCGGCAGATGGCAGCCCCGAGCAGCGTCCCGCCGACACCCGCGAAGGGATCCAGGACGAGCTCATCGCGAACCGTGAAGAACTCGATCAGCCGAGCCATGAGCCGGGGAGGCTTGTTGGCGCCGTGTGCCTTCCGGGCGGCGTGACCCAGCTCGGACGGGTAGGCGGTCGTCCACAGGGACTTCGTGAAGTAGAGCCAGGCCTCGCCGGTCAGCTCGTTCAGGTCGTTGTCGGGGTGCGGACCGCCGGCGTCCGGGGGCCCGGTGGGGTCGACGGCTGCCGTTCCCGGCGTCTCGAGCACCCGCGCAGTATGGCTGACACGACGCGTATCCTTGCTCCGATGGCCTTCGTCGGTAGGGAACGCGAGCTCGCCCGTCTGGCGGCCGGGTTGGAGCGCGCGGCATCGCGCCAGCCTGCACGGATCGCTCTCACCGGACCGGCCGGCATCGGCATCAGTCGCCTGCTGACCGAGCTCCAGGCGCGCCTGGCGGACCTGCCCGACGTGGTCGTCCTGCGTGCGGCGGCCTACGAGCCGCAGGAGGGCGTGCCGTACGCCCCGCTCAACGCCGCCCTCGGCCCCAGTCTCGAGTCGCTCGACGACGAGCGACTCGCTGACGTCGTCGGCGCGGCCGGCCTGGAGGTCACCGAGCTCGTGCCGTCCATCGCCGACCGCGTGCGTCGCCTCGGGCTGATCCCGCAGGACCCTATGCGATCGTCGCCCGACCAGCAGGCCAGCCGGCTCCTCGAGGCGGTCATCGGGATCCTCACCAGGCGGGCCGGCGACGGCGTCGTCGTGCTCACGCTCGAGGACCTCCACCACGCCGATCCGGGCACCCGCAAGTTCGTTGAGACGATGCTGCGCATCGGCCGCGAGCTGCCCATCTGCCTGATCGTCAGCTTCCGGCCCGACGAGCTTCACCGGCGCCACCCGATGGTCGGGCTGGCATCGATCATCAACGGCGACCCGATCATCGAGAAGATCAAGGTCGGGCCCCTGGAACGGCACGAGGTCATGGGCTTCATCGAGGGGCTGACCGGCGAGCGACCGACGGCCGCGCTGACGGCGGCCGTCCTCGAGGGCAGCGGCGGCATCCCGCTCCTGGCCGAGCAGCTGGCCGAGACCGAGGCTGGGTCCGGCGGCAGCCTCGGGGGTCGGTTCGATGACCTGCTGCGGATGCGCCTCTCGGCTCTGTCCGTGGGCGCCATGCGCTCGCTTCGCGTCCTCGCTGCGGCGCGCCGGCCGCTGCCCGTCGAACTGCTGCTGGCAGCCGACTTCCCGGGCGGCCATCTGACGCGCGCCGCCCTGACGGAGGTCTGCGGCGCCGGATTGGCCGTCGAGACGGTGGCGAACGACGAAACGAGCCACTTCGCCGTCGTTCACGAGGCGTACGCGGAGTCGATCGAGGCGCTCGGGCTGCCCGCCGACCGCCAACCGGTCCATGACGCGTTGGCTCGGGCGCTGCGCCATCAGCCGGCGGAAGCGGCCTGGCACCTGGAACGTGCGATGCGGTTTGCGGCGGCACGCAATGCCCATGCCGCCGCCGGCCTCGGCTGCCAGGCGCTCGACCCTGGCGGCACGGCGCTGCTCCACTTCCAACGAGCGCTGGAGCTGGTCGAGACGCACGAGGCGCGCGTGCCCAAGCTGACGCTTTCGACGGCGGAGCTCCTCGCGCTGACGGCCGATGCCGCGTTCGCGGCCGACGACGCCGGTCGCGCCGCCGGCCTTGCCCAGCAAGCGATCTCCGAGCTGGCTGGAGCCGCGGCCGTGGCCGACGCCGCCCGGCGCGGCAGTCGGGCCCAGCACACCCTGCAGCTCGACGTCGGTCTGCTCTACCTTCGCCTCGGCCTGTATCAGTCGGCAGCCGGCGACCACGTCGCAGCGCAGAGCTCGCTGCAGACGGCGGTCCAGCTGGTGCCCGACCAGCCGACTGCCGAGCGTGCCCGCGTCCTTGGGGCGCTGGCGCAGGTCCTGATGGTCGACGGCAGCTTCGACCAGAGCGCGCCACTGGCCGAGCAGGCGAGAGCCGCCGCCGCGGGCGCGGACCCGGTCGCCGACGCGGAGCTCGGCCACGCGACCTGTACGCTCGGCGTCGATATCGCCTACGGCGGCCAGATCGACCGTGGCCTGGACTACCTGGAGGAGGCCGCCGGCCATGCGCGTCGTGCCGGCCGTCTCGATGACCTGATGCGCACGTATGCGAATCGGACGCATCTTCTCGAGCTTGACGCGCGCTACGACGCGGCGCTGGCCATCGTCCAGCAGGGCATCGAGGAGGCGCGCCGCTGGGAGCAGGAGGCCGGCTATGGCGCCTTCCTGCGTGGCAACGCGGCCGACATCCTGTTCAAGCTCGGGCGCTGGTCCGGCTCCGAGGCCGAGTGTCGCGCAGCCCTCGACTGGAGCCCGCATCGGCTCGTCTGGAGCCCGCTGCTGGCCCTCGGCGCCGTGCTCGTCGAATCCCGCAGTGACGACGAGGCCGGTCGTCTGGTCGGCCAGATCCTGTTGCAGCTCGAGGCCGTGCCTGACGGTCAATGGACGGCGACGGTGCAACGGATCGCGGTCAGCTACGCACTCTGGCGCGACGACGTCGCCGATGCGGAGCGCGTCGCGAGGCGCGGTTGGACGCGCGTGCTCGCGACCGGTGATCGTGCGCAGATCGCGCTGGCGGCATCGACCACGACCGAGGCCTGCGCGGCGTTCGCCGAGGCTGGCAGGCATCGGCGCGACATCGGAGCCGTGGCCGCCGCCACCGAGCTCGCTACTGCCGTCGTTGCGGGATCCAGACCGTCGGCTCGTCGCCGGCAGCCTGCCCGAGAACCTCGGCTCGACGCGCGAGGCGTATCTCCATCTGGCGACGGCGCGCGCACACCTGGCGCGGCTGCGCAATCGGGCCGAGCCCGATGCCTGGGCAGAGATCGCAAACGGCTGGGAATCGCTGCACGTGCCGTACCTCGCCGCGAAGGCCCGCTGGTGGGAAGCGGCCACGGCGCTCGTGTCGCGCGATCGGCGCCCGCAGGCACGGACGGCGCTCGTAGCTGCCTGGGACCTGGCGGTCGAGCTTCCGGCACGGCCGCTGCTGCGCGAGATCCGGCGACTCGCGCAGCGTGGGCGGATCGTCCTGCCGGACCTGCCCGCCTCCTTGACACCCCGTCAGGCGCCGACCGTCATCGCGGTCGGGCCGGGTCGTCCGGCGGACGACATCGACGGCGAGGCGATCACGGTCGGGCGGGTGCAGATGATCCCGGGCTTCGAGCCGCTCCCGTCCGAGGAGGATGGCACCCAGCTCTCGCTCGATGCCACCGGCCGCTGGCCCACCGAGCTGGCCGGCGAGTCGTCGACCGCGCCTGGGATCGCCGGAGCCTTGGCGAGCCTGGGTCCGGCCGACGGTCATGATCTCGTCGACCCATTCGACCCGCAGAGCGACGGGTCGTTCCGGACGGCGACCGGTCGAGCGATCAGCGAGCGTCTCCTGCCCGTCGAGATCGTGCCGGCCCGGGACCCCTTCAATCTGAGCCCGCGCGAGTACGAAGTCCTGGCCATCATCGCTGAGGGTCGGACGAACCGCGAGATCGCGGAACGCCTCTTCATCAGTGAGCGCACCGTCGCCGTGCACGTGCGGAATATCCTGGCCAAGCTCGGCGTGTCAGGTCGCGTCGAGGCGACCAGCGTAGCCATCCGGCTGGGGCTGGTGCCAGGCGTGGCACCAGCTGCGAGGTAGGCGACCGCCCGTCGCTTCGGCGCCCGATGCCCCCGATCGTCGTCGGGGCGGAGGCCGGCCCTCGTCGAACCGTGCTGCAGCCTGACTCGCCGCATCGGCCGCTCTTCCGTCGGCGGGATGCGCGACACTTGGGCCATGCGACGACTGACCCATGCTGTTCTGACCGCGAGCGCCGTCCTCGGCCTGACCGTCGCCGTTGGCGCCTGCGCGGCCCCGACCCCGACCGACACGCCGGCCGTGCCGACGGTCGCCGTCGACCCCGGCCACGTCATCGACCTGGAGCTGACGGCGGACCTGAAGATCAAGCAGAACGACCAACAGGTCTCGACGATCCCCGTCGTCCAGGGTGAGACCTACACCTTCCGCGTGACCAATACGGCCGGCTTCGACCACGACTTCCTCATCGGTTCGGACGCCGACCTGAGCGCCGGCGCCGCCGGCTTGCCGGGCATCCCAGCCTGGAGCAGCGGCAGCCGGGAGTTCCAGTACACGTTCGAAGGACCCGGACCGCTCGCCTTCGGCTGCACCATCCCGGGGCACTACGCGCAGATGAAAGGCACCTTCGAGATCCAGCCATGACCGCGCTGGCGACCGACGCCATCTGCTATCGGGACGCCTATCTCGGGACGACCGAGGCTCTGGTCGTGGCGGTCGACGACGCGATGAACCCGCTGGTCGTCCTCGATCGGACCGTCTTCTATCCGGGCGGTGGCGGGCAGCCTGCGGATCGCGGCAGCATCCTGCGGACGAGTGACGGGCGGGCCTGGGTCGTCGATGCCGCGACCAAGGACGGCGACACCATCGTCCACACGTTGGCAGCATCGCCTGATGGGCCGCCGGCTGTCGGCGATGCCGTCACGGTCGACCTGGACTGGGCGCGCCGGCTGTCGTTGATGCGGACCCATACCGCCCTGCATGCGCTGTGCGGCGTGGTCTGGCGCGACTACGGCGCGCTCGTCACCGGCGGCAACATGGAGCCCGGCTCGGGTCGCATGGACTTCGAGTTCGAGACCATGGGCGGCGACCTGGTCGAGGCCATCGAGGCGACGGTCAACGAGGAGCTATCCGCCGCACGCGACGTCCGAGTCGCGGTCCTGCCTCGGGAAGAGGCCTTCGCCATCCCCGACCTCATCCGAACCAAGGTCAACCTGCTGCCGCCCGGCATCGCGCAGATCAGGACGATCGAGATCGTCGGGCTCGACCTCCAGGCTGACGGCGGCACCCACGTCGCCAACACCCGCGAGGTCGGGCGCATCCGGGTCACGGGCTACGAATCGAAGGGACGCATCAACAAGCGCATCCGGATCGCGCTCATCGACGCCTGATCCGACGGCCATCGGGCCGACCACGGTCGTGGCTTGAGGGCTGATCGGCCGCAGCTCATCGCTGACGATCGGCTGCGAGCCGTCCTCGGTGCCCTCGGGTACCCTGCCTCGATGGTCAGCCTGGGCGACACCCTCGTGGGCCGCTATCGGATCGACGCACGTATCGGAGCCGGCGGCTTCGCGACGGTCTTCAGGGCTCGTGACCTTCGCCTGGAACGGGACGTGGCCGTCAAGGTCCTGCTGCCGGAGCAGGCGACCGACGCCGACGTCGTGGCTCGATTCGATCGCGAGGCCCGCGCCCTGGCGACGTTCAGCCACCCGAATGTCGTTGCCATCCACGACGTCGAGCCGGCAACGCCATCGGTCGGCGACGTGGCCTTCCTGGTCATGGATCTGTGCGAGAACGGCTCCCTGGCGGAACGCTTCGCGGCATCGGAAACGGCTGGGCTGACGCCCGAGATCCTGGTGCCGATCCTGGCCGATGTCGCCCGCGGGCTGGCGGCCCTCCACGCGGCCGGAGTCGTCCACCGCGACGTGAAGCCATCGAACGTCCTCCTGACCGGCGGACGCGCTCTGATCGCCGACCTCGGCATCGCGGTGGCCACCGCCTTCGAGGCGAGCGGCACTCAAGAGGCGCTCGGGACGCTCCCGTACCTGGCGCCCGAGCAGCTGGCTGGCCAGCCAGCCACGTTCGCGAGCGACGTTCACGCGCTCGGCGTCGTGGCATATCTCGGGTTCACCGGTCGGCTGCCCCGCGCGGCGAGGAGCTACGGGGAGCTGGTGGAAGCCGTGCACGCGACCGGTGCCGTCGATCTCGTCGCTGGCCCCGGATCTGGGAACCCCCTTCGATCGGCCCGTGGCCGCGGCCCTGGCAACCGATCCCGCTGCCCGGCCGACCGTCGACCGATTCGCAGCGCAGCTCGAGCGTGGCCTCGACCGCTGGCGGGAGACCGGCGCCAGCCGCATGACGGGCCTGGCCGTCGCGCCGGTCGCAGCCATGGCAGCTGCCGCGCCGATGGCGCCCACGCCGGGCCCTGACGATGCCACGGTCGTGGATCCCTCGATCGCCGCGACGAGGCGACTCGTCAGCCATGCGACGTCCTCGCCTGCCGGCCGTGGCGTCCTCGCCGATCAGCGCCATCACGGAGCCGCCGATGGCGGCGCTCGATCGGGCTGGAGACGGACGATCGGAGCTGTGGTCATCGGGCTGGCTGTGCTCAGCGGCCTCGTCCTGGTCCTGGCAGCACTCGCTCCGAACCTTGCCGGGAACGAGGGCTCGGCCGGCCCGAGTGCGAGCCCCGCTCGTTCGGCTGCTGCGACTCCGAGTCCGAGCGCAACGCCGACCCCGACCGCCACGCCATCGCCGTCGCCGTCGGCGACAACGGCCCCGACACGGGCCGATCCATTCGCCGCGGCCATCGACGCGAGCAGGCAGATGCACGCCGCCATCGCGGCTGCGCGGGGCCATTCCGGGCTCAACGGCCGCGAGGCAAAGCAGGTCGACGGACCGTTGGATCAGTTCGATCGAGCTATCAAGAAGCGTGACGCCGAGGCGGCCCGGCAGGCGGCCGCCGCCGAGGCCGACGCGGTGGACCGACTGATCCAGCAGCGGGAGGTCGACCAACAGGCGGGCGCCAGGTTGCAGAGCGCGGCGAGCGACCTGGTGGCCGCTGCCGAGGCGCTGCCCGGCTGACCGGGATGAGGCCATGACTCCCGTGTGGGGCGCAGCCCGCTGAAGGTCCTATGTACATGCGGTTCGAGCCTGCATAGGTTCGGCGCACGTCGCGCTGGCGACGACCCGACCGGGGGGCAGCCCGTGATCGACCAGCTGATTCATACGAGGTAACGCGATCACTGGCACCAAGGAGCGGCGCTCGCCGCGCCTCCTCCTCCTTGTCTACGCGGCTAGCCTGGCCCTCGTCGGGCTGACGGCCGTCGCGCTCGTCCGCGTCGTCACGGACCACGTCTCCGTGACCGCGGTCAACTCGACGACGAGCGCCGACCGATCGTTGGTCCAGAGCGTGGTCGAGGGCACCTTCTCGGCCGGCGACATGGCCATCGCCGGTCCGTCCCCGGAACGCGTGGACGAGATCCAGGGGCTCCTCCAGCGGCTGGTGTCGGGCGACGTCGGCATCCTTCGCCTGAAGGTCCACGGACCAGACGGCACGATCCTATTCAGCGACGATGCCAGCCTGCGAGGAAGCCAGTTCGAGCCGTCCGAGGAATTGACGGCCGCGCTCGAAGGTGAGGCGGATTCCGAGATCACGACCGAGTTCGACGGCGAGGAAGCGGACCTGGCCGGGCTCGGAACGCAGGCGGTCCTCGAGGAGTATCTGCCCATCGTCGGCGCGTCGGGCGACGTGGAGGCCGTGTTCGAGGTCTACCGGGACGCGACGCCGCTGCTGGCGGAGGTGAGTCGTTCACAGGTCTCGGTCGTGGCCATCATCCTGGCCTGCGCCGTCGTCCTGAGTGGCCTTCTGTGGCTGATCTTCCGGGCCGCGCAGGTCCGACTCGATGCCCAGACCGCCGAGCTGATCGACGCCGCGCGGCGCGACGCACTGACCGGGCTTCTGAACCACGGTGCCGTTGTCGAGACGCTTGCCGGCTTGGTCGAGAGCGCACGCGTGGCCAGAGATGAAGGCCGCCTCGATGTGGTCGGCATCGCCATCATCGACATCGACAACTTCCGGAACCTCAACGACGCTCACGGCCACACGGCTGGCGATCGCGCTCTGCGCGAGGTCGCGGCGCTGCTCCGTGCCGAGCTGTCGCAGGCATCGGTGCTCGGTCGTTTCGGGCCGGACGAGTTCCTGGCCGTAGCCCCCCCTGAATGTGCGCACGACCTGCATGCCGCCGTCGGCCGCCTTCGGGCCCGGCTGATCGACACCAGCCTCCAGTTCGGCGTTTCGGAGCGTCTCCCGCTGACCGTCAGCGTCGGCCTGGCGAGCTATCCCAGCCATGGCACGGCGGCCACCGAGCTGCTGTCGGCGGCCACCGTGGCCCTCGGCGAGGCCAAGGCGAGCGGTGGCGATCGGGTCTGCCAGGCAGAAGATCCTGCCCTCGAGCGTCGTAGCCTGGAGCGAAACACGTTCGACGTTCTTCAGGGCCTGGTCATCGCGATCGACACCAAGGACCGCTATACCAAGCGCCACTCCGACGACGTGGCGCGCTACGGCCTCTTCCTGGCCGAGCAGCTGGGCGTCGATCCCGACCTGCGCCGCACGCTCTACATCGCCGGCCTCCTCCACGACGTCGGCAAGATCGGCATCCCGGACAGCATCCTGCGCAAGCCCGCCGCCCTGACCGCCGACGAGTACGACATCGTCAAGCAGCACGTCGCGCTCGGCGACCTGATCGTGCGCGAGCTGCCGGACATCGACGCCGTCCGGGCAGGGGTCCGACATCACCACGAACGATGGGATGGGACCGGCTATCTCGACGGGTTGGAGGGCCAGCAGATCCCGCTCGTGGCGCGCATCCTGGCGGTCGGCGATGCCTTCTCGGCCATGACCACGTCGCGCCCATATCGGAAGGCGTTGTCGACCGAGGAGGCCCTCAAACGCCTCGTCGATGCCGCAGGGAGCCAGCTCGATCCGACGATCGTGCCCGTCTTCGTAACGGCCATGGAGTCGATCCCCGACGCGCCTCTGCCGGGCACCCACGCGTCCGCTGCCATCCTCGCGTTGCCCGCGCCGGCGAGCCGCGTGGCCTAACGCGATGCGGTCGCTGCCTCGGCTCGCGGCGGCCGCCGTCGTTGCAGGCTGGCTGGTCGTGGTCTGCGGGGGTATGGTCGCGTCTCCGACACGAGCCGCCCTGCCGCTGCCGTCGGGGCTCGTGCCGGCGCTGCCGCTGCCGACCAGCGCGCCCGCGCCGTCGCCCACCTCGACGGCAGCTTCCAAGCCAACGCCACGACCGACGCTTGCGTTGCCCGTTCTCCCACTGCCCACGCTGGCACCGCTCCCCACGGTGGCCATCCCCACGCTGACGATCCCGACACTGGCACCGATCCCGACGCTGGCCCTTCCGACGTTGCCCCTGCCCGCACCAACGGCGACGCCGACGGATGCCATCGAAAACGCCCGGAACCGAGCCCGGCGGACACGCTCAGCGCCAGCGCAGCGCCACCTCCGGCGCCGTCGCCGTCCGATGCTCAGGGCATATCGAGGCAGGCGGCCAGCGGCCGCACACAGGGCGGCGGTCCCCGCGATGCCGACGGGAGCCAGCCCGATGGCGGATACGACACGGACAGCCAGGGCACCCGCGACGCCTTACGCGGTCTCCTGGTGCCAGCGGCCACGATCGCGGTTTCCGGCGCGTTGATCCTGTTCCTTGTCCTGGCGCAGGTGATGGGCGGCATCGCGTTCGTGCCCGTCGTGCGTCGCGTGATCAGACCATCGGGCGCCAGCCGAAGGCGGTCCCGGATCGACGACCGGCCGGAAGCCTGACTCGGTGGCGTAGGACGACGGATCGCCGGGGCCAGGACTTCCGTGCCTGGGACCGATCGCGATCCGGATCGTCTACTGGTTCCTGGATCGAGGTCCAGACAGCCAGATCGGCGGGTCTGGCTCGGTCTTCGAATCTCAAGACCCTGCAGAGGTGGCTACCGTGCTCTACCTGGCGATCATCACCTTCGTAGCATTCATCGCCACGGTCGCATACGACACTCGCGGTCGAAACGGCGATCAGCAGGACTAGGCGGCCAGGAGGCCCCTCCGGGCGAGCTCGATCCGCAAGGGGTCGAGCCCGTCAACGACGACGACGGCACCCGCAGTCATCAACTGTCTCGAGCTGACAGCACCCGTCGGTAGCCCGATGCCGATCATGCCGGCCGCGTTCGCGGCCAGGATGTCCCAGACGGCGTCGCCCACGTACCAGCAGTCGCGAGCGGCCACGTCCACCCGTTCCGCGGCCAGGAGCAGGAGGTCCGGCGCCGGCTTGGCATGCTCGACGTGCTCGCCGTCGACGATGACCGGGCGACCTGGCAGATCCAGCGCCTCGAGCGAGGCGGTGACCTGTGCGCCGAGGCTGGACGTCGCGATCACGAACGGAAATGCGCTCTCCAGGAGCGCCAACAGGAGCGCTTGCGCCCCAGGCAACGGTCGCGGATCGATGTTGAGGTCGCTGAATAGGGCACCAGCCCGCCGATCGATCGCCGCGATCTCGTCCTCGGACATGGTTGCCCCGGCCGCCGCCGCGACCTCGCGGGCCAGGCGCTTGCCGTCGGCGCCGACAAGGCCGCCGATGCGCTCGGCATCGGCGTCGATGCCCATCTCGGCAAAGGCGGCGAGCCAGCCCTCGATGCGCCGCCCGACGGTGTCGACGAGGGTGCCGTCGAGGTCGAAGAGGATGGCGCCCGGCGTCGGCAGATCGGCCAACGTTGCCACGCGCTCAGCCCCCTGTCGCTCACCCTGCGTCGCCACGCGCTCAGGCACCGAGCTGACCGGCCAGTCCGTCCGGGCTGGTGGTGGGTGCCTGGCAGGTGAAGCCGCGACAGACGTATGCCGTCGCCCGGCCCTCGACGAGTGGTCGGTCGCGGAGCAGTGGCACGATCGAGCTCGGCTGAGGACCGTCCAGCGAGGCTGCCAGCACGACGCCGGGACGGAACCTGTCGCGAACGACCGCCAGGAGCGGCGCCGCGTCGTTGCCTGGCCCGCCGACGATGGCGACTTCGTCGATCGGATAGGCGGCCAGATCCGCCGCCACCAGCCACCAGGCGAAGCCGTTCGGGTAGCTGGAGGCGAGCGGCGCGAAGGCCACCACCGCGTCCTCGGCGGCAGACCGATAGCGCGCTTCCCCGGTCAGTGCCGCCAGCCGCAGCAGTACGACGGCAGCCATCGCGCCGCCGCTCGGCAGCGCGTTGTCCTGGAGGCTCTTGGGCCGGGCGACGAGCGCCTCGTGGTCGTCGGCCGTGTCGAACCAGCCGCCGGCCGGGTCGGCGAAGTGGTCCACGATGAGCTCTGCGAGCTCGACAGCGGCCTGGAACCAGCGCGGCTCGAAGGTCGATTGATAGAGGGCGAGGAGACCTTCGGCCAGGTCCGCGTGATCCTCGAGGACCGCCGCGTGCTTCGCCCGGCCGTCCTTCCACGACCGCAGCAGGCGGCCTTCCGCTGTCCTCAGGCCATCCCAGAGCGCGGTCGCGGCCGCCGTCGCAGCAGCGGCGTAGTCGGGACGCCTCAGGGCGACCGCGGCTTCCGCGAGTGCCGCGATGGCCAGCCCGTTCCAGGCCGCCAGGGCCTTGTCGTCCCGGGCTGGCTGGGGTCGGGCACGGCGCGCCTCGACGAGCCGCGCGCGGGCGTCGGCCAGGCGCTCGGCGACCTGCTCCGCGGGGATCGCGTGGCGCGCCGCCAGGGCGACGTCGTCGCGCACGCGTTGGAGGATCGTCTTGCCTTCCCAGTTGCCGCCCTCGGTCACGTCGTAGGCGTCGGCGAAGAGCGCCGCCTGATCGGATCCAAGCACGGCACGGATCTCGTCGGCGGTCCAGACGTAGGTCGCGCCCTCTTCGCCGTCCGTGTCGGCATCCTGGCTGGCGGCGAATGCTCCGCCTGGGACCGTCATCTCGCGCAGCAGGTAGTCGAGCGTGTCCTCGACGACCTCGCGGTAGCGCGGCTCCGCGGTGACCTGCCAGGCATGGAGGTAGGCCCTGGCCAGCAGGGCATTGTCATAGAGCATCTTCTCGAAGTGGGGCACCAGCCAGACGGCATCGGTCGCGTAGCGCGCGAATCCGCCGCCGAGCTGGTCATGGATGCCGCCGGCCGCCATCGCGTCCAGCGTCCGCCGCGCCATGGTCAGCGCCTGGACGTCCCCGGCACGGACGAATCGTCGAAGCAGGTGCTCGATGGTCATCGGCGCCGGGAACTTCGGCGCGCCGCCCCAGCCGCCGTGGGCCGGATCGAACGATTGCGCCAGGTTGTCCGTGGCGCGATCGAGGATGGCGCGGTCGACGGCGGGCCCGACCACAGGAGTCGACGACACACGGAGCAGTGGCCGCCCATCGGGGCCGACCAGGCCGCCGAGGCCGGCCGCCGGCTGTGGCTCGCGCAGCGCGGAGGGTCCCGGCGAGCTCATCCCCGGCATGACAGCAGCTGCGGGCGCAGAGGCGGCATCCGCGGCATCCGCGGCGACCCTGGCCGCCTCGGCCGTCCTCGCAGCCTGCTCGCGGAGCGCGGCCGTGAGCCTCGCCGCCGCCGCCTCGACCTGCGGGCGTTCGTCCCGCCAGGCGGCTGCGACCGAGGCGAGCACCTGGCGGAAGGCCGGCATCCCATGGCGTGGCTCATCGGGGAAGTAGGTGCCGCCGTAGAACGGCTGACCGTCCGGAGTCAGGAAGACGCTCATCGGCCAGCCACCGCCCCCGGTCATGGCCTGGACGGCGTCCATGTAGATGGCATCGAGGTCCGGTCGCTCCTCGCGATCGACCTTGATGGCCACGAAATCGGCATTGAGCTCGGTAGCTGTGGCAGCGTCCTCGAACGACTCGCGCTCCATGACGTGGCACCAATGACAGGCGGCATAGCCGATGGAGAGGAAGATCGGCCTGGCCGTCTCGCGAGCGTGACGAAGCGCCTCATCGCCCCACGGGTACCAGTCGACCGGGTTGTGTGCGTGCTGGAGCAGGTATGGGCTGGTCTCGTCGGCCAGGCGATTGGTCTGGTTCGGGTCGCGGGCAGGCGGCATGCCTGCCGATGGTACGCACTCCCCGGCCGCGCCGCAGGTGGGCTACCCTCGCCGACATGCGCCCGACGGCCCCGGCGTGAGCTCGGAACGCGTCTATACCCGGCCCACCATCGAGAAGCTGGGCGTCCGACCCGGCATGCGCGTCGCGCTGCTCGGCGTCTCGGACGGCCCATTCCTGTCCGCGCTGGCGACGCTGACCGACGATGTCACCGAGGGCCTACCGCTGCCCGACACCGACCTCGTCTTCCTGGCCGCCGACTCGCTCCAGGAGCTGGCGCCGCTGGCCGACCTGCGGCACTCGATCAAGCCTGCCGGCGCCATCTGGGTCGTCTCGCGCAAGGGCAAGGCCGCGACCCTGAGGGACGTCGACGTGATGGCCATGGGCCGCGCGGCCGGGCTCATCGACAACAAGGTCGTCGCCTTCAGCGACACGCACACGTCGCTGCGTCTGGTCATCCCGCGCGACCAACGTTGAGCAGGCGAGCCGCACGAGACCCGTCGAGACCCGTCATCATCGAGCCATGAGCCGACCGTCCTTCAGCCTCCTGCCGTGGCCGCAGTCGACCGACTGGCCCGCGTACGTCGCCGTCGCGCAGCGCGCCGAAGCCCTGGGCTTCGATACGCTCTGGACCTGGGACCACCTGTACGCCATCTTCGGCGATCCGCAGCAGCCGATCTTCGAGGGCTACACCGTCCTCGCTGCCTGGGCGACGCTGACGAAGCGGATCGGGCTCGGGTTGATGGTCGGCGCCAACCCGTTTCGCAACCCCGGTCTGGTCGCCAAGTCGGTCATCACCATCGACCACATCAGCGACGGCCGGGTCGTGTGCGGCATGGGCGGCGCCTGGAACGGCTTCGAGGCCGACGCGTATGGCATCGAGTTCGGGTCGGGCTTCGGTGAGCGGCTGGACTGGTTGGACGAGTCGGTCGGCATCATCCGCGCGCTGCTGGACGGCGAGACCGTGACCCACGAGGGCCCCAGGTATCAGACCAAGGACCTGGTCGCCCGACCGCGTCCGATCCAGCCCCACGTGCCGATCATGATCGGCGGTTCCGGTGAGAAGAAGACGCTGCGCACGCTGGCCAAGTACGGCGACCAGTGGAACGCATTCGGCACGCCCGAGGTGCTGGCCCACAAGAAAGCCGTCCTCGAGGCCCACTGCGCCGACGTCGGGCGAGACCCGGCCGCTATCCACAAGACCGTCGGCTGCAAGATCGTGATCCGCGACTCGGAGGCGGAGGCGCGCCGCGACTGGCTCGGACTCTTGAGCGCCAACAAGATGTCGGTCGAAGAAGGCCAGTCCGACGACTCCTGGATGTTCGGCTCGCCCGAGGAGATCGCCGAGCGGTTCTCGGCCTACCGTCCCATCGGTTTCGACGGTTTCATGGTCGAGGAACCGGCCCCCTTCGATCCCGAGACGATCGACCGGCTGATGCGCGAGGTCGCCCCGGCCGTCGCCTGATCCGGGCCGCCTAACCCAGTCTTGCGATCGCCACGTCGGTCGATACGACATCGGCGAATTCGCCGTGGAGGCTCGCGAGATTCGTGCGGTGGATCAGGTCGGCGGGGAAGACCTCTCCGTCCGGCCCCTCCCGATCGAAGGTCGCACAGGCATCGCCGACGACCCACGTCTCGAATCCGAGGTTGCCCGACATCCTCGCCGTGGTCGACCCACAGTGGTCGGTCGCGATCGCGGCGATCACGACCGTGGTGGCGCCCGCCGCGCGAAGCCGCTCTTCCAGATCGGTTCCGATGAATGCGGAGTTGACTCCCTTGGTCACGACCGGCTCATCCGCCAGCGGCATCGCTTCCGGCTTGAACTCGAACCCGGGGTCTCCCTCGTTGAAGAAGTGCCATTCGGGGTCGGTCTCGCGATGCCGAACATGGATGATCGGTGCGTCCGCGGCCCGCCACGCTGCGAGCAGCCGGGCGACGTTCCCTTCCGCGCCGGGGTTGTTCCGGTTTCCCCACACCGGGTCATCGAATGCTTTCTGTACGTCGACGATCACGAGGGTCGGTTTCTCGGGCATGTCAAGACTCCACGCGTAGGCTAGCTACCGCCGCAATGCGGACGCGGACGCCACGTGACGCCTGGGCGTCAGCCGATGCGGATCATCTTCTTGTTCACGAACTCGTCGGCGCCGAAGCGACCGAGCTCGCGGCCCGAGCCCGAGCGCTTGATGCCGCCGAACGGCAGCTCGGCACCGTCGGCGAGCACGACGTTCACGAACACCATGCCGGCTTCGATGCCATCGGCGACGCGGAGCGCCTGCTCCCGGTCGGTGGAATAGACGTACGAGCCCAGGCCGTAGGGGGTGTCGTTCGCGATGCGCACGGCATCGGCCTCGTCCTTGGCGCGATAGACCTGCGCGACCGGGCCGAAGAACTCCTCCTTGGCGGCGGGGTTCTCGGGAGTGACGTCGGTCAGCACGGTCGTCTGGAAGAACGCGCCGTCGCGGCTGCCGCCGTGGACGAGCGTCGCGCCGTGCTCGATCGCACGTTTGACCTGCTCGTCGAGTCGTTCGGCCGCCTTCAGCGACGAGAGCGGGCCAAGCGCCGAGCCGCGCGTCATCGGGTCGGTCGCCTCGACCTCCGCGATCTTCGCCGTGAACTTCTCGAGGAAGGGCTCGTACAGCGCGTCGGCGACGATGAAGCGCTTGGCCGCATTGCACGACTGGCCGCTGTTGTCGAGGCGCGCATCGACCGCGTTCTGGACGGTGGCGTCGAGGTCGTCGGTCGAGAGGAGGATGAAGGGGTCCGAGCCGCCGAGTTCGAGCACGACCTTCTTCAGGTGGCGGCCCGCGATCTCGGCGACTGCGGCGCCGGCACGCTCGGAGCCGGTGAGTGAGACGCCCTGCACGCGGGGGTCCGCGATGACCTGCTCGATCTGATCGTGCGACGCGTAGATGTTCACGTAGGCGCCGGCCGGGAAGCCCGCGTCGAGGAAGATCTGCTGCATCGCGGCGGCGGACTCGGGGCATTGCTCGGCGTGCTTGAGCAGGATCGTGTTGCCGATGATGAGGTTCGGGCCGGCGAAGCGGGCGACCTGGTAGTACGGGAAGTTCCACGGCATGACGCCGAGCAGCACCCCGAGCGACGAGCGGCGGACGACCGCCGAGCCATCGCCCGCGAGGAGCTGGATCGGCTCCTCCTTCAGGAAGTCCGGAGAGTGGTCTGCGTAGTACCCGTAGATCGCGGCGGCGAAGTCGACTTCCCCGACCGCCTGCCCCATCGGCTTCCCCATCTCGCGCACGATCAGGGCCGCCAGCTCCTTGCGGCGCTCCGTGTGGAGTTCGCTGACGCGGCGGATGAGGGCGGCGCGTTGATCGACCGTGGTCGACTTCGACCAGGTGCGGTGCGCCTCGTCGGCTGCGGCGATCGCGGCCTCGAGCTCGGCGTCGGTGATGGTGGCGTAGGTCTTGACCGTCTCGCCCGTGGCGGGGTTGGTCACGGCATAGCTCATCGTGCGGGGCCTCCGTGTCTGTGCGCCAAGCTAGGGCGGGTCTGCCGCGGTGCACTCACTCGCGCGTCAAGAAGGTATACCACCGGAACTCTCAGAATCAGGGCCGGAACAGCGGTGCGTCAGCCACGCCTCGCCAACCAGGCGCGGACGGACGGCTCGTGCTCCTCGTGGAAGTGGCTCACCCAGTCGATCTCGGCGGCGGCGACGCCATCCAGCCAGGGCAGGCCGTTCGGATCCGTCAGGACCTCGACCGGGAGCCGGCTCAGCGCCACAGCGAGCCGGTCGTGCGACGCGTCGACGTCGGCCAGGACCTCCGCGGCGGGGCGGCCGGCGGCCTGGGCCTGGAACCAGTCGTTGATCGCGTCGTCGTCGTCCAGCCCGGGCGGCCAGGGATCGGCCGGGTCCGGGCGACCGTCGGCGGCGGCCTCGAGGCGGCCGAGCGTCCGTTCGCGCCAGCCCATGAGGTGGGCGGCCAGATCCCGGAAGGTCCACTCGCCCATCGGGCCGGGTTCGGCCACGCGGTCACCGACGTCGGCGACCAGGTCACGCCACTCCTGTTGATCCGCCCTGAGCTGGGCGACAAGCCTCTGGCGCGGGTCCTCGATCGTCATGGCGGTCAGTCTAGCCCTGTTCGACGCATGCTCCCCCGATGCGAAGTGCGCTTCGTCCGTCTCTTCAGGCTGCGGAATATACGAAAAGTGAAAACAGGTATTGACAAAGTGAAAGCCCAGTGCTTGAATGACGACCTCATCACCCGATGATGTTCAGGAAGGAGCACACGGTAGCCATGTTGGACCATCGATTTCTCTTCTCGGCCAGCGGCGCCGAGGACGCGCGCCGACTCCTCGATCGGGGCCAGGCTCACGCGGCTCGCCGCCAGCTGACCCGAGCCGCCGAGCAGGCCAGCGCCCGCCAGGTCGAGCGCCGGCCGGCAGCCCGCTGATCGGCGATCGATCGTGCCGAACGACGTCATCGCCACCTGTCCCGTCTGCAGCCACGAGCTGTCGATCACGCGGCTCCACTGCGACCACTGCGCCACGACCCTCGAAGGCGACTTCAGCGTCGGGCGCTTTGGCCGTTTGAGCCGCGAGCAGCTGGCGCTCCTGGAGAGCTTCCTCCGCTCGCGCGGCAACCTCCGCGAGATGGAGCGGGAGCTCGGCATCTCCTACCCGACCGTCCGGAATCGCGTCGAGGCGCTGGTTCGCGCCCTCGGCCTTGCTGATGAGGACGCACCACCCATCCTGGAGTCGGATCAGCCGGAGCCGCTGTCGGCGGCCGACGAGGCGGTCCATGCCGCGCTGCTCACCAAGGGCGAGGTCACGGCGCGTCGCCAGGAGATCCTCGAGGCCCTGGCCGCCGGCAAGCTCGACGCGGCCGACGCCGCGACCCAGATCCGCGAGCTCGGGAAAGGGATCTGAGCGATGGCTGACGAGACGACCATCTCCTCCCGCTCCGGGCCTCATCGAGCATCGCATCGGCGCGACCGGGTATCTGCAGGTCAACACCTCGAGCGGCGACCTCGACGTGCGCGGCATCGACGGCGAGACCGTCCGCATCACGACCCAGGATCCCGACGACGCCTACGTGCTCGATCAGTACGTGGTCGAAGCCGGCGATGGTTCGCTGCACGTCCGGTCGCCTCGTGGCGGCCTGATCGAGGTCAACATCGGGTCGTTCAAGTGGGGCCGGCGGATCGGCAGCGGCGGTGGCACGGACCTCGTCATCGAGGTGCCGCACGGCGCGCGCGTCGAGTTCGGCACGGTCAGCGGCGACCTCAACGTCAGCGGCCTGGACGGCCAGCAGCGCTACAAGACCATCTCCGGCGACGTTGAGCTGGACGACGTCGAGGGGGCCGTCGACTTTGACGGGACGTCGGGTGACGTCCGCCTCATGGCATCGGGGACGGTCAGCCTGGAGCTGCGCACCGTCTCCGGCGACATCGCGGCTCGGGCCGGCGTCGTCGAGCGGCTCGCCCTGCAGACGATGAGCGGCGACATGCGCATCGAGGGTGCCCTGGCCGCCGGCCACGAGCACACCATCGAGACCGTCTCGGGTGACACGCGTCTGATCACCAGCTCCGGACTGACCATCGAGGCACGGACCGTCTCGGGTGACATCCGCAGCGACGTCCCCCATCGGACCGGCGGTGAGTCCGGCCGCCGATCGATCATCCTCGGCGACGGCCGCGCCCGACTCGGCTTCCGCTCGCTGAGCGGTGACCTGCAGCTGACCGGCAAAGGGCCCCTCCTGACCGCCAACGAGGGCGCTGCGTGGCGCGGTGAGCAGGCCAGTCAGCGGACGACGGCTGCCGGGCCAGCCCGCCCGACCGATCGCGCCAGCCGTGACGCCGTCACTCGCCCCATCGACGGCGCCCGCTACCCCAGTGACGCCCGACCCGATGGAGGCTGCCCGCCTCGAGATCCTGCGCGCGCTCCAGGCCGGCGAGATCGACGTAGCGACGGCTGGCCAGGGTCTGGCCGCGCTCGACGAGGGGGCCTAGCGTGACCGAGGCGCTCGAGACGATCCTGAACCTGGTCGCCGCTGGTCGGCTGACCGCGGATGAGGCGGCCCCGCTCATCGCCGCCCTCCAGGACCGCGGCCGGGATCCCGGCTCGAAGGAGGCGAACGCGAACGCGGAGCCTGGCGAACCGACCGCGATCGGCCAGGCACGCCAGGTGCGCGTCGAGGTCAAGGAGCGCGGCCGCAACGTCGTCAACGTCCGTGTGCCGGTCGCCCTCGGGCAGGCCGCCATCGGCTACGTGCCGGGCATCAGCGCGGCCGACGCCGAGCGGATCCGGGAGGCGCTGGCCCTCGGCCTGACCGGGCAGATCCTCGAGGTCATGGAAGAGGACGGCGACTCCAGCGTCAGGATCGTCCTCGAATGAGCGACCTGCCGCTCGCGGCCGCGACCGCCGACAGCACATCCTCCGCCGGACCCGCCGGGGCGGCCACTCCCACGGGTCGCCTCGGCCGCCTCCGGTCGGCGCCGTTCCTGCGCCCGCTGGCGGACCGTGACTACCGGCTGTTCTGGGGTGGCGAGAGCATCTCGGTCCTCGGCGACCAGTTCCACTTCGTCGCCCTCGCCTGGCTCGTCCTCCAGCTGACCGGATCCGGTCTGGCCCTCGGCACGGTGCTGACCGCGGCGGCCATCCCGCGCGTGATCCTCCTCCTGGTCGGCGGCGCCATCGCCGATCGCATCGAACCCAAGATGCTCATCTTCCGTTCGAACGCCCTGCGCGCGCTCGTGGTCGGTGTCGTGGCTGCGCTGATCATCAGCGGACGTGTCGAGATCTGGCAGCTCGTCATCATGGCCGTGGTCTTCGGGGCCGTCGATGCCTTCTTCTACCCGGCCGTCTCGACGTTCCTGCCGCTGCTCGTCCCGAGCGAGCGACTCGCCGCCGCGAACGGCCTGTTCCAGGCCACGAGCCAGCTGCTCGGGCTGATCGGACCGGCCCTCGCCGGCATCACGGTCGCGCTCATCGGGACATCGCTCGCGTTCGTCCTCGACGCGGCCAGCTTCGCCGTCGCCGCCGTCGCCATCGCGCTCGTCCATGGCGGATTGCGGTCTACGATGAAGCGAAGGCGCTGCCGAGGCGGCCGCCCCCGAGCCGGGTATCGCGGTCGACGCGGCCGAGGTGGCGACCGCTGACGTCACGGCGACCGCGCCCGAGGCGCAGGCATCGGTCTGGCAGTCGATCCGTGAAGGCGCCAGCTACACCTTCCGGGATCCAGCCCTGCGGACGCTGATCATCCTTGCTGCTGCCCTCAACTTCTCGTTCACCGGCCCGATCTCGATCGGGCTGCCGTGGCTGGCCGCCAATCGCTTCGGCGCGGGCTCAGCCGGGTTCGGGATCATGATCAGCGGCTTCGGGGCAGGCGCCCTCATCGGCGCCGTCCTGGCCGGCTCGATCAAGCCGTTCCGCCACTGGGGCGCCATGCTGCTCGGCATCGCCGCGCTGCTCGGGGTCGGCCTCGGCCTCATCGGCATCGCGCCGGATGTCCCGATCGTGACCGGTCTCATGTTCGCCATGGGTCTCGGTGTCGGGTTCATCAACGTCAACGTCATCACCTGGATCCAGCAGCGGACCGATACCGCCATCCTGGGTCGGGTGATGAGCTTCCTGATGCTCGGCTCGCAAGGGCTGGCACCCTTCTCCCTGGTCGTCACGGGCGTGCTCATCGACGCGCAACCGACCTTCGTCTTCGTTGCCGCGGGCGTGCTCATCCTGGTCGCCGTCGGGCTCGGCATGGTCTGGCGCGCCGACCGGCTCCTCAGCGCGGACGCGGTGCCCGCCGCCGCCTGACCGCGCCCCGGCGCTGCCATGCGCACTGCCAGCGCGCCACTCGCTGGCTCGCCCTGGCAGCTGCGCGTGTGGAGGCACCGACGGTCTGCGCGCCTGTCTCCGACCGCATCACCGACCGGCAGCGGTGGGCCATCGGACGCCCGCTTCCCAGGCCATCCGACCCTGTCGAGCATCGCGTCCGGGCGGCACCCTACGGTCATCGACGTGATCGACCGACGGTTTAGCAAGGAAGATCGATGACCACAGAGACGACCATCAAAGACACCTCCGCCAACCCGGCACCGCTCGGGTTGACGGCTATATGTCGATCATCGCGCTATCCACATGGCTCCCGCCGCTCTGCTGCTGGCCTTCGGGATGACGACCGTGCTGCTCAATCTCCACAACGTCGGCCTCTTCCCCAACAACGCCATGATCCTGGGTATGGGCCTGTTCGTCGGGGGCTTGGCGCAGCTCTTCGCGGGCTTGCTCGAGTCGAAGAAGGGCAACACGTTCGGCACCACGGCCTTCTGCGCCTTCGGGACGTTCTGGCTCTCGCTTGTCGCCATCTGGGTGCTGCCCGAGATGGGCCTGGCCGCCAACGCAGCCTGGCGTGCGCGCCGACCTGCTTCTGCCTGTCCTTGGCGTGTTCTCGGCACCTTCCAACCCGATGCCGCGGCGATGAGCGCCTACCTCGCCATCTGGGGCCTGTTCACCTTCGGCATGTTCATCGGCACGTTCCGGCTGAGCCACGCGCTGGAGGTCGTCTTCGGCACACTGGTCGCGCTCTTCTGGCTGCTGGCGCTGGCTGACATCACCGGCAATGCGGCGGTCACTCAGGTGGCTGGCGCGGTGGGTCAGCACACACTCTTGCCGTGGTGTCAGCGATCGCGTTCTACGAGGTGTCTGGCATCGTGTGCGGCCTCTCCGCTCTCTATACCGCCATCGCCCTGGTCTCTACGAGGTCTACGACCACAGCGTCTTCCCCGTCGGACCGATCGCCCATCGGCCCGAGTCGGTCGGTGAGGACAAGGCCACGGTCCGCCACGCGAAGCCGCAGGCCGCCCCCAGCGGGCACTGATCTCCCAGGCTCTGGCCCGTCGGAGGTCCTCGCCTCCTACGAGTCGAAGCCGATGCCCATCGACTCGAGCGTGCGCAGGAACAGGCTCTTGCGGCCCTCATTCGCGTCGGCCCGGGCGTACTCGCGTTGCAGGAGCGGCCACGCTGACCGAGCGCAGCGGCTCGGGCGGGATGGGCCAGGGCTTGTCGCGCACGAACCGCATCTTGAGCACGTCGGCATCCGGGTCCACGAGCATGTCGCGCACGACGCCGCCCGCCCACCGTGAGGCCGCGACACCGAGCCCGGTATAGCCCAGGACGTAGAGGATCCGACCGCCCATCGTCTTGCCGAAGGTGACCGTGAAGTTCGAGGTCACGTCGA
Source organism: uncultured Chloroflexia bacterium (assembly GCA_963777975.1). Lineage (GTDB taxonomy): Bacteria > Chloroflexota > Limnocylindria > Limnocylindrales > CSP1-4 > CSP1-4. The sequence goes on along the minus strand of CAVZSO010000005.1, from coordinate 169,230 downwards.
TGGCGCCGCCCCAGCGGTGGGTCCAGCGCAGGTCGTCGAGCTGCGGCAGGAACTCGCGGAACTGGCGATCCAGCAGGTCGAACGTCGCAGGTCGCGCGTCGAACTTCGGCGCCACGCGGCTGAAGCCCTGGTAGACGGCGTCGTAGCCGCCCCATAGGATGCGGTCGTCGGCCGTCAGCCGGAAGTAGTGGAAGCGGTTCGAGGCGTCCCCGCCGCCCTGTCGCCCCGACCAACCAACGCTCGCCTTCTGCTCCGGTGTCAGCGGCTCCGAGACGAGGACGTAGTCGTAGACCGGCACGAACCACGTCGACAACCGCCGGAACCAGCCGGAATAGGCGCCGGTGGCGACGACCACCCGTTTGGCGTGGATGGCGCCCGACTCCTTGGCCGGGCTCGCACGCAGCGTCCTGAGGATGCACGGACCAGCCTGACTCCGACGCGTCTGCCACTCGCACGCGGACGCCCGAATCGGTGTGCTCGAGGAGCAGTACGCGTGTTCCCTCGTGGATGCGCACGCCGCGCGCCAGCGCCGCGCGTTTGAGGCCGCGCACGAGCTTGCCGGGGTCGACGATCGCGTCGTGACCCGGCGGCCGCCGCAGACCCCCGACGACGATGGGGGAGGCGATCTCGGCGCGTGCCTGGGAAGACGAGAGGACCTCCGCCGGCTCGCCGTGATCGGCCGAGACGGCGGCCCACTCGTCGAGCCCATCGGCCTGCCAGGGCGCTGTCGCGAGGGTCAGGCTGCCGGTCTCCTCGAGGTCGCAGTCGATGCCCTCGCGTCGGATGAACGCGACCAGCTCGTGGTAGTTGCGCGAGCCTTCTGCCTGGAGGATGTCGATCTCGTCCGGGAAGTGGCGCAGGCCGTTGGCCAGGCCGTGGGTCAGGCTGGCCTCGATGATGCCGCCGTTCCGCCCGCTGGCGCCGTATCCGACGACCGCCTGCTCGAGCAACACGACGTCTGCCGTCGGCGCGGAATCCTTGAGCTGGATGGCGGTCCAGAGGCCGCTGAAGCCGCCGCCGACGATGACGATGTCGGCCTTGCCCTGGCCCGCGAACGGCGGCTCGGGCGGGTCGGTCGGGCGGTCGAGCCAAAAGGGTGTGTCGGATCCGAAGCGGGGCTGGAAGGGCATCGAGAGCGAATGGTAGTCGGGCTGGCTGGCGACGGGGATGCAGCGATGGCCCGGACGCGTCACGATGGCGCCGTGAGCACGACCGACCTGCCCGACTCGATCGCCGGCAACATCGCCGAGTGGACCAAGAACAACGCCGAGTACACGGACGCGAACGCCCAGCGCGGCTGGGCGCCGCAGGACATCAGCTGGGGTGTCTTCTTCGTACGAGAGGAGGACATCGGCTCGCCGCTCGGCGACGTGGCCGGCCTCGACGTCGTCGATCTCGGCTGCGGGACGGCCTACTTCTCGGCGCAGCTGGCGTATCGGGGAGCGCGACCGGTCGGTGTCGACCCGACGCCGGCCCAGCTGGCGACCGCCCGCCGGATGCAGGCCGCCGGCGGTCCCGTCTTCCCGCTGGTCGAGGCGCCCGCCGAGCGCGTGCCGCTGCCCGACGCGTCCTTCGACCTCGCCTTCTCCGAGTACGGCGCCTCGCTCTGGGCGGATCCAGCGATGTGGATCCCGGAGGCCGCCCGACTGCTGCGGCCCAACGGTCGGCTCGTCTTCCTGACCAACTCGGTCCTGGCCTACCTCTGCTGGCCCGACGTCGGAATGGCCGTCGAAACGCTTCAGCGCGACCAGTTCGGGATGTACCGCATCCAGTGGCCGGACTCACCGGGCACCGAGTACCACCTCTCGCACGGCGACTGGATCCGGATCCTCCGCGCGAGCGGCTTCGAGATCGAGGCGCTCATCGAGCTCCAGGCCCCGCCCGACGCGGTGACGCACGAACACTACGCGGACGTGACCGCCGACTGGGCCCGGCGCTGGCCGGCCGAGGAGATCTGGGTCGCGACCAAGCGCGGTTGACGATCTCCTAGGCGTTCATCTCGTACGGGCGGCCAAAGAACCAGATCTCCTTGAATGGCACGGTCAGGTGCCAGGTGGTCACGGCGCCCTTGGGCATCGAGGCCATATCGCCGACGTTCAATTCCAAGGTCGGCCCATCCTCGATCTCGATGCGCGCAGCGCCCTCGATGATCAGCACCGTCTCCCGCTCCGGCAGCGTCCAGCGTTCCAGGTCGGTGACATCCCGGAAGCGCGACATGCCGACATAGGCCGTCTCGGACTCGACGAGCACGTGCATCTCGCCGCCGACCTCCGGGTCGGGCTTCCAAACCTCGGTCGCCGTGTTCGAAACGAAGATCCCGGGATGGACTTCCATGTTCGCCTCCTCCGTCAGCCCGGCGAGTCAGCCGACGGCGTAGATCCGCCATCGACCGGGTACGCCCTTCAAGGCGTGCGAACCGCGCGACGTGAAGGCAAGCTCCGACCCGGCGACGAGATCCTTGACCGTGCTCGAGGCGAGGACCTCGCCGGGCCCCGCGAGGGCCGCGACCCTGGCGCCGATATGGACCGCGATGCCTCCGGGTCCGCCGGCCGCCCGGACGACCTCGCCGGTGTGCAGGCCGGCCCGGATCTCGATGCCCAGCTCGCGGACGGCCTGGACGCAGCTCAGCGCGCATCGGACCGCGCGGGCCGGGCCGTCGAACATGGCCATGAAGCCGTCACCGGCCGTGCCGACCTCCTCGCCCCGGAAGCTCGCCAGCTCGCGGCGGATGACCCGGTGGTGCTCGCCGAGCAGCTCCGCCCAGCGGTCGTCGCCGATCTCCGCGACACGCGCGGTCGAGCCCACGACATCGGTGAAGAGGACCGTCGCCAGGACGCGATCGACCTCGGCCGATGGCCGCGTCCCGGTCACGAACTCCTGGACCTCGTCGAGGATGTCGTCGGCGCCGACCCATGGGATGTGGTCGATGCCCTGCAGCTCGACGTACCTGGCGCCCGGGATGTGCTGGGCGAGATAGCGGCCGTTGCCGACGTCGACGGCCTGATCGCCGGCGCGATGGATGACCAGCGTCGGCACATGGATCGATGGCAGGAGCGCCCGGGTGTCGGTCCCGAAGGAGGCACGCAGGAAGGCCTCGATGGAACGCTGGTTGCCGGCGTTGCGCTGCAGCCGAGCCCACCACTGGCGTGCGGCTTCGGCATCGGCGGCGGCCAGGCTAGGAGCCCGCTTGGCGGCGCCATCGCCTTCACCCCAGCGCGACCAGTCGGTCATCTGGGCCTCGAATTCGGCGCGCGTGCCTTCACCCCATGGCCAGGTCTCGTCTCGTTCCTCACGCACCTCGGCCCCGAGCAGCACGAGCGACGCCACGCGCTCCGGATGTGCCGCCGCGAAGAGCGTGGCCAGGAGGCCGCCTTCGGAGGCGCCCATGAGCACCGCCCGCTGGGAGCCGACCGTGTCGAGGACCGCGCGCACGTCGTCCATGCGGTCCTCCATGGTGCCCGTCTCGACCCGGTCCGAGAGGCCCATGCCGCGCTTGTCGAAGAGGATCAGCCGCGAGAACGACGCCAGCCGCTGGCAGAAATCGCGATACGCGCGCTCGTCCCAGTAGATGTCGAGGTTGGTGATGTGGCCCTGGATGAAGATCAGGTCGGGCGGCCCAGACCCGACGACCTTGTAGGCGATCTGGATATCGCCGTTGCTGGCGAAATGGATGTCCGAGCTCACGGCGCGAATGTGCGCCAGTGCTCGGGTGCGGTCAAGCAGCGCCCGATCGCTGGATCGCGTTGCGGACCGGTGGATCGCCACAGGATCGACCCGGGTGTCGGACACTTGCCGCCTGTGGCGGGACGGCTCGCTGTCGCGTGATCCACAGGCGGGAGGTCGAGATGGTCAAGATCTGGAGCGAGCTGCCGGGAGCTCGGCGGCAGGAACAGCTCGCGGACATCGCCACGATCGTGTGGGTCGTCTTCTGGGGCCGCATCGTCTGGCTGCTCTACGGATCGCTGGCGAGCTTCGCGGGGGCTGGCCGCTCGATCCACGAAGGCGGCGCGGGCCTCAGTCAGGCCGGCATCGACATCGGCGCATCGCTGCGCGATCTGCCGATCGTCGGTGAGGCGGTGTCGGGGCTGGCCAGGGATGCCCTGGTCGGCGCCGGGCAGCCCCTCTCGGACTTTGGCAACGAGGTCGAGGCGTTCATCCTGATCGTCGCGGCCGCGCTGGCACTGTTGCTCGCCCTGGTCACGCTCGTGCCCTGGCTTGCGCGCTACCTCCCTTGGCGATCCGGACGACTGCGGCGAGTCAGGGCCGCACATCAAGCCCTGCGTCGCGCGACCGACCTCTCCGATCCCCAGGTCGAGCAGATCCTGGCCATGCGAGCCGTCAGCCGACTCGACTATCCGACCCTCCTCGAGTTCACGCCCGACCCTCTCGGTGATTGGGCCACCGGTCGCCATGACCGCCTCGCCCAGGCCGAGCTTGCCAGCGTCGGCCTCCGCCCTGGCGGGATCTAGGTTGCGTCAACCGTCCGACGACCTACCACGTACCGACCCCATCGCGACGTCCCGGCTCGATCTCGTCCCCCTGGCGCCCGATGACGCCGAGGAGATGGTCGACGTGCTCGCGGGCGACGACCTCTATACCTTCATCGGCGGATCGGCCGCCGACCCTCGATGCCCTTCGTGCGCAGTACGAGCAGCAGGCTGCCGGGCACTCGGCGGACGGCACCGAGGCGTGGCACAACTGGATCATCCGACCCCGGCCTGACGGCCGGGCCGTCGGCTTCGTGCAAGCCACGATCCGGGATGACGGCCGACAAGCTGAGATCGCCTGGGTGATCGGGCTAGCCTGGCAGGGGCGTGGCTATGCGACCGAGGCGTCGCTGGCGTTGATCGGCTGGCTCGAGTCGCGCGGTGTGACCCGGATCACCGCCAACATCCAGTCAGGCCACGTGGCCTCGGAGGCCGTCGCGGGGCGGATCGGCCTCCTGCCGACGGACGAGTTCGTCGATAGCGAGCGGGTCTGGAAGCGGGAGGCGACGCGTGGCGCATGACGGTGCCGTCGGCATCGACCCGTTGTCTGGCCGGCGCCCCCCGACTTCGATCGGCCTCGCACGCCTGCCCTAGACTGGCTCGAGAGGCAGGTGACGATGGATCGTGCGACCTGGCTGCGCGAGCAACGCCAGAAGGCCGAGGCGGACTACGACACGCAACGGTCGGCCACATACGATGCCGATGCCGAGCCGATGACGTCGATCCACCGTCGCTTCGTGCGCCGGGTCGTTCGGACTGCGCCGGTCGGTGGGACCGTCCTGGACGTTCCCTGCGGCACGGGCAAGTACTTCGGCATCGTCTTCTCGGCCCGACGGAAGGTCGTCGGCGCCGATCAATCGGCTGGCATGTTGGCGCAGGCGCAGGCGAAGTTCCCGGCCGCCGAGCTCGTTCACAGCAGCCTCCAGGAGCTGGACCTGGAGCGGACGTTCGACGGCGTCATGTGCATCGATGCCATGGAGAACGTGCCGCCCGAGGACTGGCCGACCGTCCTCGCCAACCTCCATCGGGCGCTCAAGCCCGACGGCATGCTCTACCTGACGGTCGAGGAGCACGACCAGGCGGACATCGACGCCGCCAACGCCGATGCTGTCGCTCGCGGGCTGCCCGTGGTCCCGGGCGAGATCCTGTTCCACGGCAGCGACTACCACTTCGTGCCGACCCGCCAGCAGGTCGCTGACTGGGTCGCGAATGAGGGCCTCACGGTCGTCGAGGAGGCCGACAGCCCCGGCGAGGGCTACAGCTACTGGCACGTGCTGATGCGCTAAGGCGCTGCGCGTCCGCCCAAGTCTGGAGGCCGCCCGCACGCCGAACTGGGGCTTGACAACTTTTCTTGTCAATGGCAGGATGCCGCCATGTTGGACGTGACGGTCATCGAGAACGCGGCTGCTGCCGAAGCCTCGCTCGACCCCATCCGGACGCGGCTCCTGGCGGAGCTGGCCTCGGAGGCGGGCTCGGCGACGACGCTCTCGAAGCGGGTCGGGCTGCCCCGCCAGAAGGTCAACTACCACCTCCGAACGCTGGAGCGTCACGGGCTCATCGGGCTGGTCGAGGAGCGGCGCAGGGGCAACCTCACGGAGCGCGTCATGCGCGCGACCGCGGCCGCCTACGTCATCTCGCCGCAGGCCCTGGCGGCCGTCGAGCCCGACCCCGCCCACGCCCCGGACCGACTGTCTGCCTTCTGGATGCTCGCCCTCGCCAGCAAGCTGGTCGGCGACGTCGGTGCGCTGCTGAGCGGCGCCACCAAGGCGGGCAAGCGGCTGGCCACCTTCGCCATGGACGGTGAGGTGCGCTTCGCCACGCCGGCCGATCGGGCCGCCTTCGCCGAGGAGCTCTCCGCCGCGTTGGCCGGCCTGGTCGCCAAGTATCACGACGACGCCGCGCCGGACGGCCGTCGCCATCGCATCGTCCTTGCCATCCATCCCAGCGTCCCAGACAAGGAGCACTGACATGGCCAAGCCATTCGAAGTCGTCGTCGAGCAGGATCTCGAGGCCACCCCGGAACAGGCCTGGGAGGCGATCTCCACCGGTCTCGGGATGGACGGCTGGTTCATGGGCAGCAGCACCATCGAGCCCCGACTCGGCGGCGCGGCCCTGACGGCCCTGCCCGGTTTCACGATGGAATCGACGATCACGGCCTGGGATCCGCCGCACCGCTTCGCGAACACCTCGGCGCAAAGCGAGGACGGCCGGCTGATGGCCTTCGACTTCACCATCGAGGCTCGTGCTGGTGGCACGACGCACCTTCGCCTCGTCCACAGCGGCTTCCTGCCCGATGAGGTCTGGGCGGACGAGTTCGACGCCCTCAAGAAGGGCGACCCGGCCTACGTCTTCAAGCTGGCCGAGTACCTCAAGTACTTCCGCGGTCGGCAGGCGGTGCCGGTCTCGGTCTACGGCCCGCAGGTCACCGCCGAGGACGCCTGGCGGACGTTCCACGCCATCCTGGGCGTCGGCCCCGACGTCGAGGTCGGCGCCCCGGTGCGCTTCACGCCGACCGGGCTGCCGGAGATCGACGGCGTCATCGACTACCGGTCGAGCGACCTCCTGGGCGTCCGGACGGAGGACGCGATGTATCGCTTCTTCGTCGGCATGGGCATCGCGTATGTCGGCCACCACATCTTCGCCGACGTCGATCCGGCCGCGACCCAGGCCGCCTGGGAGGCCTGGCTGACAGGCCTGTTCGCGGAGGCTGGCGTAGTCTGACCCGACCACCGATCCGGAAGGAGACCCAGCGATGAACACCACCCTCCAGCGCGTGACCTCCGCCGACGGCACCTCGATCGCCATCGAGCGCCAGGGCGATGGGCCGCCCGTCGTCCTCGTCTGCGGTGGCTCCGTCGATCGCGGCGCCAACGTCGACGTGGCGGCCATCCTGGCCTCGGACTTCAGCGTCCTCAACTTCGATCGCCGCGGCCGAGGCGACAGCGGCGACACCCTCCCGTACGCCATCGAGCGCGAGATCGAGGACATCGAGGCCGTCATCGCGGCGGCTGGCGGGTCGGTCGGGCTGTGGGGCTCGTCGTCCGGAGCCGCCCTGGCGTTGCGCGCCACCGCTGCGGGCGCGTCGGTCAGCAAGCTGGCGCTCTGGGAGCCGCCGTACATCATCGATCCTGCCGCCCGCCCGCCCGCCGACCAGATCGATCAGTACGAGACGATGGTCGCCGAGGGTCGCCGTGGCGATGCGTGCGAGTACTTCATGGCCAAGGTCGTGGGCATGCCGCCCGACTTCGTCGCCTATGCCAAGAGCCAGCCGTGGTGGGCGAACCAGGAGGCCCTGGCGCACACGCTTGCCTACGACGCGCGGATCATGGGTGACTACTCGGTGCCCGTGGACATCGCGGCGAAGGTGACCGTCCCGACGCTCGTGCTCGACGGCTCAGCGAGCATGCCGTTCATGAAGCCCGGCACCGATGCCCTGGCCGCGGCGCTGCCCAACGGTTCGCGCCGGACGCTGGCCGATCAGCGACACGACGTCGACGCCGCCGTCCTGGCGCCCGTGCTGGCCGAGTTCTTCGCCAGCTGACCGCGACATCCGATGGCCAAGTCCATCGCCGAGAAGCTGCTCATCAAGCCGGGCACGACGGTCTTCGTCTGGCCGTCGGCCCGGCTGGGGCTCATCGGCGCGCTGCCGGAGGGCGTCCGGGTCGTCGATGGGATCGGAGGCGCCACGGCCGCCGTGCTCTTCGTGGACGACGCCGCCACGGCGCGGGCCGCCTTCGAGGCGCACCGCGACCACCTGTCGCAGCCGGCCTTCCTGTGGATCTGCTACCCCAAGGGCGGCCGAGCCGACATCAACCGCGACTCGCTGTGGCCGATGCTCACGCCCTACGGCCTGCGCCCGATCACCCAGATCGCCATCGACGACGTCTGGTCGGCCCTCCGCTTCAGGCCGCTCGCACCAGGCGAGGCGCCGTTCACGGGCGGCGGCTAGCGCCGCAGATGGGTGGAGACGACGTCCGCGCCGTCCTGATCACGGGGACCTACGGGACCGGCAAGACCACGCTCGCGGAGGAACTCGCGGAGGTCCTTGAGGACCGCGCCATGGCACATGCGGCCATCGATCTCGATTGGCTGATGTGGTTCGACGTGCCCGGGCAGACCGACGCGGCGCTGGACGCGGTCTTCCCCGCGAACCTGGCGGCCGTGGTCGCGAACTACCTCGCAGCGGGCGTCCGATACCTCGTCCTGGCCGGCGCCGTTCGGAGCCAGGCGGACCTGGCCGAGATCCGCGAGGCGGTCGGACACCCCGTGCAGGTCGTCCGTTTGATCGTGCCACTGGATGAGATCGAGCGACGTCTGGCAACCTCGGTCACGACGGGCCGCGTCAAGGATCTGCGCGAGTCGCCCGAGGTGCTGGCAGACCTGGAAGCCGCCGACATCGATGCCCTCGACTTCGCGAACGACGGCGACGTCCACGAGCTCGCGATCACCGTCCTCGACGCCCTCGGCTGGTCGTAGCCTCACGCCTCGACGCACTCAGAGCCTATCGATGACCCCTGACGAGGCTAGAGCGTGTGCTAACCCTTCGACTTCGCTCCCGTACCTGCTCCGAGGTGTCATTGGCCCAAGACATGGCCGGTGCGACTGTCCGCCGAGTATGGGACCGTCATCGTCGCCAGTTCCTGCTGAACGTCGGCGAGCCAGATTGGGGCCGCGACTGGACCCAAGCCGATGCGACGCCGCGGTTCGCCACTCGGCGAGCATGATCCGCACTCGCCAGGTCCGCTCCCTGCGGCACCATGCCTTTGCACTCGGTGTGGTCGGCGAGATTCCCGTGCCAGGAGTACTCGGTCGCCGAGACCTTGTCGCCTGGGCATCGTCGGAGGAAGTGCGTCCTGTGGTGGCAAATATGCCGTACTGCTCCGTCCGAGGCGTACGACGATGCTCTCTCGAAACGTACCGGTCCTGGCGTCACTGCCGTTCTCGTAGCCGCGATATCGTTTGTGCTCGCCTCAGCTGAACTCGATCTCGTACCCGAGTCGGTGGCGCGTGACGTGCCGCCGACTACGGCTGCCGCAGAAGCGCAGGCGTCGACATCCGCCGTCGCTCGGTGGTCGTCGCCGTCCTTTCGAGGTCCTCGATCGCGACGTCGTCCTGCGAAGGCTCTGCCCGTCATCGATGCTTCGACGGGTCGGTCTTCCGGACTACGAGCTGCCTCCGGGGATGAGGCGGACGTGACCTCAGCCTTCCGTTCGATCAAGGAGCATCACCGTTCAGGAACGCCGACTACATGGAGGGCGCCAAGGTCTGGACCCGTGATGTCCGGCCGGCGTACGTCGGGACGCGACGACGCTCGGTGACATCCTCGAGCCGATCGAAGACGTGCCGCCCGAGTACTTCATCCCCGCCGCGCAACTTGACTCCTGGCGCTACCTCAAGGGCGCCAAGAAGGAGGAGCGGACGCACAAAGCGAGTGGCTCGCGTACTTCTACACGGAGGGTCCGATCCCGTTCCCGGACTCGACCGACGGCCCGGCGAGGACGATCCTGACGGCGAGGGCGGCACCACCCCATCGCGCTTCAAACACATCATTCGCGTGCCAGACGGACGTTACCGACGCCTGACCCCCCGAGAACTCGAGCGCCTCGACGTTTTGGAAGCAGTCCCGGGATCGCGAGCTCCTCCGTGAGCGTCGTGGCTCGGAGGCAGTGGCGTCGACTGATATGGCCGACGCGCACGCTGTCGGCTGCCCACACTTGAGCGCTCGTCGCCCGCGGCTTGGCGATCGACGACCATCAGCATCGAGGACTTGATCTCGTACGGCCTAGTGCCCTGCTCGAGAGCGTCCGGCGGACGTCGGACGACGCCGAGGTCCATTCGATCGCATCGGTCGTCTCACTCGATACGATCGTTGGCTCGAGGCTCGACCCGTCCCGCTCGGTAGTGCCGCCAGGCATCGGGATGCTCGACGCGCGAAGGTGATCTAGGGAGTCTGAATGTCGGCGCGTCCGTGAATCCAGGCGGCGTCCACGAACTCCTGATTGAGTACCGACAGATGCGCTCGGTAGTTCCGTACGGGTCGACCGGCATCCTCGAACCAGGTCAGCTCCAATCGGTCAAGCACGCACGGCCGTTGAAGCGCGTGTAGCCGCTCGACGTCTTCGAAAAATGGAGGATCGGCGGCACGAGGTGGCGGACGTTGTCCAGGACGAGGCCGAACGCAACCCGCAATGCGCGATTACGCATCCAAGTCGTCGACGAATTCAGTTCGCGACGTCTTGAAGTGCGAGTCCGCTGTCGTCTGAACGATTGGGTCGTTGAGGCATTCGTGCGCATATCGCGCAAGGACATCGGACGTCACCTGCGCAAGGTAGTCACGGAACTTGGCGGCTGATCCCCACCATCGCGAAGCTTGCCGTCGCCAGCGAACGCGATGATTTGCTGGACATGCTTGTCCACGAGCAGGTCTGGTTGCGAGTGGAGCAACCATGTCCTCCCAGGGATTCGCTGATGAGCCACGCGACGCGTGGTGGGTCACAAGCACGATCGCAGCGGCATCGTCGACTCGATCCGTCGAACTTGATGGGCCGGATCCCACCCATGGTACGCATGCCTCGGCCGTCGGCATTGAGCAGCACAAGAACTGGTCGTTGGGGTCCCGAACCGTTCCGGTGTCGCGGAATTCGCGCCCCAGTCGATAAACGCGCGCAGAGATCTCAGACATGCCTTTGGCATCCTACAAGCCGGGGCCGCCCTTGCCCCACCCGACTACACTTCCCCGAACCACGGTATGCGCGCCGGGAAGCGTGAGCCGGGGCATGAACGGGAGAGATGCATGGCACGGTCGATGTGGCGCGGGGCGGTCCAGTTCGGGCTCGTCACGATCCCGGTCAAGCTCTACCTGGCCACGGAGGCCAAGGCGGGGCTGAGCTTCAACATGCTGCACAAGACGTGCCTCAACCGGGTCCAGCTCAAGACCTACTGCCCGCACGACGACGAGTACATCAGCCGCGCCGACACGGTCCGCGGCTACGAGTTCGCCAAGAACCAGTACGTCGTCATCAGCGACGAGGACATGGAGTCGGTGCCGCTCAAGACGGTCCGCTCGATCGAGATCGAGCTCTTCGTCGACTCGCAGCAGGCCGACGACCACGGCGCCCGCTTCGTCAAGTCGGCCTACTACCTGGAGCCCGATCCGGTCGGTCGCAAGGCGTTCTACCTCCTCAAGCAGGTCCTCAAGGAGCAGGGGCTCACGGCCATCTGCAAGATCGTCATCAAGGACCGCGAGGTCCTCGCGGCGCTCGACCCGTTCTCGAAGACGATGCTCCTGACCACGCTCCATTGGCCGGACGAGATCCGCGCCATCGACGAGCTCGAGCTGCCGGAGGAGGAGCAGACCTTCAAGCCGGCCGAGCTGACGATGGCCAAGAACCTCGTCGCCGCGATGACCACCGAGTTCGACCCGGCGGCCTTCCACGACGAGTACCGCGAGGCGCTGCTGGCGGTCATCGAGGCCAAGATGGACGGCCAGGAAGTGGTCCGCTACGAGGCCCCGGCCGAAGCGCCCAAGCTGGTCGACCTGATGGCCGTGCTGGAGGCCAGCGTGGCCGCAGCGAAGCAGGGTCGTGCAGAAGCGCCTGCAGCCAAGGCCGCCGACGCCGAGCCCGCTGCCAAGCCCGCCCGAGCGACGAAGGCCAAGGCATCGACCGCCAAGGCCCCCGCGGCGAAGGCGTCGACCGCCAAAGCCAAGGCCGCCAAGCCCGACGAGGACGAGGCCGAGGAGACCCCGGTCGCCCAGGCACGCAAGCGCAAGTCCGCCTGACCGGAGCCGATCACGAGCCCGACCCGCGCCTCGATCCCGACCCCAGGACAGCTCGACCTCGCGCTCGATCAGCCGACCGCTCCGACCACGACGAACGTCCCGACCTCGACTTCGCCGTCGGAGGCCGCTCTCACTCGCCACGGCGGCGCCTCTGCCCGCCCGACTGCGCCAGATGGAGCCCGACCTCGGGACCGCACCGTTCGACGATCCCGACTATCGCTTCGAGCCCTGGTGGCCGGGCAGTCGCGTGCTGCTGTTCGTGGAGCGTGGCGAGGTCCGTCCGGTCATCGAGCAGCTGGTCGATCCGCTGGCGGCATTCCCGGAGCTGCGTGGCGTCGGTGAGCTGCTCGCCGAGGACGGCGTGATCATCGACGGCTCGCTGCTCGTGCTCGACGCCGACGGTCGCCCCGATGCGGAGCTGCTGCGCGAGCGCCTCGCCTATCCCGAGGTCCGCAACGGCGAGGCCGCGTTCGTGGCCAGCGACCTCGTCTGGGCTGGTGGCGTCGATCTCACGCGCCGGCCATTCTCGGAGCGCCTCGAGCGGCTGACCGCCCTGCTCCGCGAGACCGACTGGTGCATGGTCGCCCGCGGCTACCTGGGTGAGGGCCTCGCCGTCGCCGACGCCCTGGGCTCGATGGGCCTCGACGCCATGTCAGCCCGGCATCTCGGCTCGCCCTATCGACGCGGCCCGTCCGCCGGGGCGTGGCTTCGGGTGCCGGTCGTGGCCGCCGTGGCACCGGACCGCCGGCCCGACCCTGGCGCTCATCCAGCGCCTGGGGCTCTGACCGCTCGTCGACGGGGCATCCGACCCCTAGTCGATCAGGTAGACGACCGCCACGCTCACGCTGACTTCGTTCGTGCCGACCTGGACCGGCGTCGAGGTGTCCTGCGCGGCACCTGCGGCGGCGCCGAAGTAGGGGATCGGGTAGGGGATCGGCGCGCTCGTCTCGGAGATCGAGCTGACGCCCGAGATGTGGACGCCGGCGCTCGACGCGAGCGTGTCGGCCTTGGCCTTGGCCTGGGTCATGGCTTCCTTGCGCGCCTGCTCCTCGGCCGCGGCGGGATTCTCGTTCCGGAACGTGACGCCGTCCATGGTCGTGGCGCCGGCCGTCAGCGAGTCGTCGATGACGTCGCCGATCTTGTCGAGGTCACGGATGGTGACCGCGACCGTGTTGCTCAGCGTGTAGCCGGTCAGCTTGGGTGTGCCGCCATTGGGCGGGTACGTGTAGACGGGCTGCAGCGACAGGTTCGTGGTCTGGATGTCCTTGTCGGCGATGCCGAGCTTCTTGATCGCCGCGATGACGTTGGTCATCGTCTCGGCGGCGCTCGCGCGAGCGCCCTTGACGGTCGGCTTGGTGACGCTGACGCCGAGCCGCAGATCGGCGAGATCGGGGGTCACGACGACCTTGCCGGTGCCGGTCACGCTGATGGTGTGCTCCGGCGGCGTCGTGGGGTCGGCGCCGTTGATCGGTCGCGGCGCGAAGGCCGGGCTGGCGATGGCGGCGACGACGAGGCCGGCCGCCAGGCCGATGGCCAGCCAGACGGCCGGCCGACGCGGAAGCGGGATGGTGATGCTCGTGGGGGGCATGGGTGGCTCCGTTGGTTCGCCGACCGACCTGACCCGGTGGTCGTGTTGGCGCGCAGACGTCGCGGGGTCGCTGCGGGTTTCCGGTGCCCGAAGTCACCGCTCGCGGGCTGGTCAGCGTGAGGCCCGTGGCAGACGACACGAAGGACCCCGCCGATCGGCGGGGTCCTCGCGATGTCGCGCAGCACGGTCGCGCGTTCGCTCCTAGCCGAAGAAGTCGGTGATCGCGCTTGGTGTCGTCCGAGAACGCCCAGCGCTCGGTGACCTGGCCGTTCTTGACGTGGTAGATCTCGGCCGTGCGGTAGGTCAGGGACTTGCCGTCCTTGCTGGCGACGGCCGTCCCGAGGGCGATGACATGGTCGTCGCTGGCCGTGACGTCGTGGACGTCCCACTTGATGTCGTAGCCCTCGAAGTCGCCCATCGACGCCGCAAGCTCGGCCTTGCCACGGCGTGGCTCGGCGCGGCCGATCTCGTGCCACACGACGTCGTCAGCGACCTTGCTGGCAGCGCCTTCCATGTCGCCAGCGGCCATCTTCTCGTTCATCTCGCGAACCACGGTCGCATTCGGGTGTTCAGCCATCTGGTCCTCCTGGAGCCGGCGCCCGGGACGTCGTCTGCGCGCGGATTGACGCGCCTGGCTCGATCGACCCTGAGCGTACGTCAGCTGCAGCCGCGACGGGACCCCCGAAATCGCCGGAGTTATCCACATTCGCGGGCTACGCGACGCGAGTACCTTCAAGACCGGAGCGCGGCGGGCGTCGCGACGATGCCACGCCAGACGCCCTGATCGTCAAGGAGGCCGACCATGGCCACATTCGTCGTGCTCGGGAACTGGACCGCCGAGGGCGCCAAGGCCTACGCCGATACGCCAGCTCGAACGAAGGCCAATGCCGAAGCCGCAGCCGCGATGGGCGGCCGGATCGTCGCCACCTACTGGACGCTTGGGAAGTACGACTTCGTGAGCATCATCGAGGCGCCAAGCGACGAGGTGGTGACGGCAGGCTTGCTGGTGGCCGCGGCGAGGGGCTTTGCCCGCTCCGTCACCATGCGCGCCTTCACGATGGATGAGTTCGAGGGCATCGTCGCGCAGGCCAAAGCCGCTGGCGGCTGAGATCCGACGGCGGCGTCAGCCGCCCGTCACCTCGAGCTCGCCGGAAGCCTGCAGCCGCACGCGCTTGCCCGCGGCCGCACGTTCGTACTCGTCCGCGGTGAGGACCACGACCGGGACCGTCTGCCGGTAGAGCGTCTCGGCGACAAGGGCCCCGAGCGCGATGATCGGGTCGCGTGCGCCGAGCAGGATGGCGGCCGGTCCGACGCCGGCTCGGATGAGCTCGGCCAGCACGCTCGAGCTGGAGCTCGAGCCCCTGCCGGACGGCATCACGAGCACGCGCCCGGCGACGTTCGCCCCGTGCTGCGGGTGATGCACGTCGATGATGGCGCCGGTCGTCTCGTCGACGCCGCCCCAGAAGCTGAGCGGCTCGGTCAGGACGAGGACCTCGCCGTCCGCGTCGCCGGCGACCATGACCTGGGTCATCGGACGCTGGCTCCGCGCCAGCTCGCGTCCGGTGGTCGCGCCAGACCGTCGCCCGCACGGCCGACTCGACGCACTCCTCGATGTCGGCGAAGACCACCTCGGTGCCGAGGTTGCCCGGCGCGTACCAGGCCCACTTGGCGGAGTCGGTCATCACGGCACCCGGCCGTCCGCTGAGGATGGGCGTGATGTAGGTGCACGTGTCGGTCACGATCTGGACGCCCGGCGCCTCGAAGCTCTGCGGCCGTGCCGTCGGCCTCGATGCCGGCGAGCGTGTCGCGGCCCGTGGAGACGAAGAACTCGACGGCTGGAGCCACGTGGCGACCGGCCAGCAGCGAGCGCAGTCGCTCGAGCTCGGCGAGCGAGTAGTGCGGCGTGCCCACGCTCACCGCCGCCGAGGTCGAGGCTGTCGGTCGTCGACAGCTCGGCGGCCGCCGCCGGCGAGGTCGTCCGGCCCGATGATGATCGTGCGGGCCGGCGCTCGTCCGCCGAACGCCTCGCGACGGGTCGGCGCCTCGGGCGTGACACCGACCATGTGGAACATCGCCACGGCACCCGATGAGGCCGCTGCCGCGCCCAGGGCCTTGAGCTGGTCCTCGGTCGCCTGCGTCGATGCCGTCGATGACCGGGATCGCGGTGCCGACCTGCCGCCCGACGAGGTGTCCGAGCAGGGCGAAGAAGGTGTCGCGACGACGCGACGCGTCGGGCACGCCCTCGATCTCGACCAGGATCGTGCCCAGGCGCCCCTCGTCCGTGTGCAGCCCGAACTCGGGCACGAGGCCGGTGATGGCGGCGCAGATGTCGATGAAGTCGCCGTAGCGCTCGGTGCGCGCGCCGAGCACGCTGTTGGCGAAGACGATGGCGTTCGACTCCGCCCAGGCGATCTGCTCGCCGAAGGCAGGGCGCTCGTGGAGCTGGTACGGCGCACACGTCCAGGTCTCCTGGCAGCCCATGGCGGTGTAGTGCCGCACCATCTCGTGGCCGGCGGCGGCTGATCTCCGCGGACCCGCGGAACAGCTCTGGATGCAGGAGGTCGACGATGCTGACGTTGAGCGTGGTCGGGACCGTGACGGTCGCTCCGCTCTCGGCCAGCGTGCGTGCGAAGTCGAGCGAAGCAGGACCGTGGTAGAGGCAGCCGTCGACGTGGGCACGCGTGATGGGGATGAGGCGGGGCGCCTCGACCCACGCCGCCATGCGCTCGATGAGGCGGATCGGCAGATCGCGCGGCGTCGCCTCCGGCCCCGCTGCGGGACGACCTCGGAGCGTCTAGCGGTATGTCGCGCCGCCGAGGTACTTGAGGCCGCTGTCCACCTGCAGCGTCGCGACGCGATGTCCCGGGGCCGAGCCGCTCCGCCAGGCGCAGTGCGACGACGAGGTTGGCGCCCGTCGACGGCCCGCCCCAGACACCCTCCGACTTGGCCGCGCGGCGCGCCATGGCGATGGCATCCTCGCTCGAGACCGACTGCAGCTCATCGGCAGCGTCGTCCGACCAGAGCGGCGGCCGGAAGCCGATCCCGCCACCCTCGATCCGGTGGGTGCCGGCCGGTCTTGCCCTCCAGCACGGCGGACTCGGCTGGCTCGATGCCGACGCGATGGACATCCGGGATGTGCGCGCGAAGCGCCCGGGTCGTGCCCAGGAAGGCGCCGGCGGTGCCGACGTAGGTGCAGAACGCATCGAGGCGACCGTCGACCTGCTCGGCCAGCTCCTCGCCCATGGCGAGATAGCCGTCGACCATGTCGGTGTTGTTCATCTGGTCGGTCGCGTAGCCGCCGGTCTCGGCCACGATCTCCTTGGCGCGGGCGATCATGCGGGGGATGAGCGTGGGGGTGATGCCTTCCGGGCTCGAGATCAGCTCGACGTCGGCACCGAAGGCCCGCATGGTCCGGATCTTCTCCTCGGCGAAGGCATCGGACGAGACGATCCTCAGCGGGTAGCCCTTGACCGCGCAGACGAGGGCGAGTGATGAGCCCGTGCTGCCGCCGGTGTACTCGACGACGGTCTGACCGGGGCGCAGTCGGCCCGATCGCTCGGCGCCCTCGATCATCGCCAGGGCCATGCGGTCCTTGTAGGAGCCGGTCGGGTTGGCCGCCTCGAGCTTGACGACGATCTCGGCCATCCGCTCGGTGACCAGGTGGCGGAGGCGGACGACCGGCGTATGCCCGATCGCTCCCAGCGTGCCATCCGCGATCTGCATCGTCATCTGCCTCGCCACCGTCGATCCTCCTGGCATCCGAAGACCCGTCGACGGAGGATACCGCCGGGGCTGGTTCCCGGATGACGGAGGTGGTTCAGCGCGCGATGCGCAGCTCCTGCTCGGCGATCGAGACCTTCTGGAGGACGTTGGCCTGGAGCGCGTCGAGCCCGGTCCAGACGTCCTTGGTCGCCGTGCTGATGGAGGTCAGTCGGGCCTTCAGCGCCCGCGTCGACTCCATGACCTCGCGGATGCCGCGGAGCGCCTGAGCCACGGCGGCGGCGTCGATGTCGACCGCTCGCTCGCGGAGGCTGGCCAGGGCGAGCAGTCGGGCGAGTCTGACGGCCGCCTCCAGCGTTGCCTGGTCGGGCTCGTCGGGGTCGATGACGCAGTAGACGTCCTCGCCGATGACCGTGAAGGGGTCGATGCTGGCAGGGGCGTGGGCCGGCGTGAAGATCATCAGCCCGATGGCCGCGTCGCGGTTGTCCCGTGCCTCGCGCAGCTCGTCTCGGGCCGCCCGCATGGACAGCGCGCGGTCCTTGGCCTCGACCACGATGCGCACGTCCGCGCCGTTGGTCATGGCCGCGTCGAGCGTGATCACGAAGTCGCCCTTCTTGGAGCGCACGCCGGTGCCGGTCTCGAGGCCGGTCCGGTCGAGGAGGTCGCCGGCGCCCCGAGCGATGCGCCCGAGCTCGACCTCCAGGAGGTCCTCGAAGTCGGCGCCCTTGGCGGCCGACTTGGCGCGCTCGGCACCGCGGGCGGAGGCGGCAGCCTCCATGGCCGTCAGACGCTCGTTGAGCCTGGCGAAACCGTCCGCGATCTCCGTCCGGAACTGGTGCAGCGGCGAGTTCATGCGCGTCGGGTCGAGCAGCGTCGCGAGGCGTGAGGCGTCGCCATCGAAGTAGCGCCCGAGCAGCTCCTGCATGCGGCCGATGGCGCTGTCTCGCTTGGCCGGGTCGAAGAGCTCGTTGACATAGCCCTGGAGGGCGCCGCGATCGCCGAGGAAACGCTCCAGGGTGCGTGGCAAGCGACCGTCGCCGTCGGCGAAGTTCTGGCGAAGCGTCTCCTCCAGGGTCCGCGCAGCGCGCTCGTTGACGACCTGCGTCTGGGCCAGCAGCGACTCGAACTCGCGCCGCACGACGTCGACGTTGACGCTCACGCCGGCGTCCTGGAGCGCGGTCAGCCCGATGCGCAGGGCGCGTTCGATGAGGGTCGGTCGATCGTCTGCCGGCCGCTCGGCGACGAACGCCGCGAGCGTCGGATCGTGCAGGGTCAGGTGCTCGATGACGAGCGCATCACCCTCGATGCGCACGTCGGCGCGCGCGCTGGGCCGGCTTGGACGGCAGCTGGACGACGTTCGTAGCGATGCTCATGTCGCGCATCCTGAACGCGGTCCGTGCCACCTTGCGTGTCACTCCCGCCGGGCGCTCTGACCTAGTCGCGGGCGCCGGATCCGGCCATCTCCAGGTAGGCGCACAGTGCGTTGGCCTTCTTCATCTGCTCTGGCGTCCGGCAGTGGACGCGGAGCAGCTCCGGGCTGGCGACCAGGATCGCCAGCGCCCGCGCGCGCGAGACGGCCACGTTGAGCCGGTTGCGCTCGTAGAGGAAGTCCATGCCGCGTGGCGCGTCCTCGGCCGACGAGCTGGTCATCGAGTAGATCGCGACCGCGCCCTCCTGGCCCTGGAACTTGTCGACCGTGCCGACCCAGGGCGTGATCCCTCGGGACCGAGCCTCGGCTTCGATGGCGGCGACCTGCAGGTTGTACGGCGCGACGACGATGATGTCGCGGCTCTCGATGAGTCCGTCGTCGACCGTCCTGGTCGATCCACGCACGTCCCGACCAGAGCCTGCGATGCATCGACCACGGCCTCGGCCTCCTGGCTCGAGCTGGAGTCGTTGCCGGCATGCTCGACGGGACGCCAGCGGATCCCGACGCCGCCGGGGTCGCCCGCGTCGATCGCCTGCTGCATGGTCGACGGCGCCGTCTTCACCCGTCCCTCGTAGAAGGTCGCTGAGACGTAGCGGTTGACCGCCGGATGCATGCGGTAGGTCGTATCGAGCAGCAGGCCGAGCTCGGGCGCGATGGTCACGGCATCGCCGATGAGATGGCCGAGCGCGGACGCATCAGCGCCGTCCGGGTGCACGCCCTGCGTCACCTGCGGCAGCTGGTTGGGGTCGCCAAGCAGGACGATCGATGCCGTCGCGCCGCTGATGGCGATGACGTTGGCCAGCGACATCTGCCCAGCCTCGTCGACGAAGAGGACGTCGACCGCATCGAGCATGTCGTCGCGGGCGAAGAGCCACGGCGTGCCGGCGGCGACGTCGTACCGACCGGCCCGCATGTCGGCACCGACCGCCCCGGCGTTGGGCGCCAGTTCCACCGCATCGAGCAGGTCTGCGTCGTCGCCGGTCTCGCAGCGCTGGATGGCCCGAAACGGTCGTCCGGCCTCGCGGGCGGCGTCATCGATGGCCCGCAGCATGTTGGATGATCGCCTTGTGGGATTGTGCCGTCACGCCGACCTGCCGACCCGCCGCGATCAACGCCACGGCCATGCGCGCGCCGGTCCATGTCTTGCCCGTCCCAGGCGGCCCCTGGATGCCGAGCACCCCATGATCGAGCTCGAGTGCCAGTCGGCGCGCGGCGTCGATGCCCGATTCGTCGTGGCGCCGCAGCGGACCCGACGCCGGTCCGTCGATCAGCCGCGGTGACCGCCTCAGCAGGAGGTCACGACCGGCGCGCCATGGTCCTTCGGCGTCGACGCCATGCTCGATGACCCAGTCGGCGACTGCACCGAGCGCCTCCCGCTGCTTGTCCGACTGGAGCGGCGTAGCTGGCAGGAGCCGGACCGGGTGGAAGCCCAGCTTCTTCGGACCCCGCAAGAGATCGATCGTGCCCGCCTCGTCGTCGATGTCGCAGGATGTCGCCCGCACCGCTGCCGAGGCCTTCCGGCGGATGATCGGGGTCGATGGCGACCTTGCCTGGCCGGAGCTTGACCTCCTGGCGCGGGAACCGATAGCGCCGGACGACGCTCTTCTTCTCGTCCCTCAGGTCTCGGACGAACTCGAGCCCGCCGATGGCATCGCCTTGCTCGATGAGCTCCTCGAGCGGCATCTCCCGCAGTCGGAACCAGTTCCACCAGGCAGGACGATCCTCGCGCCGATGCCAGTCGACAAGGCGCGAGAGCAGCCAGCGCGCCTGCTCCTCCGGGGAGCGTCGGTCGGCATCCTCCGAGATGCCTGCCCTGAGCGCCTCCTCGCGCTGTCGCGTGATGGCTTGCTTCTCGAGCGTCTCATCGGTCGGGTCGTAGCTGGACGACTGCGGTCGTGGCATCGACCACCCTCGTTCGAGCGCCTCGCGTCGCCGGGCCTCGAGCCAGTCGCGCAGCTTCCAGGTCGAGATGCAGTCGTCGCGGTTGTAGGCCGCCAGCTCGTCGAGCAGACGCTGGGGATGCGCATCATCTCGTCGCCACGTCTCGTACTGGACGACGCTGAAGCCGGCCTCGGTGACCGGTCCCTCGCGTTGTGTCATGTAGAAGTGCTCGATCCGCTTGATCGAGTACGACTCGACCGAGGCGCGGATGCCCTGCCGAACGACGTTCAGCAGGTCCACGAAGACCTCGTCGCGGAGGAGCTGGTCGACCTCGTCTTCGCGCGTGTGGTGACGCTGCATGAGCCGTTTGACGGCGCCCGTCTCGTAGCCGCCGTAGTGGTAGACATGCATCGCTGGGTCGACAGCGTGGCGCTCGACGATCAGATCGATGAATCGCTCGAAGGCATCTCGCTCGCCGTCTCGATCATGGCCCCAGATGGGCAGGTAGTCGGGCTCTGCCGGCCTCGACCGTCACCAGGCCGAGGAGGTACTCGAGGCCAAAGCCCAGATCATCCTCGATGGCCCACGGGTCGGCCTCGATGTCGAAGAAGACGTCGAGCGGCGATGGTTCGGGCAGTCGGGCGAGGCCCTGGTCAGGCTGCTCGGCGTCGGGCTCGATCAGCTCGTAGCGCAGGTCGCGGGCATCCTCGCCAGCGACCTGGACGCGCGCCTGCTCGCGCAGTCGCGTCAGCGTCCGCGGGTTGACCTTTGCGATCGCGCGAACGGGCGGCAGGCTGGCGAGGGAGCGGCGGGTCGGCACGTCGGCCTCGATCAGGCGCTCGGTCGCGGCGCGCGACATGCCGGCCACGATCGAGAGGTGGTCGTCCGCGCGCCGTCGATCCGCGCAGACCGGGTACCAGGTGCAGACCCGGCAGTGGTCGACCGGGTCCGGATACGTGCCGGCGGTCGCCGCGTCGCGGGCAGGCGCCGTCGCATCGCCGAAGACCTCGGCCTCGAAGCGCCGCTTGACCGATCGGTAGAACGCGGCGTAGTCATCGAGCCGTTCGGTGTGTGTGACCCCATCGCCGGTCACGACATGGACATGCTCCGGCGCGACGCCCTGCAGTCGCTCGAGCAGGTCCGAGTAGACGCAGACCTGGACCAGAGCGCCGCCCTTGACTGCCCGGGCGAGCTTCGTGTCGGCCACCTCGTAGCTCCACGACCCAAGGGCGGAAGGCCGATCGACGCGGAGGAGGAAGTCTGCGTAGCCGATCCAGCGCCCGTCGAACAGCGTGGCCTGGTAGATGACGTCGGCGCCGCTGCGCATCGCGGCCAGCGGTCGCGGCCTGGGCGGTCTCGAGGGCGGCCGCCGAACGTTCCGTGGTCGGTTCGGATCGGAGGTCGACGATCGTCTGTCCAGCCGCGCGGCGGCGCTCCAGGAACCGTCGCTCGTGCTCGATGCCGCGCTCGCGGAGCAGCTCGAGCTCGGGATCCTTGCGATGGTGCGGCTTGTCCCAGAGACCCTGGACCTTGCCCAGCTCGAGCGTCGCGAGGTGATCGCACTCGAGGAAGCCGACGAGGTCCGTCGCGCTGACCACGACGCTGCCGTCCGAGTGTCGTTGCATGCCGCGAGGATCCCCTTGCTGGGTCGATGGCGCGCTGGCTCAGTGGGGATTCTGCACGCCCCGGCGGCGAACCGTGCGGCCGCCCGATCCGGCGCCCATCGCCAGGGCCACGAGGCCGATGCACGTGAGCGTGACGGCAAGAAGGAGCATCAGGACCGGGGCCACGATGCCGAGGAAGACGGCCACGGCGGCGAGGACGGCGGCGAGGGGTTCTCGATGGCGTTCCATGGGCCGAACATGGCGCTTGGCCGTGCCACCTTGGCTGGCACGCGCAGCATCCCGACATGCCGACCGGGCGATCGGGCCTGGTGCACCCGATCGCCGTCGCGCCTACGATGCCTCGGTGCGGACCCAGGGATGCCTGATCGTGCTTGCCCTGCTCGTCGCCGCCTGTGGTGGCGTCCCGGCGAGCTCGGCTGCGGTCGCCCTGCCGACTGCCAGCGAGACGGCCGGCTCGCCGACTCCGACCGTAGCCACGCCAACGGGGAGCGCCATCGTGCCAACGCCGACCACGCAGCCGCCAGGTCGTTTCACCTTGACCAGTTCGGCATTCGCGGATGGCGGCGACATCCCGTCCCGCTTCACCTGCGACGGCAAGGACGTCTCACCACCGCTGGCTTGGTCGGGAAAGCCAGACGGCACGGTGGCGTACCTGCTCACCATGCGCGACCCGGATGCCCGCGACTTCCTGCATTGGATCGCCTGGAACATCCCAGCCTCGACCGATGGTCTCGACGCCGCTGCGTCGGGCGATCTTCCCGATGGCTCAGGCGAAGGTCGATCGGACTTCGGCAAAGGCCCCCTCGGCTATCGAGGGCCATGTCCGCCATCCGGAACGCACCATTACGTCCTGACCCTCTATGCGCTGCCCATCCTGCTGGCCGATGCCGCCGCGACACCGGCCGATCGCCTCGAGCGGGCGGCCGCCAAGATCGCCCTCGGCACGGCCACGCTCAAAGGAACCTATCGCCGCCACTAGCCGCCACGAGAGCTCGAGAGCGCTTAGAGCACCTTGCCGGGGTTGAGGATGCCCTGGGGGTCGAGGGCGGCCTTCAATGAGCGCATCACCTCCACCGCCCTTGGGCCGAGCTGCGCCTCGAGGAACGCGCGCTTGGCGATGCCCGTGCCGTGCTCGCCGGTGATGGTGCCGCCGAGGTCGATGGCCGCCTGGTAGATGGCGGCACGGGCGCTGTTGATGCGCGACTCCGCGGTGGGATCGTCGCGGTCGACCACGAACGTGGGGTGCAGGTTGCCGTCGCCGGCATGGCCGAAGACCCCGACCGGCAGTTCGTGCGCTGCGCTGATGCGCTCGATGGCGGCCAGCATCTCGGGCACGCGCGAGCGCGGCACGCCGACGTCGTCCATGCGCGCCACGCCGGCCCGCTCGAGCGAGCTATGTGCCGCTCGTCGCGCCTGGCGTAGCCAGTCGGCCTCGGTCGGGTCCTTCGCTCGCACCAGGCTGGTCGCCCCGGCCTCGGTACAGGCGCGCTCGGCACGGTCGAGCTCGTCCGTCGCTGCGGCGCCGCCAGCATCGGACTCGATCATCAGCATCGCGCCGGCGTCCCGGTCGAGGCCGAGGTTCGCGGCGTCGTCGACCGCCCGGATGGTGAAGCGATCCATCAGCTCGAGGGTCACGGGGACGATGCCGGCGGCGGTGATCCGGGCGACCGCGTCGCCGGCCGCCGCGACGCTGGCGAAGAAGGCCAGCACGGTCAGCTTCTCGGCGGGCATCGGTCGCAGGCGCAGGGTCGCCTCGGTGATGATGCCGAGCGTGCCCTCCGAGCCGACGAACAGGTGCGTCAGGTCGTAGCCGGCCACGTCCTTGACCGTCCGCCCACCGGTCCGGATGACGCTGCCGTCGGCGAGCACGACCTCAAGACCGAGGACGGCGTCGCGGGTGACGCCATATTTCACACAGCGCAGCCCGCCCGAGTTCTCGGCCAGGTTGCCGCCGATGGTGCAGATCTCGAAGCTGGCAGGGTCCGGGGCATAGAAGAGGCCATGCTCGGCTGCCGCACGACCGAGGTCGGCGTTGATGACACCCGGCTGGACGACGGCCGCCAGGTTGCCGGTGTCGATCTCGAGGATGCGATCCATCTTCGTGGTCACCAGCGTCAGCGCCCCGTCGACGGCCGTGGCGCCACCGGACAGCCCGCTGCCCGCTCCGCGCGGCACGATGGGCACGGCGTGGCGGGCGGCCAGGGTGACGATGGTCGCGACCTCCGCCGTCGTTCGCGGCAGCGCCACCGCCAGCGGCCAGCCGGGATAGGTGTACTCGGTCTCGTCGTACCGGAAGGCCGCCGTCTCCGCCCGATCGACCGACAGGTCGAGGTCCGGCAGCGCGTCGCGCAACGCGGCAAGGAACGTGGCCGCGCGGCTGTCCGTGGCGGGCTCTTCGAGCATCGTCCCGATGATAGGCGCGCCTTGCGGGTTGGGTACAATCGGGCCCAGGTCACCACAGGATTCGCAACGTTTCGCGGCGAATCCCACGAATCTCGCGTCAGAAGCAGCCCCGAGTCGCCCTCTTGGAGCCCGGCATGACCGTCAAGCCCTTGCCTCCGCTCGCCCGCGAACGCCAGAGCCGAGATGTACCGTCGCGCGCTGCGCGTCATGCCCGGCGGGACCGACTCGAACTTCCGGATCTGGGATGCGGACACGGTCTACATCGACCGTGGCAAGGGCGCCACGATCTGGGACATCGACGGCAACGAGTACATCGACCTGCGCATGGGCTACGGTCCGGCCATCCTCGGCCATGCCGACGAGCGGGTGGACGCCCATGTCATCGAGCGACTGTCGCGTGGCGTCAGCTTCAGCCTGACCAGCGAGGACGAGGTCCAGGCCTGCGAGCTGATCACCGAGCTGACGTTCTGTGACATGGCCCGACTGACGGTCTCGGGCACCGAGGCGACGATGCATGCGATGCGCCTCGCACGGGCGTTCACCGGACGCGACCGGATCGTCAAGTTCGAGGGCCAGTACCACGGCGTGCATGACTACGCGCTCGTCTCACCCGACGAGGCGACCGAGCTCGGCGACCGGGCTGACCCGATCCGCATCGTGCGCGGCCGCGGCATCCCCGAGGTCATCGCCACGACCATGATCCCGGTCCCGTTCAACGATCTCGACGCGCTGCGCCGTGTCTTCGAGCGCGACGGCGAGCAGATCGCGGCGGTCATCGTCGAGCCGATCCTCGGCAATGCCCAGGCGCTGCTGCCGCAGCCCGGTTTCCTGGAGGGCGTTCGGGCGCTGACCAGCGCATCCGGGGCGCTGCTCATCTTCGACGAGATCAAGACGGGCTTCCGCCTGGCGCGCGGCGGGGCGGCCGCGCTGTATGGCGTGACGCCGGACCTCGCCACGTACGCCAAGGCATTGGCCAACGGTTATCCTGCCGCCGCCTTCGGCGGGCGACGGGACGTGATGAGCCTCCTCCCAGAGCGGGTCAGCCATGGCGGCACGTACGCCGGGAACCGCATCGCAGCGTCGGCGGCCGTGGCCACCCTGCGCATCCTGCGAGACACCGACGCCCTGGCCATCATCGATGGCACCGGCCGGCGCCTGCAGGCGGGCCTCCACGAGGTGATGACCGAGCGGAGCGTCCCGCACGCGTTCAGCGGCCATCCCATCATGTTCGGCATCGTCTTCGCGGAGGCGGCGCCGACCGACTATCGCGGCTGGGTCGACACCGACCACGACCTCTACGACGAGGTCGTCTGGCAGATGATCCTGCGCGGCGCCATGCCGGAACCGGACTCGCGCGAGCCGTGGTTCCTGTCCGAATCGCACGCCGCCGGCGACACCGTCGATCGCGTCGTCGGCATCTTCGAGGTCGCGCTCGACGCCGCCCTGGAGGCTCGAGCGGGCAGAGCGACGCCGGCCTCGGCGGTGGACCGCCCGACGGCCGGCCAGGCCACCGGCTAGCGAGCCGCCCATGATCCGGACCACGCCCTTCTACGAGCGCCTTGCCCCGCTCAACGAGACCGGCCTCTGGGAGCACTGGTCGAACCACCTGGCTGCGACCCGCTATCAGATGTCGGAGAAGTTCGAGTACTTCGCCATCCGCAACAGCGCCGGCCTCTTCGACTCGTCGCCGCTCTACAAGTACCGCATCGCCGGGCCCGACGCCGAGCGCTTCCTGGCCGGCGTGCTGGCGCGCGACATCCGGACCTGCCAGCCCGGCCACGCGCAGTACACCGCCTGGTGCGACGACCGCGGCTTCGTGGTCGAGGACGGCGTCGTCCTGCGCCACGCCAAGGACGAGTACCTGCTCACGGCGGCCGAGCCGAACCTGGCCTACTTCGAGGCGCTCGTCGGCCGGCTCGACGTCGGCATCGAGGACGTCTCCGACCAGTGGGCCGTGCTCGCCGTCCAGGGTCCGCGGGCGCGCGACCTCCTGGCGCCGATCGCCCGAGGCGTCGCCGAGCTGCCCTACTTCGGCCACCTGGCGACCAAGATCGGCAAGATCCCCGTGCGCGTCTCGAGGACCGGCTACACCGGCGACCTGGGCTACGAGATCTGGGTCAGGAGCGAGGATGCCCTGGCGCCTCTGGGACGCGGTCTGGGCAGCCGGTCGCGGTCGCCACGTCATCCCCATCGGCATGACCGCCCTGTACATGGCGCGCATCGAGGCTGGTCTCGTCCTCCTCGACGTCGACTTCCAGTCGAGCCGCTTCGCGTGGACGGATGCCGAGCGCACGACGCCGGTCGAGCTCGGCCTGGGCTGGATGCTGCGTGGGATCGAGGCCGACGACCGGCTCTTCATCGGGCGCGACGCCATCCGCCGCGAGCTGGCGGACAAGACCTCGCGCTGGAAGCTGACCGGCCTCGTCGTCGACTGGCGCGAGTACGACCGGATCTACGATGGGGCCGGCCTCATCCCGCCCAAGGACCACACGCCCATCCAGGACGAGTACTACATCTACGACGACGAGCTGAACCAGCTCGGCTACGCCACCAGCCAGATGTACTCGCCGATGCTGCAGCGCCACATCGCGCTGGCCCGGGTGCCGCTCGACCGCCTGGCGCCGGGCTCGCGCGTCAAGCTCGAGCTGGCCGTCAATCACCGCTACGAATACTTCGACGCGAACGTGACGCGCCTGCCACTCTTCAACCCCGAGCGAAGGACGGCCTGAGATGCCCAAGACGAAGGCCACCACGAAGGCCGACCGAAGCTACGACGCGATCGTCATCGGCGGCGGCCACAACGGCCTCGTCAACGGGTCGTACCTGGCCAAGGCCGGCCTGCGCACGCTGATCCTCGAGCGCCGCCCGTTCGTCGGTGGCGCGGCCATCACGGAGGAGCTGCGGCCGGGCTTCTGGTTCACGACCTTCTCGTACGCCCTGAGCCTGCTCCGCCCCGACATCGTCCAGGACCTCGACCTCGTCAAGCACGGCTTCATGCCCATCCTCATGCCGACGACCTTCTGTCCGATGGAGAACGGCGACTACCTGCTGCTCGGCCAGGACCACGGCGAGAACCTCAAGGAGATCGCCCGCCACAGCCCGCACGACGCCGACGCCTACGACGCCTTCAACCACGACGTCAACCAGGTGCTGCGGGCGCTCAAGCCGCTGCTGGACCAGGTCCCGCCGGACATCTTCAGCGACGACCCGGAGGAGCTCGTCGCGCTGGCCGCCCTCGGTCAGCGCTTCCGGAAGATGGACCGCAAGGTGCTCCATGACGCGGTCCGCCTGCTGACCGGCTCGGCCGCCGACTTCCTGGACGACTACTTCGAGTCGGACATCCTGAAGGGCTACCTGGCCTCGTCGAGCATCATCGGCACCAAGGTCGGGCCCTATTCCCAGGGTTCGGGGCTCGTCCTGCTCTACCACATCCTCGGTGAGCACGATGGCGAGATGGGCGCCTGGTCGTTCCACAAGCGCGGCAACGGCGGCTTCACGCAGGTCCTCTCGCGCGCCGCCCAGGCGCTGGGTGCGGAGATCCGGCTCGACTCCGCCGTCGATCACGTCATCACCCGGGACGGTCGGGCGACCGGCGTCGCCCTCGCCGACGGCACCGAGTTCCTGGCGCCGGTCGTCGTGTCCGCGCTCGACCCGCGACGCACCTTCATGGAGCTGGTCGAGCCGCGCGAGCTGCCCACGGACCTCGTCGAGAACATCCGGCGCTTCCGCTTCCAGGGCACCTCGGCCAAGGTCAACTTCGCGCTCGACGCGCCGCCGAAGTACCCGGCGCTGGGCGATCGGACCGACCAGTACCGCGGCTTCACCAACATCGGCCCCTCGATGGAGTACCTCGAGCGGGCCTATCGACGATGCCAAGTACGGCTGGTACTCGAAGCGGCCGTACATCGACACCGCCATCCAGTCGGAGGTCGATCCGGACATGGCGCCGCCGGGCAAGGCGGTCATGAGCTGCTTCATCCAGTACGCGCCGTACCACCTGCGCGAGAGCGACTGGGACACCGAGAAGGAGCAACCTCGGCGACACCGTCCAGGCCACGCTGGAGTCGTTCTTCCCGGGCTTCGGCGACCTCGTCCTGCAGCGCGAGGTGCGCACGCCGCTCGACATCGAGCGCACCGTGGGCCTCTCGGAGGGCAACATCTTCGCCGGCGAGTTCCTGGCGCCCCAGATGTTCTTCTTCCGCCCGGCCCCCGGCTGGTCGCAGTACCGGACCCCGATCGACGGCTACTACCAGTGCGGCTCGGGGACCCATCCGGGCGGCTGCGTGATGGGCGCGCCGGGCAAGCTGGCGGCCGGTCAGATCCTCAAGGATCGCGCCCGCACCGGAGGGCGCGCCTGACCGACGGTCGTGCCCGGCACGATCGATCGAAGGTGCGACGAGCGATCCGTGGACCTCGCCCTGACGCCAGCGCAGGAGGACCTCCGCGACCGAGCACGCCGCTTCGTGGTCGAGGAGCTCCAGCCACGGGAAGAGGCGCTGGAACGGGCCGGCGGACGTGTCTCGGCCGAGGACAGCGCCGAGCTGCGAGAGCGATCGATCGCGGCCGGCCTGGCCGGCGGCGCCTTCCCCACCGCATACGGCGGGCAAGGCTGGTCGGTCCTCGAGCAGGTCCTCGTCCACGAGCAGTTCGGCCAGTCGACCGGCGGCCTCTGGACGCTCGTGCCCGACGCCTACAACGTGCTCGTCCACGGCGACGCCGAGCAGCGCGCGCGCTACCTCGATCCGTGCCTGCGCGGCGAGCGATCGGGGAGCTATGCGATCACCGAGCCCGAGGCGGGATCGGACGCCCGGAGCATCCGCGCCACCGCCGTGCGCGACGCGGCCAGCGGCGAGTGGGTCCTGAACGGCGAGAAGTGGTTCGTGACCGGCCCCGAGAACACCGACTTCATGATCTTCCACGCCCTCGCCACCGACGGCGAGCCGCGAGGCGCGACCCTCTTCCTGGTCGACTACGACACGCCCGGCCTGCGCATCCTGGCCGACCCCGACCACACCCACACCTTCGCCGACCGCCACCCGCAGTTCGCGCTCGAGGACGTGCGCGTGCCCGACTCGGCCGTCCTCGGTGGCGTCGGCCAGGCCGACGAGCTGACCAACGCCTGGTTCGTCGAGGAGCGCATCCACATCGCCGCGCGCTGCACCGGCGCGATGGAGCGGCTGCTGACGCTGGCCGTCGAGTGGGCCACGAGCCGGGTCCAGTTCGGGCAGCGCATCTACGACTTCCAGGGCGTCAGCTTCCCGCTCGCCGACTCGGCGGCCGACGCCGCCGCGGCCCGCGCCCTGACCCGCGAGTGCGCCTGGCTGGCCGACACCGGCGCCGACCCCAAGGTCGTCCACGCCAAGGCGTCGATCGCCAAGCTCTTCGCGTCGGAGGCCGCCTACCGCTGCGCCGACCGGGTCGTGCAGGTCTTCGGTGGCCGCGGCTACATGCGCGCCTTCGCGCCCGAGCGCTACCTGCGCGAGCTGCGGGTCGATCGGATCTGGGAGGGCACGTCCGAGATCCAGCGCCTGATCATCGCCCGGTCGCTCGAGCGACGGGGGGTCGATCGGGTCGTCGGGTGACGGACGCCGCCGAGCCCCGCTTCGACCTCCGAGCGCTCTTCGCGCCTCGCTCGGTGGCCATCGTCGGCGCCTCGCCGCGGGGCGACCTGGCGACCACCGTCCGCGACAACATCCGGCTCCTCGGCGCTCCGACGCGCTGCTACTTCGTGAACCCGAAGTACGACCAGATCGACGGCACGCCGTGCCATCCGGACCTGGCCTCGCTGCCCGAGGTACCGGACACCGTCGTGCTGGCCGTGAACCCGCTGCGCGCCGCGCCGTTCACGCGCGAGGCGGCCGCGGCCGGCGTCCCGGCCGTGGTCATCCCAGGCGGCGGCGTGGTCGAGGGCGGCGAGGCGGCCGCGCGGATGCAGGCCGAGGTGGCCGAGATCGCGCGCGCCACCGGGACCGCCATCCTCGGCCCCAACTGCATGGGCCTCATCGACCTCACGACCGGCTGCGCGACGTACATCGACGAGATCCATCCGTTCATGCGGCGTGGCGGCGTGGCGGCCATCGCCCAGTCGGGCAGCGTCGCCGACGCGTTCATGCACGCCGGCACGCGCATCGGCTGGAGCCGCATCGTGAGCTGCGGCTCGGAGGTCGTGCTCGACCTCTGCGACTACCTGGCCTACTGCCTCGACGACCCCTCGACCGACGCCGTGGTCCTGTTCGTCGAGGGCTTCAAGCGGCCCGAGCGGTTCCTCGCCCTCGCCGACCAGGCGCTCGCGATGGGCAAGCCGATCCTGGCCGTCAAGGTCGGCCGCAGCGCCCAGGCGCAGGCGGCGGCGGTCGCGCATACGGGATCGCTGGCCGGCGAAGATCGCGTCACCCAGGCGGCCCTGCGCGCGGCGGGCGTGATCCGCTGTGATGACCTCGACGAGCTGCTGGAGGCCGCCGCCCTGGTCACCGGCGCGCACCGGCTCGGGCGTCACGTTGGCCGAGGCCGGACGGCCGTGGTCACCGTCTCGACCGGCGAGGGCTCGCTCATCGCCGACCTCGCCACGCGGACCGGCATCGACCTGCCCGACGTCCCCGATGCGGCGCGGGCCTCGATCGCCGCCGCGCTGCCCAGCCTGGGCTACATCGGCAACCCCATGGATCCGTGGGGGGCTGACGAGGCCACGCCGGCGTACCGCGCCTGCTTCGAGGCGTTCACCGGCTCTGGAGCCTACGACGTGCTGGCCCTGGTCCACGACTTCCCCTTCCGCTCGCAGGCCGGCGAGCTGAGCCTGGCCCTCGAGCTGGCCGGTGAGCTGGCGACGGCGACCGCAGACCACCCGGACGTGCTGCCGGTCTTCGTCTCGCTGACCTCCGGTGACGCATCCCCGGAGCTGCAGGAGGCGCTCGATGCCGCCGGCGGCATCCCCATCGTGCGCGGCACGGTCCCGGCCTTCGCCGCCATCGCCCGGCTGGCGTGGTGGGAAGCCCGCCATGAGCGTCGCGCCAGTCGATGGACCGGCGCGAGCGGCCTGGCCGGCGCTGGCCGCCGACCGGACGCCGTACGGCTACGACCGCTCCGTCTCAGCGCTCGAGCCTGCGCGCGTCGAGCGTGACGGCCTTGCCGGAGCGCGAGTCCCTCGAGGTCGCTGGGCGCGCTCGGGCTGCCCGTCGTCGCCTGGCGCGCCATCCCCCTCGAGCGACGCCGGTCGACCGCGGAGGACGCTCTGGCCGCGGCGGCCGACGCGGCCGCCGATGCGGCGGCCGCGATGGGCTGGCCGGTGGTGGTCAAGCTCGACGCGCTCGACCTGGCGCACAAGAGCGACGTCGGCGCGGTCGCCCTCGGCCTCGCGAGACGCGGGAGGCCGTCAGAGACGCTGTCGGCGGCGGTCGTCGGGGCGGGTCGACGGGCGGGAGCCACGATCCGTGGCGTCCTCGTCCAGGCCATGGTCGCCGGCGGGACGGAGGTCATCGTCGGCGCCCGCCGTGACCCGCAGTTCGGGGTGGTCGTGCTCGTCGGACTCGGCGGCGTGCTCGCCGAGGTGCTCGACGACGTCGTCATCAGGCTGGCACCGCTGACCCCGACCGATGCCCTGGAGATGATCGACGAGCTGCGTGGCGCCCCGGTCCTGCGCGGGGTCCGCGGGCGCCCGGCGGCCGATCTGGCCCGCTGGCCCAGCTCATCTGCGACCTCGGCCGCGCGATGATCGAACATCCCGCGTGGCGCGAGGTCGACCTCAACCCGGTCATCGCCGGCCCGCTCGGGCGACCGCGGTCGACGCCCTGATCGTCGTCGAGGCGCCGACTGCGACACGTCCAGCATCGTAGGATTTCAGGCCGTCCCCGCCCAGCAAGGAGACTCCATGAGCGCGACCCAGACCGTCCCCCAGGCGACCTCGAGCACCCTCTACTTCGGTCCCTGGTACCGTCGCTCGCCGTTCTTCGATCGCACGCTGGCGGCCGGCTGCTCGGCCTACGACATCTACAACCACATGTACCTGCCCGGCTACTACGCCGACCCGATCGAGGAGTACTGGCACCTCCTCAACGCGGTCACGGTCTGGGACGTGTCGGTCGAGCGGATCGTCGAGATCACCGGCCCGGACGCATCGACCTTCACCAACATGCTGACCTGTCGCGATCTCACGAAGTGCGCGGTCGGCCAGGGCAAGTACGTGCTCATCACGGCCGAGGACGGCGGCATCGTCAACGACCCGGTCCTGCTGCGCGTCGAGGCGGATCGCTGGTGGCTGGCCCTGGCCGACAGCGACGCCGGCCTCTGGGCGCGCGGCGTGGCCATCAACTCGGGGCTCGACGTGACGGTCCGCGAGCCGGAGATCTATCCCATCCAGGTCCAGGGCCCGAAGTCGAAGGACGTCATGCGCACGCTCTTCGGCGACGCCGTCCTCGACATCAAGTACTACTGGACGATGACGACGGAGCTCGACGGGATCCCGGTGGTCATCAGCCGGACCGGCTGGACCGGGCGAGGTCGGCTACGAGATCTACCTGCGCGACGCCGTCGCGCGGCGGCGACCTCTGGGACCGGGTCATGGAGGCCGGGCGTCCGCACGACATCCGACCGATCGCGCCCTGCGAGGCGCGCCGCATCGAGGCCGGCATCTTCAACTACGGCTCCGACATGACCATCGCCAACAACCCCTTCGAGGTCATGGGCCTGGAGCGACTGGTCGAGACCCAGGACGCCGACTACATCGGCAAGGCCGCCCTCGAGGAGATCCGCCAGCGCGGCGTCAGCCGCAAGCTCGTCGGCATCGAGGTCGACGGCGATGCGCTCTCGTTCGAGATCGCCGAGAAGCGTCCCGCACTCCACGACGGGCAGCCGGTCGGCACCCTGACCGACCTCATCTGGTCACCGCGGCTGGAGCGCAACATCGGCTACGTCTGGGTGCCCATCGAGCTCGCTGCGCCCGGGACTCCGCTCGAGATCCTGGCCCCCGACGGCGACCGCTGGGCGGCCCGGACGGCGGCCATCCCCTTCCTCGACGCCAAGAAGGCCATCCCGCTCGGCTGAGGCCGCGGCAGGCTCAGGCCGCTCGCCGAAGCCGCCGTCTGGCCGACGTCCGCGTCTGCCGGGCGCGCCTGGCTGCGCGTCTGCCCGAAGCGCCAGGCGATCAGGATGGCGACGCAGGTGACGGCGACGATGATCGTGGAGATGGCGTTGATCTCCGGCGTCACGCCGAACTTGATGCGCGAATACAGGTACAACGGCAGCGTCGACGAGCCAGGTCCGGCGTTGAAGGTCGTCACGATCAGGTCGTCGAACGAGAGGGCGAAGGCGAGCATGGCGCCGGCCGCGATGGCCGGCGCCAGGAGTGGCAGCGTCACGTAGCCAGAAGGCGCCCATGGCCGATGCGCCGAGGTCCCGCGCGGCTTCCTGGACGTGCGGGTCCATGTTCACCGCCCGGGCCCGGACGACGACCGCCACGTACGAGACACAGAACGTGATGTGCGCGATCGAGATCTGGGCGAGTGAGCCGTTGGCCGAGAAGAGCTGCGAGAAGAAGAGCAGCAGGCTGATGCCGAGGATGATCTCGGGCGCCACCATCGGCAGCAGGAGAGCGTCTCGGACGGCCGCCCACGTAGCGGGAGCGCAGCCGCGCCAGGCCGATGCCGAGCAGCGTCCCGAGCAGCGTCGACACGACGACCGCCACGCACGGCGACCTCGAGCGTGTTCCGCAAGCGCCTCGAGCATGTCCTCGTTGGAACAGAGGACCGGATACCAATCGAGCGTGAAGCCGGTCCAGGCGAAGTTGTGCCTCGGAGTCGTTGAAGCTGAAGACGATGAGGACGACGATGGGCAGGAACAGGAAGCCATAGACGAGCATCGCGTAGGCGGACAGCAGCGGGTTGCGCTCGCGATGCATCGGCCCAGGACCTCGCGACGCAGCGAGCGGATGACCGCCAACGACGCGATGATGGTCACGGCCATGAGCAGGAAGCCGATGGCCGCACCGGCCGGCCAGTCGCGCGCGCCCAGGAACTGGATCTGGACGATCTTGGCGATGGTCGTCGTCTGCGCTCCGCCGAGCAGGTCGGGCGTCACGAAGTCGCCGATGGCCGGGATGAACGTCAGGATCGATGCCGCCACGATGCCCGGCATCGTCAGGGGCAGCGTCACGTGGACGAAGGCCGACCGGCCGCTCGCGTAGAGGTCGCGCGCCGCAGAGACCAGGGCATCGTCCAGGCGGTCGATGGACACGAACAGGGGCAGGATGGCGAAGGGCAGGAAACCGTAGGTCATGCCCAATACGACGGCCAGGTCGGTGTTGAGCAGGACGATCGGCTCATCGATCAGTCCGATGGACTGGAGCAGGGAGTTGACGACGCCCGTGTCGCGCAGGATGGTGATCCAGGCATAGGTCCGGATGAGATAGCTCGTCCAGAATGGCAGCATCACGAGGACGAGCAGGATCGTCTTGTGGCGGCCGCCGTAGCGCGAGATCCAATAGGCGACCGGATAGCCGATGATCAGGCACAGGACGGTCGTGGCGGCGGCGTAGCGGAGCGAGTTCCAGACCGTGGGCAGGAATATCGGGTCGAGCGCCGCCGAGTAGTTATCCAGGCTCGGGCTTGTCGAGCACGATGTGGCCGAAGCGGTCGTGGTCGCCGACGCTGACGACGCAGCACGATGACCAGCGGGACCAGGAAGAAGATCGCCAGCCAGGCGACGCCCGGCAGGGACAGGAGCCCGCTCCGAGGCGCGCTCGCATCAGCTGAGCCGGGCGTCGGTCGCGTCCCGGGCGCCCGCTCAGGTTTCGGTCAGCCGCCAGCCCGCAGCTCGGTCCAGCGTTTGCTGTACTTCTCCAGGTCGGCGCCCGGGTCGAGCAGCTCCTGGAGCTTGTCGATGATGGCCTGGTCGGGGTTGACGGACGGGTCGGCGAGGAGCTCGGGCAGGATGAACTCCTTGGCCGCGGCGTTCGGGCCCATGTAGTAGATCGCGTTGGTGTTCGCGGCGCTGACCTGGGCGTCGAGCAGGTGGTTGATGAAGAGGTTGGCGGCGACCGGGTGCTGCGCCCCCTGCAGGATGACGGCGGCATCCGACCCGCGTACGCCACCCTCCTCGGGCAGTACGTACTTGACGGACGGCCGCGTCTCCTGGATCGTGCAGACGTCGCCGCTCCAGTCGTGGCCGACCCAGATGCCGCTTCGACTTGAAGTCGCCGATGGGGTCGCCGCTGTACTTGCCGCAGCGAGCGGCTCGCTGCTCCTTGAGCAACGCGAGGGCGGCGTCGAGCTCGGCATCGTCGACGGTATTGATGTTCTTGCCGTGGCGGATGAGGGCGGCCGCGAACGCCTCGCGCTGGTCGTCGAGCACCATGATGTGGTCGTTGAAGCGCGGGTCCCAGAGCGCATGCCCAGCTCGTCAGGTCGCTCTTTGATCCTGCTTGGTGTCGTAGGCGAAGCCGGTCGTCCACCACATGTAGGGCATCGAGTGCTTGTGGTCCGGGGTCGTAGGTCGGCGTCCGCCCACTCGGCCGCCAGGTTGACGACGTTGGGGATGAGCGTCTGGTCGAGCGGCAAGATCGCGCCCTGTGCGACGAGCCCAGGGATGTCCGTGTCCGTCGGGAAGGTCATGTCGAAGCCGCTGTTGCCGGCCTGGACCCTTGGGATACATGACGTCGTACGAGTCGAAGAAGGTGATGGTCGACCTTGATGCCGTACTTCTTCTCGAAGTCCGTGACGATCGTCGGGTCGAGGTAGTCGGCGTAGTTGTAGATGAGCAGATCGCTCTCGGGCGACGGGACCGGTGTCGGTTCGGCCGACGCGGTCGGCCGCGAGACGGCGCCGTCGTGGCGATGCGCCTGACGACGGACGGCTGCGGCCGATGGACTGATGCTCGCCCCGCTGCCCGTGCAGGCAGCGATGACCGGCGCCAGGGCGGCCGTGGCTCCGACGGCGCCGATGCGCTGGAGCAGCTCCCGGCGCGTGACCTTGCGCTCCGCGAGGTAGCGGACGAGCTCTCGTTCGAGGTCGATGGACGAGCCATCGTATGGGTGGGTCATGCTGTCTCCTCCTGGCCCGGGCGAGGCCATGCCTTCCTCGTCATCCCGTCTCCTCCAGCTCGACCGGTCGATCCCCCAGCACGAGCGCTTCGTCCGGCGGCCAGTCCAGCAGGACCGCCTGTTCGGCCGTCAGCCGCTCCGCGTTCTTGGCCGTCAGGACCGTCAGCGCGACGCCTCCCGTCGTGCGGACGATGTACTGGACGGCCGAGCCCAGGTAAGCGACTGCTGGATGGTAGCCGACAACGCGCGGTTCGCTCCTCGGCAGCCGTGGTCAGCCGGATCACGATGGCCTCGGGCCGGACGCTGACTGTCGACCTCCTGGCCGCTCGACCCGCCCCTGCCGGCCGATCGGCAACGATCGCCCGAATCGCAGGCGCACCAGGGCGAAGCCGTCCTCGAGCGACTCGACGGTGCCGTGGAGCAGGTTCGTCGTACCGATGAAGTCGGCCACGAAACGCGTCGTGGGCCGGTCGTAGAGTTCCTCTGGCGTGCCGAGCTGCTCGACCCGGCCGCGGTTCATGACCGCGATCCGGTCGCTCATCGTGAGCGCCTCCTCCTGGTCGTGGGTCACGTAGACGAAGGTGATGCCGACTTCCTGCTGGATGCGTTTGAGCTCCACCTGGAGCGCGCTTTCGGAGCTTCAGGTCGAGGGCACCGAGCGGCTCGTCGAGAAGCAGCACGTTGGGTCGATTGACGAGCGCCCGCGCCAGGGCGACCCGTTGCTGCTGACCGCCAGAGAGCTGATTCGGCTTGCGCCGCTCGTAGCCCGCCAGGTGGACCAGCTCGAGCACCTCGCCCGTCCGCCGCGTGATCTCGTCGCTGGCCACGTGCTTGCGCTTGAGCCCGAACGCGACGTTCTCACCGACATCGAGGTGCGGGAACAGCGCGTAGTTCTGGAAGACCATGTTGATCGGCCGCTTGTCCGGCGGATCGGTCGTCACGTCGTGGCCGCGCAGCTCGACGATGCCCGCCGTCGGCTGCTCGAAGCCACCGATCATGCGCAGCGTGGTGGTCTTGCCGCAGCCCGAGGGACCGAGCAACGAGAAGAACTCACCACTCTCGATGGTCAGCGAGATGGCGTCGACGGCGACGACATCCTGGAACCGCTTGGTGAGCGCGGTCAGGCGGATCTCGGGCGACGCGTCGGGGGACGTCGATGGCGCCGGTAGGGATCGTCATGATGTGCCCGCGAGCCTAGCCTGCGCGTCCGGGCAAGCGGCAAGTCGGGCTCCATGGCCGGTCGCAGGGCGTAGACGCGGCCGTGCTTCCGGTCGAGGTCCTCGAGCTCGGTCGTCGTGCGGACCTCGTAGGCGGCAAGCTCGACCAGTGCCTCCGTCGGCAGGTAGCGACGACCTGGGTCGCCGGTGACGACGTCGATGCCGAGCGCCTGCGCTCGACGGAGCCAGGGCAGGACGCGCTCGGCGAGGCCGGCCTCGTACCAGCAATCGCCGGCCAGGATGACATCGACGTCAGGCGGGTCCTCGTCGAGCACGTCGCGGCGGATGACCGACATCCGGCAGGCGTTGGCACGGGCGTTGAGCTCGATGCTCGCGGCCGCAAAGGGATCGATGTCGACGGCCGTCACGGCCGACGCCCCCGCCTGCATCGCGGCGATGCCGCACAGCCCCGAGCCCGATGCCAGGTCGAGGATCCGCCGGCCGGCCACGGCGTCCGGCCGCTCCTGGAGGTAGCGCCCGATAGCCAGGCCACCCGACCAGGCGAACGCCCAGTAGGGCAGCGCGGCGTCGGCATCGGCGGTCTCCATCTGGACCGCCCGCCAGAGCGCCAGCACGTCGTCGGCAAGGTGGAGTCGAACGTTGTCGAGCCCCGGCACGGGACGGAGGCGCGTGTGCCGAAGGACGAAGGCACGGGCGGCGTTGGCCATGCCTCGACTCTACGCTTCGCGGTGGCTCGGAGCGATCAGGCGGTGGTCGGCGAGTTGCGGACGTAGGCGCGACCGGTCACGACGACCGCGGGCAGTCGCTGCAGCAGGTCGTCGAGGAGCGTCGCATCGAGCGTGCCGTCGCGTCGCGCGATGATCAGGCTGCCGTGGGCGTGGAGTGGGTTCTGCGGCCGCCCGTCGGCCTCGGCCAGGTCGATGCGAATGACGGGCGCGGTCGCGTCTCGCGCGGTCGGGTCTCCGGCGGCCGAGGCTGCTCCATCGAGGTAGACCTGCAGCGCAGCGCGCAACTCGACCTCGGCGTCCTCGCGGGTGCCGCCGAACCGGGAATCGCGGCGCACCTCGGCTACGGCGTGCCAGCTCGGGTTTCGCAACAGGATGCCGCGCCACAGCCGGCCGACATCTGGCGTGACGCGTCCCGAGCCCGCGGACGGGGAGGGGTCGAGCGAGGCTCCCGCCGCCCACAGGGACGCCTGGTGGAGGAGCGCGTATTCCTCGAGGGCCACGTAGGCGCCCAGGTCGTCGAGCGGGTTGCCCTCGCCGTGGATGGCCCGGATGCTGGGGGCGAAGACCTCCTCGAGGTCGAGGTCGATGGCCCGCACGGTCCGATGGAAGTAGACCGTGTTGTACATGAACAGCCGGGACATCAGGAACTGCTCGAGCGCGCCCAGGCCGGGCTCGTAGAGCGCCAGGCCGCGAGGGCTCATGAAGGCGTAGCGGCGCAGCCGATCGGCATCGACCGGTCCCGTCGAGACGCCCGTCATGTACGCGTCGCGTCGCACGTAGTCGAGGTTGTCGACCGTGAAGATGCCGCTGAAAAGGGGCTGCAATCGGCGGACCCAGAGCGGCATCGTCGGATCGGCCAGTGGCGGCTTGGACATCAGGAAGCTGATCCAGCGCGGTTCGATGGCCTCGCCATCGGCGAAGGCGGCGCGCTCAGCCTCCAGCGCTGGCGCGCGCCGCAGGCCGGCGATGATCGGCGCCAGCTCGCGCTCGACGATGGCCTGGCCCAGATCCTCGTGCGACAGCCGCTTGGCCGGGTCACGACTCGGGTGCGCCGGCGCCGCGAAGGCCGACAAGACGTGCTCGTCGAAGTAGTGCGCGAACGGTCCGTGGCCGACATCGTGCAGCAGGCCAGCGACACGGACGGTCTCGACCACCAGCGCCTCCGACGGGATGGGATCTTCCGAGGCATCCCCCTCGGCCAGCGTGTCGGCGAGCAGCACCTCGCGCAGCGTCGGATACAGGGCCCGCGCCCAGAGCCCGCCTTCGTGCATGACCCCCAGGCCATGCGTGAAACGGCTGTGCTCCGCGGTCGGGAAGACCCACCGCGCGCTCTGCAGCTGGCTGATGCGACGCAGTCGCTGGACCCACGGCGTGTCGAGCAGGTCGGCCTCGGCGCGCTCCTCGGGTGGCAGTCCTGCGCGTGCGCTCTGCTCCGGGCTGAGCCGCTTGGTCAGCTCGATGTACCCGTGGATCGGGTCACTGATGAGGTTGACCGCCTCGAACTGGGGATGGGCCATGGCCGGAGTGTACGGACCGCCGCCAGCGGAGCTGGCCTGACCTACCTTGGCGGCGAGGTCGACGACCAGGCGGTCGGGTCGGTCAGCGTGAAGACGCGGATGCAGGCGGGGCCGGTGAGGCCGGCGACCCACTCGCTCTGGGCCTCGAAGTCGCCGGCCTGGACTGAACTGGACGAGGGATCGGGTAGCCCGGCGTGAAGTCCGTCGGGCCGTCATAGGTCACGCGTCCGGACGGGCCCAGGCCGTGCCGCCCCGGAGGAGGAAGACGAGGAAGTCCTTGCCGGCGACCGGCATCGGCAGGCCGCTCGGGTCGTGGGTGAAGGGCGGCTTGCCGACCTTGACGTCCAGCGCCGGGATGCCCTTCTCGAACTGGAAGACGATCCGGTCGTAGCCCGAGTGGCTGCCGACGCGAACGTCGTCGATCTGGGCCCGACCGGCGTTGCCGTCGACGGCGTAGGGATAGCGTGCAGACGAAGTCGCCCAGGTCGGAGGTCGGTTCGGGCGGCCACGGTGCGGCGGAGGCTGCCGTCGGCGCTTCGGTGGCGGTCGCCGTCGGCTTCGTCGTGGGAGCGGTCGTGGGCACGGAGGTCGTCGGGCCGAGCGGGCCGGAGGGTGATGGGGAGGTCGTGGCCGTGCACGCGG
Source organism: uncultured Chloroflexia bacterium (assembly GCA_963777975.1). Classification (GTDB taxonomy): domain Bacteria; phylum Chloroflexota; class Limnocylindria; order Limnocylindrales; family CSP1-4; genus CSP1-4. Next base: position 128,224 of record CAVZSO010000005.1, on the reverse strand, counting down.
CAAGGACCAGGACGAGCAGCGCGGCGGAGACTCGCTTCATGGCTGGAGTCTAGCCGTGCCTCCGTGATGCGGACCCTGGGACCATCGGCTCAGGTCGTGCATGCCATGTGACGCGTCATGGTCGACGTCAGTGATGGGAGCCCTCGCTCCCGGGTCGTCGGAACGCCGCTCGCGGCCCGGCCCGAGAGAGCTCTCGCCCGCCCTCCGGACGGCCCGTCGCGGGCAGCCTGACCCGCTATCCTTACCGGCGATATCGACCACGTACGACAAGGGTTCCCCGCATGAAGGTTGGAGTCGTCCGAGAGCGCGCGCCCTCCGAGCGTCGCGTGGCCCTCGTGCCCGAGCTCGTCGGGAAGTACCAGGCGGCCGGCCTGGAGGTGCTCGTCGAGGCGGGCGCGGGCGCCGGTGCGCTGATCCCCGACAGCGCCTATGCCGAGGCCGGCGCGACCGTCGTCTCGACCGAGGCCCTCTACGCCCAGGCCGACATCGTGCTGCGCGTCGCCAAGCCGGACGCCGACGAGATCGCCAGCCTGCGGCCGGGGCAGGCGGTCGTCGGCCTGCTGACGCCGCTCATCGATCCGGCCACGGCCAAGACGCTGGCCGATCGCAAGGTGACCGCCATCAGCCTCGACGCCCTGCCACGCACGCTCAGCTCGGCGCAGACGATGGACGCGCTCAGCTCGCAGGCCAACGTCGGCGGCTACAAGGCGGTCCTCATCGCGGCCGCCGCCTACGGCCGCTACTTCCCCCTGCTGACCACGGCGGCCGGCACGGCCAAGCCCGCCAACGTGCTCATCCTGGGCATCGGCGTGGCGGGGCTGCAGGCCATCGGCACCGCCCGCCGCCTGGGTGCCATCGTCAAGGCCTACGACGTGCGCAAGGAGACGAAGGAGCAGGCCGAGTCGCTCGGCGCCGGCTTCATCGTCCTCAAGTCGGCCGTCGACGCGACCGGCGAGGGCGGCTATGCCCGCGCGCTGACGGCCGAGGAGCAGAAGGCGCAGCAGGACGAGCTGAACGGCCACATCGCGACCATGGACGTGGTCATCACGACGGCACAGGTGCCCGGCCGCCGGCCGCCGCTGCTGGTCACCGCCGATGCGGTGCGGGCGATGAAGAGCGGCTCCATCATCGTGGACATGGCGGCCAGCGCGCTGGGCGGCAACGTCGAGCTGTCGCGGGCCGGCGAGACGACCGTGACCGACAACGGCGTCACGATCATCGCGCCGGACAACCTGCCGGCATCGATGCCCGCCGGTGTCGTCCGCGTTCTACGCCCGGAACGTCTACGAGCTGGTGCGCCACCTGGTCAAGGACGGCGCCCTGCCGCTCGACATGAGCGACGAGATCACGGCCGCCACGGTCATCGCCACCGGCGGCGCCGTCGTCCAGGAAGCCACGCGCAAGCTCCTCGAGCCGGCGCCCGCCGCCGGAGGTGCCGCATGAGCCCCGAGCTGCTCAACGCGCTGGCCATCTTCGTGCTGGCCATCCTGGTCGGCTTCGAGGTCATCAGCAAGGTCCCCGCCACGCTGCACACGCCGCTGATGTCGGGCGCCAACTCGATCCACGGCATCGTCCTCGTCGGCGCCATGCTCATCGCGGCCGAGGCAGACAACCCCGTCTCCTATGGCCTGGCGTTCATCGCCGTCGTCTTCGGGGCCATGAACGTCGTCGGTGGCTACGTCGTCACCGATCGCATGCTCCAGATGTTCCGCAAGAAGCCGGTCGCCCCGACCAAGCCGACCGAGGGCGAGTGATGTCCCAGGAGTGGATCTACACCTTCGTCTTCCTGTCCTGGCTGGCCGGCGCCGCCTGCTTCGTGCTCGGGCTGCACCAGATGAACTCGCCGGCCACGGCGCGATCCGGCAACCGACTGTCGGCCGGCGGCATGACCCTCGCCGTCCTGGTGACCATTCCCTACCTGGTCACCCGGCCGGGCGGGCTGAGCACGACCGCCATCGTCATCATCGTGGTCGGCTTCGCCATCGGCGGCGGGCTCGGCCTGTGGATGGCCCGGAACATCCAGATGACGGCCATGCCGCAGCTGGTCTCGCTCTTCAACGCGGTCGGCGGCGGCGCGGCGGCGCTGGTCGCCATCGACGACTACGTGCGCATCGTCGGCACGCCGGAGGCGATCGTCTCCACGACCATCTTCGTGGTCCTCGGCGCGGTCATCGGCTGCATCACGTTCTCCGGCTCGCTGATCGCATCGGGCAAGCTGCAGGGCGTCATCTCGGGCAAGCCGATCCTCATCCCGGGCGGCCGCGTGGTGACCTTCCTGCTGGCCGCCGTGGCCGTGCTCGGGTTGCTCGCATTGGTGCTCAGCTCGGCCGGCGTGATGACCATCGACGCCCCGACCAGCGTGGCCATCCTGGCCGCCGTGGTCGTGGCCGGGTTGCTCTTCGGCGTGACCATGGTCCTGCCCATCGGCGGCGCCGACATGCCGGTCGTGATCTCGCTGCTCAACTCCTTCACGGGCACCGCCGCCGCGATGGCCGGCTTCGTCATCGGCAACCCGGTCCTGATCATCGCCGGCGCGCTGGTCGGTGCCTCGGGCGGCATCCTGACCAAGCTCATGGCCGATGCCATGAACCGCTCGATCCTGAACATCATCGCCGGCGGCTTCGGCGGTGGCGAGGGCACCGTGGCCGACGCGGGTGGACCCGGCGGCTCGGTCCGCTCCGTGTCGGCGGACGATGCTGCCATCCAGCTGGCCTATGCCAGCAGCGTGATCATCGTGCCGGGCTACGGCCTGGCCGTCGCCCAGGCGCAGCATGGCGTCCGGGAGCTGGCCGAGCTCCTCGAGTCGCGCGGCGTCGACGTCAAGTACGCCATCCATCCCGTCGCCGGGCGCATGCCCGGCCACATGAACGTGCTGCTGGCCGAGGCCAACGTGCCCTACCCGCAGCTCAAGGAGATGGAGGAGATCAACCCCGAGTTCTCGCGCTGTGACGTGGCCCTGGTCATCGGTGCCAACGATGTCACCAACCCGGCCGCCCGGCGTCCCGGCACGCCGGTCTCGGGCATGCCCATCCTGGACGTCGACCAGGCCAGGAGCATCATCGTCATCAAGCGCTCGATGGGCCGCGGCTACGCCGGCATCGACAACGAGCTGTACGTCAACCCCAAGACGGCCATGTTCTTCGCCGACGCCAAGGCCGGCCTGGCCGAGCTGATCTCCGCCGTCAAGGCGGTCTAGCTCGACGCGACGGCCCCTCGGCCGGAGGCCACCGAACGGGTCAGGTCGAAGCCACCGAACGGTTCATGTCGAAGCCACCGAACGGGTCAGGTCGGCCTCTACCGCCGGGGCCGCCGTCGCCTTGACGAACTTCAGGGGTGCCAGCGTGCCCAGTGATTCGGCCACCACGAGCGCCTCGTCACCGGCCTCGATGTGGAAATCGGTGCCCGGGTTCACGACGGTCAGGGAGCCCCGGCCGATGGCCAGCAACGTCGCCCGGTGCTCGGCCCGCAGGCGCGCGCTCGCTTCGTCGACCGACAGGCCGGCGTACTCGTCCGGCAGGTAGACGCGGTAGAGCTCCGAGCCTTCGCCGCCCGAGACGATGTCGGACACGAGCCCGGTCAGGCCGGGGTAGAGCGCGGAACGAGCGAGAAGCCGCGAGGCGAGGCGGGAGGTGACCAGGACCTCGTCCACACGGGCACGCCGAAAGTGCTCGACGTGTCGGGGGTTGTTGACCTCGGCCACCGTGCGCACCCCCGGCGCCAGCGACTCGATGGCCATGATGGTCAGGATCGAGTACATGTCGGCCTCGTCGGTCGGGCTGGCCGGGAAGATGAGGGCGGCTTCGGCGTCCTGGATGCCAGCCCGCTCGAGGTCAGCGACATCGGTCGGGTCGCCATTCACGAAGTAGACGCCGTTGCCGGCGGGGTTCCGGTCGGCTCGGTGGATCAGGACGAGCTTCGCCCGGTAGTCGTCGGTTTGCAGCTCGTCGACGAGGTCGCGGGCGGTCGCGTTCCAGCCGCAGATCACGATATGGCCGTGGAATCCGGATGCGCCCATGCCCTGGCCCTCCTTGAGCAAGAAGTCGATGACGAGTGCCACGAAAGCGCCGGTGATCGTCCCCAGGATCGCCACCCCGAAGAGGATGAGCAGCCAGCTGACCAGCCAGCCGCCCGGCGAGGTCGCGAAGCTCGCGTCCCCCTGTCCGAAGATGGTGGTGATGCTCCAGTACGTGGCATCGCCGAGCGACTCCAACGTCCAGGGCTTCTCGAGGACGGTGATGGCCAGCGCCGCCACGAGGACCACGACGAAGAGGCCACTGACCAGGGCCACGAAGAAGCGCCGGTCGAGGCTGCGCCTGACCCGCGACATGTGCCAGGCCACGCGGCGGACGAGCGGCACCTCGAAGAGGAGGGCGAGGCGCTGGAGCTTCGACACGGCGACCATCCCCGAGCGGTTCCCGATGATCGACGATCGTACCGCGCTCAGACCTCGCGGCGCGGTATCGTGTCGGCATGGACGGACGAGTCGAGCTGCAGGCGGAGATCGACGCGCCGCGCGAGGTCGTCTTCACGCTGGTGTCCACCGGCGATGGCCTCTCCCGGTGGCTCGACGCGGCCACGCTCGAGGCGCGGCCGGGCGGTGCCATCCGACTGCGGCTGCTCGACGCCGACGTCGCCGGCAAGGTCGTCGCCCTTGATGCACCGCAGCACATCAGCTTCACCTGGGACTACCCGGCCGAGCCGTTGGCGTCGCCATCGGTGGTCGCCTTCGACGCCATCTCGCACGGGCACCGCACCCACCTGACGCTGCGCCATGTCGGTCTCGTCGGGCGCCGGTCCCGCGATGACCACGAGGCGCTCTGGCGCTTCTGGTTCCCGCGCCTGGTCGAGGCTGCGCACGCCTCCCGCGCGCTCGCAGCTCAAGCGTCGTAGGGAGCCCAGAGCTTCGAAGCGCGCGCTCCGAGGAGAGCCCTCAGGCCTCGTAAGCGGCGACGGCGCGGGCGAGCTCGGCGGCGACGGAATCGCGGAGCGCGCGCGGGGCCACGACCGTGGCGTCGGCGCCCCAGCCGAGGATCCAGATGCGGATCTCGTGCGTTCCGGCGACCCGGCCGTGCCACGTCAGGCTGCCGTCGTCATGCCACTCGAGCCGCTGGCTGGGATGCCAGGTCGTCTCCGCCACGCGTCGCGCGACGGTCGGTGAGAAGCGCACGGCGATGACCTCGATGGGTTGGTCCGCGATGACGTCCCAGCCGTCGCGCATCGCTGACACCGGGTCCCAGTCGGCGTCCGGCTCGAACGTCTCGGGCGTCAGCGCGGCATCGAGGATGCGCTCGACCTTGAAGGTCCGTCGCGCCTGTCGCGCCTCGTCCCAGCCGATGAGGTAGAGCGCATGCGTCAGGGCCGATGGCTCCACGAGGTACGGCCGAACGCGGGCGCGCCGGATCTCCTTGGCCGGGTCGTAGACCCCTGCGCCGTAGATGATCTCGACCACGCGACGTCCGGCCCAGGCCTCGGTCAGCGTGCGCAGCACCCTGGTGAAGCGCTCGTCCACCGACCGGGTCGCGGCGAACGCGTCGATGGTCGACTGGACGTGCTCGCCGAGCACGCCGGGCAGCACGCCCCCGAGCTTCAGGAATGCAGCGATCAGCTCGCTGTCGAGCTCGTCGCTCGCCTTGGCCAGCACGCGCGCGGCCAGGAAGAGCGCCATCGCCTCATGCGTGGTCAGGTTGAGCGGCGGCAGGAAGGCGCCGGCCTCCAGGCCCCAGCGACCCTTGTCCTGCCAGATGGGCAGCTCGGCATCGTTGTCCATGGCCTGCAGATCGCGATAGGCGGTGCGCTTGGAGACCCCGATCTGGTCGGCGATCTGCTGCGCGCTGATGCCCTCGGGATGGGCATGCAGGATCATCGCGACCTTGAGGTAGCGGGCCGCCCGGTCCCACTTGAGGCCGCCTCGATCGCGGTTCATGGTCATCGCCCCGGAAGCGTACCGCGGTCGCGTCGACGCTGGACGGCCGCTACCATCCGCGCCATGCCCCGGACGTTCCTGCAGCCCGAGACGACGCCCGCTGCCCTGGCCGCCGACCCGTCGGCCGGCCGCGGACGGCCGTTCGTCAGCCTGACCACCGACTTCGGTGCCCGGGATCCCTCGACGGCCATCTGTGTCGGGGTCGTCCACGCCATCGCACCGACGGCGACGGTCATGACCGTGACCGCAGAGATCGCCAAGTTCAAGATCCGCGACGGGGCCATCACGCTCTGGGCGACGCTGCCCTACCTGCCGGTCGGCGCCCACGTCGCCGTGGTCGACCCTGGTGTCGGGACCGAGCGTCACCCGCTGGCCCTGGCCACGGCGCGCGGCGATGTCCTCGTCGGCCCCGACAACGGGCTCCTCATCCCGGCCGCCGAACGGCTCGGCGGCATCACGGCCGCCCATCGGCTCGAGGCGCGCGAATACCAGCTGCCCGACGTCTCGACATCCTTCCACGGGCGAGACATCTTCGCGCCCGCCGGCGCGCACCTTGCCAACGGCGTGCCCATCGAGGCCTTGGGTCGGGCTTTGGACCCGGCCACCTTGGCGCGGCTGGAGTGGCCGGTCGCGCGCGTGCGCCCGGGCGTGCTCGAGACGGCCATCGTGTACGTGGACTCGTTCGGCAATATCAAGCTCGTCGGTGAGGTCGGCGACCTCGAGGCGGCCGTCGGCGAGCTCGCGCCCGACGACCCGCTGCGCCTGCGATGGACGGACGGATCCGGCGAGCAGAGCGTCGTCGTGCCCTGGGTAAAGACCTTCGGACGCGTCCCGAAGGGCGCGCCGCTGGCCTATGAGGATGCCTATGGGCGCATCTGCCTGGCGGCCAACCAGGCCTCGGGCGCCCAGGTCCTGGGTCTGCAAGAGGGCCTCAGCCTCTCGCTCAGCCGCGCCTGAGGGACGTCAAGGTGGCCTTCGTCAGCGTGACCGCCGACTTCGGACCCGTTGCGACTGCCATCTGCCGCGGCGTCATCCTGACCATCGCGCCGCAGGCCACGGTCATCGACCTGACCGCCAACGTATCCGCCTTCGACATCCGCGCCGGCTCGCTGGCGCTCTGGTACGGCCTGCCCTGGCTGCCGGTCGGCACGCACGTCGCGGTCGTCGATCCGGGCGTCGGCACCGAGCGACTCGGCGTCGCCATCGAGGTCGCCCGCGGCGATGTCCTCGTCGGCCCGGACAACGGCCTGTTCATGGCGGCGGCCGAGCGGCTCGGGGGCATCCGGCGGGTCCATGCACTCGAGGCGCCCGACTATCGCCTCCCGGTGGTGACCACGACCTTCCACGGACGCGATGTCTTCGCCCCGGCCGCCGGGCACCTGGCGGCGGGCGTGCCCATCGAGGCGTTGGGTCGGGCGATCGACCCGACGAGCCTCGTGGAGCTGTCGCCCGTGCGGCCCGAGGCGCTCGACGATGGCCTGCAGGTCGACGGTGGTCACGGTCGACTCGTTCGGCAACCTCTATCTCGGCGCCGATCCCGCCGACCTGGCCGCGGTGCTGGGACCTCTCACGTCCGGCATGGCGCTGCGCACGGGTGCGCTGGAGCTCGTGTGGGCCGAAACGTTCGGGCGGGTCGCAGCTGGCGAGGCACTGCTCTTCGAAGATTCCGACGGCCGGCTCTGCCTGGCGCTCAACCAGGCCTCGGCCGCCGAGCGGCTGGGAGTAAGCGAAGGCGACCGCATCCTCATCCGAGCCGCATGACCGCGACGCCGCTCGGGGAAGCCGCGCGCGGCGCCGAGACGCCGATCGTGTCCGGACTCGGCGGATCGACACCATCGACCGACGCCCTGGTCGCACCCCTCCTGCAAATGGAGAGCTTCACGTTCACTTACCGTCGCGCCAGCCAGCCGGCGGTACGCGACATCTCACTGACCGTCGAGGCCGGCGAGGTCCTCCTCGTGGCCGGACCCTCAGGGTGCGGCAAGAGCACGCTCATCCGCGGCATCAACGGCCTCATCCCGCATGCCTACAACGGCACGTTGACTGGCGAGGTGCGCATCGAGGGTCGGTCAGTCGCCGAGCTCCGCCTGCGCGACCTGGCGCAGGTCATCGGCACCGTCCTGCAGGACCCGGCACGACAGATCGTCGGCGCGACGGTCGAGGCCGAGCTGGCCTTCGGACCCGAGAACCTCGCCGTGCCGCGTGAGGCCATCCGCGACGGGATCCGTGAGGTCTTCGAGCGGACCGCCATCGGCCACCTGTCGGGCCGCGAGACCGCCGCCCTGTCGGGTGGCGAGCGTCAGCTGGTGGCCGTGGGCGGCATCCTGATGATGCGGCCGAAGCTCTACGTCGTTGATGAGCCACTGGCCAATCTCGACCCCGCGACTGCCTCACAGCTGCTGGCCATCCTGCGACGGATGGCCGACGAGGGCAGCGCCGTGGTCATCGTCGAGCATCGTGTCGAGGAAGCCCTCGAGCTGCGCCCCGATCGCGTCCTGTACATGGAGCACGGCGCGACCGCTTACCTTGGCCCGGTCGACGGCTTCCTCGAGATCGCCGATCCGGCCCTGGTCAAGCTGCCCTTCGAGGCCATCGTGGCGCAGGTTCGACGGCAGGCCCAGCCAGGATCCACCGTGCCGCGCGCGACCCAGCCGCACCTCCTGCACTCACCCGAGCCTGATGTGCCGCCTCGCGTCGAGTACGTTGACGTCCGCGCGGGCTATGGCGAGCGCGAGATCCTGCATGGCGTCAGCGCGCGCCTCGGCGCCACCGAGACGGTCGCCCTGCTGGGTCCCAACGGCTCGGGCAAGACGACGCTCTTCAAGGCGGCCATGAAGCTGCTGCCGCTGATGGGCGGCACCATCGCTTGCGACGGCGAGGACACGGCGCAGCGTCGTGTCGCCGAGATGGCGCGAACCTTCGGCTACGTCTTCCAGAGCCCCAGCCAGATGTTCTTCGCGCGGACGGTCCAGGAGGAGCTGCTCTTCGGGCCGCGCAATCTCGGCGCGGACACGTCCACGTTCGACGAGCTGACGCGTGACGCCCTGGCACGCGTCGGCCTCGACGGCGAGGAGGACATCCTCGAACGGCCGCCGATGACGCTCTCCTTCGGCCAGCAGAAGCGGCTCTCGATCGCCATCGCGCTTTGCATGCAGCCCCGAACGCTGATCCTCGATGAGCCGTCAGCCGGTCAGGATCACGCCAGCGCGACGCGCTTCATGGCACAGGTGCGGGCGATCCCCGGTATCGAGAGCCTCTACATCGTGACCCACGATGTAGACCTTGCGCTCACGCACGCAGACCGTATCCTGCTCTTTCGAGAGGGTCGCGTCGTGGCGGACGGACCACCGGCGGAGGTCGTCGCCGACCTCGATCGATGGAGGGCATGCAATCTGCGCGAAACGACATTGATGCAGGCCAACGCGCGTTGGGCGCCGGCGGATGGAGGGTTCGTCGACGCGGAGCGGCTGGCGGTCGTGGCGGCCGGCCAGCCATAGGAGGGAAGGGAACGCTCATGGCAACGATGATCAGATGTGGGAACACACGAGTCGACCATGTGGGAGGTCACCTCGCGCGTCGTCGTCTACGCCGCGATCGGCGCCGTGCTCTACGGCCTGCTTCTGGTCATCCAGGTGCCGCTTCCGGGCACACAGAACGTCAGTCTTGCGACCGGCCTTCGGCCTGGTCAGCCTTCTTCGGCTACGCCTTCGGTCCCATCGTCGGCTTCTTCACCGGCACTTGTCGGCAACGCCATCGGCGATCAGATCTCCGGCTATGGCGCCCTGACCGTCCTGGAACTGGAGCCTGGCCAACGGCTTTGTCGGCCTCATCGCCGGTCTGGCCCCGCTCTACCTGGCCCGGCTGATGAACGGCACGCTGCCGCAGAAGGCCCTCGGCGGCGCCATCGCCGGCGTCGTGGCCACGATCATCGCGTTTCATCTTCATCTGGACGGACATCTGGTCTTCGGCAATGACCCAACGACGATCCTGCCAGGTCAGTACCTCCCGGTCGTCATCGGCAATGTGATCGTGACGGCCATCGTGGTGCCCATCCTGGTCTTCATCTGGGAGCCGATCAAGGAGCGCATGGGTCGCTAGGCTGAGCGGCCCTATGCCGGTCCGAGGCGACCGGTGAACTACGCCCCGCGCTACCTGGGGCGGGGATCGTGGCTGGCTCGCCGCGATCCCCGCGTCCTTCTGCTCGTCGTCTTCTTCTTCGTCTTCACCGTCATCCAGATGTGGGACATCCGCGTCGTCCTCGCGCTGGACCTCGTTGCCTTCGCGTACTACCGCCAGGCGTCGATCCCATGGCGCGAGGTCCGCCGGCAGTGGGCGTTCGTCCTCTTCTTCGTGAGCCTGCTCGTCCTCTTCAATACGCTCATCACGGGCGGAGACGTGCCCAACTACACCGGCGGATACGACGTCTTCTTCACGATCCCGATCCTGGGCACGCCGGTGTCCGCCCAGTCGGTGACATACGCCGCGACCCAGTTGGCTGCGTTTCGCGGCCATGACCATGGTCGGCTTCCCGATCGCCTATGCCATGGCGCCCGACGACTTCGGGATCGCCTTTCGGCGGCTCGGCGTGCCCGACAAGTTCGCCTTCGCCATCGACCTGACCTTCCGCTTCCTGCCCTCGCTGGCGAACGACATGCAGACGACCGTCGACGCGCAACGCGTCCGAGGCCACGATTGGCAGGATGCCAAGGGCGGTCCGATCGCGCGCCTGCGCAACACGATGCCGGTCGTCGTGCCGTCGGTCATCAACGCCCTCGTCGGCGCCGAGGACACCATCGACGCCATGGACCTGCGCGGCTTCGGGACCGGCAAGCGGACCTGGCTCAAGCACCTCGTCTACGACCGTGCCGACAAGCTCGTGATCGGCTACTTCCTGGTCCAGTTCCTGATCCTGACCGTGCTCGGTTTCACGACCGCCATCTCGGAGATCTGGGTGCCGCCGATCCTCATCGACCTGGCCAACCGGTGAGCTGACCGGCCCGCGAGTCTCCGTCAGGTGGCGCGAGCCGCGTCGACGAAGAAGGCGAAGAGGCGGGCGAACTCGGGCGGCGTCGACTCCGTGCGCTCGGGGTGGCACTGGATGCCGAGGATGAGCTGACCTTGGCTGGCCGACTCAACGGCCTCCACGATCTCGCCGGCCGGATGCGTCGCGGTCCCCGCGACGGCCAGGCCGGGCGCCAGCTGGTCGCGACTGAAGCCCTGGTGATGGTAGGTGTTGACCTGGACCACGAAGTCGCCCGGAGCGGTCGGGCGCAGGACGCGCGCGAGGCGTGAGGCCCGGTCGACGCGCATGGGGTGCCGATTGGCGGCACCCGATCCGTAGGCCGGGCTGCCGTGGCCGTCGAGATCCTGGATGAGCCCGCCGCCGGCGAAGACGTTGATGGCCTGGATGCCGCGACAGATGCCGAGCACCGGCCGGCCGCGCTCCGCAGCTGCCCGCCAGGCGGCCAGCTCGAGTGCATCGCGTCCGGGCTCGATGTCACGCGAGCCGGCGACCGGCTGCCCGTAGAGGGCCGGATCCAGGTCGGCGCCGCCGGAGAGCAGGAGGCCATCCATGGCCGCGAAGGCCGCGCGTCGCACCGACTCGCTGGCCGTCTCGTCGATGGCCGTCGGCTCGCCGCCGGCGGCCTCGACCTGCTCCAGGTAGCGGCCGTTCTTGAGCCGCGCCAGATCCGCATCGTCGGCGACCGACGGCGCCTGGACGGTGACCAGGATCCGGGGCCTGGGCCCCGAGACGCGGTTGGTGCTCATGGTCGAGATGGTACCGACCTCGTCCGTCGGCAGGTCTTCACGCGTCGGAGTTGTCGGGGGACTCGGGCGGCGAAAGCGGCAGTCCGACCGCATCGGCAAGCGCCGCCTGGTTCGAGAGGATCCGCTCTTCGAGGCCCTCCACGCGCTGGATCAGCTCCGCCGTCCGGCGCAACAGCTCCTGGTTCTGACGATCCTCCTTGTCTGCCTCGGACGCCGTGTGCTCCAACGTCATCCGATCTCGGATGGCACTCCGATTGCCGGCCAGCAGGATCAGCGGTGCCGTGTAGGCAGCCTCGAGGGAGAACGCGAGGTTCAACAGGATGAAGGGGTAGTGATCGAAGTTGAAGTAGAGGTAGATGTTGCCGATGACCCAGATGCTGACCACGATGGTCTGGATGATGATGAACTTCCAGCTGCCCATGAACGACGTGACCTGATCGGCGATCCGGTCGCCCCGCGGCGCCTCCTCGACGAGCTGCTGATTGACGGGATGGTGGTACTTCGTGGCGGTCCCGGGATGCGACATGCTTGCCTCCGACCTTCCGACGACGAGATGCTGCGCAGTGTGCGCCCGCCACGGCCTGCAGGCGGCCGGGCTCGACGCCGACGCCAGGCTCGGCCTCCAGCTCGCCTCGACTGGGGCGGCCACCATGACCCACGCGTCAGGCAGCGGACCTCGGCGCACTGGGCGCATCGATGGGCGTCGTCGCCCCCGGCATGAGATCGCTGCCCGCCGCGGCAGCCTCGCCGGCCGTCGCCACGCGGTCGCGACCATTGCGCTTGGCCAGGAAGCAGGCGCGGTCCGCGGCGCTCAGGATGGCGGTCGCGTCGGCACCGTCGCCCGGGAATGCGGCGACGCCGGTCGAACACGTGACCTCGAGGTCGCCGCCCGCTCCACGCAGTCCGCCCTCCTCGTGGACCGCACGACGGACGCGGTCGGCGACGGCCCGCGCTCCGGCGGCGTCCGTGCCCGGCAGGATGAGCGCGAACTCGTCACCGCCATAGCGGTAGGCGCGATCCGAGTCGCGGCCGGCGGAGGTCAGCGCTCGCGCGATGCCCTGGAGGAGCAGGTCTCCGGTCGGGTGGCCGAGTGTGTCGTTGAAGCCCTTGAAGTCGTCCAGGTCGAGCATGATCAGGCCGAATCGATCGCCGTTCAGCACGGCCCGTTGCAGGTCGGCCGTGAAGGTGGCGTGGTTGAGGAGTCCGGTCAGCCCGTCGGTCTGGGCCTGGACGACGACGTCCGCGTGCAGCTCAGCGTTCTGCATCGCGATCGACGCTTGCGCGGCGAAGAGCTGGACGAGCTCGAACTCCTCGGTCGTGAAGGCAGCGGAGGTACCCAGGCGCTCCAGCGTCAGCACGCCGACGGTCCCGTCGCGACCGCGCAGCGGCACCACGATGAGCGAGCCTGCTTCAGGCCCGACGGCCTCGAAGTGGGCGACCCGGGGATCGGCAAGTTCGTCGAGGACCAACTGGCCCTCGCCATGCTCGGCCACCCAACCGGCGACGCCTTCGCCGATCTTCAGCCGGCGGCCACGATACTCGGCCTCGTCGACACCGCGTGCCACGACCGGCACGAACTCACCGGCGATGCGATCGAGCTTGTCGATGCCGATGTTGTCGACCGGGACCAAGCCGACCAGGCGGCTGGCGATCTCGTCCAGGACGACGTGCGGGTCGAGCGAGGCGAAGATCGACTCGGTCATGCGCAGCAGCTCCCGTTGGCTGCGCAGCTGGCGCTCGAGCGTCGCCGACTGGTCTCGGAGCTGCTCGGCGGCGTCGGCATTGGCCATCGCCTGGGCGGCGAGCGAGGCGTAGATCTCGAGCAGTCGCAGGTCATCACCCGAGAACTGGTGGAGCCCGAGCTTGGAAAGGACGATGACGCCCATGACGCGCTGCTCGAAGATCATCGGCGCGATGAGCATCGACTCGTCGATGGTCTGCGTGCCAGCGATGGTCTGGGCGCGGTCGTCGGCGTTCGCGTCGGGCAGGTATTGCGCGACGCCATGCGCGGCCACCCAGCCGGTGATGCCCTGGCCGACCTTGAGGCGGAGCTCGTCCTCGACCTCGTCGGTGTACTCACCGATGTTGCCGCGCCAGGCCACCGGCAGGCAGTCGTCACCGACGACGCGATAGACGCGCACGTTGTGGTAGTCGATGAGCTGCTGGAGCTCGACCGCGATGGCCATGCCGATCTCGCGCACGCTGCTCATCCGATCGAGGCGCGTACCAAGCTGCTGGATGGACTGGAGCTGCGCCGCCCAGCGCGCCATCTGGGCGTAGGTGCCGGCATTCTGGATGGCGATGCTGGCCTGCGCGGCGAGGGCCTTGAGTGCATCCAGCTCCGGGTTCGACCAGGGCCGATGTCGATCGTGGTAGAGCACGAGCACGCCCAGCGACCGGCCCTCGGCGACGAGCGGCGCCACGGCCACCGTGTCGAAGCCCTCCTCGATCACGGCGTCACGAAGGCCTCGCCCACGCGGGTCGTCGGCGTACCCCGTGGCGAAGAGCGCCTCGCCGGTCTCCATCGCCAGACGAGGCAAGGACGGTGAGGGCATGGCGACGGCATGCTGGAGGAAGCGCTCGGAGAGGCCCTTGGACACGGGGGCCTCGGCCACACCCTCCGCCCCCAGGCGGAAGACGGCCGCCCGGTCGGCACCGAAGAGCGTCATCGCCTGGTCGACCGTCTCGGCCAGGATGACCTGCAGGTCGAGCTTGGAGCTGATGTCCGCGCTGACCCGTCGCAGCGCCTCCGCCAGCTCGAGCTGACGCTCGAGCCGCTGCATCAAGCCGTCGGTCTCGACAGCGGCCGCGATCTGGTGGGCGACCGCTTCCAGCAGGTCGATGTCGTCGACGCCGAGCCCGCCTGGCCGGGCGTGGGCGGCCAGGATGCAGCCCCAGGTACCCTCGGGACCTTCGATGGGAACGACCATCTCCGACGCGATCTCGGGCAGGATCTCGACATAGCGAGGATCCCGTCGAACGTCCGAAGCCACGACCGTCGTGCGCTCGGCGACCGCGGTCCCGACGATGCCCGAACCGAGGGGCATGACCGGCAGGCGGTCGACCGGCACGCCATGCGCGACGCGTGCCACGATGACGCCGTCGCGCAGCTGGGCGACGCCGACCAGCCGATAGTCGAAGGCGTCACGCAGCAGCTGGCAGATGCGATGCAGGGCGGTATCAAGGTCGGTGATGTGCGCCGTCACCTGAGCGATCTCCCCGAGCACGTGCAGCTCGCGGCTGCGCCGATCGCCAGGCGCGCCCTGGGCGCGGGCCAGGCCGGTCTCACTCGCCACCACGGACGCTCGTCCGCCGCGTCGCGTGTGGGGTGCCTCCTGCGCGGCCGCCAGGAAGGCCTCAAGATCGGCGACGCGATAGCGGCGGTCACCGCGCGCGTTGATGCGCCGGACGGGCAGCCGCTGCTGCTGGGTCCACGTCCGGACGGTGTTGGGGTGGACGCCCAGGATGCGAGCCGCCAGCGCGACGCTGACGGTGCGCTCGCCGAGCGCGGGCAACGGATCCGTGGTCGACTCCGATGGCAGGTCTTGGTAGGTCCTCGAGCGCCGAGTCTGCCCTGACCTACCAACGCTTGCTATGACCGGATGGTCCCGCTCCGAAGGGGGACCCGCTCAGTCCTGACGCTTCGGATCGGCCGCCACGAGGCTGGGCAACGGGTCGAAGGCATCGATGCGCCGGTTCCGGCCACCTTCCCGGACCGGGATGCGGAACGGCGCTCGCAGCTCGACATGGAGCTGGGGCGGCTCGCTCGCGGCATTGCCGGTATTGCCGACTCGGCCGATCCACTGGCCGCGCTCGACGTGCTCGCCGATCTTGACAGCCACCGAATCCAGGTGGGCGTAGATGACGGTATAGCCCGGACTGGTCGGCGCGTCGGAGACGATGGCCACGAACTTGCCATATCGCGGGAC
This sequence comes from uncultured Chloroflexia bacterium, assembly GCA_963777975.1. Classification (GTDB taxonomy): domain Bacteria; phylum Chloroflexota; class Limnocylindria; order Limnocylindrales; family CSP1-4; genus CSP1-4. Next base: position 112,603 of record CAVZSO010000005.1, on the reverse strand, counting down.
ATCCCAGGGCTGCCAGCGCGTGGCCGGGTCGATGACGGTGCCAGAGAAGGCCGCGTAGACGCGCGTCCCCCGCTTGGCGCGCAGGTCGAGCCCATCGTGTGCGCGCAGCAGGCGGCCGCTTGCCGAGACGCCGCGGGCATGGTTGAAGCGCCGTGTGACCCCGACCCTGGGGTCCAGGAATGGGTCCGAGTACCGGTATCTGACCGTCGCCCGGAAGGGGAATCCGATGTCGATGACCGTCTTGCGAAGGGCGAAGCCGACAGCCGAGGTCGGAGCGACCGGGCCCGGCGTGCTGGTCGCGGACGGGGCCGGTGGGCTCGTCGTCGCGGATGGGCTGGTCGACGGCAAGGCGCTCGAGACGGGCGACGGCGTCGGGCCAGGCGATCCGCTCGGGAGCGCGATCGTCGACGCCGGCGCGCCAGGGATGCCCGCAGAGGACCCCACGGCAGCGGCAGATGGGGTCGGGGCCGACGCCGACCCAGGCCCTCCGCCGCGCAGGCCGCTCAGTCCGACCACGGCGAGGAGCACCGCAGCGACGATGATTCCGAGGGCGACCAGTCCGCGCCGCGGGGGCGGTGGCGGAGGTGCCGTCGGGGCGGTCATCGGGCGAGCCTGCGCCCGTCGGGGTCGATCGCTCACTCGTCGCGTCTCAGGCGAACGTAGGCGGTCGCGAAGCCTGCCGTCAGCAGGCCGAGCACGATGACCCCGATCAGGGCCAGGAACGGCTGCCCGGCCAGCCCGGCGCCCTCGCCACCGCTGCGCGTGTCGCCGCCGATGATCGGCGATGGGTCGGGCGAGGCCGCCATCGCCGGCGCGGCCAGAAGGATGGCCAACGCGAGCACGATGCCGCAGGCCATGAGGCCCAAGCCGATGGCCAGCAGGACGGTCGCGGCGATGACCGTGCGCCGATGCCCGGACCCCAGGAGTCGCATCGCCTCGGGCAGCTCGAGGGTCGTCAGGATGAGGGGCCGTCCGGCGCCAGCCGTGATCAGCGGCTCGCCGTTCTCACCGATCCGCGGTGCCCCGGACACGAAGGCATGCTCGACGGCAGAGACCTGGTGGATCCGGTGCCGAAGGGCCAGCGATGGGGCGGTGCCGGGCGGGACCCGGTCTGGGGCATCGGCAGCGGTGCCGACCGACTCTCGCACGATGACCGCCAGGCCCTCATCGAGTCGCGCCGCATCGACGGCCACGAAGGCCGTGCGCTCCTCGAGCCCGAACGGGACCGCCATGACCTCGTCCTCGAGCGTCCGCCAGCGGCGTTGGCTGGCGTCGGTGGCCAGCTCGAGGCGTCGTCGACGATAGACGAGGGGTCGGTCCAGCTCGTCGGGGAACTCCTCGTCGCTCGAGATGCGCCCGTGCACGCGGACGTAGGGCTGACCGCCGGCGACCGCGGTGACGACCTCGTCGATGGACACCTCCGGCGCGCCTGCCAGGACTCGTGCGATGCGGAAGCCAGGTCCGATCCGACGGAGCAGGAGGCCCGCGATCAGGCAGACGACGACGCCGAGGCCGACGAGCCAGAGGGGAAGCACGGCGGGATGGTAGCGCAGGACAGCGAACGGCCCGGAGGAACCGTCACGACCGCGTGGGCATTGATGTGATCTCTGCCGTTAGCGATCGCTCGCAGGCCCCTCCGGGCACGTCAACAACGCTAGCGGGCGCGGCTCGGCCGGGTCAACCCGACTTGTCCACCAACTGCTGGGCTCGGTGGCCGATCGTCCACAGGCCATCCACATGGTGGATGGCCGACCCTCAGTCGGATGACCGGCCGGTGGCCGGATCGAGGGCCCGAGCGCGGCCGTCGAAACCGACGATCACGAGACGGCCGCCGATCATCTCCGCCTCGATCACGACCTCGTCGTGCGCCGCGCGCCAGGCGACGCTCGCGTCCGAGCGGATGGCGACGGTCTCGACCTCGCCCTGGACCAGCACGTGGTCGAGCCGCGACGAGCCCAGGACGGCGACGATGGGCGTGCCGCAGGCGTGGTGCCAGCGCAGCTCGCCCGTCCGCCCGACGAACGCGTAGGCCATGAACCCGTACTTCACGACCAGCAGGCCCGGTCCGTCCCAGAGCAGGCCCTGTGGCTGGTCGAAGATCGGCGAGGCAAGTCGGACGGTCCAGGCGCCGAGCGGCCCCTCGACCCGAAGCTCCGCGCGGCAGGCACGCTCGGGTGCCTCCGCGGCGAGGCTGCCGTGGTCGGCCAACGAGCCCCCGGCCTCGCTCAGGGCGAAGACGGCATCGCCCTCTCCGCTGCCTGCCCACCGATAGCGTGCCGCCAGGCCGCCGGGGTACTGGACGTTCGCGCGCTGGACCTCGACCACTATCGATCGGCTGCGGCCGCGGACTCGGCGATCGGCACGACCATGGCATCGGCCAACATGCGCAGGGTCGCCGGCGGCACGGCGAAGACCGCGGTCGGGGTCCCGGCCGCCGCCCAGACGACGGGAAATCGGCCCAGATCCGGGTCCATGACCACCCGGACGGGTCGTTCATAGCCGATGGGCGGGATGCCACCGATGACGAAGCCCGTCATGGCATCCGCTTCGCGGGCGCTCGCGCGGCGCAGGTGGGGCTCGCTGACGCAGGCCGCCAGCAGGCCGATATCGACGCGGTTGACCCCGCTCACGAGGGCCACCACCGGCTCCAGGCTGCCATCGTCGCCCGGTGCCGCGAAGACGAGCGACTTGACGATCTGGCCGAGCTCGGCGCCCACCGCCTGGGCGGCGTCCTGTGCCGTGTGCGTCGACTCCGGGAAGGTCAGGATCTCGATCTCGACGCCCTTCCGGCGCGCCGCCTCCCGGACACGGCGATGCGCGGGGTGATCGGTCTCGGGCACGGCCGGGAGTCTAGCACGCGACCCTGCCCGCGACCGGCTACGATGGCGCCTCCCGTGAGGCTCCTCGATCGATCCCGGCCGCCTCGTGCCGTCGCCGCTCGCCTGGCCGCCGCGGAAGCCTGGGCGTTCGACTGGGACGGCACGCTCATCGACTCCTTCGCGCGCACGCTGGCGACCTATCGGGACCTCTTCGCGCACTTCGGCCTGGCCTTCGATGAAGCCGAGTTCCGGGCTCACTACGCGCCCGACTGGCGGCGCATCTATCGACGCGTCGGGCTGGCCGAGTCGCGCTGGCCGGAGGCGGACCGATTGTGGGTCTCGATCTACGAGACCGAGGTCGCCCAGCTGGTCGATGGCGCTGCGGCGGCCATCGCCGGCCTGCGAGCGGCCGGCGTGCGCACCGCGCTGGTGACGGCCGGGCACCGCGCCCGGGTCGAGCTGGAGATGCGTGCCAACGGCCTCGCCGACGCGTTCGACACCGTCATCTTCGGCGACGAGGTCCCGCACCAGAAGCCGGATCCGGCACCGCTTCAGCTGGCCGCCCGCTACCTGAGGTTGAAGCCGAGCACGCTGGTCCTCGTCGGCGATGCCATGGACGACATGGCCATGGCACGGCGCGCGGATGCGACCGCCATCGGCGTCCTGACCGGCGCCGCCGAACGCGGTCGATTGCGCAAGGCCGGCGCCCATTGGGTGGCCGACACGGTGCCGACCGTGGTCAGGGCGTCCGGCCGGGTGTAGCATCGGGCGACCAGCACGAAGATGGGACAGGGGAGCGCCGAACGGCGCTGAGAGTGCGGCTCGCCCGCAGACCCTCGGAACCTGATCTGGTTCGTACCAGCGAAGGGAGTCCACGCGCGACCTCCGTCCCGTGAGCATCCGGAGGCCGACCGTGTCCGAGACCGCGCCACCAGCCACCACCGCCGCCGCATGACTGCCGGCGTCCCCGACGTCGCCATCGTGGTCGCCGGCGGCGGCATCCCGGAGCGGGCGGCGATCGACACCGCCTGGCCCGGCTGGCGCGACGGCCGCTGCCTGGTCGTCGCCGCGGATGGCGGCGCCCACGGCGCCGCGGAGCTCGGGCTCCGGGTGGACGAGCTGGTCGGCGATCTCGACTCGATCGCCCCGGACGACCTGGCGGCGCTGGAGGCCAGCGGCGTGAGCATCGAAACCTGGCCGCGCGACAAGGATGCCTCCGACACCGAGCTTGCCGTCCGCGCCGCCCTTCGCCATCGACCTGGCAGCATCGTGATCCTCGGTGCGTTGGGCGGGCCGCGCCCGGACCATGCCCTGGCCAACGTCGGACTGCTGGGCCTGGCCGAGCTGGCGGAGAGCGCCGTCGTCCTGCTCGATGGCGTCAGCCGCATCCGCCTCGTTCGTGGGCCAGCCGACGTGACCCTGTCAGGTCGGGTCGGCGACCTGGTCAGCCTGCTGCCGAGCGGTGGCGACGTCGCCTCCGTCCGCACGGAGGGGTTGGCCTACCCGCTGGCGGACGAGCCACTCCTGGCCGGTTCGACACGCGGGCTGTCCAACGTTCGGACCAGCACGACCGCACGCATCCGCGTGGCATCCGGGCGCCTGCTGGTCATCGAGGTCGTCGCACGTCCGGAGGTGCTCCCGTGACCACCATCGATCCCCGGGTCGATACGCGTTGGCAGACTCGCGACATCCTGGTCGTGGCCGTCATCGCCGTCGCCTTCGGCGTCTTCTTCTGGGCATTCGGGCTGGTGTGGGCCGGACTGACCGTCCTCGGTCCGGCGCAATCGGTCCTGTACGCCGGCTGGCTGTTGCCCGCGATCGTGGCGCCGCTCCTCGTGCGCAAGCCGGGCGCGGCCATCTTCGCCGAGCTGGTGGCCGCCTTCGTGTCGATGTTCCTGGGCTCGCAGTGGGCCGTGGATACGCTCGTATCGGGCCTCTTGCAGGGTGCCGCCGCGGAGCTGGTCTTCGCCGCGACGCGCTATCGCCGCTACGACCTGCCGGTCGTGGTCGCTGCGTCGCTGGCCGCGACCGCGGCCGCCTTCGTCCACGACTGGGCGGTCTACTACCGCGACTACGCACCGGAAGCCGTCCTGGCCATCGCCATCGCGATGGCGATCTCCGGTGCCATCGTCCTGCCGTTGGCGGCGATGGCTATCGAGCGGGCCGTCCGACGATCGGGGGCGTTGCCTGAGGCTACGCCCTGACGGCGGCCTCGATCCAGGCCGCCGGGTACGGCTTTCGTTTCGCCGGAGCCGATCGACCGGCCGTCCAGGACGTCGATCTCGATCTCGCCCCGGGCCAGGTCCTGCTGGTGCTCGGTCCGAGCGGATCGGGCAAGAGCACCCTGGCGCTGGGTCTGGCTGGCCTCCTTGGCCGCGACATCCCGGGGCTGACGATGGGCAGCCTGGAGTGTGGCAGCGGCGATCGTGGCCTGGTCTTCCAGGATGCCGATCGGCAGCTCGTCATGGAACGCGTCGAGGACGACGTCGCCTTCGGTCTCGAGTCGCGCGGCTGGCCACTGGACCGCATGCGGGATCGCGTGCCCCAGGCACTGGACGACGTCGGGCTGGCCGATCGTCGACGGGCGATGGCTGCAACGCTCTCGGGTGGCCAGCGCCAACGGCTGGCACTGGCCGGTGCCCTGGCACCGGAGCCGGCGATGCTGGTGCTCGACGAGCCGACGGCGAACCTCGATCCGGCTGGGGCGGCGGCCTTCATCTCGCGCCTGACCGCGCTCAAGGCCCAGGGGCACGGCGACGCTCGTCATCGTCGAGCATCGCGTCGACGATGTCTGGCCGCTCGCAGATCGGCTGCTCGTCCTGGGTCGAGATGGACGGCCCCTGGCATGCGGCGATCCGAGCGACGTGGTGGCGGGCCAGGCGGCCGAGCTGATCGAGGCCGGGGTCTGGCTGCCGAGCTGGCTCGAACCGGCCCCTGGCGCGAGCGTTCTCTCGTCCGGCTCAGTGCCCGACGGTGCGCCGCTGGCCGTCGGCGGCGACCGACCGCTCGTCGAGGTGCGCGACCTGACGTACGCATATCGCGGTGGACCGCCGGTGCTGCGGGCCCTGGGCCTTGATGTCGCGGCCGGCGAGCGCGTGGCCATCGTCGGCGCCAACGGCAGCGGCAAGTCGACCCTGGCACGGCTCCTGGTCGGTCTCGTGCGGCCGGATGCGGGTCAGGTCGCGATCGGCGGCTTCGCCCCGCACGACCGACCACCGGCCGAACGGGCGGCGCTGGCGGGGCTCGTCTTCCAGGACCCCGAGCTCGGCTTCCTGGCCACGACGGTCGACGACGAGGTCCGCCTTGGCCTGCCCGCAACGCATGCGATGGCCGCGGCCGCGAGCACGCTGATGGCCGAGCTGGGCTTGCCGCTCGAGACGTTCGGGCCGCGCTCGCCGTACCGGTTGTCCGGTGGCGAGCAGCGCCGGCTGTCGCTGGCCCCGGCACTCCTCCGTCAGCCGCGGCTCGCTCGTCCTCGACGAGCCCACCTTCGCGCAGGACCGGCACGGCGTGGTCGCGCTCCTCGACCACCTGCGGGCGCGTGCCGTCGAGGGGATGGCCATCGTCGCGGTCTCGCACGACGAGCGCTTCGTGGCCGCCTTCGCGGATCGCGTCCTGGAGCTGGCCGACGGCCAGCTGCGCGAACGGGGCGCACCGTGATCGGCATCGGGCTGGCGGACGACGTGCGAGCCACGTCGTTCCTCGGCCGAACGAGTGCCCTGGTCAAGCTGCTCGTCGTCGTGACCTGGCTGCTCGGCGTCGTCGCGACGCCTGACCCACGCGCATCGCTGGTCATGGGGCTGGTCGGCCTGCTGGCTGCCGCATCGCTCGGCTCGGTGCCCGTGCGCGTGATCCTGCAAGGGCTGGCGCCGCTCGCCATCGCCGCCTGTGGAGTCGCCTTCTTCGCCGCGGTCTTCGCCGTCGGCAACGGACGACCCGGCGCGATCACGGTGCTCGAGCTCGGTCCCGTCGTCATCTCCGTCGCCGGGGTCGAGGCGGGGCTGCTGGTCGGCGCTCGCCTGCTCGCCATCGGGGCGATCAGCATCGCCTACGCGACGACGACCAGCCCGACCGCCCTGGTCGACAGCCTCGTCCAACAGGCGGGCGTCTCCGACCGATTCGCCTACGGCGCCCTGGCCGCCTACGGCGCGTTGCCACGCCTGGCTGGCGATCTGCGGGCGCTTCGGGAGGCACGGGCCCTGCGCGGACTGCGCTCCGACCTCCATCCCCGCCTGCTCGTCGCGCTCCTGGTGCTGGCCATCCGGCACGCGGAACGACTGGGTGTGGCCATGGACGCCCGGGGCTTCGGCCGGGGCCGACGCAGCGCCTATCGACCCCTGGCCTGGGGCATTCGCGACCTGCTGGTGGGGGTCGGAGGCGTCGCGATCGTCGTGGTCGTCGTCGGGCCGACCCTGATCGCCTGACGGACCGGCGCGCCGCCGGCGGGCCAGCCTGAGCGCGTCCGTGCCCGATAGAGGGTCGCGGTAGACTTCCGCCCATGAGCGAGCCCGTCGTCCCGCAGCCTGGTCAGGTCGCGCCAGACATCGCGCTGGCCGACGGCGATGGCGTCATCCATCGCCTGGCGGAGCAGCGTGGCCACTGGGTGGTGCTCTACTTCTATCCCAAGGACGACACGCCGGGCTGCACGATCGAAGCGTGTGGCTTCCGCGACACGGCGGCCGACTTCAGCGAGCGGGATGCCGTCGTCTGGGGCGTCAGCCCGCAGGACGCCGCCAGCAAGGCCGCCTTCCGCGCCAAGTACGGGCTGGGGTTCCCGCTCTTGATCGACGCCGATCACACCGTCGCCGACGCCTACGGGAGCTGGGTCGAGAAGCAGCAATACGGCCGCACGTACATGGGCGTGGCGCGTCGCACCTTCCTGATCGACGCCGACGGGCGCATCGCGAAGACCTGGGAGAAGGTCAAGCCCGAGGGCCACCCGGACGAGGTCCTGGCTGTCATCGACGCCGCCCGCGCGGCCTGATGGGGCGCCGGAATCGAGCGAGGCATCGCTCGTGGGGGGAAACGAGCGACGCCTCGGACCGGAGTCTATCAAAGGCGCATCGTGGCATGCAAAGGGCGCATCGTGGCACGGGGATCCATGCCGGCCGGCCGGATCCACGAAGTGCCGGACCGTCTCGCGGGCGCCTCGGTCGACCATGACGGCGAACGAGCTGGCGCCGCTGACCGACCGACCGGAGCGCTTCATGGTCATCGTCGCCCACCCCGACGACGCGGACTTCGGGCCGGCGGCGACCGTCGCCCGGTGGATCGACGAGGGCTCGGTCGGCGATCTCGTGTGCTGCACGAGCGGTGACGCCGGGGCCGACGATCCGGCCACCGACCCCCTCGAGCTGGCGCGTCTTCGCGAAGCCGAGCAGCGGGCCGCCGCGGCGATCATCGGCTATCGCGAGGTGACCTTCCTGCACCGGCCGGATGGGGCTCTGGAGAACGACCTGGCGCTGCGCGAGCAGCTCGTGCGCTGCATCCGGACGTCTCGTCCGGACGCGGTGCTGACCTTCGACCCGACCATCCTCTTCCACGCCGACGGGTACATCCAGCACACGGATCATCGTGCGGCGGCGATGGCGGCGGTCGACGCCGTCTATCCGGCTGCGCGCAACCCGATGGCCTTTCCGCACCTGGCGCGCGAAGGTCTCGCTGTCCACGCGGTCGGCCGCTTGATCCTCTTCTGGACCGAGCAACCCACCGCATGGGTCGACGTGAGCGCCACGGTCGAGCGCAAGATCGCCGCCCTGCGCGAGCACCGCAGCCAGGTCCGTGAGCCCGAAAAGCTCGAGTCGCGGGTGCGGGAGTGGGCCGCCGAGGACGGCAAGGCGCACGGCGTCGATGGCGCCGAGGCCTTCCGGGTCATCGCCCTCGACTGAGCAGCGCCGGCGCCGTCGGCGTCAGCCGGCAGCCGCGGCGCGGTCCGATGACCTCGCCGGAACCGCTACTCCGTGACCAAGAGGAGCAGCGGGCGAACCTGCGCCCAGTGATTCCAGAGCTCCGAGAGCTGCTCCGAGCGGCGCCCGAGGACGGCCACCATCTCGCCCAGGTCCAGGTCCGGCGCGCGCGTCGCCAGGAACTCGTCGGCGGCCACGGTCACATCGCGGAAGAGGTCGGGCATCTCGGTCACCGTCGGCCACTGACGGATGCGCATGGGGTCGAGGGCGGCGTAGCCGACGGCCAGGGCCAGCTCGCGCTGGCCGGGCACCCGATCCGAAGCGAAGCCGCCGAGACCATCGAAGCGATAGCCGAGCGAGGCCAGCGCGACCGTGATGTCCCGGCTCTGGGCGCGGTCGAACGCCGACCAGAACGGGTGTTCGTCCGGGAAGTCCAGGACGGCGGTCTCGATACTGCCCGCGAAGATGGCATCGACCAGCTCGCTGAGCCAGAGCTGGTAGCGCCGTTGCTCCTCGGGGTCGGAGCCGGCCAGCCGTGCCACGAGGCGCTCGCGAGCGGCGGTCTCGCCGCGCAGCAGCCGGACGATCTCCGGCTGGTGGCCGCCCTCGCGGTCCCAGATGGCGGTGGTCAGGGACACGCGTACTGGGCGCTGTCGACGGACGAGCCGCCGCCTGCCGATCGCCGGCCGCGCAGGCTGCCAGCGCGACCTGGGCCTCTGCGCAGGCCTCCTCGGCGGCCTCGGCGGTGATGCGGGCGGCATCGGCCTCGAGCGCCTGGCGCTCGATCGACGTGAGCAGCAGCGCGGCATCGGACTGCTCACGGGCGATGAGCAGCGACGCGTCCCGGGTCGAGAGGTTGATGCGGTTGATCTCGGTCAGCCAGACGGTCGCCGCCAGCTCCAGGTCCGAGCGCGATGACGCCCGCTCTCGTCCACTCCTGAAGGCCTGCCGGGCGGCCTCCTTCGCGGCGCCGACGGCGCGCGGATCGGTCCGCTCATGCGCCTCATCCATGCGGCGCGCGACATCGTCGTACGCTCGTTTGGCGTTCCTGAGGTTGGTTGCGGCGGCCTCGGCCTGCTCGTTGGCATGCGCGGCGACCGCACAGCGCTCATCGGCCAGGCGTCGCTGGGCGGCACAGGGGTCGTCGGCATCGAAGGCGGCCCCGAGGCCCGGCTCCGGCGCGCCGGCGACCGCGGACGGCCCCGCGCCCGACTCCATCGTGCCCTCGTCGTCGGCCATCGCCACCGCGGTCCGTCCTTCCGACATCGTTCCGGCGTCACCGGATCGCTTTGCAGCTGCCGCGCTGACCGCCACGGCGCCGACCATGGCCGGCTCGTCGCCCTGCCGGATGGCAGCGTACGCCGGGTCGACGCCGCGCGCCACCCGGATCGGCACGCGCTCGACGAGCGGGGCATGCTCGAGATCGATGGCCGCCTCCCGCTCCGGCAGGGCATTGCGCGTGATCGTCAGCCGGACCTCGCGCGGGGCAGGCCGAGCCCGGATCAGGTCCAGGAGCGCCGCGCCGACGGCGACGCCGAGGCAGAGGCCGATGGCCAGGAAGAGGATCTCGGCGGCGTTCACCGGTCGATCCGGATCGACCCGGGCTGGGCGGCTCGCATCGTGAGCCTGAGCGTAGCTGCGACCACTCGGGGCGTCAACCTGACCATCGGCCGCGTAGCCGGAGCGGTCCATGGAGGCAGCGCCGAGGCGCGGACGACCGCCAGCCCGCGCGTGGGGCACGGTCGGGATGGTAGATTCCGGCCTGTCCGCCAGCCCCCCGACCTCGCCCCCCAGCGCATCGGAAAGGCGTCGCACCTGCCCGTGGCTATCGACCAGGACTTCCTCGTCCAGCCCGTCAATGCGTCCTGGCTTCAGTGCAACATCGAGTGCCAGGAAGCCTGCCCGGTCGGCACCAACTGTCGTGGCTACCTGAACCTCGCCGCCGAAGGCCGCTTCGAGGAGGGCTACGTGCTCTCGCGCGAGCCCAACCCGGTGGCCGCCATGTGCGCCTACGTCTGCTCCGCGCCCTGTGAACGAGCCTGCCGCCGGGGCGACATCGACCGGCCGCTGGCCATCCGGGCCATGAAGCGCTTCCTCGTCGAGTGGCACGAGGCGTCGGGCATCCCGGACGAGGTGCCGATCATCACGCCGCAGGACACGAAGGTCGCCGTCGTCGGCGCCGGCCCAGCCGGCATCGCCGTCGCCCGCGAGCTGGCCACGGCCGGCCACCAGGTCACGGTCTTCGACGAGCTGCCCTTCGCCGGCGGCACGATGCTCATCGGCGTGCCCGCCTTCCGACTGCCGCGCGAGGCGATCGAGATGGACGTTCGGCTCGTCGAGCGGCTGGGCGTGCGCTTCCGATTCGACACCCGTATCGGGCGCGACATCACCTTCGAGCAGCTCCAGGCCGACTTCGATGCCATCGCCATCTGCGCCGGCGCGATGGATCCGGTCGGGTTGGACGTCCCGGGCTCGGATCTCGAGGGCATCCAGTACGGCGTCGACTTCATGAAGAAGGCCAACCTCGGCCAGGCGCTCGAGGTGGGCAGCGACGTGGTCGTCATCGGCGGCGGCTACACGGCCATGGACTGCTCGCGCACGAGCCTGCGCCACGGCGCCGCGAACGTGACCATCGCCTACCGGCGAACGCGTTCCGAGCTGGTCGTCGACGAGGAGGAGCTCGGCGAGACCGAGCGCGAGGGCGTGCGCATGGAGTTCCTGGCCAGCCCCGTCGAGGTGCTCGGCGAGGACGGCAAGGTGACCGGCGTGCGCTTCATCCGCAATCGCCTCGGCGAGCCTGACGCGACCGGCCGCCGCTCGCCAGTGCCCATCGCAGGCTCCGAGTTCGTCATCGCCGCTCAGACCGTCATCCCGGCCGTCAGCCAGGCGGCCGACAACACCTTCCTGCCGGTCGAGTCGAGCTTCGAGATCAACCGCGGTCGGGTCAAGGTCGACCCTGGCACCTACGCGTCGAACGTCAAGGGCGTCTTCGCCTGTGGCGACTTCGTGACCGGCCCGACGACGCTCATCGAGGCCGCGGGCCACGGCAAGAAGTGCGCCTATGCCATCGATCGCTACCTGGCTGGTCGGAGCACCGTGCGGGTCGACGCGAACGTGCGCATCGTCAGCTCCTGGCGCCACGAGATGCCCGAGCTGTACGACGTCCTGCCGCGCCAGCACGTGCCCATGACGCCACTCCAGGACCGCATCCCCTCGACCGATCCGGTCGTCAACTTCAACACCCAGGTCGAGCAGGGCTACGGCGTGACCGAGGCGGTCGCCGAGTCGACCCGCTGCCTGATGTGCAACTACAACATCTGGTTCGACCCCTTCCGGTGTGTGCTCTGCGGAGCCTGCGCGGACGTCTGTCCCGGAGGGCGTCATCCACATGATCGACGTCAGCCAGATGAAGGCCGAAGGCGCGCTGCCGGAGCTCGTCGATGCCTACGGCTGGGATCAGGGCGCGGCCATGGTCCTCGACGAGGAGCGCTGCATCCGCTGCGCGCTGTGCGTCAAGCGATGCCCCTATGACGCCATTACCATGGAGCGGTTCGAGCTGCAGGAGGTGAGCAGCGACGGACGCCTCTACAAGGAGAGCTATCGGGACGCGCAGCTCGGCCTGGCCGGGCTGGGCAACGCACCGGTCACGGGAGGAGTCATCCGGTGAGCTTCCTGGAGCGGGTCGACCAGTCGATCCGCCGCAGCGCAGCTTGGCGTTCGATCTTCCGTCAGCCCTATCCCGCCGACGAGCGGTCGCGGGCGATGGCGGTCATGAACAACGTCTTCCTCCACCTCCACCCGGTGCGTGTTCGACAGCACGCGGTCAAGTTCGCCTACACCTTCTGCCTCGGCGGGCTGTCCTTCTTCCTCTTCCTCGCGCTGACCATCACCGGCGTCTACCTGATGTTCTTCTACGTGCCGTCGGCGACGCAGGCCTACAACGACATCCTGCGCATCCAGTCGGAGGTCCTCTTCGGGCTGTTGACCCGCAACGTCCACCGCTGGGCCGCCCACCTGATGGTCTTCTTCGTCTTCCTGCACATGATGCGGGTCTTCTATCACGGGGCCTACAAGCCGCCGCGTGAGTTCAACTGGGTGGTCGGGGTCGTGCTCCTCTTCCTGACCATCTTCCTGTCCTACACCGGCTATCTGCTGCCCTGGGACCAGATCGCCTACTGGGCCATCACCATCGGCTTCAACTTCGCGGAGAGCGCGCCGGTCTTCAACACCGTCTCCAAGCTGCTCATCTTCGGTGGCCTCGAGGTCGGCCAGAACACCCTCCTGCGCTTCTATGTCCTGCACGTCGTCTTCCTGCCCTTGACCGCGGCGTTCTTCCTGGCCGTCCACTTCTGGCGGATCCGGAAGGACGGCGGCATCTCCGGGCCGCTGTAGGCGGATGGACGCGAGCGCCCGATGACCGACGAGACCCGCCTGCCGGCACCGACCCCGCCCGCTGCGCCCGAGGCGCCGGCGCGCCGGACCAGCGTGCCCGCCGCGCCACCCGAGCGGCGCACGACCGAGATCGACAAGCAGCGCGTGCCGATGGCTGCCCGGCCCTACCGCCTGCTGGCGCTGGTCAAGCAGGACGCCGTCGTGCGCGTCCAGAAGGAACCGGACGACACGGTCCTGACCTGGCCGCACCTGTTGGCCATCGAGTTCTTCGCGGCGGCCGTGATCAGCGTCTTCCTCATCGTCATGGGCGTCTTCATCAACGCCCCGCTCGAGGAGCTGGCCAACAGCGCGGTCACGCCGCCGGTGACCAAGGCGCCCTGGTACCTGGTCGGTCTCCAGGAGCTGCTCGTCTACTTCCATCCGACCGTGGTCGGCGTGCTCGGCGTGGCGTTCATCCTGGTCGGCGCCGGGTTGGTGCCCTACATCGACCGCGGCCCGCGCGGTGACGGGGGGTCGCCGCGACCGAGCGACCGCAAGACGGGCGTCATGATCTTCACCATCTTCTGCGTCTCCGGGCTGGTCGTGACCTTCATCGGGGCCTTCTTCCGCGGTCCCGGCTACGCCTGGTCCCTGCCGTGGGTCGACGGCCTCTTCTTCGCGCTGTGAGGACGGCGGACTGATGGGCAACTGGAAGCTCGGCGCGGCCGAAGAACCGCAGACGCTGACCCGCGAGTCCCTGGCCTCGCTTCGCCATGGTCGTGCCGCCGGGCTGTCGCGGCGGACGCTGCTGCGCCGCTCGCTCGGCGCCGGTGTATTGCTTTGGCTGACGGAAGGTTTGGCCGGCACGATCGGCTTCATGTGGCCGAACCTGCACGGCGGCTTCGGCAGCCTGGTGACGCTGGGCACGATCACCGATGTCAACGCCGCGCCCGCCGTGGCCGGCACGACGCTCGAGGATGGCGCGCCGGCCTACTTCCAGATCGCCCGGGCCTACGTCCAGCTCATCGACACCTCGCGCGGCTTCATCCCCGGCGAGAGCAGCGACGGCTCGGGCATCGACATCAACGTCCGGGCCCTCTATCAGCGCTGCCCACATCTCGGCTGCAAGCCGAACTTCTGCACCAAGAACCACTGGTTCGAGTGCGCCTGCCATGGCTCGCGCTATGACCGGCTGGGGACCAAGATCGACAAGCTCGGTCCAGCCCCGCGCAGCCTCGACCGCTTCGCAACGGTCGTCAGCGCCGATGGCGTGCTGACCGTCAATACGGCCGCCATCACGCTCGGGCCACTGCCCATCGCGCTCGGACAGCCGGGCCTCATCCCGCCGACGAGCCCGACGGGTTGCATATGAGTGACGACCTGACCGGGCGCGAGCTGACGCCGCGCGAGCCTGGCAGCGACGTCGCGCCGCGCGAGGACAGCCCGCTGGGCGTCGAGCGCTTCGACGCCGGAGAGCGCACCCATCGCGTCGAGCTGACCGAGGAGCGCGGCGCACAGATCGTGCGCCAGAGCGGCAACGCGCGTCGCATCGCCTTCCTGGGCGTCTTCATCCTCGTCTTCTTCATCCCGCTCTATTGGTTCTACGCCATCGGCGTGCCGGCGCTGGGCATCTCTGGTGACATGGAACGGGTCGGCCAGGAGCAGTACATCACCGACGTCTCGCGTGGCTACGCGCTCTTCCAGACGAACTGCTCGGCCTGCCACGGCGTGGACGGCAAGGGCGGTGTCGGGGCGCCGCTCAACGACCAGATGGCCCTCTACAACTCGTACACGCCGACCGGCGATCCGGGCACCGGGCACCTCAACCCGACCTACATCACCGCCGTCCTGCAGAACGGTGGCCGGCTGGTGTGCGGCGACGCCAAGAGCGTGATGCCGGTCTGGGCCCAGCCCATCGGTCCGCTCAACTACCGCCAGATCGAGGAGATCGTGGCCTTCCTTGGCGCGACCAACGAGACGACCTGGACCTACCAGCCGCATACCGCCGAAGGCGAGGTCGGCCCGACGCCGGAACCGATCGACGTCCATGGCTGGCGGGACCCGAACTTCAAGCCGGCGCCCAGTGCGACGCCGTACCCGGCCTGCTGGCGCGACCCGGACGGTCCGCTCGTCGGCGGCCCGAACGAGGGTGGCGGCAGCCGCCGGCGGCGGGACCGTCGATACGCCGGGCACGAAGGACAAGCCTCGGGTCATCGAGCTGAACGAGACCGGCACGCTCCAGATCACCGATCCGGCCGGCACCAAGGTCGCCTCGATCCCTGTCGTGGCCGGTGAGACCGTCACCTTCAAGGTCACCAACACGGCCGGCTTCGATCACAACTTCTACCTCGGGCCGGCTGACGCGCTGAGCGCCAACAACCCGAAGCCGGACCTGCCCGGCATCCCGACCTTCTCGAGCGGCACCAAGGAGGTGACCTACACCTTCGAGTCGACCGATCCGCTCCAGTTCGCCTGCACCCTTCCGGGCCACTACGGCTCGATGCACGGCGACTTCGCGTTCGTGAAGTAGGGGCGCGAACGACCGTGGCCCAGCGCGCGCTCCCCAGCGGCACCACACGGCGGCGAACGGCCTTCGGGCTGCTCGACGCCGACGGCTGGCCGGCCGCGTTCTGGAAGGCGCTCTTCTGGTTCGGGGCGGTCCTCTTCCTGCTCGGCTACGTGCCCAACATCGCGCTCTACCTGACCATCCGCCAGACGGTCCAGATCGGCTACAACGTGATCAGCGTCGTCAACCTGTGCGACGCCTCCAACGGCGACCTGCCCTGCCCGGTGCCGGCCGGGGCGGTCGTGCCCTGGCAGTCGTCGCCGCCCGAGGTCGCGCTGCCTGAGGGCCGCGCCGACGCCGGGGCCTTCCAGGGTGGGCTCAACCTCTATCTCGTCGGCGGCACCACGCCGACCGGGGTCACCGCTTCGGTGCTCAAGACGACGACGACCGAGGACGGCAACTTCGGTCCGTGGTCGGCGGGTCCGGACCTGCCTGCGCCGCGCACCGACGCCGCCTTCGTGTCCGTCAACGGCCGCCCGTTCGTCATCGGCGGCCTGGATGCCGACGACAAGCCGACCTCGACCGTCTTCGTGGCCACGCTCAAGGAAGGGGCGATCACCGGCTGGCAGGAGGTTCCAGCGCTGGCGCTGCAGGTGCCCATCAGCGGCGCCATGGCCGTGGCCGACGCCAATGGTGTCTGGCTGATGGGCGGCCGGACGGCAGATGGCTTGTCGGCGTCCACCTGGCGGGCGCAGATCGTGCCCAATTCCGACCCTCCCGACCTGCAGACGTGGGTCGAGCATCCTGAGCTGACGCTGCCGGACGCGACCGGCCAGCCCAACGGACGCGCCCACGGCACGGCCGGCATGTCGGGAAGCTTCATGTACGTCATCGGCGGCGAGACGACGCTGGGACCGACGGGCGAGGTGCTCCGCCTCGAGCTCGACTCCGCCGGCCAACCGGCGCGCACGGGCGCCACGGCGGATTCACCGGTCGTGCCCTGGGCCGTGAGCACCGGTGCCAGCTCGCTGCCGGCCGCACGCGTCGACGCAGCTGGCTTCACGAACAGCGGCGCGCTCTATGTCGTCGGCGGGCGCGATGGGGCAGGCTCGGCGGTCGTCACGACGCTGTGGGCGGTCCCGAACGTCACGACCGGCGACATCTCCGCCTGGCAGACGCTCAGCGAGGACGACCTGCCGAGACGCACGAGTGGCGAGTTCCGCCGCGGTCGTCGGCGCCTTCGTCTACCTTGTCGGCGGGGCCGACGACAGCGGACCCCATGTCGACACGCTGCGGGCAAATCTGGCACCGAAGCGGCCGTTCTTCCAGCTCGGCCTCATCGGCGCGACCGTCCCGGGCCTGGCCATCCCCGGCCAGATCGGCATCCAGCTCGGCGAGATCAATGCGGCCACGATCGCGACCATCAACTTCATCGTCCTGCTCACGGTCGGCGTGCTCGTCCAGCGGCCGCGGACGCGGGCGCGCTGGCTGCACGCGATCACGCGCGGCCGCACCAAGCTGCCTCCCCCGGAGGACGAGCTCGACCTCGACGCGACGCGCAAGGTCTCCTAGGCGTCGCGACGTCCACCGGCGCCACGAGCGTCAGGCCGGAAGGTCTCCCTCGCCCTCGTCTGGCGGCCCGGTTCGCACGGGCAGACCCGCCCGCATCCAGGCGATCGAGCCGCCCTCGACGTTGGCGACCGTCTCGTAGCCCTGGGATACCAGGAACTCGCCGGCGGCCAGGCTGCGTTGTCCCGCCGCGCAGATGAGCTGCAGGGGCCGGTCGCGTGGCAGCTGGCTGAAGCGCAGCTGGAAGACGCTGAGCGGCATGAGCACGGCGCCCGTGGCGCGGAACTGGGCGTACTCGGCCGGCTCGCGCACATCGACGAGCATCGGGACCCCCTCCGGTCCGGCCGCTTCCAGGCGACGGGCGGCCTCGACGACGGAGATGCGCTCGACGGCTGGTGGCTGTTCCATCAGTCGATGGTACCGAGCCGCCGCTCGATCGGCTCGCGCCACAGCTCATGGACCACGGCCAGGGCACGCAGGAGCCCGAACGGGCCGGCCTGCATCATGTCGCCGTGCGGCACGGCCGCGACGGCCAGGCCGGCCGCCGCGGACCTTCCGGCCGACAAGCCGCGCCCGCTGTGGACCGGTGACCGAGACCAGCGGTCCGCTCCTTGATCGCACGGGCTGAGCGACGATCAGCGCGCCGTGGCCCATCGAGGCGAAGACCGCCTCGCCGTCGATGGTGCCGTCGGCGACCCGCGCCACGTCTCGCTGGAGGCCGGTGTCGTCGATCTCGCCGCTGTGATGCTCGTAGATCGACGCGATCCGGCAGCCGCTGGCGGATCCGGGAGCCGGCGCCAGGCGGACGGCCAGGGTGTGGAAGTTCCCGACGTTGACCGCCACCACCTCTCGGCCGCCTCGCAGGGCGGCTCGTGGTGCGGGATCCTCGAGGCCGCCGAGCACGGCGGCGGGCCCGGTGTCCATGGCCACGATCGCCGTCGCAGCCTGCTCTCCGAGCCACGCTCGGGCGTCGGCCGTGGCGGCCCGGAGCCGCGTGAACGGCGCCGGGATCGCGTCCTCGGCGTAAGCGAAGGCGGCAGGCCCGGCATCGGGCTCGTCTCGCAGCCGCTCGGCGAGTCGCTCGAACCGAAAGCGTCGATCGGAGATGCCTGGTGGCGCAGCGCCGTGGTCGAAGACCGCCACCGCCAGGACATCGATGGCCCGAAGGTCGATGTCGTATCGAGCGAGCGCGGCGGCCAGGTCGTCGAGGGCGATGTCGCGCAAGTGCAGGGCGAGCGTGCCCGGCGCCGACGCCAGTTCGGCGACCTCCTCGTCGTCGACGATCCGGACGCCGAGGCTGCGCACGCCATCGAGGTCGTCGTCGAGCGTCCGGGCAGCGGCGGCCGTGGCCGCGACCGGCAGGCCAGCCAATGCGTGGTCGCGGATGGCCCAGGCCGACGGGCCGCCGCCCATGGTCGAACCGCTCAGCACGACCGACCGGCCGGACTCCGTCGCCTGTCGGACGCGTTCGGCGACCAGGATCGTCGGCGAGGGCAGGACCATCCGGAAGGCGTTCTCGATCTCCCGGGCGGCGTCGAAGAGGAGGATGTCCTGGGTGCCCGTGCCGACATCGATGCACAGCGCGCGCACGGGGTCTCGGCCGTCAGGCGAGGTCGATGAGCGGGCGCCGACCCGCGAAGCCGGAGTCGAGCTCGTGCCAGAACCCCACGCGCTCCTCGCCGAGCCGCCAGCAGAGGCAGATCTGGCGGCCGTTGACCAGGGCGGCGAAGTCGACCAGCCCGGTCTCGATGTCGCGCAGGGTGATGTCCCAGGCGACCAGCTGGCTGACGTAGCGCTCCATGCGGAAGACGATCTGGCGGATCTGCTCCTCGCGCGCCTCGAGCTCGTCCCCGTGGTCCGCGTTGCCGTTGCCGGTCCGGAAGCGTTCGAGCTCGGCGCGGGCGGTCGAGACCTCCAGCCGATCCGCGCGCAGCTTGTCGAGCAGGGGAGCGAGCTCGCGCAAGTCGGGCGTCGGCCTGGTCGATGCTGTAGAAGCGGGTCACCCGTCGATTCTCGCATGCGCGTCGCGGGAGTCGCCGGGTGGGACCTCCGTTCAGCGCGCCGCAGCGTGCCCATCGGCCGGGCCTCAGGCCGCAGCCATGTGCCTCTCGCCGGCCGGTGATGCCCTGCTAGCATTCGGCGATGCGGATGGCGGAGCGGATGCGCGACCTCGGGACCGAGACCGCGTTCGAAGCGGCGGCGCGCGCCAGGGCGCTCGAGGCGACCGGCGTCGACGTCATCCACCTCGAGATCGGCGAACCCGACTTCGACACGCCGGTCAACGTGCGAGAAGCCGCCAAGCGGGCACTCGATGCCGGTTGGACGCACTACGGCCCGCCGCTCGGCCTGCCCGCGCTGCGCGATGCCATCGCCGCCGACCTGAACACCCGACGCGGGCTGGCCATCGATCCCGCCAACGTGGTCGTCACGCCGGGCGCCAAGCCGATCATGCACTACGCGATCACGGCCCTCGCCGGACCTGGCGACGAGGTCATCTACCCCGACCCGGGCTTCCCGATCTACGAGTCGATGGCCAGCTTCGTCGGCGCTCGGCCGGTGCCCATCGCGCTCAGCGAAGCCCACGGCTTCCGCCTCGACGTCGACGAGCTGCGCTCGCTGGTCACCGACCGCACGCGCCTCATCATCTTCAACAGCCCGGCCAACCCGACCGGCGGTGTGCTCGCCCGCGCCGACCTCGAGGCCATCGCGGCCATCGCCATCGAGCGCGACATCCCGGTCCTCGCCGACGAGATCTACGGGCGCATCGTCTACGAAGGGGAGCACATCTCCATCGCCTCGCTGCCGGGCATGGCCGAACGCACGATCCTGCTCGACGGCTTCAGCAAGACCTTTGCCATGACCGGCTGGCGACTCGGCTTCGCGGCCCTGCCGCCACCGCTGGTGCCGGCCTTCAGCCGCCTGATCATCAACTCGGTCTCCTGCACGTCGGTCTTCTCGCAGATCGCGGCGATCGAAGCGCTGACCGGGCCACAGGATGCGGTCGATACGATGGTCGAGGAGTTCCGTACGCGCCGATCGCTCATCGTCGATGGCCTGAACGCCCTGCCGGGCGTGCGTTGCCTCCGCCCAGCGGGTGCCTTCTACGCCTTTCCCAACGTGTCGGGCACGGGCATGACGGGCACCGAGTTCGCCGACCGGATGCTCAAGGACGCTGGCGTCTCCGTCCTCGGCGGCAACGCCTTCGGGCGGGTCGGCGTCGACCATGTCCGGGTCAGCTACGCCAACTCGCAGGAGAACCTGCGGCGCGCGTTGGAGCGGATGGCCGACGTGCTGGCGGCGACGCCCGTCGCGTGAGCGCGGCTCGGCCCAGGGTCTTCGTCGCCCGGCGCCTGCCGGACGAGGGTCTCGCCCCGCTCGCTGCGGTCGAGGTCGACCTCTGGCCTGACGAGCTGCCGCCGCCGCGCGCGACGCTCCTGGAGCGCGTTCATGGCGTGGATGGGCTGCTCTCCCTGCTCACCGATCGCGTCGACGACGAGCTGCTCGATGCCGCTGGCCCGGGCCTCCGGGTGGTCAGCAACTTCGCGGTCGGCTTCGACAACATCGACGTGCCCGCCTGCACGCGGCGCGGCATCCCGGTCGGCAACACGCCGGGCGTCCTGACCGAGACGACGGCCGACCTCGCCTGGGCGCTGTTGATGGCCGCTGCCCGGCGCCTGCCCGAGGGCTACGACTACGTTCGCGCGGGCAGGTGGCTGACCTGGGGGCCGCTGCTGTTGCTCGGCCCGGACATCCATCACGCCACCTTGGGCATCGTCGGCTTCGGCCGCATCGGCCGCGAGATGGCCAAGCGCGCGCGGGGCTTCGACATGCGCGTGCTCGTCCACGATGCCTTCCCGCCATCCGAGGAGGACCAGGCGGCGCTCGGCGTCGAGGCGGTGACGATGGACGCGCTTCTGGCCGAGGCCGACTTCGTGACCCTCCACGTCAACCTCACGCCCGAGACCCGGCACCTCATGGGGCCGGAGGCGCTGGCGGCCATGAAGCCCACGGCCATCCTGGTCAACACCTCTCGCGGTCCGGTCGTCGACCAGGTCGCACTGGCGGCGGCACTGCGTGATGGCACCATCGCGGCGGCCGCCCTCGACGTCACCGATCCCGAGCCGATGGCCGCGGACGATCCGCTGCTTTCGCTGCCAAACTGCCTGGTCGTGCCCCATATCGCCTCCGCATCACGTGCCACGCGCGGTCGCATGGCGGCCATGGCAGCCGCGAATCTCCTGGCAGGCGTGCGCGGCGAGCGGCTGCCGACGCCCGTCAATCCCGAGGTGTACGACCGGTCGACCGGCGGCTGAGCGGCCGTGCCGCCGCTCGCCCTGGCGCTCGTCCTCCTCTCGGCCACGCTCCACGCGACCTGGAACCTGCTCATCGCGCGCAGCCGTGACACCGACGTCACGACCGCTGTGGCGGTACCCATCGGGGCCCTCATCTTCCTGCCCTTCGCGCTGCCGACCTGGCGCATCGAGCCTGAGGCGTGGCCGTTCCTGATCACGTCGATGGTCCTCGAGCTGGTCTACCTGGCGCTGCTGGCCGCGGCCTATGGGCGAGCCGACCTGTCGCTCATCTACCCGCTCGCCCGTGGCCTGGCGCCGGTCATCGTGCTCATCTTCGGGACGATCGTGCTCCAGCTCTCGAACTCGCCCGGCGAGATCGTCGGCGTGCTCGCGGTCGGGGCCGGGGTGATGCTGGTGCGCGGCCTCGGTCGCGGGTCATCGGGCTCGTCCGACTGGCCGGGCACCCTGCTGGCGCTGGCCGTCGCGGTCACGATCGCGTCGTACACGCTCGTCGATCGCCAGGGGTTGCAGTTCGCGTCGCCGACGGCGTACGTCGTCGTTGCCCTGGGACCGCCGGGCCTCATCTACCTCGTCCTGGTCGCGCGGCGCCGGGGTCGCTGGCTGGTCCGATCGCAGGTCAGGCCACTGACCGCGTTCGTCGGCCTGGCCATGTTCGTGGGCTACGGCGCAGCGCTGGCGGCACTGACCATCGCCCCGCCGGCATCGGTGGCGGCAGCGCGCGAGTCGAGCGTGGTCATCGCGACGGCCATGGCCGCAGTCTTTCTCCACGAGAAGGTCGGCCCACGCAGGTTCGCCGGGAGCATCCTCGTGGTCGTCGGTGTCGCGCTGCTGGCGCTGACCTGATGACGCTGCTGGCGCTGCTGGCGGTGACGCTCGCCGGCTGCCGCGCCATCAGACGCGCTGCCGCGCTGCTGGCCTGGGCGGCTCAAGCGTTTCTGCCAATTGCGGCTGTGGTTGGAGTTGGACCGCCTGCACCTGACAACGACCGTCGTGGTTGGTGAATGGCACGATCTGATGTCGAGTTCAGCTCGAATCCACGTTAAACCGCACGGGCGGTCGGCCGTCGAGAGACGATAGGAGGTGACCGCGACCGTCCTGGTTGGAATCTGGCGGGAACCGAGGCGGCTGAGCAGATCGAGGTTGCCCCCCCTCGGCGCGAGCTCGGCGAGCCAGAGCCGCGTCGGCGCCCCTGTCGGCGACCAGGACCAGCGTCGTGCCGGCCTGGGTCAGGCGTGGACGGGGGAACCGACCTCGCCGCGCGTCGCGGGCACTGGCACGGCCGCGACCGCCAGGCGTCGCTGACGCCGATAGGCGCGTACGACGATGGCATTGGCGACGACCAGGCCGAGCACGAAGCCCCAGATCTCGTTGACCCCGAGGTACGCCTCGGCCCATGAGCCAAGAGTCCAGAAGACGGCGAGCCAGAGGTAGGCGGCAGCGATGTCTCGGTACATGCGCAGAGGGTCATCCGACCTGGCTGGCGAGGCAATGGGTCGTTGGTACCGGCCGGGCGCGAACGGTCGCCGGGCCGTCGTGGACGGAGGCGACGGGCGGCCGACCATGTGATCGCCGTCGGTCGTGGCTCGGCACCCGGCCCGTGCCCTATCCTGCGCCTGGGCCGATCGTAGCTCAGCGGCAACATCGAGCAGGGACTTTTAGATCAACTGTGTCCCTGGGTGCGCTGAATCCCAGCCGGCTCACCACCAGCCCGTCGCGGGGGCAGTTACGCCCGGAAGGTCGGGCCAAGGTCCGGAGCCAACAGCGTGTTCAGCCAGACCGTCGTCGCCGCCATTCCGTCACGGCAGCGGTGACCGGGACGCCTGCGGACATCGGGCGCGGTCATCACTAGCTCTCGGACGCTCGAGGCGTTCGTCGAGCCGTGGCGCGCTGCCCTCGTTCGCCGTCGAGCGCCTCGAGCGACCTTCGCCTGCTGCACGAGGTCGTCCGTGACGCGCTTCGAGCGAGGAACGGATTGGCGCCGCTGACGCCACCCTGCGTCTACCTCTTCAGCGTCGCGGCTTCGTCCGGTCAAGCGCACGGCTGGCTCGAACGACATCCTCGATGGCCAGTCGGACGACGTCCCCAGCTGGCTCACCACGCTTCGCGTGCGTGCTGCCCCGATCGACAAAGAGCCGCCGCGGTCGATCCATCGATCGGCCGCGGCGGCAAGTCGCAGGACGCGGTGGAAAACGCCCGCTGGGAGTGCGGTCCTAGTTACCGCAGAACCGGCTCCTCCAGGCTGTTGGCGAATGCGTCGACCTGTCGTTCGGCGTCTTCACGAGTCGTTCCGTAACGGGCCTGGATGCGGCCCACGAACTGCTCACGCTTACCGGCGATCCGGTCAAGGTCGTCGTCGGTCAGGTCGCCCCAATGCTCCCTGACGGAGCCCTTGATCTGCTTCCAGTTGCCCTCGATCTCATCCCAGTTCATGGTCGATACCTCACTCGGTGATGCCCGACGGGCGATCCATGGGCCCGCGGGTCGGCCACAGCGTGCCGCTGTCCTGGTCACGGGCAGATGTCCGATCGTGGGGGCGACGTTGCAGCCGACTTGCGGAGTCATCGCAACCAGCTCCTGTCAGGCGTCGAGCGCTGCGGCGACCTCGTCGCGTGTCGGTATCCCCGCTTGAGCACCTGCGCTGCGTGTCGACAGACTCGCCCCGGCGACGGCCAGTCGCGCAGCGGCACGCAGCCCCGCGCCGGACGCCAGCTCCGCAGCCAGGATGCCGTTGAAGACGTCGCCGGCACCGGTCGCGTCCACCGATACGACCGTGAGCGCGGGCACATGGGTCTCCCCGGCATCGTCCAGGATCAGTGCGCCATCGCCGCCGAGTGTGACGACGACGGACGCACTTGAGCGCGCCTGAAGCATGCGCGCCGCCTCGGCCGGGTCGAGGCTGCCGGTCAGGGCTGTGACTTCAGCGCCATTGGGTGTCAGCATCGGGCCCATCCCGAGCAGGCCCGCGGGCAAGGGTCGCGCTGGCGCGGGGTTGACGATGACCTGGACACCCGCGGCGTGCGCCCAGGCCGCGGCAGCGACGACGGCCTCGTCGCCGATCTCGAAGCCGATGAGACAGACCGACCCAGGGGCGGGCTCGACCGAGCCCAGGGCCCAGCGTGACCAGGAGCCCGACAGCGCGCTGTTCGCACCCGAAGCGACGGCGATCTGGTTCTGGCCCTGGGCGTCGACGACGATGAGCGCGACCCCCGTGGCGGTGTCCGGAAGGCGCGCGACACCGCCGGTCGCGACGCCTGCCGCTCGGAGGGCATCGAGCACCTCATCGGCGAGTGGGTCATCGCCGACCGCGGCCACCAACCGGGTCGCGCAGCCGTAGGTCGCCGCGGCGACGGCCTGGTTGGCGCCCTTGCCACCGGCCTGCCGGCTGAAGACGCCGCCGATGACCGTCTCGCCGGGGGTGGGCAGGCGGCCCGCCCGGATGGTCAGGTCGACGTTCGCCGAGCCGACCACGATGACCTCGCCCGAGTCCCGCTCAACCATCGAGCAAGGGTAGCGCCGCCGATGCCGAACATGGTACGGCTCCGAGCCGCAGAAAGTACGCATTTGCTGGATAGTGTCGCTTGGGATAAACTATCCAGCGATGACGACACCGAAACATCAACCGACGCCTCCAGCCGCCCCCGCGACGGTCCGGATCGATCGTGAAGCAGCGGCCATCGACCGCATCGTCGAGATGCTCCAGACCGGTGAGGCGACCCGACCGCTGGTCGACCCGCCGGCCTGGATGGACCTCGACCTGACCTTCGGCCAGCTCCGGCTCGTGTACCTCCTGTCGCAGCAGGGGCCACAGTCCATCGGCCACATCGCCGAACGGTTCGGGGTCACGATGACGGCGGCCTCGCAGTTCGCCGATCGCATCGAGCGCCAGGGCCTCGCAGAGCGGCATCACCGGAGCGACGACCGTCGCGTCGTGGAGCTGCGCCTGACGGAGGCCGGCAGCGCCCTCGTGGCCGGCATGCTTGGTATGCAGCGCGACGTCCTGCGCGACCTCTTCAGCGTCTTTACGCCGGCCGAGCTCGAACAGCTCGAGCGCCTCGTGCGAACGATGGTCGATCGTCACAGCGCCCGCACCCCCGTCGCCGCCGACCGAGCGCCATCGACTCGACCTCGCGCCATCGACCTCGACCAGATGACCTGCAACCCCAGCGACCCGAAGCTCACCAAGGAGTCCCCGTGTACCGACTGACCCAGCTCGCGCTGGCCCGCAAATCCGTGACCCTGCTCCTGGCCGCCGGCGTCTTCGTGGCCGGCATCGTCGCCTGGGGTCAGCTGCAAGCCGAGCTGCTGCCGGACATCGACTTCCCGGTCGCCACGGTCATCGCCGTCTATCCCGGCGCCGGCACGACCGATGTCGCCGAGCAGGTCTCGGCGCCCATCGAGCGCACGCTGTCGAGCGTCCAGGGCGTCAAGTCGGTGCGCTCGACCTCGTCGCCCAGCCTGGCCGTCGTCATCGCCGAGTTCGAATACGGCACGGACATCGACGCGGCCGTGGCCGACATCGAGTCGAACCTCTCCTCCGCCGGCCTGCCGCCGAGCGTCGAGCCCCAGGTCTCGACCCTCAACATCAACGCCTTTCCCATCACCTCGCTGACCGTCCAGGCCGACGACACGAGCGTCGACGTCGGAAAGGTCGTTCGCGACGAGGTCGTGCCGGAGCTCGCTGGCCTGCCGGGCGTCGCCTCGGTCAGCGTGACCGGTGGTGACCTGCAGCGCGTCAACGTGATCCTCGATCCGATCAAGCTCGCCCGGCACAACGTCAGCGTCCAGCAGGTGGCTGGCATCCTCCAGGCGAACGAGATCTCGATCCCCTCGGGCACCATCGTCGAGGGCGACTCGACGCTGCCGGTCACGACGAGCCACCGCTTCACGACCATCGAGCAGCTCGCCGACCTGCTCATCACCTACGACGTCCCGGCCGCGCTGCCCGGCGTCGGTACCGGTCAGCTCCCGGTCGACCCGGCCGCCTCGCCCGCGCCCGGCACCGTCGTCGACCCCGCCCGCCGCACCGACGCCGGTCACCCTTGGCGACCTCGGCTCGGTCGAGTACGGCCCGGACCCGGCGGCCGGCGTGTCGCGCACCGACGGCAAGCCCTCGGTCGGCATCTCCGTGGTCAAGACCTCGGATGCCAACACGGTCGACGTGTCGAAGGCTGTCGAGGCGGCGATGACCCAGCTCGATGACGAGCTCGGCTTGAACACCACCTACGTCTACCGCAGCGCCGATTTCGTCGAGCAGTCGATCGAGGGCCTCGTCCGCGAGGGTGGCCTCGGCGCCTTGATGGCCGTGCTCGTCATCTTCCTGTTCCTGCTCAGCGTGCGCAGCACCGTCGTGGCCGCCATCAGCATCCCGCTCAGCGTGATGGCCGCGCTCGTGCTCATGCTCGTGGGCGGCGTCAGCCTGAACATCATGACCCTGGGCGGCCTGGCGGTCGCGGTCGGCCGCGTCGTCGACGACGCCATCGTCGTGCTCGAGAACATCTTCCGGCACCATCGCGCGAACCGCGAGCCGATCGGCACCGCGGTCATCGAGGGCACCAAGGAGGTCTCCAGCGCGATCACCTCGTCGACCATCACCACGGTCGCCGTCTTCCTGCCCATCGGGCTCGTCGGCGGCCTGGTGACGCAGTTCTTCCTGCCCTTCAGCCTGACCGTCACGTTCGCCCTGCTGGCCTCGCTCATCTGCGCTCTGACCGTCGTCCCGGTCCTGGCCTACTTCCTGGTGCCGCGCGTCAAGCGCGTGCCGGGCGCCGGCGAGGTCGGCCACAAGGACACCTGGCTGCAGCGCATCTACACCCCCATCCTCCAGCTCGCGCTGCGCTTCCGGTGGATCACGCTGGCCGCCGCCGCGCTGCTCTTCGTGGGCGCGGTCGCACTCATCCCCCAGATCCCGACCGCGTTCCTCAACGCCGGCTCGGATGAGGTCCTGAACGTGACCATCACGCCGCCGCCAGGCACGACGAGCAGCGCGACCCTCGATCGTGCCATCCAGGCCGAGGCGATCATCGCCAAGGATCCGGACGTCGAGACGTATCAGACCTCCCTGGCCGGCTCGAGCGACTCCGACACCACCGCCCAGCAGTCGTTCCTGGGCACCGCCTCAGGGTCGGCGACGATCCTCGTCAACCTCAAGACCGGCACCGACCTCAACGCGCAGACCGAGCAGCTCTTGGCCGATCTCGCGCCTGTCGCCACCGATGGCTACGTCGTCCGCGCCGGCGCCATCGCCAGTGGCGGCAACGGCCTCCAGATCATCGTCTCCAGCGAGGACGAGGCAGCGCTGGCCGCCGCGTCCTCCAAGATCTCGGCGGCGGTCGCCAAGATCGACGGCATCGTCAACGTCAAGAGCGACCTCGCTTCGAAGGCACCAGAGCTGCAGGTCGATGTCGAACCCGACAAGGCCCTGGCCGTCGGTTCGACGACCGCCCAGGTCGCCCAGGAGGTCCGCAACCTGCTCCTCGGCCAGACGCCGATCCGACCGGTGCTCGAGGGCCAGTCGGGCGCGACGCCGGTCTTCGTGCGCATCGACCCGGCCTCGATCGAAGGCCCCGATTCGATCCGCGATCTGCTGGTCGGGACCGTCCAGAAGCAGAAGGTCGCCGATCTCGCCACCGTCACCGAGGTCGACTCGCAGGCGACCATCACGCGCGTCGATCAGAGCCCCGCGGCGACGATCAGCGGCGACATCCTGTCCAAGGACACCGGCGGTGCCTCGGAGGCGGTCCAGACCGCCATCGACGACCTCGCCCTGCCCTCGACGGTGACCGTCGAGCTGGCCGGCATCAGCCAGCAGCAGACCGAAGGCTTCAGCGACCTCGCCACTGCCATGCTCATCTCCATCGCCGTCGTGTACGTCGTGATGGTCATCGTCTTCGGCAGCCTGCTCGACCCCTTCATCATCCTCTTCAGCCTGCCGCTTGCGGTCATCGGCGCCATCCTGGCGCTGCTCATCACAGGCCTGCCGCTGGGCATCAGCTCGATGATCGGCATCCTGATGCTCATCGGCATCGTGGTCACCAACGCCATCGTCCTGCTCGACCTCGTCGAGCAGCTCCGTCGCAAGGGCTACTCCGTCGAGCACGCCCTGTACCACGCGGGTCGGACCCGCGTGCGGCCGATCGTGATGACCGCACTGGCCACCATCCTGGCGCTCACGCCGCTGGCCCTGGGGCTCAACAAGGGCAGCATCATCGCGGCCGAGCTGGGCACCGTCGTCATCGGCGGCCTCTTCACCTCGACGCTGCTGACCCTGGTCGTGGTGCCGGTCGTCTACTCCCTGACGCACGGGGGCACGGCCAGGGTCGGTCGGCTGCTGAACCGGGGTCGCGCCGACGACGGCGACGAGGACGCGCTCGGCATGGATGCGACGCCGGTCTCGGCCGTCGCGCCGCCCGCGCCGGAGATGCCGATCGGGTGACCGATGGACGGTCCGGCAAGACGACGGTGCGGGCCTCCCGCGTCGGCCGCGGGCTGATACGCTGACGACCTAATCGACGTCCGCTCCAGAGGGGAGGCCAGATGGTCATCGGCGACTTCGTCAAGCTGTTCCTGTTCCTTCACATCGGCGGCGCCATCATCGCCTTCGGGCCGACGTTCGCCCTGCCGCTGATGGGCGCGATGAGCGGCAAGGAGCCGCAGCACGCCAACTTCGCCGCCCGAGCGACCGGGGTCATCTCGCAGCGCCGGATCGTCCCCTTCGCGCTCTCGATGGCGGTCACCGGCGCGCTCCTCATCTGGGCGACCGGCCGCGATCTGACGTCGACGACCAACCTCTGGCTGGACGTGGCCATCGTCATCTACGTCATCGCCATCGGCTACGCGCTGATGGTCCAGGGCCCGGCGGGCCGGAAGATCGTCGAGCTGACATCGAAGCCGCCTGACCCGGGCGCCGGCGGCCCGCCGCCCGAGCTCATGGCGACCGCGAAGAAGCTCCGTCAGGGCAGCCTCATCCTGATGGTCGCCGTCGCGATCATCGTGGCGCTGATGGTCTTCAAGCCCGGCTTCTGACGGACTCGCCGACGACGTCGGTCGGGCAGGCGTTTGACCGCGGAGCCGTCCTCGGTTAGCATTCACGGTCGCGGGGTGGAGCAGCGGCAGCTCGTCGGGCTCATAACCCGAAGGTCGGCGGTTCGAATCCGTCCCCCGCAACCAACACCGAATATCGACCAGACGACCCTTGCGCCCGCCCGCAAGGGTCGTTTCTTGTGTCCGGGTCAGGGCATCTTGTCGGCCAGCCCCTGAACGCAGGCTGCTGGCGGACACCCTTGAAGTCGCCGTCCTTGGGCGCCAGCAGGAGGATGGTGCCGAGGTACCCGTTCTTGAGCACGATCGCCGAGTTGGCAGTGCCGTACCAGATCGCCTCGGCGCCATTGACGGGGATCGAGACCGAGCTGGCGTCGGACTTGTAGATGTTCCAGGGCACCGAGGCGTCGGTCGTGGATCCGCCGACGAGCGTGAGGGCGCGCGACGGGCACCGTTCCTCCGCTGCCGAAGTAGCCGCACGTGCCCGTGCCCTGGACGAACGGTTGCTCGTCCTGCTTGTCGGCCGCGACCGCGGTCACGGCGCTCATCGCGTCGTGCGAGATGAGGTCGCAGACCTTGCCCGTGAAGTCGCCTGCGGTACCGCCCCGACCCGGCCGCCGCTCGCTGTCCGCCGTGGCGCCCGCCGACGCTTCCGGTGCGGTCGCGTCCGGCGCCGTCGTCGCCTGTGGTCCCACCACCACCGGCGTCCGATGCCGCTGGCGATGCGGCTCCGCTGCCGCCACAGGCGGCGAGCACCAGAACGACCCCGACCAGCAATGGCACCCAGGTAGCGCGACGCGTCATCGTCTCTCCCTCCGCGCGTCCGGGTATGGCGAGGCCGCGTGCGTCAAGCGCGCACGAGCGACCCCGATTCGTCGAACGCCCGCGCAGCATACAGGCCGGATGCGCGCTGAGTCCGCGCGGACAGATGTCTAGGCTGGTAACAGCACCGGCGATATAGGGATCGACTCAGATCGCGTGTATCACGAGCACCGAGCGCGCTGGCTCAAGCCTCGTCGGCGACGTGGAACGAACGCGCGGCCAGCGATCAGCAGCCCGACGGACCAAAGCGTGAGCGCCATCGCCTCGACCGGCACGACCGTGCCGCCCGGCACCATCGAGCCGCGCAGCAGGTCGGCGATGAGCGCGGGCGGCAGGATCGAGGCGGGGATGGCGACCATCGCCGGCAGGCGATCGAGTGGCACGATGACGCCACCGGCCACGATCGCGAGCACGTACAGACCGTTGGCCAGCGCCAGGACCGTCTCGGCGCGCAGCCGGCCCGCCAGCGACAGGCCGATGCCGGCGCACGCCAGGGTGCCCAGGATGAGCCACGGGACGGCCGCCGCCAGCGTGTCCGGGATGCCGATCGGCGGGTCCCAGCCGAGCAGCCAGGCGATGGTGACCACGAGCACGACCTGGAGGGCCACGGTGCCCGCCACGACCGTCGTCTTGGCACCGATCAGCGCCCACGTCGGCAGCGGCGACCCACCGAGGCGCTTGAGGACGCCCGAGCCACGCTCGAAGGCGGTCGAGATGCCCAGGGCGACCATGCCTGTCGAGAGGACGGCCAGGGCGAGGATGCTGGGCACGAGCTGGTCGATGGTCGCCGTACCCGCGACCGAGACCAGCTGGACGTTGGCCAGGAAGATGAGCAGGATGACCGGGATGCCGAGCGTCACCAGGAGGTTCTCGCCCCGCCGCCGGGCGAGCCGAAGCTCCATGCCCGTCATCGCCAGGTACGCTCGCCAGCTGGGTGCCGCCGCGCTCACGCCTGGACCTCGGGCGGGGCAGGTGCTTCGTTGGTCAGGCGCAGGAAGACGGCCTCGAGGCTCTCGTTCCCGACCTCGATCGCGAGCGGCTCGATGTGTTTCGCCCACAGCCACTCGGACAGCCGGACGAGGATCTCGCCCGGATCCCCGACCGTCAGCACGTAACCCGCCCCACCCTGGTGCCTGACCGCGAACACGCCCGGGATCCGTGACAACGCTGTCACGCCGCCTGGATCCAGCGACGCCGGGAGTCGGAGCCGGATCGATCGCGCGTCGCCATCGCCCGCGCGCTTGTCACCCGCGGCAGATCCCCCGATGGCCCGCAGCTCGGCTGGACTGCCGCACGCGAGCAGTCGCCCGCCATCGATGATGGCCACACGGTCGGCGAGCGCCTCAGCCTCGTCGATCAGGTGTGTGGTCAGGACCACGGTCGTGCCTTGCGCTCGCAATGCCCGCAGCAGGTCCCAGGTCGAGCGGCGAACAGCGACGTCCATGGCCGCCGTCGGCTCGTCGAGGATGATCAGCTCCGGTCGCCCGACGAGGGCCAGGGCGAGGTTGAGCCGCTGGCGCTCGCCGCCGGAGAGCGTGCGATAGCGATCGTCGGCGCGGTCCGCGAGGCCGACCTGGTCGAGCAGCGTGCCCGGCGACAGCGGCGCGGCATAGAACGAGGCGAAGAGCCGGACGGCTTCGAGGACCCGCACCTGGTTGTACAGGTCGGCCCGCTGGAGCATGACGCCGACCCGGGCGCGCAGCTCGGCCCGGTCGGTCCGCGGGTCGAAGCCGAGGACCTCGATCGTCCCCTCGTCCGGGCGCCGGTAGCCTTCGATGATCTCGACCGTCGTCGTCTTGCCGGCGCCATTCGGTCCGAGCATGGCCAGGATCTCGCCCCGCGAGACGGTCAGGTCGAGCCCGTCGACGACGGCGCGGCCGTGATAGCGCTTGACGAGGCCCTCGATGACGATGGCGGGCCTCGTGCTCGTGGTGGTGGCCGACCGGACCTTGGCCTCGCCCGCGGAACCAGGGTGGACGTCCGCGGCGCCAAGAGCGTCCGTCGTCGTGACCGCGTCGGCTTCGTCGCTCATGGCTCGGCCGAGGGGCCGGAAGCCCCGGGTGCCGCCCCAGGCAGGATGGCCTTGATGCGATCGTCGATCGTGCCCGACGGAGGCGGGCCATAGGTGATCGAGCGCACCGTACCGCTGCCGTCGATGAAGAACGAGAGGGGCGGCCCATTGACCTTGTAGGCCGCGGCTGTCCCGCCCGCAACGTCGATGAGCGCTGGCCAGGTGGCGCTGGCACGAGCCATGTACGCGCGCGCCGAGTCGGCGTCATCGTCGAAGACGATGCCAAGGACCTCCAGACCCTGGTCGGCGTACCGGTCGCGCGCCGCCCGAAGGAGCGGGAACTCCGTTCGGCAGGGGATGCACCAGGAGGCCCAGAAGTTGACGATGACCGGCCGGCCGCGGTAGTCGGCCAGGCGGACCTGATGGCCGTCGAGATCCTCGAGCGCGAAGTCCGGCGCGGCGGCGTCAAGGAGGGGATGTGGCCCGATGACCAGGGTCCGGTCGGGTCGGATGGCAAGGAAGGCCACGACGGTGGCGACGACGACCACGATGATGATCGCGGCCAGCGCCAGGATGGGGCGGCGCGGGGCCCGTCGCTCGGTCGTGGCGCCCTACTGCGAGGTGAGCGTGCCGGTCATCGTCTGCGGGTGGATGTCGCAAACGTACTTGTACGTGCCCGCCTCGAGCGCCGGGACCTGCAGCGTGGCCGCGTCCGGGCCGACCAGGATGGGGCCCTTGAAGACCTCGGAGCCATCGGCCGGATCGTAGATCGCCCAGTTGTGCTGGACGCCGGTATCGGCGTTCTGGAAGTCGACGACCAGGGCCACACCGGCAGGGACGGTCATCGACGTCTCGGCGAAGCCGAGCGCACTCTGCGCGATGACGGTCTGATCGGGACTCAGGCTGGCGGCAGGCGCCTCGGTCGGTGCCGGGTTGACCCAGGCCACGAACGAGGGGACGCTGGCGATGACGATGGCCAGGACGCCGATCGTGGCGTAGACGCCGAGCAAGGCGTTGGGCAGGCGCGAGGCTGGCTCGACCTGACTGCCATCGAGCGGGTGACCGGCCTCGACGGCCCGGTACTCGCGGCCTGCGTCGAGATACCAGCCGGCGGCGGCGATGACTGCCATCAGCACGCCGGCCACGATGAAGACGGGGTTGTAGACGAGGCCGAAGAAGATGACGCCCATGCCCAGCGGGGCGAGGAATGGCCACGGGCTGGGGCCGGGCAGGTGCATGCCCGCCGGAAGGCGCTCCCGGGCGGGTGTCTCTCCCCAGGCGCCGCTCGAAGGCGCTGGATGCCAGGCAGGGTCCTCGACGTGGTGCCACTCACGGCCGGCGTCGCGATACCAGCCGACGACGCCCGCCACCGCGATGACCAGTCCGAGCAGGAGGAGCGGGAGGTTGACGAGGTCGGTGATCGGCGGCGCGGCCTCGGTCACGACCTGTCCGCCCTTGATGACGGGGCTCGTCACGTGACCGGGATGGAAGACGAGGGCGGCGAAGACGAAGGCCAGCCCGAGCGGGATGATGATCGGCCAGCGCGATGGGCCGGGCATGTGGACGCCGGGTGGCGGCGCTCCCTCTCGGCGGATCGGGATCATGCGTGACGCGGTCACGCGGCGGTTGCGCAGCCAGGCGAAGACGAGGACGGCGATGACAAGCCCGACGAGGCCGAGGAGCAACGACGGGATCCAGCGTAGGACGTCGTTCCAGTTGGGCAGGATGATCTGCGACAGCCAGGCGAGCAGCGCGACCCAGATGGCGGTGATGGTCGCGACGATCGTGTCCATCAGCAGTCGCCCGAGGCTGCCCTAGAGCTCGCGCGAGCCGCGCAGGACGAGCACGAAGGCGAAGGTCATGGCGATGCCGGTGACGACCAGCATCGTAGCCCCGGCCGGGTCGAAGCCCTGGCCGTTGCTCCAGTTCTCACTGCCGAAGAAGTAGATCAGGCCGGTCACGATGAAGATGCCGCCGATGATGAAGGCGGCGAACCCCTTGCTCAGCAGGCGCTGCATGGCGGCTCCCTAGCGCAGGACGTAGTAGGTCAGGAAGAGCAGGACCCAGACGACGTCGACGAAGTGCCAGTAGTAGCTGACCGCCTCGACGGCCGTGTGATGGCGGGCAGAGAACTGGCCGGACACGCCGCGGCCGAGGATGATGCTGATGCCGATGACGCCGCCAAGCACGTGCGCGAAGTGGAAGCCGGTCATCGTGAAGTAGAGCGAGCCGAAGACGCTGCCGCTGAGCGTCACGCCCTCCGAGGCCAGGATGTACCAGTCGAGCGCCTCGAAGGCCAGGAAGGTGATGCCCATCAGGACGGTCAGCGCCAGGGCCCGGTTCATCCCTCGTCGGTCGCCCTTGCGGATGCGCAGGACGCCCCACTCGATGACCGCCGAGCTCGAGATGAGGATGATGGTGGCCGCGATGATGACCGGCGTGACGCCGAACTCGGCGCCCTCCGGCAGGGCCGGCCAGTGGGGCAGGTTCTTGGCCCGGATGTCGAAGTAGGCCGCGAAGAGGCCGGCGAAGAACATGATCTCGCTGGCGATGAACAGGAGCATCCCCAGCAGGGCGGTGTTCTCGATCGGCTTGCTGCCGTAGGGATGGCCGCCTTTCATGACCTCGGCGTCGTGCGCGACGGGCACGATGTCGCTCTGCGCGGTCACGGCTTCGTGCCCTCACCGGAGGTCAACGCCGGCGCGTGCGCGGCCTTCGGGTGCTTGAGGTCGAACAGCGGGCGCTCGGATCGGATCTCCGGCAGGCGGTCGAAGTTGTAGGACGGCGGCGGGCTGGTGGTCGCCCACTCCAGCGTGTTGCCGTCCCACGGGTCGTCGCCCGCCGTTCGCGGGCCACGCAGGCTGGCGAAGATGTTCCACATCATCAGGGCCACGCCCACGCCGAGCCCGAAGGAGCCGACGGTGGCCACGATGTTGAGGTCCTGCCAGCCGGCGTTCGGGGCGTAGTCCTGGATGCGCCGAGGCATGCCGCTGAGCCCCAGGAGGTGCATCGGGAAGAAGGTCACCTGGGCCGAGATGAAGACGATCCAGAACTGGACGACGCCGATGCGCTCATCGAGGAAACGGCCGGTCATCTTCGGGAACCAGTAGTAGGTCGCCGCCATGATCGCCATCGCCGAGCCGCCGAAGAGCACGTAGTGCAGGTGGCTGACGATCCAGTACGTGTCCTGGAGCGCGAAGTCGATGGGCGTCGAAGCGCTGAAGGCGCCGTCCAGGCCGCCGATCAGGAAGCTGGCCAGGAAGCCGACCGCGAAGAGCATCGGCACGTTGAACGACAGCTTGCCGCGCCACATGGTGGCGATCCAGTTGAACATCTTGACGCCCGTCGGGACCGCGATCAGGAACGTGGTGATCGAGAAGAAGGGCAGGAAGACGGCGCCCGTCGTGAACATGTGGTGGGCCCAGACGCCGAAGCCCAGGACGCCGATGGAGACCGTCGCGATGACGAAGGCCTTGTAGCCGAAGAGCGGCTTGCGGCTGAAGACCGGGATGACCTCGGAGATGACCCCGAAGGCGGGCAGGATGAGGATGTAGACCTCGGGGTGTCCGAAGAACCAGAAGATGTGCTGCCAGAGGATCGTGTCGCCGCCGGCCGCCGGGTTGAAGAACGAGCCGCCGTAGTTGCGGTCGATGAAGAGCATCAGCATGCCCGCCGCGAGGACTGGCACGGCGAAGAGCAGCAGCACGTTGGTGACCAGCACGGTCCAGGTGAAGATCGGCAGCCGGAGCATGGTCATGCCCGGCGCGCGCAGTCGGAACGTGGTGGCCAGGAAGTTGATGGCGCCCATGATCGAGCTGACGCCGTTGAGGATGAGCGCCGCCAGCCACAGGTTCTGGCCGTTGGTCGTCGAGTAGGTCGCCTCGGAGAGCGGCGTGTACGACGTCCAGCCGCCGCTTGCCGCGCCACCGGTCAGGAAGCCGCTGAAGAGCAGGATGCCGCTGAACGGGATGATCCAGAACGAGAGCGCGTTGATGCGCGGGAAGGCCATGTCGGCGGCCCCGATCTGGAGCGGCACGATGTAGTTGGCGAAGCCCGCCAGCATGGGCATGACGAAGAAGAAGATCATCGTCGTGCCGTGCATCGTGAAGGCCTGGTTGTAGAGGTTGGGCTCGAGCAGCTGGGTGCCGGGGAAGGCCAGCTCGGTCCGGATGCCGAGCGCCATGAGCCCGGCCAGCAGGAAGAAGATGTAGGCCGTCGTGATGTACATGACGCCGATCTTCTTGTGGTCGGTCGTCGTCAGCCATTCGAGGACGCGCGCTCGCCCGCTGTACGTCGAGGCCCGCGGAGAGAGGGTGGTGGTGGCCATCGCTCCTCCTACTGGACCGTCAAGGTGCCGGTCATGTTGGCGTGGACGCTGCAGAAGAACGTGTAGGTGCCGGCTGCCAACGGCGGTGCCTGGTACTCGACCTTCGTGTTGGCCGCGGCCAACGGCAGGCCGATGAAGTCCTTGCCATCGGGCAGGCCGCCCTTGATCGAGACATTGTGCACGACGCTGGGGTCGTCATTGGCGAACTGGATGGTGATCGGCGCGTTGGCCGGCGCCGTCAGCTGGGTCTGGTCGAAGCCGGCCGCGCTCGAGGCGCTGACCTGGACGGTGCGCGCCGGCCGGGCGGCGGGCCGCCCGACGTGCTCGGCGCCGGCGTCGGGGACGCGCTGGCGGTCTCGACCTGCGCCGCATACCAGGCGTCGTACGCGGCGCGGTCCTCGGCCGTCAGGGACATGAACATGTCGGCATGCGACAGGCCGCACAGCTCGGCGCATTGACCCCTGTACGTGCCCGGCTGCTCGACGATGACGTCGAAGCCGTTGACGCGCCCAGGTACGACATCCTTCTTGTACAGGAACTGCGGGATGTAGAAGGCGTGGATGACGTCGGCCGAATGGAGGCGGAAGTGGATGGTCTGGCCGACCGGCACGTGCATGTCGGGGCCGTCGCTGCCCAGGCCGGTGATGGCGAACTCGCACTCATCGGCCGGCTGGATGGTCGGCTGGGTCGCGTAGCTGTCCGGGCAGCCGTAGGCGATCGTCCATTGCCACTGGAAGCCGACCACGTCGATGGTCACGTCGGGGTTCGGCGAGCGGGCCTCGACCTTGTTCTGGACGTCGATCGAGACGAAGAACAGGGAGATGACGATGATGGCCGGCACGATCGTCCAGGCCGCTTCGGCCACGAGGTTGCCGTGCGTCTGGGCCGGCAGGCGTGTCATCGGTCCGGCGGTAGCGCAGGACGGCGAAGAGGATGAGTCCCTCGACGAGCAGGAAGATGACCGCCGCGATGGTGAAGACGAAGCGGTAGATGCCCTCGGTGTCGTGGCCCTGGACCGTGACCGGCGAGGGCGGTGCGAAGCCCGGCCAGTCGGCGGGGTAGAAGACGATGAGCCCGACGATGGCCGCCACCGCGACGAAGGCGGCCACGGCGAGCGCGAGAGTCCGGCGGCGGCCTGGGGCGCGATCCACGCGCGTTCTTCTCCTCGAGCGTGATAGGCCGGGCCCGGCCGGGACGTGGCGGGCAGGCGCCTATCATACGGGCTGATGCGCGCGCTCGTCCGTCACTCCGCGCGGCTGCTGAGCGGCGGCGGCCTCGCCGCGGTGGCCCTGGCGACCCTGCCTGGCGTCGCGCTGGGGCACGTCACGGACGTCGTTCCGCCGGCCCCGACGGCCTGGATCGTGGTCAGCTCCTGGACGGTCGAGCCCCTGGCTCTTGTGAGCATCGTCGTCGCCGCCGGGCTCTACCTGGCCGGCGTCCGGCAGGTCGATCGTGCCCATCCGGCGAGCCCCGTGCCACGCCGACGGATCGCCGCCTGGCTGGGCGGGCTCGCGGTCATCGCCATCGCGCTCTTCTCGTTCGTCGACGTCTATGCGACCACGCTGTTCAGCGTGCACATGATCCAGCACCTCCTGCTGGCCATGGTCGGTGCGCCATTGCTGCTCCTCGGCGCGCCCATCACGCTGCTCCTGCGGGCCGCCTCGCCCGAGGTCCGCAAGCGTCGCATCCTGCCCGTCCTCCACTCGCGCGTGGTGCGCGCCATCAGCCATCCCGTCGTCGGCTGGCTCGCCTTCGCGATCGTCATCTGGGCCAGCCACTTCAGCCCGCTCTTCGAGGCGGCCCTCGAGGACCCGGGCATCCATGCCCTCGAGCACGCGCTCTACCTCGGGGCGGCGCTGCTCTTCTGGTGGCCGGTCGTGGGCGCCGATCCGCACCCATTCCGGATGGGCCACGGCATGCGGCTCGGCTACATGCTCCTGGCGATGCCCCAGAACGCCTTCCTGGGCTTCGTCCTGTTCGCCGTGCCGACCGTGCTCTACGAGCACTACGCCTCGCTGCAGCGCGTCTGGGGCCCGACCGCGCTCGAGGACCAGCAGCTGGCCGGCGGCATCATGTGGGCCGCCGGCGACCTCATCTTCCTCGTGCCATGCCTGCTGATGACCCTGGCCTGGTTCCGCTACGAGGAAGAGAAGGGCCGGCTGCACGACGAGCGGCTCGACCGCGAACGGGCACGCGTCGCCCGAGCCAGCCAGGGCGGGTGAGCGTCAGACGGGCAGCGGCACCAGGACGTCGACGACGATGAGCGCGAAGAGCACGGTCAGGTAGGTCGTCGAGTACTTGTAGAGTCGCACCGCGCGGGTATCCGTTCCGTCGCGCCACATGCGCAGCGCCTGGGTCACGAAGACGGCGCCGATGGCGATGGTGCCGACGAGGTAGATGAGGCCCAGCTGGGCGACGGCGAAGAGGCTCAGGGTCATGGCCACCATGGAGAACGAGTAGAGGGCGATCTGCTTGGTCGTCTCGGGGATGCCCCGGACGACCGGCAGCATCGGCACGCCGGCGGCGCGATAGTCCTTGGCCAGGCGCATCGACAGCGCCCAGAAGTGGGGCGGCGTCCAGTAGAAGACGATGGCCACCAGGAACAGGCCGGGCAGCGCGATGTCGCCGGTCACCGCCGCCCAGCCGATGAGCGGCGGGAGGGCACCGGCGAGGCCACCGATGACGATGTTCTGGGTCGTCGTGCGTTTCATCCAGATGGTGTAGACGACGACGTAGAAGGCGATCGCGAGGAGGGTCAGGAAGGCCGCCAGCAGGTTGGTGAAGATGGCCAGCTCGGCGAACGCGACGACACCCAGGGCGAGGCCGAAGACGAGCGCGTCCTCCGGCTCGATGGCGTGCGCAGGCAGCGGCCGTCGCCGGGTTCGTGTCATGAGGAGGTCGATGTCGCGATCGAGGTATTGGTTGATGGCGTTGGCCGAACCCGCCGCCAGCGAGCCGCCGACGAGCGTGGCCGCGATCAAGCCGAGCGGTGGGATGCCGCGCTGGGCGAGGATCATGGCCGGCACGGTGGTCACCAGCAGCAGCTCGATGATGCGCGGCTTGGTCAGGGCGATGTACGCGCGAACCTTGTCCATCGCCTTGGGGGCCGGGTCCGCGGCTCGATGGTCGGAGCCGCCAGCGTCGCCGTCGGTCGAGTCATCACCATCGCGATCGGGCAGCCCAGCATCGACGCTGGTCACGCCGGCGGCGGCGCGATCCGCCGCCAGCCTGGCCGTGCAGTAGCTGTAGGTCACCGCGGCCACGAACAGCGCCCAGATGGCTGCGCCAAGGGCGAGGTGGAGGGCGACCGCCCAGGGCGCCAGGGTCGTCCAGATCTGGAGCGCCCCGACGATGACCTGGATGGCGTATAGCGCGGCCGCCGTGCCGGTCAGGGCGAGGAGCGTCGGTCGAGCGCTGACGGCGCCCCAGCGACCATCGGCGGCTCGACGCCAGGCGATCCAGGCGGTGATGGCGATGATGACGCCGACGATGGCCGCCGCGATGCGATGCAGCGCGTTGGCGGCCTGCAGCGCGGCGATGTCCGGGTTGCCGTCGAAGCTGGGCACGATGGCACCGTCGGGGAAGAACGGCCAGGCGGTGCCGAAGACGAGCGCCGACGCGGTCGCCGTGACGTTCGATCCGAAGATGAGCAGGGCGTAGATCGAGAGCGCGGCGAAGGCGGCCAGGATGGTGAAGCGCTGCGGCGCACCGCGCGACGGCAGGTCGGCCGGGTACTGGACGCGGACCGCGATGTGGATCAGGGCGGCGAGCACGATCAAGGCCATCGCCAGGTGCGCGGTGACCGACTCGCCGGTATTACCCGTCTCGACGGTGATCTTGCCCAGGTAGGCCTGGAAGCCGGTGAAGACGACGGCGGCGGTGGCCGGCAGCACGATGGCGCGTCGGCGGTGGTACAGGACAGCGCCGAGCCAGACGCCGACCACGAGCAGGCCGACGATCGCTGCCAGAGTGCGATGGAACCACTCGATCCACGCCGTCGCGTCGTCGGCCGGCGGCAGGACCTGGCCGTAGCACAACGGCCAGTCCGGGCAGCCCAGGCCGGAGCCGGTGACGCGGACCACGCCGCCCCAGACCACGAGCACGTAGGTGGCGATGGCGGTCAGCAGGGCCAGCTTCTGGAAGCGCGTCATGGGGAGGCCGATTCTACCGCGCGCCATGCGGCCGTCGCGATCGATGATGCTTCGTCAGGGCGTCACACGCCTCGCGCATCGGCGGTGCATCGGTGGCGCAGGCGCGATGGAGCCGAAGCCGCTATCGTCGCCGGCGATGTCCCACCCTCGTCGCCTGGTTCAGCCCCTTCGCGTCGTTCACCGCCTCAGCGCCCCTCTGGCGGCCATCGGCGCCGTGCTCGTGATCGTCGCATCGTGCGCTGGCCCGATACCGACCAGCGCTCCGCCCTCCGCCGCATCATCGAGCGCGATCTCGGGCTTCCCGGGCTGGCCGTCGGGGCCCGACCCCGCGGCGCCGATGGTGCCGATCATCGTCAGCAAGGAGCGCGTCGTCGGCGCTAACCGCTTCACGTACGCATTGGTGGACACCGCCAACAAGCCCATCGCCTCACCGGAGCTCGCGACGACGGTCCGCTTCTACGATCTTGCGGCCGATCCGGCGAAGCCCACCGCCGAAGCGCCGGGAACGTTCGTCTGGACCGTGCCCGACGAGCTGGGCCTCTATCACGCGACGGTCGACTTCGGCCGGGCGGGCCCGTGGGGCGTGGAGATCACCGCTTCGGTGGCCGGACAGCCCGACCGAACGGCTCGGGCCGTCTTCGACGTACAGCCTTCAGGGACGACGCCACCGATCGGCGCCGCCGCCCCCGCCTCCGACACGCCGACGGCGACGGACCCCGCGGGCATCGCCGCCATCTCGACCGACCAACATCCGGATCCGGCCTTCTACCGGACCTCGGTCAAGGATGCAGCTCGCAGCAGGTCGGCCCTTCGTGCTCGTGTTCGCCACGCCGCTCTTCTGCACCAGCCGGACATGCGGCCCGACGCTGGAGACCGTCAAGGCCGCCGTCGCGCCGTACGGCGACGCGATCGACGTCATCCACGTCGAGCCCTACCAGCTCAAGGTCGTCGACGGACAGCCACAGCCGGCGCTCGATGCCAACGGCGGCTACCAGGTCGTGCCATCGGCGCTCGAATGGGGCATCCCCATCGAGCCCTACATCTTCGTGGTGGGCGCCGACGGCAAGGTCGCCGCCAAGTTCGAGGGCGCGCTCGGAGCTGACGAGCTGAAGGCCGCCATCGACGGGGTGCTGGCCGGGAGCTGACGCTGGCTCAGGACGATGGCACCGTCGCCGTTGGGCTCGTGGAAGTCTTCGTGCCGCTCGAGCCAGGCGCTTCGAGCGGCACGCCCGCCGCGCACGCCGGACACGTCGCAACACCCGGCTCGTAGGTCGGGATGTCGAGCGTCCAGAGGGCGTCGACGACGTACTCGCGGCCACTGGTAGGCGATGTCACCGTTCGCGTGCCCCCGGAACGATCGACGATGACCGCGATGCGGGCCAGCTGGGCTCCGCTGGCTTCGATCGGCGGCAACATCGCCTGGAGCGAGCCACCCGTGGTCAGGATGTCGTCGACGAGCAGCACCCGCGAGCCGGGCTCGAGCTGGAACCCGCGCCGGAACTCGCGTCGGGCGGTGCCATCCGGTTCCTTGACCTCTTCGGCGAACAGGCCGCGCAACCCCAGCTGACGCGCCGCCTCGAAGGCCAGGATGACCCCGCCGGTGGTCGGGCCGACCACGACGTCGACGGTCGGGCGCCCCTGGTCATCTCGCACGAGGGTGGCAAAGGCGGCGCAGATCTCCGAGACCGCATCGGGAAACTGGAGCACCTGGAACTTCTCGAGGTAGCGGTCGCCGTGTCGGCCGCTCTTCAGCGCGAAGTGCCCATCGCGCAGTGCCCCGGAGGCGACGAAGAGCTCCTCGATGCGGGTCACGGCCGGTACTCCACGCCCTTGACACTCGGTCGGTCCTTGCCATGTCCGCTGCCGCCCTTGCCTGGCGGCAGGGCCGTCCCGATGAGCTCCTGATACGAGGCCATCCCTCGTGCCGCGCACCATTCGGCCAGCTCGTCGATGAGGCGGATGGGCAGCGTCGGGTCGGCGAAGAGCGCCGTCCCGACCTGGACTGCGGCTGCGCCGGCCATCAGGAAGTCGAGCACGTCGTCGAGGCTGGCCACGCCGCCGATGGCCACGATCGGGATGCGCACGACCTGCGCGACCTCATAGACGATGCGCAGCGCGACCGGCTTGATGGCCGGACCCGACAGACCGCCGTACGTGTTGCCCAGGAGCGGCTTGCGTCGAGCCCGGTCGAGGGCCATCCCGGAGAGCGTGTTGATGGCGCTCAGGGAGTCGGCCCCGGCGTCCTCGATCGCTCGCGCGATGGCGCGCACGTCAGCCACGTTGGGCGACAGCTTGACCATCA
Source organism: uncultured Chloroflexia bacterium (assembly GCA_963777975.1). GTDB lineage: Bacteria > Chloroflexota > Limnocylindria > Limnocylindrales > CSP1-4 > CSP1-4. The sequence continues at coordinate 69,469 of CAVZSO010000005.1, read as the reverse complement.
GCGGCAGGTCGGTGGCGCGCCGGACGGCCGCCGTCACCGCCCCCGCGGCGTCCTTGTCGACCGCGAACTGCAGGCCGCCCTTGCCGACGTTGGGGCATGAGATGTTGAGCTCGATGCCGGCCACGCCGGGAACGCCGTCCAGCCGACGCACGACCGACACGTAGTCCTCGATCGATTCGCCGGCGACGTTGACGATGACGGGCACCGACCAGCTCGCCCAGAGGGCCGAGTACTTCTCGATGACGGCATCGACGCCGGGGTTCTGGAGGCCGATCGAGTTGAGCATGCCGGCCGGCGTCTCCGTCACCCGCGGCGGCTCGTTGCCGAAGCGCGGCCGCAGCGTCGTGCCCTTGCAGCAGATCGCCCCCAGGCGCCCGACCTCGACCACCTCGCTGTACTCGATGCCGTAGCCGAATGTTCCCGACGCCACCAGGATCGGGTTGCGCAGCACCAGCTCGCCCCGCCGCTGTGGCGCGAGGTCGATCGTCAGCTCGACGTCGCTCGCACGCACGACCGCTCGCGGGGTGGCCGGCTCGTCCGGGGCCGCGAGGGTGGCGCCTGACGTCCGGGCCTTGGGCGTCGCACCAGTCGTTGCCGATCCGTCACGAGCCGCCGAGATCGGCTGTCGGGCTCGAACACGGTTCGTCACCACGCGTCGCTTCGCCTTCATCGGTCATCCCGGCCGGGGCTTGGAGCCAGGCGATCGTCCATCCAGGTCGCGAGGACGGTCATGCCGGCCCCTGCCAGGCGATCTCGTCGGCAGCGAAGACCGGACCCTCGCGACAGACGCGGACCGGGCCGTCGGTGCCGTGCACCACGCAGCCCAGGCAGGCCCCCACGGCACAGCCCATGTTCTGCTCCATCGAGACCTGCAGCCAGGCCTTTCGGCGGGCCGCGGACGTACCCGCGGCCGCCGAGGCACGCGGTGGACGACGCGACCGGCGACCGAGTCGGGCGACGCCGAGTCGGCCGTCTCGACCAGCGGCGATGCGGGCCAGGGCCGCCAGCATCGGCTCCGGGCCACAGGCGAAGGCCTGGTCGGCGAGCGCCTCGTAGTCGGGCACGAGGTCTGTCACGTAGCCACGATGTCCGAGCGAGCCGTCGTCGGTGGCCACGACGTACTCGACCTCGCTGGGCAGGAGCGAGCTCGGGTAGACCTCGGCGGCCCCGGCGGCTCCGAACAGGAGCGTGACGCGGCGGCCGACGGCCAGCGACTCGTCGGCCAGGGCGCGGACGCCGGCCATGCCCAGACCGCCGGCCACGAGCAACACATGGTGGGTGCGCGGATCGACCTCGAACGGTCGACCAAGCGGACCGAGGATCTCGAGCCGCTCACCCGGTCGCGCCCGCGCCATCCAGTCGGTGCCCCGGCCGGTGATCCGGAAGTGGATCGTGATCGTGCCCGTCGACACGTCGACCGTGTTGATGCTGAACGGGCGGCGCAGCACGAGCCCGGAGTAGTCGGGCGTGCGCACGTGCACGAACTGGCCCGCCCGCGAGCCGGTCGCGAGCCAGGGTGCGTGGAAGGTCTGGAGGAACTGCCCGGGCAGGATCTCCCGCGACGCAAGCAGCTCGGCGTCGAGGAGCTGCATCCGGTCGATGGCCCGGGAGCCCGTCGCGCGAGAGGCTGGCGTCTCCGCGGCGGTGCCCACGATCGGGGTGATGGTCGGGCCGATCGCCGCGCTCGTCAGGCGGGCGACGCGTCGTCGCCCGCGCTGTCCGCCTGGCCGTCGTCGCTGAGCTCGGGCGCCACGCTGGGGTACGCCTCGGCGATCGATTCGGCCAGGTCGCCGAAGATGTCGGTCGGATCGTAGAACTGGACGATGTCCTCGGGCTCCTCGAGCTGCCGCCAGCGGTCGGGCTCCTCCTCGGGCACGACCTCGCCGTGGAAGCGGCCATCCGCCTGGAGGGTCAGCCGCTCATCGTCGTCATCGACGATGGTCAGGCCGCCGACGAGGCCGGCCAGGCCTTCGGCGGCCACCTCGAAGTCGGCCAACAGGCCGGCTTCGGTCGTCTGGCTCCGTTCCTGGAAGGTCAGGGTGAGGTCGTACAGCCGCGCGGCCGCCTCCGTGGCATCGTCCGGCACGGCCCGTCCGGCCCCCGCCACCCAGTCCGCCGCGGCATCGGCGTACGGGTCGCCCGCGCTGGCATCGGGTGCGATACCTGCCGCGACCATGAGGTCCTCGGCGCCGGTCGGCTCGGACGGCAGGCCGGCGGCCTCTCGGGCGGCCTCGGCGAAGGCCGCGAAGACCTCGGCGGGGTTGTAGAGCTCGACCAGCTCGGCGACCGAATCGATGACCTCCGTCTCCGCATGCCACTCGCCCGTCGCCTCGTCCTGATAGCGGGTCCGGCTGCGGAAGGATCCGTCCGGACCCACGGCGAGATAGTCGGGCTCCTCGTCGATGAGCACCAGCCCGCCGACCTCGGCGATCGCCGAGGCGTGGGTCTTCAGGAAGCTGTCGAGCTGCCGAGCGGCGTCGACCAGGAAGGTCGAGCGCTCGATCGCCGCCTGGCTGGCGATCTCGCCCAGAAGCGAGTTGGGTCGGCCGGTCATCGCGGTCTCCTAGGGGTGGTATTCGAGGTCGGCGCCCATGCGTTCACGCAGGAACATCGAGTGATGGCGTTCGAACATCCACTCGCCGGCACGGTGGCCGATGGCCCGGATGCGTTCATCGTCCTCGAGCTTGTCGATGGTCCCGTAGTCGGGCAGCTCGTAGAGCATCACGTTGTCGAAATCCCAGCCGTAGGCGACGTTGTACCAGCCCAGGAACTTGATCCCGAACTTGGCTTCCTGCTCGCGGACCTGGCGCGGAAAGATCTCGCGCATGAAGAACTTGAAGAAGGCATCGCGGCCGCGGCGGACGGAGAAGAAGGTGGCCAGGACGGGCACGGTCGCTGACATCCTCGCTGGCATGGGGATCGGTCGCGCTATTGTCGCACGCCGGGCGTGCCGCCACCCCCGTGATCGCCATTGGCGTCGCTCTCGTCGTCTGCGCCGGCGGCATCCTCGGTCGACGCGGCGACCGATCCGTCGCCCGCCCCGGCGCTCCCGTCGGCGGACGCATCCGCCCTCGGCTCCGCGACGCTCAGGTCGCCGACCGTCGGACGTGCCCCCTCTCGCAACGGCCGGCGTCGAGACCGGCGATCGGCGGCCACCAGACGGAGCAGGAAGATGACCGTCTGGCCGACGAACAGGAGCAGGACGAGGGTGACGATGAGCATCGCCGTGGTCAGGGCCGCAGGCCAGCCGTTGATGACGCCGATCGGCGTGAGGATGAACAGGATGGCGAACGCGACGAACTGGATCCAGAAGCAGCCCAGGCCCGGTCCCCGATCGGCATCGAGCGGCGCGCCCTTGTAGTCCGGGCGCTGCGGGTCGCGTGTCGCGGCCGGCCGGCCGTCGGGTGGGGCCTGATCGTCGGTCACGAGCGGCCATGGTAGCGACCGGCCCGCGGACCCGTCCGGATGGAGCCGCCCTGCCCGGGCTCAGGCGGAGCCGATCGTGCTCCCGCTCAGCCCGACCTGCGCGCCCGTCCACGCCCAGCGTCCGGCCGCCAACGTGGCGAGCACGCGCCCGGGCAGCTCCCGGCCGAGGAGCGGCGTGTTCGTACCCAGAGAACAGAGCGCGTCCGCCTCGACCCGCCAGCCTTGCGATCGGTCGACGATGACGAGGTCAGCCAGGGCTCCCACGACGATGCTCGCGACGCCCGACCCGTCCGTCACGCCAGCCGACCCGAGCACCCTGGCCGGTCCGGTCGTCAGCGCTCGGACCACCGTGGACAGGTCGAGCGCGCCGCCATCGACGGCTGAAAGGAGCTGGCCGAGCGCGGTCTCGAGGCCCGAGATGCCGTTGGCGGCCTCGCCGAATTCGACCGCCTTGGCGACCTCGGTGTGCGGTGCGTGGTCGGTCGCGATGGCGTCGATGGTCCCGTCTCGCAGGCCGGCGGCAAGCGCGGCGGCGTCGGCGGGTGAGCGGAGCGGCGGGTTGACGCGGGTCGCCGGATCGTATGGCAACGCATCGGTCGGCCCGCCCGACCAGGGCTCGTCGATGGCCTGCCAGGCCCAGCGGCGATCACCGGCCACCCAGCCGTCGTGCAGCGCGAGGTGGTGAGGTGTCACGTCGCAGGTCACCGGCAAGCCGGACGCCTTGGCTGCGCGGATCAGGTCGACCGAAGCGGCCGTGGAGACGTGTGTGATGTGGAGGCGGGGAGCGGCGTCGGCCGGTGCCTCGCGCACGACCTCGTCCAGGATCGCGATCGCGCGTGCGACCGCAGCGACCTCACCGGCGGTCGGCCAGCCCCGCAGGCCGAGGATCGTGGCGGTCACGCCGTCGTGCATCTCGGCGCCATCGGTCAGGCTTCGATCCTCGGCATGCTCGATGATCGGCAGCCCGAGCGCACCCGCGTAGGCCAACGCATGCCGCATCAGCGACGAGTCGCCGACCGGCGCCCCATCGTCGCTGAAGGCCACGACCCCCGCGTCGGACAGCTCGGCCATCGGCGACAGCGCGGCACCTGCCCGACCCGCGGTGGTGGCTCCGATGACCTCGACCGTGATGGGCACGCGGCTGGCCGCGGCAGCCGCACGGACCTGCCCCACGACGGCCGCCGTATCGGTGGCTGGTCGGGTGTTCGCCATCAGGCAGATGCGCGTGAAGCCGCCGTGGGCGGCGGCCGCCATGGCCGTGCCCACCGTCTCGGCTTCCTCGTCGCCGGGCTCCCGGGCGTGGACATGCAGGTCGGTGAAGCCGGGCAGGACCAGGAAACGCGGCAAGGGCCCGTCGTCGTCGAGCCATTCGAGCGCGACGATGGCACCGGCCTCGACGCGCAGCGACGCGACGCCCTCGCGGCCAGACGCCGGATCGACCAACCAGACGGGCCCGAGATCGAGCCCGTCGACCACGTCGCCGATGGCCGCCCCGACGCCGAGGCTGGGCTCGGCAGGCGCGGGCCCGTTGCGACTGCGTGGAGCGGTGACGTCAGCCATCGGCCACCTCCGCCGATCGCCCGCCGGCCAGGAGATAGAGGACGGCCATGCGGATCGCGACTCCGTTGGCGACCTGCTCGCTGATGACCGAGCGTCCGCCGGCCGCCAGGTCGGCCGCGATCTCGACGCCCTCGTTCATCGGCCCCGGGTGGAGGACGATGGCCTCTGGCCTGGCCCTCGCCATGCGCACCGTGTTGAGCTGGTAGCGCGCCGCATACTCGCGCAGCGACGGCAGCAGCCCGCTCGACATCCGTTCCTGCTGCAGGCGCAACGCCATCACCGCGTCGGCACCGTCGAGGGCGGCATCGATCGAGGTCGTGATGGTCAGCCGCCGCGCGTCGGGCAAGGCCGCCGCCAGCGGTTCGAATCCGCGCAGCAGCGTGGCCGGCCCGCACAGCCAGAGATCGGCCCCGGACGTGGTCAGGCTCCAGATGTTGGAACGGGCGACCCGCGAATGGAGGATGTCGCCGACGATGACGATCTTGCGTCCGCGAAGGTCACCACCGGGCAGGTGGTCGCGCAGCGTGTAGAGGTCGAGCAGGGCCTGAGTGGGGTGGGCGTGCCAGCCGTCGCCGGCGTTGATGACGTGGCCGCCGAAGACGCGCGCGGCAAGGTCGGGGGCACCGCTGCGCCCATGGCGGATGACGATGATGTCGGCGCCCAGGGCCTCGATCGTGCGCACGGTGTCGATGAGCGACTCGCCCTTGGTGACCGACGAGGAGGCGGCCGCGATGTTGACGACGTCGGCCGACAGGTTCTTGGCGGCCACCTCGAAGGACACCCGCGTCCGCGTCGAGGCCTCATAGAAGAGGATGGTCACCGACAGCCCGCGGAGGGTCGGCACCTTGGGGATCGGCCGCGCCAGGATCCGCCGCATCTCGTCGGCGGTGCGCATCACGAGGTCCAGGTCGCGAGCATCGAGCCCGGCGACGTCGAGCAGGTGCCGGTGGCGCCAACCTTGCTCGGCTCTCTCGGCCGAGGTCGGGATCGCAGCCCCGTCGATCCCGTCGACGTCTTCGGCCGCGGCCGCAGGCGCATCGCTCGGGTCGATGACGGGCGGCGATGGCAGGTCGGGGTTCGCGCGCAGGCTCATGAGGCGACCTCGATGCCGAGGCGGTCGATCTCGACTCCGTCCTCCCCGTCGCCGTCGACCTCGACCAGGTGGACCTTGATGATCTCCTCCTGCGAGGTCGGCACGTTCTTGCCCACGTGATCGGCGCGGACTGGCAGCTCGCGATGCCCGCGGTCGATGAGCACGGCCAGACGGATCGCCCGCGGCCGGCCGTAGTCCATCAGCGCGTCCATGGCAGCCCGTACGGTGCGGCCCGTGTAGAGGACGTCGTCGACGATGACCAGCGTCAGGCCATTGATGTCGAATGGCAGGTCGGTGCCTTTGACGATCGGCTGATGGGCGACCAGCGACAGATCATCGCGATAGAACGTGATATCCAGCGCCCCGACCGGGACGGCGTGGCCTTCGTGTTCGGCGACCGCGGTGGCCATCCGGTCCGCGAGTGGGACGCCGCGACGCTGGATGCCGACGAGGGCCAGGTCCGCGGTGCCGCCGTGCTTCTCGACGACCTCATGGCTGATGCGCACGAGGGCCCGCCTGATCTCATCGGCGGTCATGATCTGACGCGCGGTCACGGAGCCTCCTGCCTCTCGCCGGGCTCACAGGACCGGCCGATGAGGGTCGCCGCGGAGCATACCAGCGGGTGCCGACCCGCGCGATCAGTTGCTTGGAACGGCGTCCAGCGAGTCGACCCGGCGCAGCTTGACCGAACCCTGTCCGCGTGAACCCCAGACCGACACCCACAGCTCGCCGTCGCCCGCATCGAGCGGCGCGACCCAGGCGACACGCTGGTCGCCCAGACCGAATGAACGACCCGCCTGGACCCGCTCGAGGAGCGAGGCGCCAGTCGGCGCATCCGCGGTCGGCGCCGAACGAACGAGGAGAGCGCCACGCACCTTGGAGCCTGCATCCGCCGTCCAGACGGCGTAGGCCTGGCCATCGGCTGACCAGCGGGTGACCCAGTCCCGTGTCCGCCCGCTGACCGCCCGCGGCCGCTCGAGGACGAAGGGCGTCGAGTCGGTCGTGGGCTTCGTGGCCGGCTCGCCGGCTGGTGGCGCGGTCTGGCCACCCTTCGGGGCGCCGGCACGGTCCTCGGAGCCCGCTGTAGCCGTGGGATCCGACGCGTCAGGCGCCGAGCTCGGACCCTCCGCCGCCGGGCCTCCGCCGGTCGCGCCGACCTCATCGGGAGCCGTGGCGTTCGCATCCGGACCGGAGGCCTGGTCCGTCACCGTCGGGTCGCTCTGGTCACCCGCGGCCGGTTCCGTCGATGGCTCGGGTCCGGTCGTCGGATGCGTCGCTCCGTCGGTGGCTCGCGGCGCCGGCCAGGGATCGAGGTTCGTCCAGTCAGCCACATACAGGCGACCGTCATCGGGGGTCGCCACGCCGTCGCGATCGGCCAGCTGCCCACGCCAGTAGACGACGAAGCGGCCGCTCGGATCGACGCTCGGCAGCCAGCCCCGCTCGAGGTCGACCGTGCGGCTCTTGCCCGACTCGAGATCGATGACCACCGTCTCGGGCTCGAGCCCGGTGCCGGCCGCCTCGGCCGCCCGCGTCCGACTGACGACCACCCGGCCACCCGACCAGGATGCGAAGAGGGAGGCGTGATCGTCGGTCACCGCGTGTGCCCGCTTGTCGCCAGGTCGCCAGACGTAGACGTCCGATCCCTGGCTGTGATCGGCCGGCATGGCACTGAATGCGAGGGTGGTCCCATCTGGTGACCACGCGGCGGCAGCACCCGTCGTCAGGGCGTCCTTGAGGATGGCCTGGGTCGTGGCCACCGCCGTGGCGCCACCCGGAGGCGGCGAGATCGACGGCCCTGCCGATGGATCGCCCGCCGGATCGGTCGATGGACTGGGCAGGACATCTGGTCCGTCGGTCGGCCGCGGCGTCGGCGGATCGCCCTGCCCGACGTCCGGGTTGCGTGTCTCACCCGGGCTATTGCCGGCCTCCGGGTCCGAGCTCGACGTCGCGTCTGGGGATGGGCTCGGTGGCTCGATCCCGACGCTGCCGCTGGGCGGCTTCGGCGCAGGCAGGGTGACGATGGCGAAGATCTCCTCGCCCAGCTCGTCGCTGCCGGAGACGAAGAGCTGGCCGCTCCGGCTGAGCGTCATCTCCCGTGCGTGGACGCCCGAGGCGAAGCGGACCACGGCCTCGCCGTCCGGGCCGTCGGCGCAATCGAGGCGCGGTGGCGGACAGACCTCGCCGATGCTGGCGCGATAGAAGGTCAGCTGGCCGTTCGTCAGGCCGACGTAGCTGACCGCCTCGGCCGGGATGGCGAACGGTGTCGCGGTCGGCAGGCCGGGCGTGGGCGCGGTGGGCAGCAGCTGGCCGCCGGTCAGGGCCAGGATCAGCATCGCGGCTACGAAGGAGCCGATGGCGACGCGGAACTGGCGCGGGCCGCGGCTGCCACCGAAGCCCGGGCTGAGCAGCGCATCGGCCTCGTCCGCGACCTCGTGATCGAGCGCGGCGCTGGTGCGCGCCCAGAGATCTCTCGGCGGCTCGGGATCCTGGATCGCCTGCAGGCGCTCGCGGTCAGCCTCGTACTCCTTGGCGACCGTGCGACAACTCGCACAGTCCGCCAGGTGACGCTCGAGCTGGGCATCGCGGTCGGCGTCCAGCGACCCATCCATGCGCTCGGCCAGGAGCTCTCGGAACGGCTGGTGGCGATCGGCGCTCATGGCTCGTCCTCGCCACGCTCGTTGGCCTGGCCGGTCGCTTCCCGATCGGTCGTCCTCGCGCGCTCGACGGCCAGCGCCTGGCGCAGCGACTCCCGGCCGCGGGTCAGCAGCGCGCGCGCTGCGACGTGTGAGACGCCGAGCGCAGCAGCCAGCTCGACGCCCGTCAGATCGTGGACCTCGGCCAGCAGCAGGGCGTTGCGCTGTCGGGTGGGGATGGCATCCAGCGCGCGTTCCATCTCGGCCGAGAGGCGCCCATGCATCGCGGTGTCCTCGGCCGAGCGGTCGGATCCGCGCGACTCGCCCGTCCAGGGGATGAAGCGCACGATGCGTCTGCGCCGCAGCTCATCGAGCGCGGTGCGGCTGGCGATCTGATACAGCCAGGCGCGAGCGCGGGAGGCGTCCTCGAGGCTCTCGAAGGCCCGGTAGGCCTTGACGAAGGTCTCCTGTGCGAGATCGGCAGCGAGCTCGTCGTCCCTGAGCATCCGCGCGAGGTAGGCGTAGATCTCACCGGAGTGCAGTCGGAAGAGGTCCTCGACGACGGCTCGCGCGGTCGCTCGGTCGCGAGTCACGGCTCGCGGCTCCCGCAGCGCGGCATCTCTTGTGAGCAATGATCCTCCCGTTCGACCGCGTGCGTCTCGGGGCGCGGCAGGTCGATCGTCGGTGGGCGGCGCGGGTACGGCGCTCGTCTCCCGGTGCTGTGACGTGCCGCACCGGTGGACTGTGACGCCGACGGACGGATGCCCAGGCCATCGCTCATCGACGCGGCCCGTCCCAGTCCGGTGCTGTGGGCACGATGCCGGCCGCGGCCAGCAGCTCCTCGACCGCCGCCTCTGGGCTGATGGGGTTGACCGGCAGCCCGGTGCCCAGCTCGAGCCCCCCGATCTCGCGCAGGCGGGGGTGGATCTCCCAATGCCAGTGGTAGGTCTCGTCGACACGCTCGCGGAGTGGCGCCGTGTGAAGGACGAGGTTGTAGGCGGGGCCGTCGAGCGCATCGAGCAAGCGCAAGACCTTCTGCAGCGTCTCGGCCGCGCTGGTCAGCTGCTGGTCGGAGGCACGCCCGAAGTCGGCCTCATGATGACGAGGCACGACCCAGATCTCGAACGCCGAGCGCGAGGCGAACGGGGCGAACGCCACGCTGGCGGCATCCTCGAAGACGAGCCGGTCGCGCGCCGCGACCTCGTCGCGAACCAGCCGGCAGAACGGACAGCTGCCCTCCCGGATCAGGTAGCGCGCGGCGCCGCCGAGCTCTTCTCCGATGCGGTGGGGGATCTGTGGCAGGTCGTAGATGTCGAAGCAGAGGTGGTTGGTGAACGCTCCCGCCTGCCGGCCGTGGTTCTGGACGACCTGGAAGTAGTCGGTCGCCGCCGCCTCGCGTGCCTCGGCCAGCGCGTCGCGAGCGACCCGCAGCATCTCGCCGACGACGCCAGCGGGCGCATGCGCGAACGCACGATGCTCCTCGGGCGGGGCGAGGATGGTGCCCCACGAGCCCGCGTCGGCGACCAGCCCGAGCCCCTGCTGCCGGCCGTCGCCGGAGGGTGCGGCCTCGCGGGCCTCGCGTTCGGAGCCCGCGACCGAGAACGCGTTGGGCTTGACGGTCCACCGACGGACACCGCCACCGGCCGGATCGTTGCAATTGCGGCAGCTGCCTGACTGATGGACGGTCTCGGCCGGACGGGCGAACCGGGCCCGGTCGTAGCCACGCTCGACGACGACGGCCACCCACCAGCCGGTGATGGCATCACGGCGTAGCTCGAACATGCCGCCGGCCATGGCTCAGCCCCCGGTCAGCGCCGGCACGGCGATCAGCGGCGCGCCATCGCCGGCCGCGCCGAGCGTCCGGATGAAGGCGCCTGCGAAGCGATCGGCGGCCTCGCGGACGCTGGCCGTGGTCGGTGATCCGTCTGGCCAGCCGGCCTCGGCAGCGATGGAGGTGACCACGACCCCGGGCATGCCGCAGGGGTCGATGAGCTCGAAGTCGGCCAGGTCGGTGGTCACGTTGAGGGCGATGCCGTGATAGCTGATGCCGCGCTCGACGCGGATCCCGAGCGCGCCGATCTTGCGCGGCGCAGGGCCGTCCGGATCGACCCAGCAACCGGGGTGACCATCGCGACGGCCGGCGTCGACGCCGTAGCTGGCGCAGGTCTCAGCCATGGCCGCCTCCAGGGCACGGACGAAGGGCCGCAGCAGGACGCCTCGATCGGCCAGGCGGACGATGGGGTAGGCGACCAGCTGGCCGGGTCCGTGATAGGTGACCTCGCCGCCCCGCTCCACACGGATGAGCTCCACGCCTCGCTCGGCCAGCTCGGTCGTCGAAGCCCGGACGAAGCTCGGGTCGGCCTGCCTCCCGAGCGTCAGGACCGCTGGATGCTCGAGGAGCAGCAGCGTGTCGGGGACGGCACCGGCCGCGCGCGCCTCGACGAGGGCGTGCTGGCGCGCCCAGGCGACGCGATAGTCGATGCGGCCGAGCCACTCGACGTTGAGCTCCATGCCCGCACGATACCAGCGTCGGACCGGGGGGCCGCTACGGGGTGGGGGTCGGTGCCTCGGTCGGCGGTGGCGGTGGCGGCTCGGTCGGCTTCTCCGTCGGCTTGGCCGTGGCCTGCGGCGTGGCGGCCGGCTTCTTGGTCGGCCTGGGCGTCGGCCTCGGCGTCCGTGCCGGCGCGCAGCTGCCGACGCCGCTGGTGGTCGCCTTGCCCGACTTGGCAGCTGGCGCCTTGAACCTCGCAGCTGGCAGCGTGCCGGGCTCGGTGAAGAGCCTGTTGGCCAGGGCGCGGATGCCCTTGATGTCCGGGATCTGGACCGAGCCTCGCCGATCGAGTGTTCCGCGCACGAGCGGGTGGTCGATGACCTCGCGATAGGTGTCATCGCGGTTGACATCCTTGGCCCACTCGACGAGGTCCGGGATCAGCTTGCGCGGCACGTTCGTCTGGACGGTCCGGCTGAGCGACTTGAGGAGCCCGATGGGATCCTCCAGGAAGCCGCCGTTGACGACCTTGTCGCGGATGCCCGAGAGGACCTCCTGCTGGCGCGCGGCACGAGTGAAGTCCGACTCCCCGGAGGCATGGCGGACACGGGCGTAGGCCAAAGCCGCCCAACCATCGAGATGGTGCCGGCCAGCCGTGATGGAGAAGCCATGATCGAAACCGCGCTCCGTGTAGGTCGGGTCGCAGAAGCCGTTCTGGACGTTGACGTTGATGCCCCCGAGACGGTCGACCACGCTCACGAAGCCGGGCAGGTTGACGACCGCGTAGTAGTCGATCCTGAGACCGAGCAGCGTCCCGAGGGCGCCCTGGAGGACGTCGATGCCGCCGCCATTGGCGCCCTTGAACTGGCGCGGGTTGCGTCGCGCGTAGGCGGCCAGCGAGTTGATCTTGCCGGCATACGTCCGGCCGTTGGGCAGCGGTACGTCGACCATGTCGCGTGGGATGGAGACCATCGAGACCGTGCCGGCGACCGGATCGAGCGAGGCCACGATCATCGTGTCGGTCAGGTAGGTGCTGCGTGTCGGCGCGGAGTCGACGCCGACAAGGAGGACGTTGACACGCTGCGGGCCGTCGGTCGGGGAGGGCGATGCGCCGATCGGAAGCACGTCGCCCCCGTCGGTGTAGCCGGGCGTGCCGAAGGTCGGGGCTTCCGTCTCGGGGACCCAGGCACCATCGGTCGACGCGTCGCCCACGAACACGGTGTCCGCCGTCTGGCGCGCCTGATCGGTCACCGCGAGCGCGAAGCCGGCGGGCACGACGATGAACAGGATGAGCAGCCCGATGGGCACGATGTCCCGGGCTCGGGGCTTCGGGTAGGCGGGGTCGAGCACGCTCGAGCCCATCGCCAGCAACCGCCAGACGATGAACAGGACCTGGAGCCCGAGGAGGCTCCAGATGACCTCTGGCTCGATGAGCGAGGCGGCCAGCCGGGCCGGGCCCATGACGGCGAGGGCGACCAGGACGCCGACGATGAGGATGACGACCGGCAAGAGGAAGAGCGCGGCCAGGGTCCGTCGCCCCACTACCAGCTGGCCGAGGCCCGGGATGATCGACGACAGGAAGGCGGGCAGGTAGCGCGACCCGCGCGCGCGACGGGGCGTGGCCCCCGGCAACGGCGGCTCGGTCGGCAGCGCGGGAGCGGGGGTCGGGGTCAGGGGTGCCGGGTTGGCGACGATGTCCGAGCTCGAAGCCGTGCTGGCTCCGATCGCGGCGCCGGTCGCCGGAGGCTGCTTCGTCGACCGTTTGACGTGCGAGTCCTTCGTCGTCCCCTGGCGAGGCCGCTTCGGCGGCGTCTGCCCCGATCCCGCCGTTCCGTCGTTCGGCGAATCAGTCACGGTCGGGAAGCCTAGCAGGGGCCGCGGATTCGGGCCACGACGATCGGCGGCGTTGCGGTCACTCGGGTGGAGCGGTCTCCGTGCCGCGCTGGCGCGTGCTGACGATGAGCACGACCGGCGGCTCGTCGCCGATCGACTCGGCGTCATGCGGGATGGTGGCGTCCCAGAGCAGGTAGTCGCCCGGACCGAGCTCGACCACGTGGTCACCCTGCGTCAGCCGGAGCCGGCCACGCAGCATGATGTGGTGCTCGTCGCCGGGGTGGGCATGGAGACCCGTCCTGCCACCCGGCAGGCCGCTCACCTGCACGATGCACAGCTCACGCGAAACGCCCCCGTCGACCTCCTCGACCGTGCCGCCGCCGGGCGCCCGCCAGCTCCGTCGATCGGTCGCCCGGACGACGCGCGGCGGCAGCGACGTGTCCTGCAGGAACCAGGCGACTGGCACCTCCAGCGCGGCGCCGATGGCGCCCAGCGACTCGAGGGACGGTGACGCCTTGTCGTTCTCGATCTGGCTCAGATAGCCGACGTTGAGGCCGCTGCGCTCGGCGACCCCGGCCAGGGTCAGGCCGCGCTCGGTGCGCCAGCGCTTGACCTGGCGACCGACGGCCGGCCGCGGACGGTCGGCGACCGCACTCGTCGGCGACGTCTCCGGCGCGGGAGGTGCGACGCGCGCACCACGAGCGGATGTCGTGGTCTTCGCCACTGCGTGTGGACCTCCGATCGGGTGATGCACGACAGGCCATCTGGCGAGCCATCAGATATGGCTCTCAGCCAATAATTGATGACCTACAGCCAACCGTCAAGCCGGAGCCGGGCGTCAAGCGGCACGGGATCGGCGAGCGGCTCGCCGGCCATGTAGCGCTCGATGTTGGCTGCGATCCGGACGACCATCCCTTCCAGGCTGTTCCGGCTGCCGCCACCGACATGGGGCGTGACGATGACACCCGGGAGGTCGCTGAACGGGTTCTGGCCGTCGGTCTCGTGCTCGATGACATCCAGCGCGGCGCCGGCGAGCCGACCCGTCTCGATGGCCGCGCGGAGGGCATCTTCGTCCACCAGACCGCCGCGGGCGGTGTTCACGAGGTAGGCGCTGGCGCGCATCGTGGCCAGCTCGGCCGCTCCGATGAGGTGATAGGTGGCCGGCGTCATCGGGCAGTGCAGGCTCACGATGTCCGATGTCGCCAGCAGCTCCGAGAGCGGCAGCCAGGTCGCATCGAAGCGAGCCTCGGCATCCGCGACCGGGTGCCGCGTGTGGTAGACGATCCGGGGTCCGAAGGCGACCAGGCGCTCGGCGACGGTGGCGCCGATATCGCCCAGCCCGATCAGCCCGATGGTGGCGCCCGCCAGGTCGCCGATGCCGGTGGCGATGACCTCGCCCGCCGCGAAGCGGCCAGCACGCGTACTGCGCTCGCTGCTCGGGAGCCGTTTCGTGAGCGCCAGCATGAGCATGATCGCCAGCTCCGCGACGCCCGTCCGGTTGACGCCCGGGTTGTGGGCGACGAGGACGCCGGCCGCGGCCATGGCCGCCCGATCGACGCTGTCGGTGCCGACCCCGATGAGCTGCACGAAGCGAACCTGCGGCGCCAGCGCCAACGTCCGTGCGTCGATCCGGCGCCGCGCGTTCACGAGCACGTCGGCCTCGGCGGCGAGGGTGGCCAGCTCGTCGTCCTCGAAGCCGGTCACGATGGCGATCTCCACGCCAGGGAGGCGCTCCTGCAACGGCTTGACCATGCCCGCGAGCGCCGGTTCCGTGATCAGGATCTTCGTCATCGACGCTCCGTCGGCTGAGGGGAAGAGGTGGCCGCACCAGGCCAAAGTCTAGCCTCGGAGCCGAGCATCGCGTCGGCGTCGAGTTGGCTGTCTGCAAACGGGTATTGACAGAGGGAAGTTCTCGATGCAGTATGGCAGAGAACAAAAGTCGATGGTTGCAGGCCATACCAGATCGGTCGGCCGACGACCAGCGCACCAGGGGACCCAGTGGGCCCGGGAGAACAACAGATGAGCACTCGCATCGCCATCATCGGAGCCGGCAACGTCGGCCGAGCCCTGGCCACCTCGGCCACCCGTGCGGGCTACCAGGTGACGGTCAGCTCCCGCGACCCCAAGGACGCCAGCCAGATCGCGACAGCGACGGGAGCGACCGTGGCGACATCCGCGCGAGGGGCCATCACGAATGCGGACATCGTCATCCTCGCCGTTCCCTTCACCGCGCTGGAGACGCTCGGCGCCGAGTTGTCAGACGTGCTGGCCGGCAAGATCGTCGTCGACGTCTCCAATCGCCCGACACAGGCCGGGCCTTCGATCGCCGAGACCCTCCAGGTTCGACTCCCTGACGCCTTTGTGGTCAAGGCGTTCAACACCGTCTTTGCCTCGCGGCAGGCCGATCCCAACGTCGACGGCGTCGCCGCCGATGCCTTCGTGGCCGGTGACGACATGGCAGCCAAGGCCGCCGTGCTGGCGCTCGCTGAGGCCATCGGTTTCCGGCCCATCGACGCCGGCGGGCTCGAGGTATCGGGCACGCTCGAGGGCATGGCCTGGCTGAACATCAGCCTCAACATGCACAACGGATGGTCCTGGCAGGACGCCTGGAAGCTCGTCGGACCGACCGCCGCGGCTGCCTGAGGGCCGCGGGACGACCCGCGACCGACCATCAACGGCGACGAGCAGGCTTCCCGTCCTGCTCGACCGTCGCCACATCGACGCCCGAGGCGTCCTCCACCTCGGGCGTCGCGCTATCAGGCGGCGGCCTCGGCGTCGGTCGGGTCGCCGACCTCGATCGGGTTGTTGGCGGGATCGGCGCTCCACTCGAACCAACCGCCGTCGTAGACGGCGACGTTCTGCCAACCCATGAGGTCGGCGTAGAACCAGGTCTCGGCGGCTCGCCAGCCGGTGCCGCAATAGAAGGCGACCCGCTTGTCCGGCGTGATGTCAGCCTCCGCCCAGTTGGCGGCGATCTCCGGGTAGGGCCGCATCGTGTTGTCCAGGTTGCGGTAGTGCTGCATGTGGTACGCGTCGGTGCCGCAGTTCCCCCAGACGTCACCAGCGATCCGGCCCGCCGGGCCGATGTAGTTGTAGCCGCTGACCTGGCCGATGTGCTCCTTCCAGGTGCGCACGCTGACCAGTGCCCCACCATCGCGGTCGGCGAGGATGGCCTTCGCCTCGTCGAGGTCCGCGATGTAGGTCGGTCGCTGCGGGATGGTCAGGCCGAAGGCCGCGATCGGCGTGGGTCGGTTGTCGACGGTGTCGATGGGCAGGCCGGCCTCGATCCAGCGGTCGTAGCCGCCATCGAGGAGGCGGACGTCGGTCACGCCGGCGTAGCGCAGGATGAGCGCCGCGCGGGTTGCGGCGATCTGGCCTGCCCGGCGGCCGGGCCACTTCTCGTTGGCGTCGCCGACCGTGTCGCGGCCATAGACGACGACCGTCGTGTCGGGGGCGATGCCCAGGCGGAGCAGGGTCGCCTCGATCTCGGCCGGGGATCGTCGGTTCCAGGTGACCGGATCCTCGAGCCAGTTGGTGTCGAGATAGATGGCACCCGGCAGGTGGCCTTCGGCATATTCCTCGGGCACACCGAAGTTGACGTGCAGCACCACGAAGCCCGTGCCGCCATAGGTCGCCGGAGACTCACCCTCGATGAGCTGTCGGACCCACTCGGGATAGACGAGCTTGTCGTAGTTGGCGAGGCGCTCCAGGGGCAGGCCAGCATCGACCCACGCGACGAAACCGCCTTCGAGCACGAGCACGTCGTCGTAGCCGAGGCCCTCGAGCCACCTCGCGAAGGGGCGGGCCTGCGCGTCGTCGTCGCCGATGAGGACCAGCGTCTTCTGGGCCGTGAGGCCCTTGTCGAGCAGGAGGCGCTCGAGCTCGCCGGCGTCGATGGTCTCCAGCCAATCGGCCGGGAAGGCGACGGCGCCGGGCAGGTGGCCGCCGCGCGACTCGCCCTGCAAGCGCCAGCCGTTGTAGGCCGGCAGCGATCGGACGTCGATGACCGTGAGACCCGGGTCGGTCGAGCGCTCGGCGAGGGCGGCGCTCGATATCGTGGCTCTGGGGGTTCGTCGGTCGGTCTGGTTCGTCATCTCATCTCCCTGGGTGATCGGTACGGGAAAACAAAAAGCCCCTGCTTCTCAGCAGGGGTGTGGTCCGTCATCGCGGATGACCGAGTGAGCGGGCGCTCAGCACCTCCCCTGCACGAGGCAAGGACAACAGCGATGGGCCATGTGGTGGTGCAGTCGAGCGCTCATCTGTCGGCGCATGGTGCCACAGGATGAGGACGGGTGCAATCACCTATCGGGGATGGGACCACGGGCTCAGCTACGGGGCTGGATCCGGTGTCGGGTGCTGATCTCGACCCGACCGCGCTCGTCGGCTGCGGGGTGCTCGACCAGGGCGATCAGTCGATTGGCCATGAAACGGCCGGTCCGCACGGGCGTGCCCGATCGCGTCACCTCGCGCACTTCGACCACACCGCGGGCGGTCACGACCTCGATCCGTCGACCGGCTTTGGTCGCCACGATGTCGAAGGTCTGGACGCCCTGGCCGGTATCGACGACGGCCTCGACTCGATCACCCTTCATGTCGCCATGCTACTCGGCGCGCGCCTCCTCCCGACAGCGACCCGGACGGATCCGCGGCTATGCCTCCGGGGTCGATTCCAGGAGCTCCTTGAGTCGTTCCGTTGCGGCCACCTCCGCGTCCATCGTCTTCTGGACCGCGCCGCCCATGAGCAGCTTCTTGATGCCGCCCAGCTGAGCGTCGAGCGAAAAGGTCAACCGGGTCCCGTCAGGGATCTCCTGGAGCACGAACTCGCCGGTCGGGCGGACCGGACCCGCGATGGCCACGAACGCCAGCCCGCTGTTGGGCTCGAAGCGTGTCACCCGATAGTCGGCGTCGACGCGGCGTCCGCCGGGGCCCTTGACGCCCTGCTTATAGGTCGCACCGACGCCCGAACCCGAAACGTGCTCCGTGTCCAGGACACCTGGGCGCCACTTCGGACCGTTCATGCCATCGGCGATGAACGCGAAGACGTCGGCAGCCGGCCGATGGATGGTCACCTCGTGTCGTGCTGATGGCATCGTGCACCTCGTCCTTCGTCGTCTCAGCGCCAGGTATAGACGGGTCGCTCCGGGTCGAGCCGGACCGGGCTCTGGACCGGCATCATCAGCTGCAGGCGAGGTGCCAGGGTCGGGCCGACATGGAACACCTCGACAAGCGATCCGCGCGGATCGGCCGGGAACCCGGCATGCGTGGCGCGATCGCGCCACTCGTAGCGGATGGCGTCCCACAGCCGACGTCCCGCAGCCGCATGTCCGGGCGCGAACCAAGCCAGGCTCACGTCGATCGAACGGATCATGCGGTCAGCCGGGAGGATCGATGTCACCTTCCCGATCAGCTCGAGCGGCCTGGGCAGATTGTCGATGTGATCGGTCATGAGCTTGAACCGTTCGGTGATCGCCGCGCCAGCCACGATCGCGCCATCGTCGCCGACCGCGACGCGGTAGTGGCGGATCGGTTCACCGAGCGAGGTCGGGCCCAGCTGGGTCGCCAGCCCGGCTGGGGTCTGCGGGGGGAACAAGTCGTACCCGTCGTAGTAGGCGTTGACGCCGTCGACGACGGCCTCGATGTCGCCCTCGACGAGTGGCCGGATCCGGGCGCCGCCGGCCTTCGGTGGTCGCTTCGACGTCCGGGCGATGACGATCCGCAGTGGCCCGAGGAGCTGTGTCTGCCAGCCCCGCGCCGTTGCCAGCGAAGCGGTGTTGGTGCCTTCGATCATCGTCACGATGATGCCCTCGCCCCCGAATCGTCGACGTGCTTCCTGGATCCGCCACTCCGCGAGCTGCCTGCCAAGTCCCTGTCGACGGACATCGTGGCGGACCTTCAGGTTCTCGAGGCGAGCGGTCGGGTAGGCTCGCCCGCCGACCATGGCCTCATCGATGAAGGCGGTCGCCATGCCGACCAGCCCATCGCTCGTCGGAGACGTGGCCACCACACCGTACAGACCAGGATGCTGCGCGAGCAGCGACCGGTAGATCTCGTGGCGGTAGTGGGTCGTGATCGACATCGCCGTCGTCTGGGCCTCGTTGCGCATCAGCGCGTCGATGCCGGGCCCATCGGATGGTTCCATCGGGCGGAGGCGGAAGTCGGCCATGGCGCGTCGAGTGTAGGCGTCCGGCGATGCGTGGAAGAGCCCCGGGCTCTCTGCCCGGGGCTCTTCGATCAGCGTCGTCGACGCGTCAGCGTCCGCTCAGTAGCGGCTTGCGCCCACGAGCTCACGCAGCGTCTCCTTGGCCTTGGCCGGATCGTCGGTCACGAAGCCGACGTGGACGTTGGTCCCGGTCATGCCCGTCGGGAATGCCGCCTGGATGTTGACGCCGGCCTTGCCGAGTCTGCGGGCGACCTCGGCCAGCGCACCTGGCTGGTTGACGATCGACGTCTCCACCAGCTCGATGGCGCGGAACTTCCACGAGCCATCCGTCAACGCACGGTGCGTCGCGGCCTCGTTGTCCGTGAGCAGTGTCAGCGTCCCGCTGTCGCCGCAGGCCGCAGCGCTGAAGCCCGTGATGTCGATGCCCTTCTGGGCGATCGCTTCGGTCACCTTCGCGAGTTCGGAAGGCTTGTTCTTGAGGTCCACGATGAACGCATTCATGCGGGCACCTCCACACTCGATGCCGACCCGGCAACAGGCTGGATGTCCGTCGGTCCGAGCCGAGCGAAGCTCTCATTTTACCCCTTGGGTCAAACCGGGGCCATCGCCTCGTCCGCATCGGCGGACGTCGCCGACGCCGTCAGATACGCCATCATCCGGACCATGACACCGCTTGCACATCGTCGCGACGGGTGACGCAGGACGTCGTCGTCATCGGTGGCGGCATCGTCGGCGCGTCGGCAGCCGCCTTCCTCGCGGAGGCCGGGGTTCGCGTCACGCTGGTCGAGCGCGAAGGGCTGGCGTCGGGCGCGTCGGGCGCGAATTCGGGCGTCGTCCAGCATCCCTTCGATCCGGTGCTCGCCGTCCTCTACCGGGAGACGATCGCCCGCTACCGTGAGCTATCGGCGGCGGACCTTGGCTTCCGGCTCCCTGCCGAGCCGTCCGGCCTCATGTACCTCTCGACGGACGAGGCCGCGGTGCGGAACGTGGATCGCGCGCTGGCCGACGCGTTTCCTGAACTCGCGCACGAGGTCGTCACCGGCACCGCCCTGGCGCGGCTGGAGCCCGCCCTGGCGGCCGGCCTCTGGGCCTGTCGGGTCGACATGGGCTTCCCCGTGCACCCCGGCGCCTCGACATACGCCTACGCGACGCTGGCCGAACGACGTGGCGTCCGTGGTGCGGTCGGGACGGTCGGCCAGTCTGGATCGCTCCGGGGACGACGTCGTCGGCGTGATCGTCGACGGCCGGCGACTCGCCTGCGATGCCGTGCTCGTGGCCGCCGGACCCTGGTCGCCGGCGGTCATCGACCCGAGCGGCGCCTGGACGCCCATCAGCCACCGCTGGGGCGTCGTGGTCGAGGTCGAGCTGGCGCACGAACCGAGCCACGTCCTCGAGGAAGCGGAGATCGGGGCGGTCATCGGGCCGGATGCCAGGCCGATACCGATCGCTGGATACGACGGATCGGGTCGACCAACCCAGGACGAGCCGGCCGAGGCGCTGCTCGACTTCAGCCTCGTGCCGCTGCCCGGCATGGCGTCCGTGGGCTCCACGTTCCTGGCGCGACAGCCGGATCCCGCCACCTGGGTCGAGCCGATCCTCGGGCGGGCGAGCGCCTTCCTGCCGGCCGTGGCCGACGCACCCATCCGTGGGACGCGGTCCTGCGCCCGACCCCAAAGCGCCGACGGACGTCCGCTCATCGGGCGCGTGCCCGGACGACGTGGCGTGTTCATCTGCGCGGGCCACGGCTCCTGGGGCATCTCCACCGGGCCCGCGTCGGCGCGCCTCGTGGTCGATCAGATGCTGGGCCGCGAGCCCGACATCGCCGCCGAGCTGGACGCGGCGCGGTTCGGATGGCCGCCGTAGGGACGCCTTGCTGGCCTCCGCAGGCACGTGCTCTGGCCGCCCGTCCTCTGGTGGGTGCGCGCCCTCAAGAGCGGGAGGGCTCCTCGCCAAGCGCGGCGCGGGCAGCCACGAGATCGGGCGACGCCAGGCCGTCGTCGAAGGCGTCGACGGCAGCCCGCAACTCCGCAGCCCAGCCGTCACGCGCGTCGGCGCTCGCCGACCGCACCAGCCGCGTCAGTGCGTGCAGCTCGGACATGCGGGTGCCGAGCTGGCGGGCGATGGCAAGCGCCGATCCGTAGTCCGCCTGGGCATCCTGGTCCTCTCCATCGCCGGTCGTCCCCAAGTACCTCAGCAGATCACCGCGCAGGACGAGCATCTCGGGGATGAAGACGGCGCCGTTCTCGCGGCCGCCCATGAGCGCGATCGCCTCGTCCAACGGCGGCAGGGCGGCGGCCGGCGTGCCGGCGCGACCGCGGGCGGAGGCTTCGACGAAGAGGAGCATCGGCCAGAAGACGGGCGGCGAGACGAGCCCCTGGTAGGCCGACATCCCCTGGCGGATCTCGTCGAGCCCGGTCTCTACCTGGCCCAGGCTGGTCTGTGCGGCGCCGAGCAGGCAGGACCCGACGGCGGACCAGATGCGGAACTCGTACTCGTCGGCGATCTCGCGCAGTCGGATGGCATGCTCGAGCACGATCTCCGGCTCGCCACGCCAGTGATGCAGCAGGCCGGCGTGGAACCGCGCGTAGGCCACCGTGTAGGGGTGGTCGAGCACGCGAGCCAGCTCGATGGCGTCGTTCGCGCGCGCGACCGCCCGATCCGGGTAGCCCAGCAGCCAGAGGATGAAGGCTCCGGTCGTCAGGCAGGCGACGCGCGGGTCGTTGCCCTGCCGCGCGCCGGTCGCCTGGCGCGGGTCTGCCTCGAACAGGCTCATGGCCGTTTCAAGATGTTCAAGCCCGTCGCGCAGGTTGCCCATGAACGCGCCGGTCGAGCCGACGACGAGGTGGCCGTCGATGCGCATGCTCGTGTCGTCTTCGGCCTCCGCGATGACCAGGATCCGCTCGCCCAGGTCGACGGCCTTGTCGAACTCCATCCGCAGGAGGTAGAGGCTGGCCAGTCCGCGCAGTGCCGAGTAGTGCTGCCGCAGGTCCTGCCTGCCCTCGAACAGCTCGAGCGCCTTGGCGTAGGTCTGGGCGACCTCCAGCGTGTAGCCCTGCGTGGCCATGAGCGCCCGCGCCAGGGTCATGCGCAGCGCGACCTCCTGGCTGACGGTGTCGGGTGTCGATGTGGTCTGGGCCAGCACGCCGAGCATGCCCGTGGCCAGGGCGACCGTGTCCTGGTACCAGCCGCGGGCTTCGTTGAGGATGAGCAGGCTGCTCGCCAGCCGGGTCAGCTGGCCGAGGTCGGACTGGCCGACCCAGTAGTGCCAGGCGAGTCGCAGGTTCTCCACCTCGCTCGCCATCGTCTGCATGGCCCGGTCGCGGCCCGGGCCGCCGAGATCCTGGCGAAGGGCGGCAGCAAGGTCGGCGTAATACGTCGCGTGCGCACGCCGGACCTGTGCGCTCGTCGGCCCTTGCTCGAGGCGCTCGGTCGCGTACTCGCGGATGGTCTCGAGCATGGACAGCCGCGGCTCGCCCGCCTGGACCTCGACCTGGCGGACCAGGCTCTTCTCGAGCAGCGAGGCCAGCGCGTCGATGATGCCCTCGTCCGATCCCTCTGGGCCTCCGACGGCGGCGATGACCGACTCGACGGCGCGAAGATCTGCATCAGCGAAGACCGCGAGGGCCTCGAAGAGTCGTCGCTCATCGGGTTCGAGCAGGTCATAGCTCCAATCGATGGTCGCTCGAAGGGTCTGCTGGCGCTCCGGTAGATCGCGCCCAGAGCTGCGCAGGAGCTCGAGCCGACGGCCCAGCCGATCGCGAAGGGCGTCGGGCGAGAAGAGCCGCAGACGTGCGGCAGCGAGCTCGATGGCGAGGGGCAGGCCGTCGAGGCGTCGACAGATGTCCGCGATGGCGGCGGCATTCCCGTCGTCGAGCTCGAAGTCGGGGCGCGCCGCTCGCGCCCGGTCGACGAAGAGCTGGACCGCCTCGGACGTGGCGATGCCGGCGGCGGTCACCGGGCCACGGCCGGCCGGCGGCAGGCCCAGCGGCGGGACGGGGAAGACGTGCTCGGCACGCACGTGCAAGGGTTCGCGACTGGTGACCAGGAAACGAAGGTCCGGGCAGGCCTGAAGCAGCTCGGTGGTCACCGCGGCAGCGGCCGTGACCTGCTCGAAGTTGTCGAGGACGATGAGCATCTGCCGGTCCCGGAGTCTGTCGACGAGCTGTTCCAGGGGCGATCGGTCGCGCGTCTCGTCGATCCCGACCACGCGGCCTATCGCCGCCAGCAATGCCCCGGCATCGCGCGTCATGGCCAGGTCGACGAAGGCCACGCCGTCGCGGAACTGATCGAGCCGGTCGCTCACGGCGCGCACGGCCAGGCTTGTCTTGCCCGTGCCGCCGGGGCCCGTCAGGGTCAGCAGCCGGGTGGCTGGATCCCCAAGGCGGCGAACGACCTCGGCCAGCTCGCGTTCCCGCCCGATGAACGGGGCGGCCTGGATGGGCAGGCTGGCCAGACCACGATCGGTGGTCGTGAGCGGCGGGAAGGTATCGGTCAGGGCCGGGTGCACGAGCTGGAAGACGCGCTCGCTCCGGCCGAGGTCCTTGAGCCGGAACTCCCCGAGGTCGCGTAGGCTCGCTCCATCGGGCAGGTGGTCGGCGGCCAGGGCGGCAGCGGAGGCTGAAAGCAGCACCTGGCCGCCGTGGCCGGCGGCCATGATCCGCGCCGCGCGGTTGATGGTCGGCCCGAAGTAGTCGTCGCCGCGACGCTCGGCGTCGCCGGCATGGAGGCCCATGCGGACGCGCAGCGGCCCGGTCTCGGACCATGGCTCGTCGCTCAGCGCTCGCTGCGCTTTCAGGCAGGCGGCCGCACCAGCCGCCGCCGTGGGGAAGACTGCCATCAGCCCGTCGCCGGTGCTCTTGACGACGCGCCCGGTCCCGTCCTCGATGGCCGCTCGCAGGATGACGTCATGGCGCGCCAGCGCGACCGTCATCGCCTTCGGCAGGCGCTCCCAGAGCTGTGTGCTGCCGGCGATGTCCGTGAACAGGAACGCGAGCGTCCCGGCAATGAGCTGGGAGGCGTCGCGCTCGTCGAGCTCCTGCATCGCCATCACCTTAGGCCCACGCGCGCCAGGACGCGAGCCGCGTGGCCCATCAGCGCCGTGCGAGACGCCGCGACACCAGGATCAGAATGCCGCCTCCCGAGCGGGAATGACTCAGCTGGCAGCGTCCCAGCGTTTCGCTTGACCACGCGCGATCGGCTCGCCACGATCGATGGAAGTGCGGTTACCCGAAAGCCGCAAGCCGCGTAATGAGGTGAGGCACGATGGACCCGAACGACTTCCCCGCCCCGGCCGAAGGATTCCTGATCTGCCACTTCCTGGTCGTGTCTGATCAGGATCGATCGCGCGAGTTCTACCGTTCGCTGCTGGGCGGCGTGGTCCTCATGGAACGTGACCCCGTGATCATGAAGGTCGCGAACACGTGGCTCATCCTCAACGTGGGCGGAGGGCCGACGGAAGACAAGCCGACGGTGACCCTGACGACCCCGCCCGATCCAAACCGCACCAGCGCCTTCCTCAACGTCCGGGTCGCCGATATCGCGACAGCCTATCGCGACTGGTCGGCGCGGGGCGCGGAATTCCTCACGGAGCCGGTCGACTTCGGTCGCGAGATCCGCGCCTACATCCGTGATCCCGACGGCCATCTGATCGAGGTCGGCCAGTCGCGGATGTAGGCGCGGCATCAGACCGGCAGCCGCGAGCGCGACCAGAGCGCATGCCGCTCGTCGGAAGGATCGGCGACCATAGAGCCTGGAGATCATCGACGGCGAGGCTCCGACTCGACCGAGGCACCCGACCGGCGGTGGTGCATTCGGCGATGATTGGCTGACATGCCCGACTCCCGAAGCTCTTCGGTCGCTCGTTTCTACGAGCCCTGGGCGATCTACAACCAGCGGATGGTCGAGGTCGTCGGCGCCATGACGCCCGACGAGCTCGCCATCCGACCGGCGCCGGATGGATGGCCGATCTGGGCCACGGTCGCCCACACGGCCGGTGCCCGCGTCTACTGGCTATGCGGTGTGTTCGGCGAGCCAGGTGCCGAGACGACGCCCTTCCCGCGGGTCGTCACCGGCGTCGGCTGGGAGGACGACCTGAAGCGCCCCAGGACGGCCGAGGAGCTGACCGAGGCGCTCGAGTCGACGTGGCAGGTCATCGCCGGTTGCCTGGAGCGCTGGACGCCAGAGACGCTCTTCGAGGCGGCCGACGGCCTGGCCGGCAAGCGGACCCAGGTGCACAGCCGTCAGGGCGTCCTCATCCGCCTCCTCAGCCACGACGCCTACCACTGTGGCGAGCTGTCCCAGACGCTCGGCATCAACCGGCTGGCGCAGATCGACCTCTGGCGCGCCGACTGAGGCCGTCGGCCTGCCGGACCCCATCCGGCTGGTCGCCATCGACGAGTGAACGGGCGACACCGCCCAATGGACATGCGGCCGAGCGCAGTCTGAGCGCCTTCGCCCGAGACGCAGGTGGCTTCGCACGATCGCCTGCGCTAGAATCGCGGCCCTCCCGAGCGGGAGTAACTCAGCTGGCAGAGTGTCTGCTTCCCAAGCGGACCGTATGCCGCGAGCGGTCAGCCGAATGTGAAGCAGTACGCCTCGACACCGGCGTCCTGGAACTCGATCTCGACGAGGCGGTCGGAGATCTCTCCGGGCTGACGGATCAGCTGGTACGTGCGCTGGTCCCGGACCGTTCCCGTGCCGTCGGCGCCGACATCCGTGCCGTGCGACGCCGTGGACAGTTGCCCGTCAAGGAACACGCGGAACGGGATCGCCGTTCCTGCGGAGGCTGGTCCCATCACGAGGTTGGCATCGCGCGCATGGAAGCGAAACGCGATGCGACCCCCGGGTTCGTTCGCGATCGCGGCATGGCCCGCGACGGTCCACGTGCCCGCGAGTGCCCACTCATTGCGCTGCAGTCGATCCGGCAAGGCGTACGCCGCGGGAGTGTCGAAGCTCGCGCGGTCTTCCTGGGCGAACCCGCTGCTCTGACGGTACCCGAGATATGTCTCGGCTGAGGCGAGCGTCTGCCAGTCGGCCGCCACCTCGAGGCCGTGGGGGTGGACCACGACGAGATCTCGAGCGACGCTGTTGGTTCCACCGAACAGCAAGTGCTGGATGACCATTTCGGTCATCGGATACTCACCTTCGCCGAAATGGTGGAACCGGATCCGGCCTTCACGGTCGGCGATGTAGAGTGCCGGCCAGTAGTGGTTCGCGAACTCGGACCACACCGCGTAGCGGGTGTCGACCGCGATCGGATAGTCGACACCGAGCGCTCGCGACTGGTCGACCACGTTCTCGATCGTTCCTTCGAAACCGAACTCGGGCGTGTGCACGCCGATCACGGTCAGGCCGTCGTCGCGGTACTTCGCGGCCCAAGCTCGAACATATGGAAGCGTGCGCAGCCAGTTGACACACGTGTAGGTCCAGAAGTCGACGACGACGACCCGCCCGCGGAGACTCTCCGGCGTGAGGGCATCCGAGTTCAACCACGCCGTCGCTCCGTCGAACGACGCCAACCGGCCTTCGAAGGGCAGCTCGACCGCCCGTTCGCCCGCGGGGTGATGGAGGATCGACCGCACCAACCCGGGTCGGCTTGCGGCCGCCGGGTCGCTCACGCGGCCGAGCGCAGCGTCCGGAAGCAGGCACGCATCTCCTCGGAGAAGAGCTGCGGCTCTTCCCACGCCGCGAAGTGCCCGCCTCTGTCGACTTCGTTGAAGTACATGATGTTCGGGTACGCCCGTTCGACCCAGCTACGCGGCGTCTTCCAGATCTCCCCGGGGAAGGTGGTGAAGCCGACCGGCACCAAGGCCGGCGTGGGACCGGTGACGGCCGTGCGCGCGTTCTCCTGGGCCTCTTCCCAATACGAGCGCGCCGCGGACGCCCCGGTGCCCGTCAACCAGTACAAGGTGATGTTGTCGACGATGTGCTGGCGCGTGAGATTGCCCGCGGGCTGGTTGTCGACGAATGCGTGGGCGATCTTCTGGTAGGCGTCGGTGTCGTGATCGATGATCCAGGCCGCCAGCGCGACCGGTGAATCCAGGAGCGCGTAGCCGATCGTCTCAGGTCGCGTCGCCTGCTGGACGAAGTACCCGGTCCCCGTCGCCGCGAAGGCGGCGAGCTGATCGAGGGCAGCCTGTTCCTCTGCGGTCGGTGGGGACGCACTCAGCGCCTTGGCGTCGCCCAGCGCGGGGGTAAGGAGGTTGGTATGGACCCCGAGCAACCCGCCGAGCCCGATACGGGCCATCGCGTCCGTGACCTGCGAGCCCACGTCACCGCCCTGCGCCACGTAGTGCATGTACCCGAGGCGCTGCATCAGCTCGTCCCAGGCCCGACCGATGCGGATGGGGCCCCAGCCGAGCTCGGCCGGCTCCTCGGAGAAGCCGTAGCCGGGAATGGACGGCAACACGAGATGGAACGCGTCCTCGGGACGTCCGCCGTGTGCCGTCGGATCGGTGAGGGGTCCGACGGTCTCCAACAGCTCGATGACCGAGCCGGGCCAGCCGTGGGTCATGATCAGTGGCAATGCGTTCTCGTGAGCGGACTTCACGTGGATGAAGTGGATGTCGAGTCCGTCGATCTTCGTCTTGAACTGGGGCAAGGCGTTCAGTCGCGCTTCGCACTGACGCCAGTCGTATTCGCTCGCCCAGTAACGGGCGAGCTCCCGGAGCGCGGCCAGCTGAACACCCTGGGACCGGTCGGAGACGAGCTCCCTCGTCGGCCAACGAGTCGCCTCGATACGCCGCCGCAGCTCCTCGAGCTCACGCTCCGGAACGTCGACTCGGAAGGGGCGGATCTCGGTCTGTGCACTCGCACTCGTGCCCTCGGTTGCGCTCATCGCCCTTCCTCTCTGGTGGCTCTTGCGGGAACCCACGCCCTCCATCGGGTCCGTCAGGGCGGCGCGCGGGCGCAATCATCATCGCCAGCTTGGCAAGGACCAGGCCTGCAACACATGGCCGCTCGATTCGCTGCGCTCACGGGTGGTCGTGCTGACCGGCTTGAGAACGCTCTTGCCCGGACCCTCGGCTAGAATGGGCCCCTCCCGAGCGGGAGTAACTCAGCTGGCAGAGTGTCTGCTTCCCAAGCAGAATGTCGCGGGTTCGAATCCCGTCTCCCGCTCCACTTTCCCCGTCGTGCCCAGCACGATCCCCTGGCTGCCTTCTCTCTCGTTTCAGCCGTCCATTGGGCCTGCCACAGCGCTCGGCAATCATTGTTCGCAACGACAACCTGAGCGTTCTTGTCCCGCTCTCCGCGAACCTCGTGCTAGTGGACGGTGGACGACCGGTTGACCTCCGGCTAGCGTTCCCGGCCATGACGGACGACGAGCTGATCGCTCTCGAGCACGAGAACTGGATCGCCTACCTGACGGGCGTCGTGAGCTGTACGAAGCGGGCCAACGTGACTCGCGCCGGCGGGGTGGTCGCGATCCTGACCGGCCTCCCGTTCGACTGGTTCAACCAGGTCCTCGTCGAACACGAGGAGGCGACACCAGACGGGGTGCTCGCCGGGGTTGCCCGGGCACGCGAGCAACGGTGCCCCTTCGTCGTTCGCCTGCGCGAAGGTATCGACGATCGCTTCGTCCAGACCCTGGCCCATGCCGGGCTGGAGCCCCAGGACGAGGCGACCGTCGACGCCCGGCATGGTCGCATTCCCGATCGACCACGACCGCGATCGCACGACATGCGGCTCCCGAGCTCGAGATCCGCCGGGCGACCGACGCCGCCGACATCGCCGCTCATCGCCAGGTCGTGACCGCAGGGTTTGGCTCAGATCGTGCGGTCGCCCTGGGAACGGCGTGCCCGGACCTCCTCGATCGGCCCGACTGCGTCGTCTACGTGGGCTACGCAGACGGTGCCCCCGTCGTCTCCGGGCTGGGCTGGCGAAGTGGCCGGACCATCGGCGTGTACAGCATCGCAACGGTCGAGTCGGAGCGCCGACGCGGGTACGGGGCGGCGATGACGGCGCGCGTCATAGCGGACGGCGTTGACGCCGGCTGCGACGTGGCGGCCCTCCAGGCAAGCGAGATGGGGCGCCCGATCTACGAGCGCCTGGGTTTTCGAACGGTCGTCAGATATGCCGCCTACGTCCGTGCAGGGCAGGGGCTGAACGCCTAGGTTTCTTGCTCGACGGCCGGGCAGCGGAGCTGGCTATCCGGATGGACCCGAAGGAGTGAACCCACGATGAAGCGCGATACGCTCGCAGCCCGATATCGACCCGCCGTCGCCCGAGGATGTCGAAGCGATCACGGCGGTCGCCCGTGACTACATCGAAGGCTGGTTGGACGGCGACGAGGCCAGGATGCGTCGCTGCCTCCACCCGGAACTGGTGAAGCGCACGATCTATCGGGACCCGACAACCGGCGACTGGCGGCTGGGCCGTCCAGCCGACGCGGAGATGATGGTGGGTTGGACCCGGGCCGGCGAGGGCCGAACGGCCGTCGCCGAGGAGCGGACGTTCGACATCACGATCGACGATGTCTTCCGACACATCGCCACGGTGAGGGTTCTCTCAGCCCCGTACATGGACTACCTTCACATCGCGAAGCTCGACGACCGGTGGTTCATCGCGAACGTGCTCTGGGAGCTCCGAGAGGGCGAGGAGACCGAACCTTGACGGGGGTCCGTCGGTTGACCGGGCGGACCAACGCGTGACGGACGGGCATCGCCCGCACCTTCGGCTCGACCACAACCGGGTCGAGCCGGGCGACGCTATCGGGATCGCGATCCGCGTGCCGGTAGACCGATTGCACGTCGTGGCCGACCTGCTGGCGCCGGGGATCCAGGCCGAGCGCGTCATGGACCTGACGGGATCGGTCACGACCTATGCAACGGTCGGCCGAGATTCTCTCAACGGCCGGTCGGTGCCGCACCGGTGGGTCAACGTGATCACCGACCCACCGGCCGGCGTGCCGCCGGACGACGGGATCGGCGGTCTCGCCTGCATCGGCGCAGCATCGGGCGCCATCAACCGGATGTGGTGGCGCCACGGCCTCGGACGGGTCCCGGGACGGCTCTCCGTTGCGCTCGACCGCGACCGCCGGCGGGCGCGGGTCCGTATCGCGACAGCTGGCGGGACGATGACAGCGACGGCGATGTTCGAGTCCGCCGGTGAGCCGTGGGCTGCCCTGCCCCAGCACTACTACATCCTTGGTCAGCATCCCCCCAGGCTCCTCGTTGGTGACGAGTGGGGCACTCGGCACGATGGCACGGGGTCGGTCGAGTTTCGGACCCCGCAGGGTGTCGAGGTGTTCGAGGCTTACGTCGGGCTCGATCTCGATCTCGGCTGGGACTATGTGCTGGGTGGTGCCTGATGGCCGACTGGGCGCTGCCGTCTCCCGCGACACCGCAACCGGGTGACGGCCGGTCGCGCCGAACTGATCGCTCCACCGAATCAAGCGCCACAACACTCCGCATCCTGCTGCCGCGACGTGTCATCCTGTGCCGATCCAACCGCCGCGATCGCGATGGAGGAGCGCTCGAGCTCGATGGAGCGTGACGATCCCGCCTACGGGGGCCAGAGCGAGTACACCCCGTTCTTCCTCAAGATCTACGACCCCGTGATCCTCGGCTTCTTCACCCGAGTCGTATGGCGGTGCCCGACGACCGCGACTGGTCGAGGGATACCGGCAGCACGTCCGCCCCCGGCACCTCGACGTGGGACCTGGGCACCGGCTACTTCCTGGAACGAGCCGGCCTGCCTGAGGGCAGCCCGGTCACGCTCCTCGATCCGAACACCAATGTCCTCGATCATGCCACCCGGCGCCTGCAGCGCCTCGACATCACGACCGTCGAGGCCGATGTCTGCAAGCCGCTGCCCATCGACTGGACCGTTCGACTCCGCCGCGCTGAACGGCGTGATCCATTGCCTGCCGGGACCGCTCTCCCGCAAGGCCGGGGCGATCGCCAACGTGGCTGCCGTCCTCGCACCGACTGGCGTGCTCTTCGGCGCATCGATCCTCGGGACCTCCGGACCACACACGCGGTTGGCACGGAACGTGCTCGACGTCAACAACCGGCGGGGCGTCTTCGACAACCTCGGCGGACACGCAGGAGGGGCTCCGCGAGATCCTCGGGGCATCGTTCGAACAGGTGGACCTCGAGACGGTCGGCTCGATCGCGATCTTCGCGGCCACGAATCCGCGCACGAACTCGTCCGATGTCACGACACTCTAACGATCGTTGATCGGATGCCGTCCATGTTTGACGAGGCGCTCCTCCTGGGGATCGCCTCGATCGCCGCCGTCATCGCAGGGTTCACCGCCGTGACGGCCGCGCTCACGCCGCCCGGCGGCTCGTGGAGCCAGGTCCACCGGATCCGGCAGCGCGCGATCGTCTCGACCAGCTTCAATGTCGTGTTCGAGGCGCTGCTGCCGGTGATCGTCTTCGCCTGGCTCGCCGATGCCCGCGAGGCGGTCGTCCTGTCGAGCGCCCTCGTCGCGCTCTACGCGGCGTGGATCGTCGTCTTCCGGGGCCGCCAGCTCTACCGCGCCGGCGGCCTCCGCACGTGGGGCGGCCGACTGCTATTCGTGCCGGGCATCGCCGCCCTCATCCTGTTCGCAGCGAATGCGCTCCTGTTGGGCTCGGTGGCGGTCTACGCGCTGGCGCTGTGCGTCCAGTTGTCCGTCGCGGTCATCAGCTTCTACCAGCTGGTCGCGACCGCCTCGGGCTAGGCGCGCCGGGGCGCCTGGCATCGACACCGAGATGAGCGGTGACCGACGGGCTACGACGTGCGCGGTCGCGACAGGTCGGATCGCCTGCTGGCATCTGCCGCCTGCGCCGCCTCGACCGCCCGGTGGACGTTGCCATGGATCCGGTCTCGGCCGATCAGGTCGATGAGCCCGTCCGCCGCCAGGACAGCGGAAACATCGGGCTTCAGGCGGGCCAAGCGAAGTTCCACGCCGATCGCATCGGTCAGTTCGAACAGCTCCTTCATCTTCGCCGCACCTTGCGAGTCCAGGAAGTTCACGCCCTCGAGGTCCAGCACGAGGGAATGCAGGCCGGGCTGGCTCTCGAGGATCGCGCGGACGCGCTCGTCCAATGCCCCAGCCGTGGCGAAGAACAGGCCACCGTCGACGCGGATCACCGCCACGCCAGGGTCGGTCTCGTCGCCCGGGTGCTCGTCGAGTCCGCGGTACACCTGGGTGCCCGGTTCACGACCCAGGATCGGCATCGACGGCCGGGTCGCGACGTAGATGAGCCAGAGCAGGGACAGGACCATGCCGACGACCACGCCGAGGAGCACGCCCACCGACAGCACGCCCACGACCGCCGCCACCGCGATCCAGAAGTCGAACCGCTTCACCCGGCGGAGCCGTCGGAACTCTGCGACGTCGATCATCCCGAACACCACGGCATCGATGATGATCGCGGCGAGGACCGCCTTGGGCAGCTCGGAGAAGAGCGGCGCGAGCAGGATCAGCGTGGCAAGGACGATCCCTCCGGTGGCGAGCGAGGCGACGGGCGTCCGCGCCCCGGCCGACTCGTTCAGCGAGCTCGCCGACAGGCTGGTCGAGACCGGCATGCCCTGGAACACGCCGGCGCCGAGGTTGGCCATCCCCTGAGCGACCGACTCCTGGTCGAGGTCGACGCGATACCGATGCCTCGTGGCGAACGCCTGGGCATCGCCCGCGGTCTGGGAGAACCCGATCAGGAGCAGCGCGAAGGCCGCGATGACGACGGTCGGGAAGTTCTGCGACACCAGCTCCAGCGATGGCACCTGCGGAAGCGGCAGGCCGCGCGGAACGGGGCCCACCAGGGCGACCCCGAGCGCTCCAAGGTCGAAGAGGACGGAGCCGACGAGGCCGCCGACCACGAGGACGAGCGCGCCGGGGACCCGTGGAAGCGCGAACCGAAGCCCGAGGATGACGGCAAGGGCAACCAGCCCGACCAGCAACGTCGCCGGGCTGAGATCGCCCAGGCCGCGGAGCCACGACGCGAACTCCTGCCAGGCATTCACGCCGTCGGCGGTGGTCCCGGTGAGCTTGGGCAGTTCGCCGATGACGACGTCGATGGCGGCACCGGCAAGGAAGCCGGTCACGACCGCCCGCGAGAGGAAGCTGGCCAGCCAACCCAGCTTGAGGATGGCGACCAGCAGGAACAGGGCTCCGGTCACGATCGCGATCGCCGCCACGAGCTGCGCCGCGTCGTTGCCGCTCACCCCGGTCACGAGGACCGCGCCGCCGGCGACGGCTGCGAGCGACGAGCTCGGGCCGGTCGAGATGTGTCGAGACGTGCAGAAGAGGGCGTAGATGATCGCGGCCGCGGCGGCGGCGTAGAGCCCGTTCTCCACCGGGACGCCGGCGATGCCTGCGTAGCCGAGGTCCTTGGGCACGATCATCGCCGCGACCGCGATGCCCGCGATCAGGTCCCCCCTGAGCCAGCTGCGGTCGTACGTCCTCGACCACCGAAGGATCGGGACGAGTCGCATCAGTCGAGGTGCGGATGTGGTCAGCGGTGCCTCACCCATCGGAGGAAGTCTCCCACCTCCGCGACCCTCGAGGCGCGAATCGTCGGCGCACTCGATACCGCACGCCTCCGAATCCCGGAGGGTACTCCGCTCGTGCCGGCCTTCCCGCTGCCCATGGCGAGCCGGGCCGTCATAATCGGCGGCATGCTGCGCGAGGGGACGTCCATCGAGCCTGCCACGTCCCTCAGGGTGGCCGACGGTGGTGCGCTCGATCCGCTGGTCGGGCCCCAGTGCTCGCTCGCGGTCCAGCTTCGCCGGTCGACTGGCGCCGTCATCGGGCGCAACGCTCAGCTCGATGCGATCTCCCAGGAGCTCCACGAGGCCACCGACCGCCTGGCCGCGGTGACCCTCGAGGGCGAGCCGGGCATCGGCAAGACCCGTCTCCTGCTGGCCGCCGCCGAGCTTGCTTCGGCAAGCGGTTTCACCTGCATCGCGATCACGGCCGACGAGGAGATCCGCGGGCCGTTCCTCGTCGCGCGAAGCATCTTCGCCTCTCCCGCGATCCGCGACACGGCCGCCGGAACGCCGGCGGAGGCGGCGGTCGATCGGACGATCGCGGCGATCTCCGGGCGAGATGAGGCGGGATTCGAGAGCCTCTCGCCGGACGCCAAGCTCCTCCGGGCCTTCGACCTCGCAGGGGTCGCGGTCTCGGCGCTCGCAACGCTGCGTCCACTCGCGCTCCTCATCGACGACGTCCAGTGGGCCGACGACGACACGCTTCGCCTGCTCCGCTATGTCGTCCGAAGCGACGCCGATCGGCCGATCTTCCTGTTCCTGGCCATCCGGCCCGACGAGTTCGCATCGACGACCGAGGCCGTGAACTTCGTCGCCGACATGGAGCGCATGGGCCTCGTCCGGCGGTTACGGCTCGAGCGGTTCAGCTCGGTCGAAACGGGCGAGCTCCTCAAGCGTGTCCTTGGCGGCCCTGTCGAGGCAGCCTCCGCGGCCGCGATGCACGTCCAGTCCGAGGGCGTGCCGTTCATCGTCGAAGAGTTGGCCCGGACGCATCGCGAAGCCGGCACCCTCCAGCAGCTCGATGGCGAGTGGCGCCTCGGCCGTAACGCGGCCCGGCTCGTGCCGTCGGCAGTTCGGACGCTCATCGACCGACGGGCCGCGCGTCTCCCGCCCCGGACACGAGCCGCGCTTGGTGACGCGGCGATCCTCGGCCGAAGCTTCAGCCTGCGCGACCTCAGGGCGATCCGGCAGCGGGTCGGTGCGGGCGAGATCGGGTCGCCGACGGTAGACCGAGATGAGGCGGCCGCCGCTCCAGCGGCGGCGCAGGCCGCGGCCGCTCCGTCGGCGGCGCAGGGCGAGGCGACAGGCACGGGCGACGGCGCCGACCAGCTGGCCGACGATCTCGGTCCCGCGGTCCGGGCGGGCCTCCTGCTGCCTCAGGCACCGGGGGAAGCTGCGGACTACACGTTCACGCACGAGCAGGTCCGGCAGTTCGCCGCGAACCAGCTCTCCGCCGCCCGGCGACGACAGGTCCACGCCGCGGTCGTCGACCTGTTGATGGAGGGTGGCGATCCGGATCCAGCCGGCCTGCCGATGCTCGCGCAGCATGCGCTCGCGGCGGGCGATACCGTGTGGTCCGCCCGCTTCTCGATCGATGCCGCGGCGGCGGCGCTCGACGCCAACGCCCCCGAGGAGGCGCTCCGGCTCATCGAGCAGGCGCTGCCGGTCGTCTCGACGCCGACCGACCGACGCGTCCTCCTCACGATGCGCGACGACGCATTGGCCGTCCTTCGGCGGACGGGCGACCGCCTCGACGGGCTGACGGAGCTGGCCGCGCTCGCCGAGGCGATGCGGGACCCGAAGGTCGAGCTCGACGTGCAGCTCCGACGCGCGTCCGCGCTGCGGATGAGCCACGACGAGGAGGCTGCAGCGGAGCTGGCTCGGTCGCGTCCGTGCCCGCGCGGCCGAGCAAGGTGACGCCGGCATCGAGCTCCGCGCGACGCTCGAACTCGGCCAGGCCCTCACGCGGAGCCCACTCGGCGAGTCCTACGGCGGCGCCACCTCCGAGACCGACCTCGATGGCGCTGAGGAAGCGTATCGACGGGCCATCGAGCTCGCCGAGCAGCTGAAGGATGATCGCAGTCTGGCCGCTGCCCTCCGGGAGATCGGGATCATCGATATCAGCTATGGGCGTGCGTGGTTCGCAGGTGAGGTCTTTGCCGGCCGGGCGAACGAGGTGCTCGCCATGGTCGCATCGGGCACGCCGATCCTCGACATCATCAAGTCGTCGCCGGTCGGCCCACGCTTCGGCGAGGCGACGGACGTCCTCGAGCGGGCGCTCGGGATCTACGAGCGACTCGGCGACCGAACGGGCGTCATGTCCACGGTCATCGCCATGGCCTATACGCAGTACGCGCCGGTGATGCACCTGTCGTCCTCGGCGCGGCATCTCGAGGAGATCCGGCGGGTGACGAGTCGCCTGTCCGAGCTCGTGACCGAGAGCGAGCGCGCGCGTCTTGAGCTCCAGATGCTGTTCGGCGTTCACGTGTACGCCATGGCCAAGGAGGTGCCTGACCTCGCACTGTCCCGCGGTGAGGATGCGCATCGCGCGGCGAAGCTCCAGGGCGAACGGGCCATCGAGTTCCTCGCCGCCGGCGGCGTCGCGGTCGGTCTCCTCGAGCTGGGAGACGTCGACGGAGCAGAGCGGTGGATCAGCCTGGCGGCAGCTGCGGCGGCCCTGGCCCCGTCGCGAACTCGGGCCCGCCAGCTCGAGACCTGGCGCGGCATGGCCCGGGTCGTCGATGACGACGCGGAAGGCATGCGTCGCCACCTCGAGCAAGCGGTGGCGATGGCGACGGAAGGGGCCTCGGCGCGCTGCGAGTCCCTTGCCCGCCTGGCCATGGAAGCGTCCAAGCTCCTCGCCCGTCGCTCGGCTGCCGGTCACGCGCCGGACGATGGGTTGGTGGAGCTCGTCGAACGATCGACGACGCAGGCGAAGGACTTGCTGCCGCTCCTGCCGGGCCATGCCCCTTGGGGCGCGCAAGTCCACGCCGCACTGGCGACGGTCGCGCTTGTCCGTGGTGACAACACCGACGCCGCGGCGGAGGGTGGCGCGGCCCTCCAGGCGCTCCAGGCCGGACTGCACGAGGACGTCAGCCTGGAGATCGTCATCCCGGCCGCGCAGGCCCTGATCGCGGGCGCGCCAGCGGATGTCCAGGCATCCGTCAAGAGCTACCTGCAGCTGACGCTGTCCAGGATCGCGCGCGGGACCGCCGATGAGGCCACTCGCGTTCGATGGCTCAAGGGGCCCCTCGGGCGCGAGCTCGTCGCTCTGGCCGGTCCGATGGCGGCATCGGTGCCCGAGCAGGCAGCTCCGGGTTCCGCGCCCGGCGACGCCGAGCCCAGCCTCGACGACACCGAGCGCCACCTCCTCCAGCTCCTGACCGAGGGCAGGACGAACGCCGAGATCGCCACCGAGCTCGAGCTCGGCGAGGACGATGTGGCGCAGCGGCTGGCCAGACTGCAGGCCAGACTGGGGACTTCGAGCCGGGCCGAGGCGACCTCGCTGGCGTTCCGCGGGCTGGCAGCCGTCGGGTCGCACTGATGGCGATCCGGGCGCGGATCGACAGACACAAGTGCATCGGCGCCGGCAACTGCATCACCCTCGCCCCGACTGCCTTCGACTGGCTGGCTGGCGATTACGGCAAGGCCGACGTCGTTGGTGCCGACAGCGTCGACGAGGAAGTCCTGCGCGCCGCCGCGTTCGCCTGCCCGACTGCGGCCGTCATCCTCGAGGACGTATCCGAGCTCCTGCCATGGCAGCTCCGGGGCAAGGCCGGGCCGCCGCGGCGGGTCATGAAGACCTTCATGTTCACCGACATCGTTGGCTCGACCAGCCTTGTCGAGGCCCTCGGCGACGAGGCCTGGGAGACCCTGCTTCGCTGGCACAACACCGTTCTCCGTGAGGTGTTCACGGCTCACGACGGCGAGGAGATCTCGACGACCGGCGACGGGTTCTTCGTCAGCTTCGACTCTCCGGACCTTGCGGTCGCGGCGGCGATCGCCATCCAGCGCCGACTTGCCGAGCATCGCTCGACACAGGGCTTCGCGCCCCAGGTCCGGATCGGCCTCCACGCCTCCGATGCGACGCAGGTCGGCGGCGACTTCCACGGCAAGGCCGTCCACGAGGCGAGCCGCATCGCGGCGCTCGGCGGCGCCGGCGACATCGTTGCCAGCGTCGCGACGGTCGGGGAGTCGCACCGGACGTCGGCGCTCCGTAGCGCGACGCTCAAGGGCCTGTCCGAGCCGATCGAGGTGGTGAACGTCGACTGGCGCTGAGGTATACGGGCGGCACGCCCTCGCCGGGGTCCTACTGGTAGGTCAGCGTCCCCCCATCCACGAGGGTGATCGTGAGCTGGTTGCTGGCGACCGTGTAGCTGGCGGCATTCGTCAGCCCGAGGATGTAGAGGTCACCGTACGACTCCTCGCCGCAGGCGACGATCGTCGACGGACCCGGCGTGATGGTCAGGTCGCCCGACGAGGTCGTCGTGTACGTGCCGGTGACCTGATTGCAGTCGGCTTGCGCCGAGAACGTGCCATCCGTGGCGAACGTGACGGTGTACTTGCCCTGATCGGCCACCGGAATAGGACCCTGGAATGCCGGGTCCCTGAGGGTCACGGCCGTCAGCTTCCAGGTCTTCCCGGTCAGGCCGCTCGGCGGCGGGGTCGGGGCGGCAGTCGGGGCGGCCGTCGGGGCCGTGGTGGGAGCGGCCGTCGGGGCGGCACTCGGGGCCGTGGTCGGCTTGGTCGTCGGCCCGCTGGTTGGTGCGGTCGTTGGCTTGGCGGTGGGGCTGGGCGTCGGCTTGGGTGAGGGCGAGGGCGTCGGCTTGGCGGTGGCCTTCGGGCTCGGGGAGGCGGTCGGCGAGGCAGTCGCGGCCCCTTCCGACGGGAGCACGCCGGCGCGGGTGAAGGTCAGGATGCCGCCGTCGGCGAGCGTGATCCGCAGGATGTCCCCCGACACCTCGAAGCTCTCTGCCTGACTCAGCGCGTGGAGGTAAAGCTCCGAGTACGACCCCTCCGGGCAGATGACCAGGGTCGAGGGTCCGAGCTCGATGGTCATCCCCCCGCGGTTCGTGGTCTTGTACGTGCCTGCCGCACGGTTGCAGTCGGCCGTGGCGTCGAAGGTGTCCTTCTCATGGAACGTGATCGTGTACTTGGACTGGTCGGCTTGCGGGATGACGCCCTGGTACGCGGGCACCCGCTCCGTGATGGCTGTCAGCTGCCAGTCCTTGCCGGTCAGGCCGGCGTCCGAGCCGCAGGCTGCGAGCGTCAGGGTGCCAAGGGTTGCGATGAGGAAGAGCTTGAAGGCGCGCATGGTGCTCCCTTGAGTCGCGAGGCCCCCGGGTGGCGCCGCCGTGGGCGCCGGCCGAATGCTAGCGGCTGTGTCGCCGACGTGCCGATGACGACTGTTCCGCGCGCGCCGGGCGTCAGGCTCACGCTGGATAGGGCGCTCGACGGGTCGCGACTCCGGCCCGGTACAGTACGGCGCGTGGGGCGGTACGAGATCGCGATGGCGGCCGAACGAGCCGGGACGGACGTCGAGGAGCTCCGTCACCTCGTCGCGCTGGGGATCCTCCACCAGGAGATCGTCGACGCCGCGACCGGGTCGGAGGTGGTCCTTCGGGAGATCGGGCCGGTCGAGCTCAAGGGCGTGGATGGCCCCATGCGCCTCCATGCGGCCTCACGCGCGGGTTGAGTGGGCAGATCGGCAGCAACGCGGGCGTCCGAAGCCGCCGAGCGCGTGGCATGAGTCGGATCGAGGTCGCCGCTGCCTCCACGGGAGGTGGCTGGGATTGCACCGTCACCGTCCTCGACAGCGGCGAGACGCACCACCACGTCCGAGTCACCCACATGGACCTTGCGCGCCTCGATCCGAGCGCATCCGATCCCGTCGCTCTCGTGCAGGCGAGCTTCGCCTTCCTGCTGGAGCGCGAGCCAAAGGAGTCCATCCTGCGAACGTTCGATCTCTCCGTGATCGGCAGGTACTTCCCTGACTATGAGACCGAGATCCGTCAACGTATTTCAGGTTAGTCGGCCTATCACGATCCCCGCCGGTCAGCGGATGCGGCCTTCACGCAGCGCCTCGACCGACTTCACGATCCGGCGCTGGCGCGTCTCGTCGCTCTTGGCCCCCTCGATCTGGAGGACGTGCCACGACTTGTTGCTGTACGACAAGCCTTCGAAGGTGTGCTTCGCATCGGGCTCCGCGTCGAGCGCTGCGGCAAGATCAGCGGGCACCGACACTTCGCGGGGCGCGGTGTCGAGTTCGAGCTCGACGTCGATCTCGTCGCCGCCCTTGACCCTGGCGCTGGCTCGGTTCTCGGCGCTGACCCCGAGCATGTAGTCACCGCCCATGACGGCGACCGTGCTGCGATAGGTGTAGCCGTTGATCGTCACCCGGACCGGCGGACGCTTGCCCTTGCCGAGTGCCTCGACGACGTC
Organism: uncultured Chloroflexia bacterium; assembly: GCA_963777975.1. Classification (GTDB taxonomy): domain Bacteria; phylum Chloroflexota; class Limnocylindria; order Limnocylindrales; family CSP1-4; genus CSP1-4. The sequence continues at coordinate 29,357 of CAVZSO010000005.1, read as the reverse complement.
GTCCGGAACACGGAACCCGGTCGCCGTCTTGTCGTTCTGCAGGAGCGTCGTCCGGAACCGCATCGCGTGCCTCCTCGTCGTCGGTCGTCGCCGTGCCGTCAGCCACGTGTACTGTGCACCCGCGAGGCTTCCCATGAGCTGAGCTGCGATGAGGTGGCATGTGCAGCACCGTGATCTCGGCGAGCGACTCGATGGCGACGTCGTATCGCCCGACGACGTGGGATGGGACACCGCACGGCAGGCGTGGAACTTGGCAGTCGACCAGCGGCCCATCGCCGTCGTCTACCCGGAGACGGCGGAAGATGTCGTGGCGACTGTCAAGTTCGCCATGGAGTGCGGCCTGCGCATCGCATTCAATGCTGGTGGCCACAACGCGGGACCGATCGACTGGAGCATGGACACGCTGCTCGTGAAGTCGGAGCGCATGCGCGGCATCCACATCGACACGGCATCGCGACGCGCGCGCATCGAGGCAGGGGTGCTCGGGAAACCCCTGGCGACCGCCGCCGGTGAATACGGCCTCGCCTACCTCGCGGGTACGTCGCCGGACGTCGGGGTGCTTGGATACGCCCTCGGGGGCGGCCTGAGCTGGATGGTCCGCACGTTCGGGCTCGCCTGCAACAGCATCGTCGCGGCGGACGTCGTGACGGCCGATGGCCGGCTCCTCCGAACAGATCTCGAAGTCGAGCCGGAGCTGTTCTGGGCGCTCCGTGGCGGGGGAGGGAACGTCGCGGCCGTGACCGCGATCGAGCTCGAGCTGTTCCCGGTCGCCGAGATCTATGCCGGTGTCCTGTTCTGGCCGATCGAGCGCGCGACAGAGATCCTGAACGCCTGGCGCGAGTGGATCGAGACGGTGCCCGATGCCTGCGGATCCATCGGTCGCATGTTGCAGCTACCGGATGCCCCATTCCTCCCAGACCACGTTCGGGGCCGGTCCTTCGTGCTGGTCGAGGTCGCGTTCATCGGCGCCACCAGCGATGGTGCTGCGCTACTCCAACCGCTTCGCGACCTTGGGCCAGAGATGGACACTGTGGCCATGATGCCCACCAGTGAGTTGAGCGCCGTGAACATGGATCCCGACTTCCCCTTGCCCTACGCCGGCGACGGGATCCTGCTCACGGATCTTCGGCCGGCCACGATCGACGGGCTGGTCGAGGCCTTCGTCGGGTCACCGCTCCTGCATGTCGAGGTTCGCCACCTTGGTGGCGCCGCGGCGATCCGATCGCCCGATCACGGCGTGCTCGATGCGATCGATCAACCGTTCGTTACCTTCACGTTCGGGCTCACCCCGGATGGCGAGGCCCGGGCGGCCGTCGAACGCCACGTCGGGCTGTTGTTGGGAGCCCTGGGCCCCTGGGACAGCGGGCGGAGGTACCTCAACTTCGCCGAGTCAGCCGTCGATCCACGGTCGATCTTCCCGACCGAGAGCTACGACCGACTCAGGCGGGCCAAGGCTCGATACGACCCGACCGGCATGTTCCTGGCCAACCACCCGATATCGCGGAGCAAGTCGCCGGGTCAGGCTCGCTAGAGGACGTTCAGCTTCGGGCAGGTGCGCCTGTCATCGATCAAGACCGGACCGCCAGCTGCACGCTGACGGTGTCGCCCACGGCGAGTCGTTCGGCGTTGCGCACGGCATCTTTGACTGGCACCAGGTAGCGGCCGTCCTTGGGGAAGAGCGAGGTCTCCCAGACGCTGCCGCCGATACGCACCCTGACCGGGATCACGCCCCAGCCGTAGGTCACGACCCTCGAGATGGCGTGGATCGCCGCGGACGGATCGTCCGGCACGGCGATGAAATGGAACGGCGCCGGCCCTCGCCAATACCAGAGCTCGCCAGTGAAGGCCACGTCCAGGACATCGACCTGCTTCTCGCCTTTGGGAGCGCGACGCGATCCGAAGGTCACCCCGCTTCCGCCACGTGCGCGTCCGCGGGGGCCGACCCCAGCACGCTGTGCTCGCCGTTGTGGCGCAGCGGCTGAAGTCCTGACAACGGCCCGTCCGGCCGGGGCGTGGCCAGCTCGGGCTCTGGGCCGCGGTCGGCCTCGCGGGCCGCCAGCTCGGCGTCCAGCTGGGCGAGGAGGGTCGGGATGCCAGACTCGAGGGCTGCACCGTAGGCCGGCCCGATGTGCTCCATGAGCGCCTTCTCGCGCTTCGTCTTCGGCGCGGCGAAGCGGAGGTGGATGATGGTGCCCGAAGCGACCGGCTCCAGCTCGATCGTGTGCAACACCTTCACCGGTCCGCTGGGCGTGTCGATGATCGTGCGGTCGGTGACGTAGTCATACGGACGCCAGTCGAGGATCTCCTCGACGACTGCGTCCTTGCCGTGGCGGCAGTGGTTGGACGAACCGAGCCCACGGCGTCCGCCAGGCGCCCCTTGGATGTCGACCTCGGTCACCCACGGCTGCCACGACATCCGCTGACCGGGCTTGGTAAGGAATTCCCAGGCCAACTGGGGTGGCACACTGGTCGGCACCGCCATGTCGAGGACGGCCTCATCCGGGGTCACGCGGACCCGCCCCCGAGCTTCCTCTTCCTGCCAGCGGCGCTCCAGGTCGTGCACCCAGCACCGGACGTCGCCGATCCGATCGTAGGTCTCGACGCGCTCGCGCATGCCCAGCGCGGCGGGATCGATGTCCGAGGCCGCGATGCACGCCTGGCTGATGAGGGCGTAGGCGCCGATGCCCAGCGTCTCGACGACCTCGTTCTTGAGCAACCTGTGCGCAACGATGACGTCCGACCCCAGGAGCTCCTCGCGGCCGGCGACCTTCTGGAAGATGGCTTCGCCGTGGTGGACGACGAACTTGAGGTCGAGATCCGGGATCCGCGCGCAGGCGTTGCACTCGCATGACGTCGCCTGTCGGACGTCGCGGCGCCGTCGGCGAAACCCGAAGTAGCAACGCTCGATGGTGTCGAGGAGCATCGATCCATCGATCGTCTCGGTCGTCATGAAGGTGAACGCGGCGTCGCCTTCGAGCTTGGCCAGCCGGAAGTTCGGTCGGAGCGCGGAGACGACCGCGCCGATCAGGTCGGCCAAGATGTCCTGGGCGTGGTCCAGCTCGACGTCGGCGAGATAGCCGGTGTAGCCCGAGATGTCGGCGATCAGGAAGCAGGTCGGTCGAGCGGCCGAGAGCATCGTTCCTATGGCCGGATGTTCTGATTCAGCCGGAAGACATTGTCGGGATCCCAGGCGCGCTTGAGCGCGACGAGGCGTTCGTACTTCGCGTCGCCGTAGACGCTTCGGACCGTGGCGTCGTCGCCACGCTCGGAGACATCGTTGACGTAGCCGCCCGACACTCGGTAGGGCTCGATCGAGGCCGATCCCTGCGCGTGCCCAATCGCGATGTGCATGGTCATCAGCCGGGTCGTCCCACATCGTCTCGGTGCCGACCCAGAACGCTGCGGAGCGACCCTGGAATGCGGTCGCGTCCTCGGGCACCCGGCCGACGGCGCCGCCGAACGCCCAGATCGAGAAGACGTCGTCACCCGGCGGCGAGCTGGCGACGTGATCGACGAAGGCATCGACGAGATCGTCGGGCAGCGAGCCGATCATGCCGCTCTTCGTGTAGACGCGGTGGCCCCAGGCATTCGCGTCGTCGAAGGCGTGCTGCGACTCGAGATAGGTCTGCTCGCTCAAGGCCCCCGAGATCGGCGGTCCGAGGGCAGAGAACGGACCGAGGTCACGCTCGGCGTCCGCGCTCGGCCCGGCATACGTGATCGAGAGGGTCACGACCGGCTGACCGGCGATGGCAGCCAGGGAGTCGTCCTCCGAAGACGCTCGCCCGAAGTTCAGGGCGGCCATGACGTCGTCGGATGCGGTGAGCATGTATTCGCGATACACAGCGGCCACGTCGCGGGCGCGCTCGGCTGCGTAGGTCAGGATCCCCCGCCAGATCGTCGGACCGATCGGCGCCAGGTCGAATTCGAACGCCGTGACGATCCCGAAGTTGGCGCCGGCACCGCGCATGCCCCAGAACAGAGCGGCGTTCTCGTCCGCGCTGGCGCGGACGAGTCGTCCGTCCGCGGTGATGAGCTCGACAGCACGAAGGCAGTCGATCGAAAGTCCGAGCTTGCGTTGCAGCCGGCCCATCCCACCGCCAAGCGTCAGGCCGGCGATGCCCGTGTGCGAGACGGTCCCCACGTTGCAGGCCAAGCCGACCGCCTGGGCCGCATCGTCGAGCTCGCCGAGCAGTGCGCCGCCTGCGCAGCGGGCGATCCGTCGATCGGGATCGACCGTGACCCCACGCATCCGCGCCAGGTCGATGAGCATGCCGTCGTCGCAGGTCGAGAGGCCCGCCATGCTGTGGCCGCCGCTCCGGACCGCGACGATGAGATCCTCGTCGCGGGCGAAACGGAGCGCGGCGATGACGTCGGCGGTATCCAGTGGGCGGACGACCAGCGCCGGCCTGCGGTCGATCATCCCGTTCCAGACGGCGCGCGCCGCATCGTAGCTTGCTTCCGTGGGCAGGATCAGGTCGCCCCTGAACGCATCACGGAACGTGCTCAGGCGACCGCCGTCGATCCGCCGGCTTGCCGTTTCGACCATCGGACGCCTCCAGGAGCTCGGGACTGACGTACGACAGAGTCTCGGGGCCGGGCGGGTCGAGGTCAAACGGTGCTGCCGATGCAGGATGACTCATCGAACCGCCGCCGAGCGCGAACTCCGCGACGTACGCTTGCACCGGTAGAGTGGAGCCGTTGACCGCTACGGGATGGTCGAGGCGACCGAGCGGATCGGCATCAGCATCGACGAGCTGCGCCGGCTGGTCGATCTGGGCATTCGGAATCGCATCCGCCTGCCTCCCATCGCAGCGCGTCAGTGTCGCTTGATCGAAGCAGTGCCCTCCTAAGCGGTCTTCGTCCCGGCGGTATCGAAGGCCATCGCCCGCTGCAGCGCGGCGTCGCGCATGTCGGCCGGGATCTCGACCGGGCCGCCCAGCGCCTGAGCGTTGATCGACGCCTGCGCGGCCTCCTCCACGATGCCACCGACCATCACCGCCAGCTCGGCCGTGCGATGGAAGACCAGCACGCCGTGGTTGGCGAGGAGGACGGCCGGGTTGCCCGGTCGGACGGCGCGCCGGATGTTGGCCACCGCGGCCTCCGACCCTCGAGGGCCATAGGCGGCGACAGGGACCCCGTCGGGCAGGCCGAACATCGCCAGCGCTTCGATCCAGCACCCGATCGACCGGTTGGCGACGGCATAGGCCGTGGCATATGGCGAGTGCGTGTGGATGACACAGCCGACATCGGGATGGTCCTGGTAGAGCGCCGTGTGCATGGCCACCACTGCACCCTGGATGGGCGGCAGCAGGCCCTCGAGGAGCGTCCCGTCGAGGCCGACGCGGACGACCCCGTCCGGCCCCAGCCCTCGGAGTGACGGAGCGGATGTGAAGACCATCTCCTGCGCACCGGGAACGCGCAAGCTGATGTTGCCGTGGCCGTTGGCCGAGATGGCTCCGCTCGCGACCACGCGAGCCGCCGTGGCCACTACCTCATCGACGAGCGTCTTGTCCACTGTCGCGCCTCCGTGTGTCGCGTGCAGGTGTGGGGAGTCACGCGGTTCACCCAATGCCCGCGCATGACCGCCGTCCGCCCATTGCGGAGCGGTCTCAGGCGTCCGCCTGGTAGCGCCGTTCGCCGGTCGAAGGATCGGAGAAGACACGCATCGTCTTTCCAGACGAAGGATCGACGAAGACCTCCGATGTCGATACGAATCGTGCCTCGAGCGGCGCGCCGGGCGTCTCGCCGCCGGGCGATCCGCTCGACACGGGTGCCTCGGCGGCTGCTGACCGATAACGCATCCGCTCGAACGCCAGGACGCCGATGCCCAACGCGCCGAAGAACGCCGTCAGGAGGCCCACGATCACGAGACCGAAGTCGCCCTCGTTGCCGAGCGTGGCAAGCCAGACGCCGAAGATGATCATCAGGCCGCCGAAGACGACGACGAAGAGCCGCGCCAGCGTGAGCATCTTCGTAGGCCTCAGTCGAGCACGGCCGCCGACGTCGACGCGTCGGGTTCTACGATCACGGCCGTGCCATAGGCGACGATCTCGGACATCGAGCCGCCCAGCTCCGAGCTGTCGAATCGGAACGAGAGGACGGCGTTCGCGCCGACCGCCGTCGCATTCATGACCAGTCGATCGATCGCTTGCCGGCGGGTGTCCTCGAGGAGCGATGTGTACTCGTGGATCTCGCCACCGACCAACGATCGCAGGAACGCGGAGAGATTGCCGGCCAGTCCGCGGCTGCGGACGACGAGGCCGAAGACGTGGCCCTTGACCTCGACGACCCGATGGCCCGTGAGATAGGGCGTGGTGACGATGATCATGTGCTGCCTCCGGTCGGACGCCGTATTGGACCGGCCGCCGATCCATCACCTCGCGGCATCATGACTCCGACGCCCGTGCTTCGTGTTCGGCGAGTCGAACGAAGCTCTCGAGCTCGCCGCGAAAGCTCCCCTTGTACGAGCCGAGCGCGAAGATCCAGGCGGCGATGGCTGGAACGACGCCTTCCGTCCGGAACTCCTGGGTCAGGCGCGTGCCGCTCGCCATGGCCTCGAACGTGACGTTCGTCTGACCACGCAGCATCCGGTTGCCAAAACGCGTCTTGAGGTGGCGCGGCCGCTCGGCCTCGAGGATCTCCGAAGGGCTGCCCATGCGCCCGAACCACACGGTATATCGAGTGCCGGCTTGACCCGCCGGTCCGGTCACATCGGTGACCTTCGTGATGCCCTCGATCCACTCCGACATCCGCTCTGGGTCCGTCCAGAGGTCATAGACCTGCTCGATCGGGGCGGCGATGTCGACCGTGAACTGGTAGTGCGCCATGGCTCTTGGTCAAGGTGCCAGCCACGTCGAAGAAGGTCAAGCAGGCCAGTCAGAGCGGGGCCGGTGTCGTCCCACACGGTGGTCGGCGACGAGCTCGCGGACCGCGGCAGCGTGGCCGCTGCTGGTAGCGAGCGCGCCGCGGTCGCGAGTCGAGCGGAGGGACTGTCGGCCGATGCGAGCGGCCCCTTCGCTCGAGGTATCTGGCGTCTCCGCCGGTCAGGCGACCGGGACGGCGACCGCGCCGGAGTCGGCGACGAGTTCTGACGGGGAAGCAGTCAGCGGTACGGACGGGTCGAGGCCGTGGACTGCCGTGGCCCGCTCGATGAACCACTGTGTGAACGCATCGGTCGCGTTCATCAGCTGCCCGAACGAACGCATCGGATCGTCGCCTTCGAGGGTCGTGATCACGAGGTCGCCCATCGGGGTCGGCTGCAGGAACGTTCGCTCATGGACGCCCGCACGGCGTCGCGAGTCGATGAATTCCTGGTGGCGCGGGCCGTTCAACTCGTCGAGCCAGGCGCGCCACTCCGGGGTCTTTCCGGGAAGGATCGGGAATGCGACGGCCATCAATGGCATGGGAACCTCCAAGGGGCACGTGCGTGCCCGGCGACGGAGGGTCGGACTCGCCATTGGCCCCGCGCGACGGTCTTGGCGACCGTATCGGGAACGTCGCGCTGGTAAGAGCCCGCAGGCTCCAGTGCCTCCCACCGATGGCTCGAGTATGCGTGTTCTGGCGCAGAGCGCATGGCGTCCCTGAAAAGGACGCGTTGCCTGGTGCTGGAATCAAAAGAGCGGCCCCTCTTTCGAGTGGGCCGCTCCCTCGATCTGGCTTAGGCGGCGTGCACCTGGATGGCGCGCGGGCCCTTGGGGCTCTGCTCGATCTCGAACTCGACCTTCTCGCCGCCGATGAGGCGGTCGAAGTCGAGCGAGGAGTCGAGGCCGCCACGATGGAAGAAGTATTCCTTCGTGTCCTCGGCGGCGATGAAGCCGAAGCCGCGATCGGCAACGACCTTCTTGATGGTACCGGTGGTCATGATGACCTCCAACGCTTCACGAACAGCAACAGCAGACGCACGGTCCGTTCGAGAAGGGGGGTCGACCACGCGGAGCATCGCCACGAAGGGTGGCGAGCCCCCACCATACCACGGAAGCCTGGATCGCCCCTCGAGCGTGATCCGGCAACGCGGTGCGACAGCGTGCTCTGTCGCTCAGGCGGTCTCGTCATTCGATGAGACCCCGACGACGTGGCCCTGCGGGTCGGCAAAGAGCCCGAAGGTGACGCCCGGTGCCCGGGTCGCTGGCTGGACGATGGTGGCCCCAAGGGAGACCGCCTTGTCGAGCGCGGCCTGCACATCGGCCACGCCGGCGAAGACCGTGACCATCGGCTCGCCGCCCTGGGTCGGGCTGATGCCGCCAGGGATGGTGCCCGCCGGGACCCCGCTATCCACGTAGGTGTAGTCGGGGAAGCCGCCCGCCGGATACGTCCAGCCGAAGAGCTGCCCGTAGAAGGCGCGTGTGGCGTTCGGGTCTGTCGAGCGGATCTCGAAGTGGACGATCGGGTTGCCCATGGCGGTGCTCCTTCGGCTCGATGGCTTGCTTCATCGGTTCGACGAAGGGCAGCGGCGCGAATCGACACCGATCGCCATCAGGCATCGACTGCTCGACCGATCGATCGCGCGTGGTTTGCCGGTGTCCCTCGGCCTGCCGAAAGGGGCCGAAGGCCACGTCCCGCATCGCTCACGGAGGCGGAGCATCCAAGGCCACAGCCGCGGGCGTCCCAGTCCTCGGCATCGGGCACAGAAGGAGCCCTCCGATGACATCCGCGATTCGGATCCCGCGCACCTCGATCATCGTGGCCACGGCAGCTCTGGTCCTCGGTGCCTGCAGCGCCCAGTCACCGGCGTCGTGGACATATGCGCCGACGGGTTCCGCGGCCGCCTCGCCCGCCGCCTCGACCGCCGCCTCGAGCGCCCCCAGCGCAGCGGCGACGACCGAAGTGACCCAGGCGCCGACACCGATCGGGCCCGCCGCGCTCACGTTCACGCCGGGCACGACCAGCGCCCCACGCGTCGTCGAGCTGACGGGAGACGACAACCTCAACTTCACTCCCGGATTGGTCCAGGCCGCGGTCGGCGAGACCGTCACCTTCAGGATCCACAACGTCGGCAAGGCCGTTCACGAATTCATGGTCGGCCCGTTGGCCGACGCGTATGCCGACAAGGAAGGCACCCCGGAGGTCGCCGACATCGGTCCCGACCAGACGGGCGAGATCACCTTCACCTTCGACGGCACCGGGCCGTTCGGCTTCGCCTGTCATGCACCAGGGCACTTCGAGCACGGCATGGCTGGATACATCCAGCTGGTGGGTCCTGACGCGCCATCCCTCGGCACGAAGGACAACCCACGCGTCGTATGGCTGAACATGGATGATGGGCTGAAGTTCATGCCCGACAGCGTCCCTGTCGCGAACGGCGAGTCGATCCGGTTCGTGCTCACGAACAGCGGTACGGTGGTCCACGAGTTCCAGGTCGGGCCGGCGGACAAGGTGGCCGCCGATGATGTGGACGGCGTGGTCGTGGTCGAGCAGGATGAGCTCGATGAGGGCAGCACACACGCTGTCGACTACACCTTCGATGGTCCCGGTCCGTACGCGTACGCCTGCCATGAGCCCGGCCACTACGAGGCTGGTATGAAAGGCAAGATCGAGCTCGTCGGCGACTGATCCGGCAACCGGGTCAGGCGCGGGTCAGGCCTCGACGATCGCCGCCGCGTAGCGTTCAGGCGACACGTTGCGGCCCGTGACGAGGACCACCAGCCGCGGATCGGTGCCGACCTTGCCAGCCAACACGGCCGCGACCGCCGCCGCGCCGGCGCCCTCCGCTACGACGCCATGGTTGACCATCAGCCAGCGCATCGCGGCCCGGATCTGGGCCTCGTCGACGCAGGTAAAGGCCACGCTCGACAGCAAGGGCACGGTCACGGAGCCGGCTTCGATGTTGCCGGCCAGGCCGTCGGCGAGCGTATCCGAGTAGCTGATCGGGACGACGTGGCCGGCCGCCACCGCCGTCGAGACGGCCAGCGAAGCGCAGGTCTCGACGCCGATCAGCGTCACGTCATCGCGCCCTCGCCACCGTGCCCAGAGGGCGGCCCCGGCCAGCAGCCCGCCGCCACCGACCGGGACGACGAGCGTCAGCGGGCCGGACGTCTGATCCTCGAGCTCCCGCCCGACCGTCGCCTGGCCGGCGATGACGAGGGTGTCGTTGTACGGCGAGACATAGCTCGAGCCCGGACCGACGAGGGTCGGCGCGAAGGCCTCGGCGGCGTCGGAGTCACCGTGCAGGATGAGCTCGATGGGCTGCGCCCGAAGCTTGGCGACCTTGGCCGGCGACGCCTGCTCGGAGACGACGACCGTCGCGCGGAGTCCGTAGAGCGACGCGGCCCAGGCCACGGCGAGCCCGTGATTGCCGGCGCTGGCGGCGATGACGTGATGGCCAGTCGGCAGCTGCGACAGCGCGGCCAGGGCACCACGGACCTTGAACGAGCCCGTCGGCTGCAACGTCTCGAGCTTGAGCCAGGCATCGGCCGCGAGTGGGCTCGCGACCAGTGGTGTCGGTGTCAGGCGCGCCGAGACGGTCGCCCAGGCCTGGGCCAGGTCGGCCTCGGTCGGCGGCGCCACCGGCCGGATGGCCGACATGGGGTCAGGCTCCACGAGCGATGACATCAGATCATCGTGGCTGGAAGGTCAGGGTGCCCAGAAGGCGATCTCGCCGTCGGCGATGACGCGCGGCTCGCCGCCGGCGGCTGGCACGACGGTGATGTGTGTGACGCCATCGTCGCCGACCAGGGGCAGCACGAGGTCGGCGCTGTCAGGCGACCAGAGTCGATGGCTCAGTGCGTATTGGTCGAAGTAGGGCAGGAGCTGGCCGGCGAATGTCTCCGAGAGGCGGACCGGACGGTCGACGAGGACGCTCCCGTCGTCAGCTGCCACGATCTTCAGCCGCAACGTGACCCCGGAATCAGCGGCCGTGGGCGCCTCGGGCCGCGGCGGCATCGCGCGCAGGCTGGCCACCTGTCTCGGCTTGTCCGAGGCCAGCATCAAGGCCGCGATCGACGATCCGTCGGGCGACCAGAAGAACGCCAGCACGTCATCGTCGAGCAGCATCCGCGGTTGCGTCGAAGCCGGGTCCAGGAGGTCGAGCGGCCCGATCGGGAGCTGGGTGCGCTGCGGCGGCGCGATGAACGCGAGGCTGCCTTGACCGGGACCCCAGCCGAGCGCGGTCGGACCGCGAACAGCCACCCGCCGGACGCTGCCGTCGCCGTCATCCTCGACGAGGATGACGGCTGATCGGATGTCGGGCTCCGGCTCGTCGGTCGAGGCGACATAGGCACGTCGCAGCCCGTCGCTCGACACGGCTGGTGCCTGGAACAGGCCAGGGACGATGGCCGTCCTGCGGGCTTCCGCGCCGTCGAGTTCGACCTCGCCCACATAGGCGTTCGGGCCGTCGCCGCCGGCATGGATGAGCATCCGATCGGCCCCGGTCCAGGCCCAGTACATCGGCGCCCCGCGCTTGACGATGCCGCCCGCCGATCCATTCGCGGCCGCCGCACGCAATGCCAGCCCGTCGGGCTCGCTGGTCAGGAAGGTCAGCTGGTCGCCATCTGGTGACCAGTAGAGGTAGAAGGGCGGCTCCTCGCCGCTCTGGTAGATCGGGCTGGGGATCGTCTCAGGCGGTGCTCCCGACGCCTGATCGTCGAGCACGAACAGGCCAGGTCCGGCCGCGACGGCCAGCCGACCGCCGTCCGGCGACCAGGCAGGGAACTGGGCGGCGCCGCCGGTCAAGGCATAGCGTCGTTCCGAGGTGCCGAGCGGATCCATCGTGCGGATCAGGCCCTCGGCGTCGACGACGACGATGCGACCGGCTGCCGAAGACACGCTCGCCCGCGGGCCGGCGGCGAGGAGCAGCAATCCGACGGCGGCTGCGCCGACCAGGACGACGAGCCCGATGACGAGCACGACGATCAGGGCGACGGCGATGGGGCGCCGGCGCGGCGACTCGACCATGCCGTCAGGGTACCCCCAGCCGCCCGCGAGGCGCCGGGAGCGCGTGACCGGCTCGCTAGGGTCCAGCCGGCGCCAGGCTCAGGATCGGCCGCGTTTGGGCCACTGCACCGCCCGACGGGTGAATGCGCAGAGGAGACAGCCAGGCTGGGGCACATCGTGGTCGAGATGTCCCAGCTCGAAGCGACTCGGTTCATGCGGGCGAGGCCCGCTGGCGATCGCCGCCCCGAACTGGCCCCAGGCCAACACGCACGTTCGGCATACCGTGGGGCCGTCGTCCTCGATCAGGTGGCTGGCGCCGCCGCAGCGTGAGCACATCATCCGAGTCAAGCTCTCCATGGGTGGACGATGCTCGCGTGGCCATCGCGGCCGACCGCCACAGAGCTCGCGATGCCTTTCGAGATGATGACAACGTCGCACGTCCAGGACATCTCCGCGTCCTGAGCCCAGCAACGAGGTCCGCGCAAGGCGGACCTCGTTGGCGATGGCAAGATGGCCGGGGTCAATACGTGGGCGAAGGCGAGGCCAAGTCGCTCGGCATCACGGTCGGGTTCTCGCCCGACACGGTCGGTTCAGCTGATGTCCCAGCGCCGGGGCTGCAGGCCGCTACGGCGCCGCCGATCATGAGCGCTGCAAGGATGGTCAGCAGCGTCTTCCGCAGGCTGGTCAAGGTGCACCTCCTTTGCGTGCCGGATCGCTCCGGCGACGGATCGGGTGATCGGGAACAGCATCGCTGCCTCAGGCTTGCGAGCGGGTCGCCGGGCGTCGGCGCCGGCTCACAGATCCGTTGCGGCCGCGCAAGCTCCGTGCCGAGGATGCGTTCGTCTGCGCGAAAGGCCGTCAGTTGCCGCCCGCGAACGTATCGCAGGCGTCGGATGTGCCACTGTCCATGCCCGTGGTGAACCACGTTTGACGTTGCTCGGACGATCCATGCGTCCAGCTTTCGGGGTCGATCTGGCCCTGGGTGCGCGCCTGGATCCGATCGTCACCCACGGCGGCGGCGGCATCGAGCGCTTCCGCGATGTCGGCCTTGGTCAAGGGCACCAGGAAGCCGGTCTCGGTGGCGTGGTCCGCCCAGACCCCAGCCAGGCAGTCGGCCATCAACTCGATCCGGACGGAGGTGCCACCAGCACCGGTCTCCGAGCCGCGACCGAGGATGCCCAGCAGATCCTGAACATGGTGCCCGTACTCGTGGGCCACGACATAGGCCTCGGCGAAGGCGCCGCCGTGGGCCCCGAACCGCTGCTGGAGCTCGTCGAAGAAGCCGAGGTCAAGATAGACGTTGGTGTCGTTCGGGCAGTAGAACGGGCCGACGTCCGACGAGGCCGGTCCACAGGCCGTCGAGGTCTGGTCGGTGAAAAGGACCGTGTCCGCGTCGGTGTACGACTCGCCCGAGGTCTGGAACTCGGCCGTCCAATACGCCTGGATGCTGTTGACGTAGCCGACGATGCGGCAGTCAACGCGCTGATTGGCATCCGCCCCGGTCTTGCAGTCCTGCTGCAAGGTCGTGGCATCGGGACCCGAGACAGCGCCTGCGCCGCCACTCGTATCGAGCCCGATCTGCGACGGGTCGCCGCCGAGCAGCAGATAGGCGATGACGAAGACGAGGCCGAGCCCGCCGCCACCGACGGCGATACCCCGGCCACCGATCCGCCCGCGGCGGTCCTGGAGCTGGCCGGGGTCGAGCTGGGCATTCGGGTCGAAGGACATGCTGGAACCTCGTTGCGATCTGCGCCCATCATCGTCGACGACGTATCGGCCCGCACCCGATCTGCACGACGAGGCGTTACACGTTCATGGCAGACGCGTGGCGAAGCTGGCCAAGCGGCTCATCAAGCGTGACCCAACCGGAGATGTAACACCCGGTACGGCAGTGAGCCGCACCGGGTGTTCGTGCTGGGTGCGATAACGGTCGATCGCGGATCGGGATCGCCTAGCGACCCCGCTCGACGATCACCGGATCCTTGTCGACAGTCTTGACGGTGACCTTGTCGTCGTCGGCACTCTCTTCGGTCTTGTCGCCGATGCCAGCGCCAGCGCCCGCACCCACAGCACCACCGACGACGGCTCCGGGTGGGCCAGCGACGGCTGCACCGATCGCCGCGCCGGCGACGGCGCCGCCGCCGGCACCGAGTCCGGCACCAGCTTCGTCGTCACCCTCCATCGATTCGCCGGCGACGGCACCGACCACAGCGCCGGTCACGCCGCCGACGGCCGCCCCGACCGGTCCGCCAACCGCCATCCCGATCCCAGCTCCGGCGAGCGCGCCAGCGCCAGCGCCGACGGCCTCAGCGCCGCCTTCGTCGTGATTCTCCTTGGTCGTGACCGTGACCTTCTCGGGCTGGACCCGATCCGGGTACCGCGTCGTGTCGATACGCTCTGTCGAGTCCTTGGTGGTGTCCATGTTCGCGATCCCTTTCTCTGGCCGACGTCATCTGCGCCGGTGCCTCTCAAGAGTCGGGGACTTGTTCATGCGGCTGGATGCCGTCCTGAGCTCAGCGCGTTCCATCCGCGTATCAGCCGTGATCGGGAGCGTCGCGACCTCCCTCGGGACGCCATCATCGGGCCGGGCGTGCGACCTCGTCGTCATCGCTGATCTCGATGTCGTGGCGTTTGGCGGCAGCGACGATCCTCCGGCGCGCCCGCTCTCGGGCGGACTTCGAGGAGAAGTCCGTCTGGTTCCACCGCGAGATGGCGTTTCGGATGTGGCTTTCGTCGTTGATCGGCAGGTGGCCGACGCCATCGGCGTCGACGTAGGCGAATTGGTTCGGCTTCAACCTGGCGCGATCGTCGGTATCGAGCTCCGCCATCGTGGGAACCTCCTAGTGCACCACGGGCCGAAGCTGGATCGCGTGCCAGCCACGTTGCGCCGACCGCGAGGGCGGGGCCCAGGGCGATCAGCGTCAGCAGCCGCGGCGCGCCGGCCAGATAGAGGCCTGCGCCGAGGCCGAGCGAGAGCGTGGCCAGGATCCGCCGCGTCGGTTCCGGCATCGCCTCGACCGTCTTGGCGGCATCCATCGCGCTGCTTCGGACCGACTCGACGGCCTCCGGGACCCGGTCCACGATGCGCGCCGATCCATCCTCGATCTGGCTGGCCAGGTCGCGTGCGGAGGCGGCCAGCTCATGGACGCGCGACTCATAGGTATCCGCATCTGGCTTGCTGGTCATATCCAAGTCGCCCGGCTTGCCGGTCTTGATGTCGTTCGTCGTCATCGGATCCTCCTACGGTTCGATCTGCAGGGGCAGGCTCAAGGGTCTCTCCGGGCAGAGCCGGCTCACCGCCTCCAGGGTTTCGCACCTGGGTCGGTCATGCATGCGACCACGATGGATCGACCTGCGGTCCGCCCGGATGACAGGGTGGTGGCCACGCCTTGCACGGGCGTTGCATCCCGAACCGCCAGGCGCGCATCGCGAACCGAGCGGCCGGTGCCCCGCTCGCGCAACCTCGACGTGAACCGGGATCTGAGGGTCAGACCCAACCTCTGGCGCGTGCCACTGCCAGGATGCCGAGTGCGACGAGGATCATGACCCCCACGATCACCGCGAAGCCACCGCTGTCATCGAAGAAGGCGAGCTTGAAGTTCATGCCCATGACACCGGCCAGGACCGCGGCCGGCAGGAACATCGCCGACAGGACGGTCAGCGTCTGGATCGCTTGATTCGAACGCTGACCGGTGTGCGCCATGAGCACGTCGAAGGTTCCCAGCAAGAGATCTCTCGCGTTCTCGGTCGCGGTCATCGTCTGGCGTAGGCGGTCGACGAGGCCGGGCCACGGCTGGCCCAGGTCGTCATGCAGCTCGAAGTCCGGCCGCGCCAGGGCGGCGAACGCGACTTCGTGCGGAGCCAGCGCGCGTCGCAGGAAGCCGACGCGCCGACGGAGGCGCACGATGGGCGTCAGCAGCTCCTCACCGCCCGCGCGCAAGGCAAGGTCGTCGAGCCGGTCGATCTCACGCTCGATGTTCTCGACACAGCGAAGGTAGTCGTTGAGCACGCGGTCGACGAGGATCGCCATGAACTGGGCGGCCGAGAGCTTTCCGAGGCGCGAGTCACCTCGGTGTTCCTCGCTCAGACTCGCCAGGGCCGGCACATCGGCGGCGTGAACGGTCACGACGAAGTCCCGGCCGACGAGCAGGTCGATCTCCTCGGTCCGGAGCTGGTCGGAGCAGACGACACTCTCGATGGTCAAGTGCACGTAGCTGGGAAAGAGCCGCAGTCGTGCGCGTCCTAGATCCCGGCTCAGTTCGTCGATCGTCTCGGGCTGCCACTCGTAGGCCTCTGCCAGGCGGTCGAGATCGGCCGACGTCGGAGTCTGGACGTCGATCCACAAGATCTCCTCGCTGGCGAGTCCAACGAGCGGATGGTCGTCCAGGCTGACCACCCGATCCGCGCCGGCCGCGTCGAAGAGGCGCGCCTCGATGGGCACGATCAGCCGCGCGCCAGCGCGAGCAGCACGACGGCGACGATCGCGACGAGGGCGAGGCCGGACTCGAGGGCCGCCATGCCGCGGTCATTCAACAAGGTCTGCGGGCTCGGCACCCGGGGCCGGTTCATCGATCACGACCTCCCTGATCAGCTTGGCGCGGGGAGCGCGAGTCCGATCGTCGGGCGGACTCGCGTCCGGGATCGCGACAGTGGGCGACCCGAGCCTTACGAGCCCATCGCAATCGAGCCACGGGCTGCAAGCCAGATGCAAGGAGAAAGCAGCGCCGTAGCGGCACGCCTGTCGTCCGGCGGCCCACAACCTGTGGACATGGCCCGGCAGGGCCGATCGATTCGAGGGAAGTGGAGGATCAGATGAACATCATCTCTTGGTTGGTGCTCGGCGCTATCGCCGGCTATCTAGCCGGGTTCCTCGTCAAGGGTGACGAGGGTCTCGGTGTCATCGGGCACGTCATCCTGGGCATCGTCGGCGCACTCGTCGGCGGCTTCCTGGCCGGTGCCTTGCTCGGCTCAGATCCGATCGACGGCGCGCTCGATCTCAGCTCGATCGTTGCCGCCACCATCGGCGCCATCATCGTGGTGGTCGTCGCATCGCTGGTCACCCGCAGGACTCGCGTCGGCAGCGGTCCGATCTGATCGCGCGCCGCAGTGCGCGGCATCGATGGGCGCCCGTCGTCCCCCCCGACGGGCGCCCATCCACGTTTGGCGGCGTCGTCCGCAAGCCACGATCGTGACACCGCGGAGGCCATCGCGATCGGCCCGGTCGATCGGCCGTCCCCGAGGCTGCGAGGTGGCCGCAACGTCGCCCCGACGCTGCAAGAGCGGCGCGCAAGGCGAGTGGCCCTAGGGTCGTGACAGCCCAGCATCCGCTGGCTGAGAGGCAAAGGAGTGGATCGCCATGGACGAGGTCAAGAAGACCTATCGTGAGGCCGAAGAGACGGCCAAGGAGACCTGGCGCGGCATCGACGGCACGAGTCCGGAGGACCGGGTCAAGAACGCTGGCGACGATCTCTCCAAGAACGCCGGCAATGCCGCCGACAAGGTGCGCAGCGGGATCGATGACGTCGGTGACAAGGTCGGCGACGCGATCGATGACGTCGGTGACACGGTCAACGACACGGCCAATGACGCCAAGCGCGAGCTCGACCCCCAGCCCAGCCGATGAGCGAGGCCGGCGGGCCCGATCGACCGTCGACGGGCCGCCGCGAACCTAGGCCAAGAGCCGGCGTCCGATGTGGCGCCGGCTCTTTGGCGCCAGCGAGGTGATGAGGACGTGACCCAGCGGAGCGAGGCGGCGCGCTGGGCGATCCGGGGTCTCGGCTTCGCGCTCGGCGTGCTGCTCGTCGCCGGCCTGGCGGCCAGCGTCGTCCTCGCTTGGCGCGTCGCGGTCATCGTCTTCCTGAGCGTCCTGCTCGGCACTGCGATCGAGCCGGTGGTCGGCTACGGACGAGACCGTCTGCCCATCCCGCGCGGCCTCGCCATCCTTCTGCTCTACGCTGCTCTGGCCGCGGTGGTCCTCAGCGTGGTCGTCCTGGTCCTGCCCGGCGCCCTCGCCGAAGCCGACAGCATCATCACCCGGCTACCGGAGCGGCTCGATAGCGTAAAGTCGTGGGCCGGCACCCTGCAGCCGGACGCGCTGGCATCGACCGTCGCGTCGCTGGCGGATGCCGCGCGGGCGCAACTCGTGCAGGCTCGTCCGCCTCGCGCCGAGGATGTCGTCGATGTCGGGCTCACGGTGGCTGACGCCGCGGTGACGATCGTCACGATCTTCGCTCTGATCTATTTCTGGGTCACGGAACGCGCGCGACTGCAGCGCTACGCGACAGCGTTCCTGCCGCTCGCCCGGCGTGCCGGCGTGCGTGACGCCTGGAACGATGTCGAGCTCCGCCTCGGCGGCTGGGTGCGCGGCCAGCTCGTCCTGATGGGCACGGTCGCGCTCGCGACCGGCTCAGCGTACTGGTTGCTCGGCCTGCCATCCGCCCTGTTGCTGGGTCTCATCGCCGGACTTGCCGAGCTCATCCCGCTCGTCGGTCCGGCGCTTGGCGCCATCCCTGCGCTCGTGGTCGCGGCCGCGCTGCGGCCTGACCTCCTGGTCCCGGTCCTCATCGTCTACCTCATCATCCAGCTCGTCGAAGGCAACATCCTGGTGCCGATCGTGATGCGCGGTACGGTCGGCATCTCGCCCTTCGTGGTGCTCGTCAGCCTGCTTGTCGGCGGCGCGGTCGGGGGCATCGTCGGGGCGCTTATCGCGATACCCATGGCTGCCATCGTGATCGTGGTCCTCGAGCGGCTGCAGGCTCGCGAAGTCCCCGTGACCCTCGACGCAACAGCAGCGACGCCCGAAGATCCGCTGGAGGCGCTCGACGAAGGCGAAGCTGGTGAGGCCCGTGGATAGCTCTGCCAGCCCTGCCGCGGCCGGGGGCAACGAACGCTAGGGACGCGGCGACAGCTCGCGTCGCAGCCACACGAGGCCGAGTACGAAGAACGCACCAGCCATGGTGGCCAGCGCGATGAGCCCGGACGGGTTGCGGACCACGCCGCGAAGCAACAGGTCCTGCATCACAGCCGTCGCCTGCGTCGTCGGGAGGAGCTCCGAGAGACCTTGGATGAGCGGCGTGAAGTGCCCGCGGTCGATGGCCAGTCCGCTGAAGAAGACGGAGGCCAGGAGGATGATCATGGCCAGCTGGACAGCCTGCCGATCCGAGTCGGAGACCAGCGAGATGAGCAGACCGACACCCGTCGCCGCAAGCACCAGGAGTCCCAGCGCGAGGAAGACATGCTCGGGCGCTCCCAGCAGCGGGACGCCGAACCCGACCACCAGCAGGGCGAGCACCGCGACGCCGACCAGCGCGCTGAGCGTCGCAAACGCGAGGTACTTGCCGACCAGCAGCTCGGTGGCCCTGATGGGTGAGACCCGAAACAGGTCCACCGTGCCGCGTTGCCGATCCTGGAGGATCGAGAGCGAGCTGACCGTGATGGCGACGTGCTGGACGATGAGGACGAGCACCGCAACCCCGTAGAACCAGACGATCACCGGCTCCGTCGGAGCCAGGTCGTGCACCTCGGCGCGCGTCGGGGCCGCCAGGAGCTCCGGCTTCGCCGCAGGTGGGAGAGGCTGGCCACGCCCTTGGGCCTGGGCTGTCGCCTCCGTCAGGACGGCTTCGATGAGCCGCCGGTTGGCGGCGGCGGCGACCTGGTCGGCAGCGACGTTGGCGACCGACGCCCAGAACGGGCTGACGCTGTCGTACTCGACGGTCAGGACGGCCTGCTCGCCACGCTCGAGGCGCTCGCGACCATCCGCCGGCGCGATGACGATGAGGTCGACCGCCTGCGAGCGTAGATCCGCCCTGGCCGCCTCGGGATCGTCGACGATGCCGGTGATGACGATCTGCGGTCCGGTGTCCAGTTCGTAGCTTGCGGGGTCGGTCGGCAATCCGGAGCCATCCGGGATGACCAGCTCGGTCCGGAGGGCCGGGGGTCCGGCGAATCCGAGGCCGAAGACGGCAAGGACGACGAACGGGCCGAAGACGATGCTCAAGATGGCCAACGGTCGGCGAACGACGTCGACCAGCTCCTTGCCCGTAACCGCGAGGACCCGCAGGACGGCTTTGACGAGCGTCATGCGACCGCCACCTCCGGTCCGACGTCGTCCCCGCCCTCGGGCCCGTCGGCAGGCAGCTCCTCTCTGTCGCGAAGGACGAGCTTGGCGAAGACGTCATCGAACGACGGCCGATACTCGCGGATGGCGGCGACCGATCCGCCGGCTCGCTCGGTCGCCTCCATGATGCTTGGCGTGGCCGAGGCTGCATCGACCGTGGTCAGGTGGAGGGTGCGGGGACCGACCTGAACGACGTCATGGACCTGGTCGTCCTCGACGAGCTGGGCCGCGTCGACGATGCCGTCGGTCTCGACCTCGACGATCTCGCCACCGTATGCCGCCCGTCGAAGATCGTCTGGTGTAGCGAACGCCAGCAGGCGACCTTCGGCGATGAGCGCGACATCGTCGCACTGTTCGGCCTCGCCGACATACTGCGTCGTCACGATGAGCGTGCGTCCGGCGTCGCGAAGGCGCTCCAGTTCTGTCCAGATCGCCTGGCGCAAGAGGGGGTCGATGCCGGCTGTCGGCTCGTCCAGGAAGAGCAGGTCCGGTTCATGGACCAGGGCAGCCGCCAGCTGAAGGCGGCGTTGCATGCCACCCGACAGGTCGCCGGCGCGCCGGTGCCGGGCGTCCCAGAGGTCGAGGGTCGTGAGCGTCTCTCGCATCCGGCGCCGACGTCGGAGGTAGAACAGCCCGAAGAGGCTGGCCACGAAATCGAGGTTCTCCAGGGCGGTCAGGTCCTCGTACAGCGTCGAGTGCTGTGGCATGAGCCCGATGCGCTCGCGCATCCGAGACGGCAACGTGGTCGGGTCAGCGCCCAGGATGCGGACGGTGCCCTCGGTCGGTCGCAGCACGCCCGTCAGCAGCCGGATGGCCGTCGTCTTGCCAGCGCCACTTGGTCCGATCACGCCCACGATCCGGCCTGGTTGCACGGTCATCGAGATGTCTTCCAGGGCGATCACATCCTCGAAGCGACGGCCGACCCCGGTCATCTCCAGGGCTGGCGGCGAAGCAGCGGCGCTTAGGCCGTCCGCATCGCCCGACGCCGCGACCTCCGAGATCGTCATGGTGGCAGCGTCGCCGACGTCGGCTTACAACGAGCCAGGCGCAGGCCGGTGCAGACGTTGCGACCCGCTATCGGTCGCTGGTGGTGACCCGCAGATCCTCGGCCGGCTCGGGTGCCGCGATCAAGAGGCGCGGACGCCACTCGGCCGCACGTCCGGGTCGGACCATGGCCTCCAGAGGTGTGAAATCCATGATCGTCGCGGCGTCCGTGACTTCGATCCGATGCCCGGGGGGCCCTGGCGGGCAGTAGTACGCCTCGCCCGCGCCGACGATCTCGACCTCCGACTCGGATTCGATGGCGATCGTGCCTTGGATGACGATGCCCCAATGCGGCTGATCGCACCATGACGTGGTGTACCCGCTGACACCGCCGAATCGAGCCGTGCACAGGACCCATGCGCCCATCAGCGATGACTCTGCCTCGATCTGCCCGCGTCGGAGCGGTACGACCTCGGACGTCATGGCCACAGTGACAGCGACAGGCAGCGCGAGGCCGGATGCCGCCGCGGATTCGTCGACGAGCTCGAAGCCCGCCAGCTCGATGTCGCGGTCATCGATGACCGGTCCCTGGAGCGGCACGAACCCGGCCGCCGTCATCCGCCCAGTGGCTCGGAAGCGATGTGGCGGGTCTCCAGCCGGGACGTGAAAGGCCTGTCCGGCCTCCAGGCGGACGGGTGACGACCCGTCCCGCTCCACGTCCATCTCGCCGCTCAGGATGAGGCCCCAGTGTGGAGTGGTACACAGCGCTTCGAGCGACGTCCCCGTCGTGCCGGCCTCGTTGAGCTCGACGACGACGTACACGACCGGTCCGATCGGCGCGAATCGCGCGATGAGGCCCCCACGCCGCACGATGCGCAGGTCCGCGGGCGTCAGCCGCACGGGCAGGGCTCTCCGGTGGACGCGGCAGGTACCTCAGATGATCGTCTCGTCGCATGCCCGATATGATGACGCAGGCACTGGATCGAACCTCGGATACCAGCTCAGGCAGCGAGCGGGGTGCAGTCATGGGTGTGCGGGAGCGCCGCGAGCCACGGCCGACGACGACGATCGCTCCTGATCCCGCGCCCTCCCGATCGAAGCCGGGACCGACGTCCGCGCCGTCCGACGACACGCCTCCACCTCTGCCGCCTGACCCCGATGACGACGAGCGAACGGCCGAGGAGATCGTCGAGCGCGACCACCCGCTCGCCTGACTCACCCCGATGGCCTTTCGGCCGCCGGGCGAAACGTCTCGGTCATCAGCAGGTGGGTCGTCGCATCGAGGAGATCTCGCGCTTCGTGATCCGCCCGCTCGGCCGCGGTCGTGACACGCCCGCCGACCTCGATGACCGTCAGCCCGGCGCGCCGAGCCTGCGCCGTCGGCCAACCGCTCTCGATCAGCCAACGTGCACGATGGGCCTCCGTGAGCGCTCGCCAGCGCTCGAGCGCGTTGCCGTCATCACCATGCCGTTCGGGCATCGGTGGATCGAACATCACGACCTCGATCGCGTCGTCGCCGAGGATCTCGCGCGCCCATGCCTCGCGGTCGGCGTCCGACGCCGGGAGCTGTCGACCAGCCACCGTCTGACCCGCCAGGATCATCGGTCGCCCGACCCAGCCCAGACGCTCGAGCGCCCTGCCGCTGGTCTCTACCGCCCGCGGCCCGGCATCGCTCGGACGAACGAGGACATCGAGCGCGATGAGGATGCCCATCTGCCGATGGGCATTCTGCTCAGTCGGCACGGCTCGCCGCAGCGCTGGCTGCCACCACCGGGCCTTCCGGTGACGCGCTCGGGGCCGCGAGGGCCGGTTCCTCGTCCACGTTGAGCACGTAACCGATGCCCTGGAACGTCGTGATCGGGCCGGGCTCACCCGGCTTCGCCCCGAGCTTGCGGCGGACGCGACTGACCCATACGCGGAGATACTGCAGGTCGTCGCGATACTCCGGACCCCAGACCTTGGTCAGGAGCTCGCTGTGGAGCACCACCTTGCCAGCGTTCGCGGCCAGGTGCTGAAGCAGCAGCCACTCGGTCCGGCTGAGCTGGACGAGCTCACCGTCGCGAGTCATCATGCGGCGCTCCAGATCGATCTCGACGTCGCCGATACGGACGATCCCGCCGCCCGGCGTGACGCCGGCCGCTCGTCGCAGCACGGCACGGACGCGCGCGGCCAGCTCGTCAGGATGGAACGGCTTCGCGATGTAGTCGTCGGCACCAAGGTCGAGGCCTTTGGCCTTGTCGGCGGTCGCGCCTTTGGCCGTGAGCAAGATGACCGGCACCGGGCGGAACTCGCGCAGCTGCCGCATGACTTCGATGCCGTCGAGGTCGGGCATCACGATATCGAGGAGCACGATATCCGGCCGCATCTCGTCGGCCTTCCGCAAGGCCTCTTCGCCGCCGCTGGCCGTGATGACGCGGAACCCCTCATCGGAGAGCGTGACGGCGACGAGCTTCGTGATCCGCGGCTCGTCGTCGGCGACAAGCACCAGGGGTTGGTTGTTCATGCGTCCTCCTCGTCCAGCACACGCAGCGAGAATCCGAAATCGGCGCCGCCGCCTTCCCGTGGGCGGGCCCAGACCTCTCCATCCATCGCCTCCAGCAATCGGCGGCAGACGTAGAGGCCGATGCCAGCCCCGGCAGCGATCCGCAGGGTGCCGGGCGAGCGGTAGTACAGATCGAACAGGCGCTCCGCCTCCTCGGCCTCGAAACCTGGACCACGATCGAGGATGTGCACGCAGACTCGCCCTTCGGCCTCCTCGACGACGACGTCGATCGGCGCCTCGGACGGGCTGTACTTGGCAGCGTTGCCGAGGAGATTGCGGACGACCTGATCGAGGTAGGTGCGATCGCCACGCACGGTCGGGAGCCCGGTCGGCACCTCCAGCGAGAAGACGCGGCCCGGCCAGCGGCCTTCCTCCGAGGTCAAGAGGGAAGGCAGGATGCGCTGGAGCAGAAGCGGCTCGCCGGCAAAGGCGTCCGGCGGCCGTTCTTCGAAGCGCGCCAGCACCAGGAGGTCCTCGACCAGTCGATAGAGGCGCTCGGCTTCGGCCTCGATGTCCTCGATCAGCTCGGCACGCGTCGATCCGGGTAGGTGCTGACGCCGCGCCAGGACCTTGGAGCCGGCCAGGATGGTCGTCACCGGCGTCCGCAGCTCGTGCGACAGGATGCCCATGAACGCCTCGCGTGTCCGTCGCGCCTCGCGCGCGGTCGTGACATCGCGAACGAGGAAGATCGTGCCGCTCGGGGTCGCCTCGTTCGTGCCCACGACCGGGAAGGCGCTCAACTCAAGCCACTGGCCCGGGCGACTCCGGAGCATCATTTCGACCGGACCCTGAGGGACGCTGACGCCCAACTGGGGCGCCCGTTCGTCGGGGTCGTCCAGGACCGCGAGCAGGTCGGCGAAGATCCGGATCCGTGCATGCCCCAGGACGTCGTGGGTGGCGGGATTCGCCAGGGTCACATTGCCCTCGAGATCGCACACGATGACCGCATCGCCGATCGCCGCCAGGGTCGACTCGAGCTCGGCCGTCCGGGCACGCTCCTGCTGCACCAGGCGCTGCAGCTTGGCCTGTGACTCGACACGCTCGGTGGCATCGCGAACGACTGCCAGGAGCTGTGCCTGTCCGTCATCACGAACGAGTGGTTGCAGCAGCAGGTCGACGGGGCGCAGCTCCCCATCGCGGGCGCGCAGCACGGTCGCGATGGTCGTCGGCCGAGGCGCCGGCGCTCCATCGCTGGTGAGGGACTCGCGCATCGGTCCGAGATCCAGAAGCGGGACCAGGTCGTCCAATGTCTGGCCCGTCAGGGCCTCGCGCGGCCAACCGCTCTGCCGTGCGGCGCCCTCGTTGGCGTAGACGATCCGGCGCGATTCCGGCTCGGCGAGGTAGATCGCGTCCAGTGCGCCGTCCGCGGTTCGCTTGTACTGATGCGCGGCATCCTCGGCGGCGACGAGCGCGCTGAGGTCGCGAAGCAGGAAGAGCTGTCGCCCGTCGCCCGCCGGCGCAACGGAGACGCGGACCGATCTGGATGCCTGACGTCGAGTGGGCCGGACCCGGACGCGAATCCCGAGCGGGCTGGCAGCGGCGTGCAGCACGATGTCGTCGCCGGTCAGCCGCCCGCCGAACGCGTCCGTCGGATCCGGTCGTTCGAGCACGACCTGGACCGTTCGCCCCAACGGGGCGCCAGCGTCGGGCCACCCGAGCATGCCGGCGCCGACATCGTTGATCTCAGCCACCAGCCCGTCGGCCGCCACGACGATGACGCCGTCGTCCGTGAGCGCCAAGACCGTCGACAGGATGCCCAGCGCGTCACCGGCAGCCCGGGTCGCCTTGACCGGCCTCGTCGGTCGGATCGTACTCGTCGCGTGTTTCACGGATGTCGGATCCCTTCGTGGCGACGCGCGCCCCATCTCCACTCGCGCGGGTTCCCCCGACATCGTAGACCCGCGGACATCACGGTGGTGGAGGCGTCGGAGGCGGCTCGAGCGTTCGTCTTGTGGGCACATCACATCCCCGCCCCTCGGTCCGCCTAGCTGCTTCATCCTCGACTCCCAGCCACGCGATGCAGCTCGGCACGCAGCCCCACCGCGGACGTCGCCACGCTGCGACGACGATCGCGGAGGCGGAGATAGCCACGCATGAGGTCACGAACATCGCCGGCCCCAAGGCTGGGGTCGGACCGTAGGGCGTACTCGACCCGCATCGGCGGAGACGTCGATCGTTCGTCCGTCAGTCGCGCGACCGGGAGGGTGCCCGCCGGGTCAAGGACCTGGGCCAGGCGGACGGCCGTATCGAATGACGGCGTTCGCCGATGTCGGACCAGTCGAGAGATGGTCGAGTGGTGTACCCCAGCACGCATCGCCAGCTGACGCTGGGAGATGCGGGCCGTCCGTAGGCGGGTATCCAGCCAGTCTGCGAACGGTATCGACTCGCGATCGTGCCGAAGCGCATGCGGCTGCGCTGGTAATAGCTGAATGCTCTTGGACTTCATCTGGACCCACCTTGTCGGACCCGGCGCTGCAGCGATACGCCCGTGACGCACGGCGGCCTTGCATCGGCGTGTCGACCCGGACCGGTCCATGGCCTCGCAACGTCATTGAGATGCGGATGGAGTCTCTGCACGCGTGCCCGAAGCGCGCCACCGGCGACGCTCGGCGCGACAGGAGGTGACGACCATGCCACGAGGCATCTGGTCTCCCAAGCGTGAGCGCCAATACGAGCACATCAAGGACAGCGAGCTCGAACAGGGTCGGTCGGAAGATCGAGCCCAGGAGATCGCTGCCCGAACGGTCAATCGCCAGCGGTCAGCAGCCGGTGAGGCGAAAACTACACGAAGCAAGGAGGGTCGACGATGACGCTGTTAGCGGACGTGCGCGCGGCGATGCCTGGACTCCGCGACGCGCTTCCGGACATGCACGTGGCGATCCCCGACCTGCGCGAGATCGCCGAGATGCGCGATCGGGGTCCGACGATGTCCGACATTCGCGAGGCGATGCCCGACCTTCGGGTGGCACTGCCAGACGCCCGTGAAGCGATCCCTGCCATCCGGGAGACCCTCTCGGATCTGCGCGCCGACCTTCCCAGCCCCTGGCGTCGGCAGCGTCCATCGCTCGTCAGGCGGATCGCCATCGTCGTGGTGGCTGGCGCTGCGATCTCAGTCGCGACCTGGCTGTTGGTCGCCTTCCTCGAGCGGCGCCGGCTGTCGCGAGCAGCTGCGCTCGAGGCTGACGAGATGGCCGTCGAGCGAGCCGAAGGCGAGGGCATGACCACAGGCGAGGGCATGACCACAGCTGTAGCCGGGTCGGCCGGAACGCGCTCGGCTGCCACGGGCTCAGCTGCCACGAGCCCGGAGACAACCGGCTTCGGTGCCGGATCGGGCATCGACATGGATGCGATCCGACCGCTGGTCGGCGCTCGAACCAACCCGAACGATGGAGGCACGACAGATGGTCGATGAAGAGCGCGTCGCAGTTCGACGCACATCTGGGCTCCCGGCTGCCGGGAGTGAGAGCGTGGTCCAGGAATCGGTCAGACACCAGCCCAGCGGGGCCGAGGTGGCGCGCCGGATCGTGGTCTTCGTGTTCGGCATCATCCAGGTGCTGATCGTCCTGCGGATCCTCTTGCTGCTGATCGGCGCCAACGACGACAGTGCCATCGTGGCGGCCATCTACAACGTGTCGGGCTTCTTCGTGGCACCGTTCGATAACGTCCTGGGCACGGAAACCGTTCGCAACGGCGGTTCCGTCTTCGATGTCGCCGCGGTCGTCGCCCTCATCGGGTGGACGGTCCTGGAGGCGATCATCGTGGCCGGTATCAGCATCGCGCGGCGCGAGCCCTGACCAGACCGGCGGCGAAGCCGCCGCGTTCACATCTACCTGAGCGGGAGCGGCGGCGCGTCGGTCCCGCTCTTCGTTGCCCGGGCTCGTTGCTCAGCGTTGCCGGTCGAGGGCCTCGATCGAGGCGATGAACTCCTGGAGCCGTTCCTGGATGTCGGCCGCGGCCTCCGCCAGGCGCTCGCCCGTCGGATCCCCCTGACGGAGGGCAGCCTCGACGAGCAAGGCTTGTCGGAGTCCATCGAGCTGGCCCGTCGATCGGTCCAGGAGGTCGATGACGGTCGGGTCCGAGCGGCGCCGAGCGGTCACGGCATCGGACAGGAAGCGTTGCACGGCCTGATCGAGGGCGCCGACGGATGTGCCCGGATCGCGCGCCTCGACGAGCGTCGCCAGCGCCCGCCCGTTGCGAACCAGCTGGGGCAGCGTCACCTCGGGCTGGCCGAGCCGATCGGTGATCAGCCACGCTCCTGCGACCCACGGCGAGATGGCCAAGGCCACCCACCAGACCGGCTCGTCGGTGATCGAAGCCTGCCTGGCAACGTTCCGCTGCGCCGCAGTTCCGACCGCGATCAAGTCCTGCTTGATCCGCGTGTCGTGGCCATCCGCGCTGACGATCGTCAGCGTCACCGTGTAGAGCCCGTTCTCCTGGTAGACGTGTGTCGGGTGGACATCGACCGAGACGCGGCCGTCACCGAAGGTCCAGAGCTGCGAAGTGGGTGCGCCACTGGAGAGGTTCGCGAAGGCGACGAGCAGCGGGGCGTCGCCCTCGATCGAGCTGGCGTAGAACCGGGCCTGGAGGGCCGTCGGTGCGCTCGCGGTGGGTGAAGGGCTCGGCGAGGGCGATGGGCTCGGGGACGGCGACGGACTTGGCGAGGGCGAAGGTGTCGGGCTCGGCCCCGCCGTCGGCTTCGCGGTCGGTGCTTGCGTCGGGCCGTTCGTCGGCGCAGCGGAGGGCTTCTGGGTCGGCTTGGTGGTGGGACCTGTCGTCGGTGCCGTCGTCGCGGTCGCGGTCGTGGTGGGCTCGGCCGTGGGCTTGTCGGTCGGTTTCGTGGTCGGTTCCGCCGTCGGCTTGACGGTCGGTTCCTCCGTCGGTCGATCTGGCTCGCAGGTGGGCAGCAGACTCGAGATCTCCGACGGCAAGGCCGAGGGCAACGAGATGTCACCGGGGATGCAGGCCGGCAGCGAAGGCAGGTCGCTGGGTAACGATGGGAGCCCGCTGGGCGGGGTGAAATCGCTCGGCAGCGGCGGCAAGTCGCTGGGCAACGCATCGCACGCCGATAGCGTCATCAACAAGACGAGCGCACCGGCGGCCAGTCGGCGTGGGAGCGTCATCATGGCCCAAGACTAGCGTGGGTCGGAGTCCTGCGCTCTGGATGTCGCAGCAACCCCGTCGTCCGGCGGTCTCTAGGGCTTGGACGCACTCCGCGTCGAGACGTCGTGGAAGTGAGCCTTGGCGATGGCCTCATCGACGTCCGCCATCGCCTCCTCACTGGTGGCGTCTGCAAGGGTTCCCTGAGACGCCTGAACGACGAGCTTAGCCGCGGTCGCGGTCTTCTTCGCCGATGTCTCGGCCAGTGACGCGGCGGCCATGGCGGCCTTGGCTGCATCGGCTGTCGCGATGGCTGCCTCCACGGCTTCCTCTGCGGCGTCCGCAGCAGCCTTGGCGGCGATCGTGCCGCGTCGGGCGACTGCGGCCAGGCGCTCGGCCGTCCGCCAATCCTGGAGCGCCTTGGGGATGCTGGCCTCGTCCCGCTCTGACTCGCTCATGGCGTGCCTCCTGTGCATGGACGAGTCTACGGCCTCGGCCCGTTGATGGGTCAGTCCGCCCGCTTACACCGCATGGAAACGCCCGAAGCGACCCACGATCACGAGATGTTCCAGCCAAAGGGTGAACAAAGGCCAGATCACTAGATGTTCGAGGCCGCTTCAGGCAGACCAACCATACGGCGACCGGCGCAACGCGACCATCACGGAAGCGCCGTCGCGCATATCACCGCCCTTGCAACCCGCCGCGGTCATCCTGTTCGATCTGCGACCCGGGTCCAGCGCCCGGGGCCCG
>CAVZSO010000004.1:0-105519 GCA_963777975.1 uncultured Chloroflexia bacterium | reverse complement strand
GCGGCGGATTGTGTCAGGCTCGATCTGCGACGTCAGGGCCAATGCTGTCGTCACAGCCGCGCGCGATCACGGCCCCGTTTCTATGCCATCAGTTGCCCGTAGTCCCCAGGACTCTGCGCGACGAGCTGCGCCTGCGACGCCTCGATCATGAATTCAGGCGATGCCGCATTTCCGCTCCGGACATCGAATTCGCTGCGCGGAATCGTCGGTGGAACGCCGCCGTGCTGCACATGCATCGCGCTAGGCGGACGAGAACGGTTGGATCCGGCTGTGTAGAGTCTCCGGGGGACTATTCCACCAGATCGATGCTCGCGAGCCCGATCCGTACCTGCACGGGCATCATTGGCGTCCCGCCACCAGCACAGCCAAGAGGACGTCCAGTGAGGAGTCGCCCATGCCAACGCTCGATGACCTCTGGGACTACGACGACCCGGCCGCCTCCGAGGCTCGGTTCCGCGCCCGACTCACGGAGCTCGACGCTGCTGGAGACGCCGACGGGGCTGCCGAGGCACGCACCCAATTGGCACGATCGCTCGGGCTCCAGGGTCAGTACAACGACGGGCACGCCGAGCTGGATCGCGTCGACACCGAGCATCCGGCCGACGATCGCATCCGCGTCCGCAGCCTGCTCGAGCGGGGCCGCCTGCGGCGATCGAGCGGCGATCCCCCGGCCTCGGTCGAGCCCTTCGAGCGCGCCTGGACGCTGGCACGCTCGCTTGGTGAGGACGGCCTGGCCGTCGATGCCGCCCACATGCTCGCCATCGTCGACGCCCCGCCCGGCGAGCCGACCTGGCACGAGCGCGCGCTCGACCTCGCCGACACGTCACCCCAGCCGGCAGCCAAGCGATGGCGGGGCAGCCTCTGGAACAACATCGGCTGGGCGCGCTTCGAGTCCGGGGACCTCGACGGCGCGCTGACGGCGTTCGAGACGGCCCTGGCCGCCCGTCGAGAGCAGGGCCAACCCAAGGAGACGCGCATCGCCGAGTGGTGCGTGGCGCGCTGCCTCCGAGCCCAGGGCCGGATCGCCGACGCGCTGGCCATCCAGGAGCGACTGGCCGCCGAGACGGCCGCCGCCGGCGAACAGGAAGACGGCTACGGCGCCGAGGAGATCGGCGAGTGCCTGTTGGCTCTCGGGCGCGACGACGAAGCGCGCCCGTGGCTCGCGCGGGCAGCCGAGCTCCTCGGCAGGGATGCCTTCCTGGCCGAGCACGAACCGGACCGAATCGAACGCCTGCGGCGCCTGGGAGCAGGCTGACCGACGAGCTGGGGCCGCCCCTCGCGCGCGGCCGCTCACGAGGATCGACGCGCGGGCCAGACGAACTTCGACCCGCGTGTAGCATGGCGGCCCCTGCAGGCGCTCGCCTGCCAGCCGCGTACCTGGTGGAGGACTGCCGAAGTTGACGCACCTGAAGGCGCGGTCTGGTCGATGACCGATGGGACCACCGAGCCTCCGGCTGATGACGGGCAGACGGCCGCCGTTCCCGCGCGTCCCGACGAGGCCGCGACGAAGCGACCGCGGCGCGATCCGATGCGCACGCTCGCCGGCTGCGAGCGGATCGTCGTCGTCGGCCGGACCGGATCAGGCAAGACGACGCTCGCGCGCGAGCTCGCCGCCGCCCTTCGCGTACCCCACGTGGAGCTCGACTCGCTGTACTTCGGCCCGCAGTTCAGCACCGTACCCGTGGCACTCCTGCGCGAGCGAACGACCGCTGCGATCGCCGGCGATCGATGGGTGACCGACGGCAACAAGCGGGCGGTGCGCGACCTGGTCTGGCCGCGGGCTGACACGATCGTCTGGCTCGACTACTCCCTGGGCGTCAGCTTGTGGAGGCTCGGCAAACGGGCGCGCTGGCGCACGTCGGAGCTCAGGGCCGAGGCGGCCAGGACCGGCCGGCGCGCCGGGCTACCGAGGCAGCTTCTGGCCGCTGCGAAAGGGGTTCTCACCGCGCTCCGATCGCACGCGGGCCAGCGCCGCGAGTACAGGCGGCTGTTCGCCGACCCGGCGAACGAGCATCTCGCGGTGGTGCGCCTCCGGTCGCCGCGTGCCGCTCAAGAGTGGCTGGCTCGCGTCACCGCGGAGTCCACCTCGGCCTCGTAGGGACGCCCAGAGCCGCGGGGCGCCGAGATGGATCCGTGCGAGGGTGATCCGGGCACGTCGTGCGCGAGGACGCGCCGACGCCGGGGCGGACCTAGTTGACGAGCTTCAACACGTAGCTGCCGTACCCACCTGAGGTGCCCTGGCACGGCGATGGGTTGCAGTCCTCGATGGTCAGCGTTGCGTTGAAGTGGTTGGGCAAGAAGTAGCCGGTGATGTACTTCGAGCCGGCGGCCGTGGCCGAGATGATGTGGAACATGCCCCAGCCCATGAAGTTGCCGGCATGGTCGACGATCGGTGTGGGCACGTCCTGGCCTGCGAGGTACATGTCGACACTGGTGAAGAGCGTCGTGTGGTTGCCGGCGTTCTTCTGGCCGATATACGTCCCGAAGTCGTAGGTGCGCTCGATGACCAGGGTGCCGTGGATGATGTCGTCGACCTCGTTGGTGTTGACGTTGCCGGTGCCGTAGTTCGTCCAGGCGATGTCCAGGCTGGATGTCGGCACGTCGCCGTTCGTCTCGCCGAAGTTGGTCGGGGTCGTGTATTTGGGCGAGCCGTCGGAGTTGAAGGCGTCGATCGAGGCGATGAACGGCGATGCGCCCTTGGCCGAGTTGGGGATGCCGGTCAGCGCGGTAGCCGTCGTCCCGACGTCCCAGCTCGGCTGGCCGATGATGGCCGCGAAGTAGTTCCGATGCGGCGCCATGATGTCGACGCGGACCGTCGTGCCGTTGCCCGGCGTCACGGCGACATCCACGGTCACGCCACCGGTGCCGTGGCTGAAGCCGTTGGATGCCGCAACGCTCCTCGCCGCGGAGACGGCCAGGATCGTGTCGTGGTTCGTCAGCCAGTTGTTGGCGCCGGCCATGGCGGCCAGGTCGGCCGCGTTCTGGGCGTCGCGCCGGAAGGCGAAGGCGGCCCCGCCGTCGAGGACCAGGCCCATCGCGGCCACGATGCCGATGAAGGCGATGGCGAAGATGACGAGGGTCTGGCCACGCTCGCCACTGCGCTGGTCCGCGGCGACGGGCATCTCGCGGTCGGTCATGGGATCTGCATGCTGCTGGCGGACTCGATGGTCATCGTGCCGAGCACCAGGAGCAGCGGCGTGACCGGCTGGAACGGAGCCGAGACCGAGACCCGGACGCGGTTGCCGGGCACGGCAGGGATCGTCGCTCGCGGCGACGCCCGTGATGTCGACGCAGGTGAAGACGGGCGCCTCGAGGCCAGGCACGAGCGCGTACTGGGTCGCCAGCACCGCGGCTGTCTCGGCACTGCGTGCCGAGCGGCTCGCCGGCGTGGACGCTCGTCACGCGCGCCAGCTCCCGCGCCGCCTCCGCGACGCCGTTGTAGGCATAGATGCCGCGGCCGAGGTCGACGATGCCGAAGAGCAGGAGCAGGAACGGGATGAGCACGAGCGCCATCTCCGTGACGCCCTGACCCGACTCACCCTTCCGGACGGTGCCGATCCAGCGCGACCTCGCCGCTCGCGTCATGGCGTGACCGTGACCGTGCGCGTGTACGGCGCCGACGTGCCGGCGAGGTTGGTGACGACGAGCGAGATGGTGTACGTACCCTGCGTCTGATAGACGTGGCCCGGCGGGACCTGCAGGTCGGACGACGAGCCGGCTCCAGCGTCGCCCCAGCTCCACGACCAGGTCGTGATCGGGCACCAGGCTTCGCTCGTCGACTGGTCGGTGACCGTGAAGCTGTCGCGCCTCTTCTTGCCCGAGTTGGGGTTCAGGTTGAAATGCGCCGTCGGCAAGGTGAAGCAGGCCGGTGTCGGGCTACGGCGTCGGCCCTCCGGTCGGGCTCGGCGTCGGTGCCGGCGTGACCGGCGGCGTCGGCGCTCGGGCTCGGTGTCGGGCTTGGCGTCGCTGATGGATCGGGCGTCGGGCTCGGCGAGGGCGACGGCGTCGCCACGGGCCCGGGCGCCGTCATCATCGATGCCACCTGCGACGACGTGAGGGTGATCGTCTGACCGCCCAGGATCGGTGCCAGGATCGGCGTCAGGAGCGTGAACGGCGCCTGGACCCGGACCGTCGCGATGTACCCGAGCTGGTTGCTGCACGCGGGCGAGCAGGTCAGGCTGACGTTGGTCGGCGAGATGGTCACGAACGAGCCGGTAGCCTCACCGAGGGCGCGGCACATCACCCGGTTGGTGATGCTGTCGCAGGGCTGGTTGGCCGCGAAGCTGGTCGGGTTCTGGGCTGCCTCCATGGCGCCTTCCCGGGCCGCGTTGGCGACCGCGATCTGCGACGCGTACAGCCGGCCGAGGTCCAGCGCGCCGGCGAAGAGGAGCATGAAGACCGGCAGCAGGAGGGCGAACTCGAGCAGCGCCTGACCGCGCGAGCGGGTCCTCAGATGGTCACGGTATCGGAGCCTGATCGAGCGTCGGTTGGACGGCATGGTTCACGACTTCAGGGCACGGCCACCGGGACTCCCCGGGCAGTCGGCGCCACCTCGAACCGTGCCTGCTACGGGCCTCGCTCACAAGTCGTACGGAAGTACCGCCGTCACGAGCCATCCAGCGCAGTGCAGCCGGTCAGCGACAGTCGGCATCCGAACAACCGTACGTCTCGTCGGGCGGGCTCGGGCGGGTCACTCAGTCGGCCAAGTCCATCGACGCAGCCGCTCGGATGCCGCATGGAGGTACGAATCGGCCATTCCATCGGACGGCCTTGCCGCGGCGAATATCCGCCTATGAAGCGCACATACGTTCTCGCCACGCTCTGGTTCTTTGCTGGCTGGGTCATCGGCGCGATGACCGCCTTCCTACTCGGACTCCCGGAACTGATGGCGCCCATCGCGGCCGTCGCGGCAGCCCTGATCGCCTATCGGCCAGCATGGCTGATGCGAACGTGGCGGCCGACCCGTATGTCGGTGGCGAGCCACCCTCGCTAGAGCGACCGACCCCTCGCTAGGGGTTGTTGCAGAACGCCGAGGGCGAACAGGCCGCGTCGATCCGCAAGATGCCCGGGCCCTCACCGCCAGGGCCCTCCTGGTTGATGTGCGTGCCGCCGCTATAGAACAGCGTCCACGAGATGATCTGGCCGACCGATCCATCTCCGGTCGACCCGCCGTTGATCGTGGACGTTGTCCGTCGGCATGTACTGCACACCCTCGAGGGCCAGGCCGCCACCGCCGGCGATGTTGATCGTCTGGTTGTTGGCGTTGCGTCGCAGCCCGCAGGTTCCTCGAAGACTGCGCCCGGCACGAGGGGCGGTACGAAGCAAGCCGTATCCTTCTTCACCAGCAGCGTGATGATGCAGCGGTGGTGTCGGCGCGTCATGGCCCTCTTGTCTCGACCGGGTTGTTCGGCCCAGTCTCGCGCCGCGACCGCGCGGTACCCGGCCGTGCCGGGTGGGAACTTGGTCCCGGCGTTGAGGGCGATGGTCTCGGCATTGTTGCCGTTGAACTTGCGGCCGTGTTGCTGCTCTCGTCGAACATCAGAGCCACGCCCGTTGAGGCCGGCTCGTAGCCGCCAATGACACGGCCACAAATCTGCATGCCGCTCTTGAGGTAATAGGTGCCCGGCATAAGGAGACCGACGTCACCCGTCGCAACATCGAGCTTCGCGTTCTTGGCCCACTGCCGCTTTGGTAGATGCCCGGCTTGTAGCAATAGATCTTGTTCGAAGGCTGCGCTGGCCATGAACGCATAGGCCGTCGTATCGACCTTCGCTACCTCACTCATGCACGATGTATCTACGGGATCATCGGCTCGTAGTAGGGCCGTTCCGGGGCCGGCTATCGAGGTACGCGCATCGTCCCACGTTGGGGCTGTTGCCGAGGTGCCACAGCCCGGGTCGCTTCGGCTTCATGCACGGGTAGACGACGGGTAGTGAGTAGCCTGAAACGCCGTAGTAGTTCGGGTCCTTGATCAGGCGATGTGAGCCGTCTGCACCGTCGGCGTCGGCGGCTGGGGCTGCGAAGGGATTCCACAATGGAGTCGGCGTCCATGTAGTACATCCCGTAGTCGGCATCGATGTTCATGACCGACGCCACGCCGCTCTCGTACTCCATGTTGGCATTCGTGCCCACGTCGCCGTTGTGGACCGTGACGATCGTTCCACCGGCGAGGTCGATGTCCTTGACGTCGTAGGTGGGCCCGCCGTTATGGTGGGCGGCCTGAGTGTCATGACCGCGTACGACCTGCCGTATACGCAGGCCCGCGACCGACGTGGACGCGGGATCCCATTCGTCCTGCCCAAGGATGCGTGCGAAGGTCAGGCCGTAGTTGGGGTGCTTCACGGTCACCTGGACCGATCGGAGAGGCAGGCACGTCACGCAGGTCGGGGATGGTGTCGTTACCCAGACGTGATATCGGCGACCCATCGAGCGCACAGTCGACGATCTGCCCGGCTATCGGATCACAACCTGGGCCAGAACGCGTCCACCGAGCTGCTCCTCGAGCGACTGCAGGGCATGTTCGCGGGCGTCCTGTCTAATTGCGCGAGAGTCACCGTGCGTGTCGTTCCTGTCTGGAGGTCCTGAGCGCCCGCGAGCGCCGCCGAGTCGGCTGTTGCGCGGTACATGCGAAGGTCCGCGTAGACGCGAGTCACGTCGATCGCGAGGGCTGAAAAGCCAAGGAGAACGACGAGCATCAGAGCGAACAGCGGGAGCGCCTGGCCGGACTCTTCTGGACATGCCACTGGCGAGCCTGCTGCGGATGTGGCGACGGAGCGATCGAATTGAAATCACGGCTGCGGCTCCATTCGGAACTGGGTCTGCGAGTTGAGCAAGCCGTTGCCGGGGATCCACGGAAAGAAGATCGGGACCTGGTGAGTGATGTCGATGTCGACCCATGAGACTTGTCGAATTGTCGAGGGGCGGACAGCGGGCTCGCGCCGCTGTATGTAACCGTGATCGTTGGAAAAGATCCGGTGAAGCCGATGAGCGACGACTGGCTAGCGATCGTTTCGGCCGTCGCGATGACGACTGGATCGTTGTTGATACAGGTGGTCTGCGTCGCCGCCCAACGCCCGGTGTCGCGGACGACCTGGTTGAGCGAGTTCTGGCCCCAGAAGATGATGCCGAATTGGATGATTCCGCCGATGACCAGCATCAGGACCGGCAGGACGAGGGCGAACTCGGTCAGGCTCTGGCCGCGCGAGATGTGCGCGCGGTGGCGTCGATAGCGGTCGATGAGCGAGCGCATGTAATCCCCGAGTACTGGGTGGTGGCTGGTACGAATGGTCGCGTCGCGACCTTGCTCGCAACCTTACACCGGTGCAGGGCCTGCAACGGGGTCCGGGCATCGGGCAGGACCATCGGTGGCGTCGATACGCAGCGATGCGCAGCAGGCGCAGCCAGCTGCTGGACCGGACGAACGCAGGCACAAGAAGAGGCCCCGGCGTCGCCGCCGGGGCCTCGATGAGTGCCGTGGAGGATGCGCTACTCCACGAACCGGATGTGCTACTCGACGAGCTTGACCACGTACTGGCCGAAGGTCGCGCCGGTGCGCCGGAGGTGATGGTCAGTGGGGTCTCGCTGAGCGGGTACTGGCCCCAGCTGTCGGCGGTGAAGTGACCGCCGAGGAGCATGCCGTCCGGGCCTTCGCAGTCGGTCGTGGCCGGATCGAAGGTCCACATCCAGAAGCCGCGCAGGTTGCCGTTGTCATCGTTGATGACGACCGGGAACGTGCCGCCATCCGGGAACTCATCGAGCATCGCGTGGCAGGCGGCGGTGTGCTGGCCCTGGTTATGGGCACCGAGGTCCATGCCCAGCCAGGCGCTGGTCGTGAACATCCCGCCGTCGATGATGTCGACGACGTCGTTCGTGTTCACGTTGCAGTTGCCGCCGGTGATGCAGACCGTCGTCCAGTTGAACTGGAGATCGTGCTTGGGGAAGTCGCTGTTCGGCGTGCACTTGTTGTCCTGCGGGTTGCAGAACTGCTTCGGGTTCTGGTTGGCGACGGCATCCTCGTTGAACATGATCGGCGAGAGGCCGTTGCTGACGGAGTTGGCGATGCCACCGACGGCGACGCCCTTGGCGGCGACGTTCCAGGTTCCCTGGCCGATGACGCCGGCGAAGAAGTTGTCGTGCGGCTTGGTGATGACGACCTCGACCCAGCAGGGATACACGGCCGGCGTCGAGCAGTCGTTGGAGAGCATGGCGTCCTTGCCCGGGCCGGGCGCGAACTTGCCGCTGGCCGGCGGGATGTTGACCTGGACGTCGCCGGCGGCGTAGCCGTTGGCGACCGCCGAGGCCAGCGCCGCGCTGATGATCTCGGCGCGCGTGCCGTGGTTGGCCTCCTTGGTCGCGCCGGCGATGGCCGCCACGTCCGAGACCTTCTGCTGCGAGCGCTCCT
Source organism: uncultured Chloroflexia bacterium (assembly GCA_963777975.1). Taxonomy (GTDB): domain Bacteria; phylum Chloroflexota; class Limnocylindria; order Limnocylindrales; family CSP1-4; genus CSP1-4. The sequence continues at coordinate 97,118 of CAVZSO010000004.1, read as the reverse complement.
GCGCCCAGGCGCTGCCCGCGTCGACCACGAGGCCGGTGGCAGCCATCAGCGCGATGAGCATGAGGACGAAGAGCGGGAGCGCCTGACCGCGTTCCCGCCCTCGTCGGTCCTGGCGTTCCATGACTCGAACTTCCCTTCCGTTCGACTGGATGGCGCGGCCACTCATTGGATGACCGTCGCTTCACTGATCGCGTCGACCGCGACCGTGCCGCCCAGCGCCTGGGCGATGACTGGGGTGACCAACGTGACGCTGGCGTCCGCGCGCACGCGGATGATGTCGCCAGCCGTGCAGTTCGTGGCGGTCGCGTTCGGTGTCGGGATCGATGCAGGTGACGGTCCAGGTGATGGGACCGCTTGTGCCGATCTGGCCGGCCATCGCGTTGCCGATCGGCGTCCCGCTCGCCGTCGAGCAGCGCGTCGCGGTGTCGAAGCAGCTGACGCTGGCCACGCGGGCGACGTTGCGGGTCGATTGCGAGACCTCGTTGTAGGCCAGGATCGCCCGGCCGCCGTCGAGGATGCCGAAGACGAGGAGCATGAAGACGGGCAGCACGAGGGCGAACTCGACCAGCGACTGGCCGCGCTCGACGGGGCCGCCGGGTCGCGCGTGGCGATGGATGAGGGTCACGAGTCGGCTCCCGATCATGTGTGGTCCACCCAGACCTGCTGGGTCAGGGGGTAGCAGGCGCCCGGCACGCAGCGCCTGGGTCTTGGCGGCGTTGCCCCACTGCTTGGTGATGAGCTTGTTGGTCGAGCCGTTGGTCGGGTTGAAGTTGCCCGTGAAGCCGGCGTTGATCGTCCACTCCTGACGCGGCCTTCGCCGACCGTCTCCGCGCCGCCGGCGATGCCGACGATCAGGTTGGGCGCGATGGCCTCATTGATCGGGCAGAACGGCGTCTGGGTGGGGACCGGGGTCGGACCGGTCGAGGTCGCGGTCGCCGTCGGGGTCGGGCCCTGGTCGCCGTGGCGGTCGCGTCGCCGTGGCGGTCGCCGTGGCCGTCGGGCCAGGCGTGCCGCCGGTCGGTGTCGGGATCGGGGTCGCCGTGGCCATTGGCGCCCGGCGGCAGCGACTCCTGGTCGGAGGCGACGGTCGCGTCCATGTCGATGGTCTGGCCGCCGAAGAAGACGGCGAGGATGGGCGTCAGGAGGTCGAAGGTCGTCGAGACCGTCACGCGCGAGCGGGTGTCCGGCTGCGGGATGGCGTTACAGGCGACGAGCGTGCCGGCCATGTTCTCGCACCGCGAGGCGATGTCGTTGCCGGTCCGATGACCACGAAGGAGCCGCGCGACTCGTTGATCGTCGCGCAGCCGATCTTGTTGGTCGCGTAGTCGCAGCCGGCGTTCTGGAACGACTTCGGCGTCTTGGACGCCTGGAGGGCGCCGGCGCGGGCCGCGTTCTCGATGGTGATGTCGGCATAGAACACCCGACCGAGGTCGAGGGCCGTGCCGAAGAGCACCAGCAGGACGACGGCGATGAGGGCGAACTCGGCCAGGGCCTGGCCATGCGAGGCTCGATCGACGTGGCGGCGGTAGCGGTTGAGCAGCTTGCGCATCGGACTCCCGAGACGTCTGTCGACGCTGGTGCGCCGACCTGACCTGATGCTTGGCTGGCCACCTTGCTCGTGGCCTTACGCAAGGGCCGACGATGGTCCCGGGCGCGTCGAGCGACAAGCCGTACGGAGGTACCGGTCGGGCACGGCCGTTGTGTTCAGAACGGTGACGGGCGACACCAGCGACGGGGTCGGGTCAGGCTTCCTCGATCCGTTCAGCTTGCAAGGCAAGGACGAATGCAGCGCCCGGACCGCCATCCGGAGCATCGACCACCTCGAGGTCGCCGCCGGTGCCAACGGCCAAGCCGCGGGCGACGCTCAGGCCGAGCCCGGTGCCGTCGCCGCCGCCGGACTGGAGTCGGGTGAACCGCTCGAAGACGCGCTCCCGTTGGTCCTGCGGCGATGCCGGGTCCATGGTCGCGGATGGTCGCCGCCAACCGTGTTCCCGCTCGAGATGTGACGCCGGTCGTGCCGTCGGCGTCGATGTCGGGATGGTCCGCGATGAGGTCGATGCCGACCTCGATCGCGCCCGGACCGCCGTACTTGAGGGCATTGTCGAGCAGCGCCCAGACGATCTGCTCGACCCAGTCGCGGTCGGCGGCCGCCAGCCAGCCGGCCGCCGCATCGCGCAGGTCGAACGGGCTGCCCGCTCCGCCCGAGGCTCTCCCACACGCGCTGCACGAGCGGCCCCAGCGGGAAGACGTCGATCTCCGGCTGGAGCGTCCCTGCCTCCAGCTTCGAGACCGTCAGCAGCTGCGCCACGAGGCGAGAGAGCCGATCGGCCTGCTCGACGATGATGCCCAGGCGCGGATCGGGGTCCTGTTCCGCGAGCTGGGTCGCGAAGCCGCGGATGGACGTCAGGGGCGTCTGGAGGTTGTGGCTGACGCCGCGCAGGAACTCCTGCTTGAGCTCGGCCAGGCTCTCGACCTCGCCGAACAGCTCGGCCGTCCGGATGGCCGCCGCCAGCTGGACACCGAAGATGCGCAACAGGTCGGCGTCGGCTTCGCCCCACTCGCGCGTCGGGACCTGCGTCGCGACCAGGCGTCCGACCCGGTCATCGCCGATGGCCAGCGGCGTCGAGACCTCGAACGCCTCGCCCGGCACCCGCTCGGGCGGCTCGGCCAGGGCGGCGCGTTCCTCGGCATCGGGTCCCTCGGATCCATAGAGGCGGACCTGGACGGCGGTGAACCCGAAGGCCTCGGAGGCCGCCTGCTCGGCGGTGGCCACGAGTCGGGCGACGCCCTCGCGCGGGGAGAGCATCGCCACCGCGTGCGAGACACGAGCCAGCGAGCGGTTGCGGGCCGCCAGCGCGTCGGCCAACCGGTTGTGGCTGGCGGCCAGGCGCGAGACCTCGTCGTCGCCGTCGACCTGCAGCCGCGCCGAGAGATCGCCGGCCTGGAGTCGGTCGAGCGTCACCGTCATCCGCGTCAGGGGTGCGACCAGCGTGCGCGAGAGCACCAGCCCCAGCCCGACGGCCAGGACGACCGCGATGGCCATGCTGGCAAGGAACGGAGCGGCCAGCTCCGGCAGGCCACCGGCCGTCTCGCTCAGGGCGAGGATCCCGACCCCGCTCGGCAGGGCCGCATAGGCGATGACCTGGCCGCCCGCGGTCCTCGTCGTCGGAGCCGCGCCGGCGGTCAGGCCCGACGGTGGCGGAGGCACCGGGTCGGATCGGTCGCTCGAGGCGAGGACCTGGCCGGCCTTCGAGAAGAGGGTCGCGGTCCGGTCCGTCAGGGCATCGAGCCGCCCGGCCGTCGACCCATCGAGTGGCGCCCCGCCGACCTGTGACGCGGCGAGGCGTGTCAGCGAGGCCAGGTCGGTCGCCTGTCGCGAGGCGACCGCGCCGCCGGCCAGGAGGAAGGCGACGGTCGCGAAGACGATGACCGGCACGACGCCGGCCGCGACCAGGGCCAGGAGCAGGCGGTTCTGGAGCGAGAGGGATCGCATCGGTCGTGCGGTGTCCCGGTCTCAGGCGCTCTGTCGATCGAGCCGGTAGCCGACCCCACGGAGGGTCTTGAGGTAGACCGGATGGTCCGGGTCGCGCTCGAGCTTCTGGCGCAACCGTCGCATGGTGACCCAGACGTAGCTCGCGTCGGGCGCCTCCGTCTCCGACCAGCCGCGTGTCAGCAGCGTCTCGGTCGGCACCGTCTGTCCGATGTTCGCGGCCAGGGCATAGAGGAGGCGGGACTCGACCGGGGTCAGTCGGAACTCCTCGCCGTCCCGGATCAGGCGCCGACGCTGGAGGTCGAGGATGAGCTCGGGGTCGAGCTGGACCCGGCCGGCCGGCACACGGTCACCGACCCGTCGCAGGACCCGGTTGATCCGTGCTCGCAGCTCCGGGTAGTGGAACGGCTTGACGATGTAGTCCTCGGCGAGCTCCTCGAGGGCCTCCGCCTTGGCATCGAAGTCGTCCACCGCGCTGAGCACGATGATCGGCAGGTCCGCCCGCTGCTTGACCTGGCGGGCGAGCGTCAGGCCGTCCATGCGGGGCATCATCATGTCCACGACCATCAGGTCCGGCCACTGGGCCTCCAGCCGTCGCAGCGCTTCCAGCCCATCGCGCGCCGTCGTCACGCTGAAGCCGTCGGACTTGAGCTCGTCGGAGAGGAAGACGAGCAGGTTCGGGTCGTCGTCGACGAGCAGGATGCGCGGCAGGGGCGGCGCCATCGTCACGCTCGGCAGGATAGCAGCGGGATGGCGCCGGAACGCCGAGGGTCAGGGCGCCTTCGGGTCCACGTAGCGGCAGCGGGCGCGGACCGGGCAGGCGGCGCACTCGGGGTTGCGAGGGTGGCACATGGCCCGGCCGTGATGGATCAGGTTGACGTGCGCCTCGTAGGCCTGCTCGGGTCGGAGCATCGCCAGGTAGTAGTCGTGCGCCTGGTCCGCCGTCGCCTTGGCAGGGATGAGGCCGATCCGGTGCGAGACGCGATCCACATGGCGGTCGACCGGCATGAGCGGCTGACCGAAGCTGAAGAGGAGCAGGACCGAGGCCGTCTTCTTGCCGATGCCGTCGATGGCGGTCAGCCAGTCGCGTGCCTCGAGCGCCGGCATCTCGCCCAGGAACTCGAGCGAGTGGTCGCCGCGCGCCTCGCGGATCGTGCGCAGGGTGGCCTGGATGCGCGGCGCCTTCTGCGGACCGAGCCCGCCCGGCCGGATGACGTCGATGAGCTCGGGCAGCGGCGCCGACTCGACCGCCATCCAGTCCGGGGGCGAGCCATCCGACAGGCCGGCGCCACCCCAGCCCTGCCCGGGCCGGTGCCGCTCGGCGGGCAGTCCCGACGGGTATGCCAGGCGCAGCGCCTCGAAGGCCTTCTCCGCGTTCACGTCGGCCGTGTTCTGGGTCAGGATGGTCAGGATCAGCTCGCTGGTCGGGTCCAGTCGGCGCTGCCACGCCTCGCGTCCATAGATCGATGCCAGGCCGTCCAGGACGTCGTCGACGAGCGCCGGGCGGGTCCGATCAAGCCGGCGGACCCAGGCCTTGATCGGGTCGGGCTTGGCGCGCTTGCGTTTCGTCGGCCGGCGACGCGGCGGCGCCTTGGCTCGGGTCGGTGGTGTCGTCACGACCTGAGCTCGGGCGTCGCGGCGGCCATCGACACCAACCTGGCCGCGCGTTCCGCGGCGCGTTCGATGGGTGCGGCACCGGCCGCCATCGCGGCCTCCAGCGAGATGGGGGCGTCGACCACCGGCACCGCGATCGCCCCAAGCTCGAGCAGCGCCGCAGCCCCTTCGGGCTCGACGCCGCCGCCGAAGGCGATGCACGGGACCCCGGCCTGGTATGCGCGCCGCGCCACCCCGAGGGCGGTCTTGCCGAACGCGGTCTGCCGATCGATGCGGCCCTCGCCGGTCAGCACGATGTCCGCGTCCGCCAGCGCCGCATCGAAGCCGGTCAGCTCCATGATCATGTCGATCCCCGGACGCACCTCCAGCGACCGGAAGTGCGATGCGATCGCCAGCAAGCCGAAGGTCGTGCCGCCCGCCGCCCCCGCGCCCGGTCGGTCACGAACCGACGTCTCGGTGGCGGCCTCGAGGAGGTCGGCGTAGTGGGCCAGGTTGGCGTCGAGCCAGGCGACGTCGGCGGCCGTCGCCCCCTTCTGTGGGCCGTAGGTCGCGGCGGCGCCCTCGTCGCCGAGCAATGGATTGGTCACGTCCGAGGCGATCACGAGGTCGACCTCGCGCGAGGACCTCCGACAGCTCGTCGAGCTCGACGCGAGCCAGGTCGGCCAGCCCGCCGCCGCCCGCCGGCACCTCATCTCCGGCCGCGTCGAGGAACCGCGCGCCGAGCGCCAGCAGGAGCCCCGAGCCGCCGTCGGTCGTGGCCGAGCCGCCGACGCCGAGGACGATGTGCCGGACTCCGAGCCCGATGGCCGCCGCCAGGACGAGGCCGGTGCCGAAGGTCGAGGCGGACAGCGCGTCCCGTTGGTCGGCCGGCACCCGGGAAAGGCCGGACGCCTCCGCCAGCTCCACGACGCCGCGGTCCGGTCGCGCAGGAATCGTGCGTCGACCGGATGCCCGAGGGGATCGCGCGCGTGCGCGGGAAGCGTCTGCCAGCCGCCGCTGGCCGCGATGGCGTCGATGGTGCCCTCGCCACCGTCCGCCAACGGGGCCAGGAGGATGGCGTCGCCGGGCCTGGCTCGCAGCCAGCCGTCGGCCAGGGCGCGGGCGACGGCCACGCTCGTGAGCGAGCCTTTGAACGAGTCGGGCGCCACGAGGACGGTCAGCGCCCGAGGGCCATCGCGCGACCCTGGATCACGCTCGAGCATCGGCCAGTCTCAGGCTTCGGCTCAGGCGTCGGGGCCGAAGGCGTCTTCGGTACCGACCTCGGCGGCTCCGCCGCTCGCCTCGGCGCGCCGCTCGGCGTACTCCGGGATGCGGATCATCGGTGGGCGCTCCTGGTCGGCGATCTCGTAGACGTCCAGCGAGAGGCGGCCCGGCGACGAGCGCGGCAGCTTCATGGTCGAGCCGATCTCGGCGAACAGCCGTGCGCGATGCCGTTCCTCCAGGCGCTTCATGGCCGCCTGCAGGATGACGAAGCTCATCCGCGAGAGGCCCTCGAGCTCCTGGTTGCGGTGGACGCGGACGTCCAGGTCGACCTGGCCGATGCCATCGAGCCCGACGCGCTCGGCGATGTCGATGAGATGTCCGATCTCGACGGCGTAGCCGGTGAAGAAGGGGATCGATTCCAGCAGGGATCGGCGGCCCGCGTACTCACCGGAGAGGGGCTGGATGAAGCCCGACAGCTCGGGGTAGAAGAGGTTGATCAACGGCCGCGCGACGAGCTCCGTGACGCGGCCGCCGCCGCCTTCCTTGAGCACGCCACCCTGGACGATCGGACGCTCGTAGTAGCCCTTGACGTAGCCCAGGCGCGTCTCGGCCAGGAGCGGGCCGAGCGTCCCGTACACGAAGCGCGGATGCCAGTCGCGGATGTCGGTGTCGCACCAGGCGATGAGATCGCCGCTGGTCGCGTAGAGGCTCTTCCAGAGCGCCTCGCCCTTGCCCCGAAAGGTGCCGTAGGCCGGCAGCACGTCGGCGTGCAGGACGACCCGGGCACCTTCCTCGGTCGCGATATGCATGGTCTCATCGGTCGACGCCGAGTCGATCACGACCAGCTCGTCGACGAGGCCGTTGCGCTCCATGAGCTCCCGGCGCGCGCGTCGCACGATGGGACCGATGGTGGCCGCTTCATCGAGCGTCGGCAGGACGAGGCTGATGGTCAGACCCTGGCGCTCCTTGAGCGCGGCCAGCCGCCCGATGTCGGAGAACTCCTGGTGCGAGAAGTTCGACTCTGCGAACCACCGATCGACCCGCGCCGGGACGCTGTCGGCGGCGGTCGCCGCACGCTCGGCGGCCTCGAGCGTCTCGGCCTGCGCGGCGCGCCGATCGAAGACCGCGCGGGATGGGGCCTCCCGGGTCTTGACCACGATGACGGTCGGTCGCGCCTGCTGGACGATCGCTTCCGGCAGGGCGCCGAAGAGGCCGCTCTCGGGCGGCAGCGCCAGGGCACCGGGGCCGGCGGGCAGGGCCGTGGCACCCATGACCACGAGCCCGGCTCGATCCGCCTCGTCGATGAGCGTCGGGGCGACGCTGCTGCCCTCGACCAGGGATGGCTTCGCGCGCCCGCGCGAGTGCAGGCGGACGAAGGCGGCCAGTGCCCGCTCGGTCTGGGAGCGGACGACCGGATCGATGCCCGGCGGGACGACATGGACGGCTTCGACCTCCGCGCCCAGACCGCGGCCCAGGGCGTCGGCGAATCGCAGGGCCAGCTCGGCGTGCGGGCCGCCGCGCACGGGCACCAGGATCCGGCGGATGTCGGTGACGCCGCGTTGCTTGACGACCGCGATGTCGCATGGCGCCTCGCGGACGACCTCGTCGATGGTCGGGCTGAAGACGGCGTCGACCGTCCTCGTCCGTGCGCCTTTCCGACCGGGTGCGGGCGCGGGTCCACCCCAGCCGAAGAGGATGAGGTCGGCCTCCTCCTCGGTCGCGGCCTCGAGGATGCCCTCCGCCGCCCGTCGGCCGATGCGCACGGTCGTCCGCAGCTCGATGTCGTCCGGCGCGAACTCCAGCACCCGTTGCAGCAGGCGCCGTGCCTGACGAGCGCGCGTCGCACCCTCGGAGAGCGGCGATCCCTCCGCCACCTCGACGATGCCCAGCGCCGTGAGCACTCCGCCATGCTCCATGAGCGCGGCAGCGATGCGAACGAGGTCGGCGGCCGTGCGCGGATTGGCGAGCGGCAGCAGGATGCGGGTGGGCAGCCCGCCCCGGCTCCGGCTCACGTCGTGGCCGCCTTGGTCGGTCGCCTGACCGGCTTGGCCGGTCGTCCATCGGCTGTCGATGACCGGCCGTCGGCCGTCGGCGGACGTTCATGGGTCGGGTCGCGCCAGGCGGCGACGAATTCGGGCTTGAGGGCTTCGTACGCGCGCGCCTGGCGCTCGACCACGGCCTCGGCCGCCTCGTCGTCGAGCGGGCCCGTCTCGAGGATGTGGCTGGCGACGCGCCCGAAGTAGATCGGCACGAGGGCCTCGATAAGCCGCTCGACCTCGATGCGACGCTCGTGATGGGCAAGCAGGCTGCCGTAGACGACGCGCGCCCACGCCTCGTCGGGAAAGCGGAAATGACTGGCCGACGGATCCGGCGATCCTCCAGCCGCGCCGGCTTCTGCCGCCAGCTCGGCCAGGCGCCCGGGCTCGACCAGCGTGCCGATCTCGGCCCAGGCGTCGGCATGGCCAGCCGGTCCATCCGCGAACGCCCGCAGCACGCGCCCGACGTTCACGTCGAGCGGCACCGGATCGACGATGCGCTCGAAGCCGTAGGCGGGCACCTCACGCGAGCCGCTGACCCCCAGCCAGCGATCGGCATGCCGCTCCGTCAGTCGCAGCGCCGTCCCGACGACCTGGCTGAACATCGGGCCGAGATCGGCGCCGGGATCCTTGGGGTCGTGGATCTTGGCGCCCAGCCGCGCCTGGCTGACCGCGAAGCCGCCGGCGACCGCGGTCGTCGTCATCCAGATGTCGATGCCGAACTTGCTGACATCCGGGGTCCAGTCGTCCTGCGCCAGGTAGTGCTCGATGAGGTCGCCGCTGACGCCGAAGTCGCCGCCGATCGGCTGGCGGATGCGCAGCCCGTAGAGCGCCCGGGTGAGCGGGTAGGTGACCGTGTTGGTGATCGTGCCGTCGAACTTGTGACGCGAATAGAGCGGGGTCGTGTAGTCGAAGCCGCCCTTGAGGATGGGGCCGGCCAGCAGCTCGATCCACTCCGGTCCGATGGACCGCAGGTCCGAGTCGACGACGACGAGCGCCTGGACCTTCAGCGCTCGGGCGATCTGGAAGAGCGTCCGGAGAGCCGCTCCCTTGCCGCCGACGCCATCGACCTCCGGATAGGTCAGGCTGATGCGCCGGAGCCGGTTGCGGGGCCGGACGAGCAGGATCGACGCGATGTAGTCGGGCGACTCGGTCTCGACGACGACGCGCTGCGTGCCGTCAGGTGAGCCGGCATCGGCGTTGACCAGGACCGGCCGCAGGTCGGGGAAGTACTGGACCAGGCCCGCGTGAGCAGCGCGCACGACATGCCCGATGGTGGCCGCATTCCGGAAGCTCGGGATGCCGACCATGATGTCCGCCGTACCGAGCCGCCCGACCTCGTCACGCAGGGCCTTGGGCAGCCCCGCCAGTGGCCCGGAGCGGGGCCGTCGGTCGGCATGGTCCTTGCCCTTGGCAGCTGCCGCGCTCACGGCCGAGCTCCGCTCACGGCCGCACCCCGATGCGCGATGTGTGCCCGATCCGCGGCGGGACCGCGACCTTGCCTGGCGCGTCGCGCAGGACGAGCGCCCCGTCGGGCTCCGAGGGTGGCAGCGCCTCGCCGGGCGTCAGCTGCCGCTCCAGGACGTGGATGGCCCAGTCGCGCGCCTTGAGCCCGGCATCCATCCAGGCCTTGACCGTCGCGGCGTCCTCGAACATCGGCGCGGGGTCGATCAAGCGGACGCCGACCGGTCGGCCCGCGGCGGCCTCGGCGGCGAGCATCAGCCGGAGTGCACCGAGGCCATCGCCGGCCAGCAGGGCAAGATGCGGGTGATCGTCCTCGGCGAGCGCCTCGATGTGAGGCATGATGGCGACCGCCGGCCCGCCTGGATCGAGGAGCACCTCGCCCGCACGGACGTGCGCTGCGAACCGCTCACGGTCGAGCCGCTGAAGCGCCCAGGGCCGGATCTCGTACAGGCGGCCACCCGCCTGGAAGGTCGCGTCTCCGTCCACCGTCGACCAGGCGTGCCTCGATGGCCGCATCGGCGGCGCGCGACGACAGGATGGTGCCGGTGTCGTCGAGAGCTCGTAGCGACGGACGAGCGATCACCCGGATCGGCGCTGTCGTCGGTGGGGCGCCCATGGAAGCGACGGTCGCCGGTCGACGGTGAAGCCATGGTGGGCACCGAGCTTGAGAGAACCCTCGTTCCCCTGACCGGTCATGTAGCGCAGGACGCGAAGGTCGTGGGCATGCGCCCAGGCGAGCTCGGCGATCTGCAGGTTGGTGGCTACGCCACGACCACGCACGGCGGGGTCGACGCGGATCCCCTCCAGCCAGCCTTCATCGTCGCTCAGGACCGCCAGGCGGGTGAGCGCGATCGGCCGATCGTCGGCTTGCGAGGTGGCGACGAGGAGGACGCCATCGGTGGCCGCCAGCCAGTCTTCCCAGACCTCCGGGATGTAATCCCAGCCATCCCAGGTCCGTGTGGCGAAGGACAGGACGGCCTCCCTGTCGGACGCCTGCGCACGGCGCACCGCGATGGGCAAGTTCGTCTTCGACGCGTCTCTCGCCGGCGCCGCCACGGTCACGACTTGACGGCGCTGAGCTTGGTCACGACCGTCCACTGGTCGGTGATCGAGGAGGGAACGTAGCGGCTGTTGGCCGCCTTGAGGACGGCGCCTTCGAAGCCGGCCGCCTTCCACGAAGTCAGCCAGGAGCGGATCGGCGGGCGCGTATACGGTGTCACGCGCACCAGGTCGCTCTGCCGGATGAGGCCATCGAGGATGCGTTTCCGCTCCAGGAGTGGGACATCGAGGATGACCTGGCCATCGATGCGCAGGAGGTCGATAGCCACGAAGGCGACCCGCGACGGCGGCTCGTCGGCCGATGGCATGGGCTCGGCGACGTCCATCTCCGGGGCACGGATGAAGGTCCCGAAGCGCGACGTCTGGATGGCGGTCGTGGTCAGCGCGCCCTCACCGGTCCGGGTTGCCTCGGGGGTCAGATAGCCGTCGATGACGGCGTCGAGACAAAGGATCGCCGCGGCCAGGTCGCGGACGACGTTGGGTTCGGCGTCCGTCGCGTCCTCGCCCGCATCGTCGATCAGCCGCAGCCACGGACCGTCGTCCTGACCGGCGCGCTCGACCTCGAAATGGGCGAGGACCCTTCGGCCTCTCCAGCGCGGTTCGAGGATGGGGTCGCGGATCTCTGTCGGTCGGCTCTTGGCATACGGCTCGGTGGGCCGCCAGGCCAGCGGATCGGTGAGATCGATGGACTCGGGCACCTGCACGACGCCATCGTACCCGTCGAGCGTGATCGGGGCCGCCCGATGCCCGATGCGACGGCAAGCGCGACGCCGGGCACGACCAGTGCGACGAAACCGGCTTCCTGCACCCGGAAGGCGGCCGTATCATCCGCCGATGCGCAGCGCCACGCGGTCATGACGGCGGCCGGCGACACCGTGAGGGCGGCGCCCCACCGCAGCCTGCTCGACCTGGGATCGCTGACGCCGAGCGGCATGGCGCGTGTCCCGTTCTCATGGGCGCTCTACGACTTCGCCAACACGGTCTTCAGCTACGCCGTCGTCTCGTTCGCCATGGGCCTTTGGCTGACCGCGCCGGAGCGTGGCCTGGGCCAGGCCAGCGGTCAGGCGATCTTCAGCGCGGCCGTGGTCATCAGCGTCGGGTTGAACGCCCTCTTCTCGCCCGTGCTCGGCGCGATGAGCGACCGCGGCGGTCGTCGTCTGCCGTTCCTGCTCTTCTTTACGGTCCTGGTCATCGTGCCCTCGTCGATCATCGGCTTCATGCCGGCGGTCCTCGGGGCCGTCCTCTTCGCCGTCGCCAACTTCGCCTACCAGGCCGCATTGATCTTCTATGACGCGACGCTGAAGACCGTCAGCCGGCCCGAGTCCCGGGGCCGATTGTCTGGCATCGGCGTCGGCATCGGCTACCTGGGCACGATCACCGCCGGCGTCTTGTTCCTGATCCTCATCCAGCTCGGCGTCATCGTCCTCGATGGGGTCTTCGTCGTCGCCGGCATCCTGTTCGCGGTCTTCGCCGTGCCCATCTTCGTCTTCGTGCGCGAGCGGGCGACGAGCGACGAGCGCTTCCATCTCCGCGACGTGCCGGCTGCGATGGGTCAGCTGCCGCAGTCGATCCGCGACGCGCGGGCCATCCCGGGCCTGCTCCGCTTCCTCGTGGCGCGCTTCTTCTACAGCGACGCGGTCAACACGATCATCGTGGTCATGAGCGTCATCGCCGTGCGAGCCATGGGCCTGACCGAATCCCAGTTCGTGGTCATCTCGCTGATGCTGACGGTGATCGCGGTCCTGGCCAGCTTCGTCTGGGGCTGGCTGGTCGATCGCTTCGGGCCGAAGCGGACGCTCCTCTGGGTGCTGGCGTCGTGGGCCATCGGGCTGATCCTCGGCGCCATCGCCATCGGCATCGGGCCATCGGTCTCGGGCATCGCCATCTTCCTGGTCGCCGGCGCCATCGTCGGCAGCGGCCTGGGCGGCGTCCAGGTCGCCGATCGCGTGTTCATGATCCGCCTCTCGCCGCCGGCCAAGCTGGGCGAGTTCTTCGGGCTCTACGGGCTGGTCGGCAAGGGCTCACAGGTCGTCGGCCAGTCGATCTACGGCCTGCTCATCTTCCTGCTCTTCGACACCCTCGGGAACGGCGCCTACCAGATCGCCGTGCTCAGCCTGATCGTGACCATGATCGTCGGCTACTGGCTCATCCGGCCGGTCTCGGATCGTTGGGGCGAGCACGTGGCGACCGACGACGACGGCATCAACGCGGCCGTCCCGCCAGAGCGCCTGGCGCCGATGTCCGCGCCGATCGAGCCACGCGGGTAGCTTCACAGACCACACTAGCGATCACGTCGTCCGAGGTGCCTGATGCGGTGGCTGCAACGTAACGCCTGGCGGGGTCTGCTCGTGTTGGTCGTCCTCATCGGGCTGGTCGGACTCTGGGCCCTCCTCATGGGCGTGGCTGAAGATCCGAGTGTGCCGCTCGGTCTGACCGGGCAGACCGCCGCGCAGATCCAGACCGAGGGCGAAGGCGGGTACCGCCTGGCCGACTACGGCGTCCGCGTCGGTGGCCTGTGTCTGGTCGTCATCGCGACGCTGCTCTCGAGCATCGTCCTCTTCGCCTTTCGGGAGCATCGACGATGGGCCTGGTGGGCGATGTGGGTCCTGCCCATCTGGGGAGCCGCGACCATGCTCCTCATCCTTGCCCTCGGCATCGCGCCCGGTCAGGCTCCGCCAACGCCGCTCTTCTCAGGACTCGTGGTCGTGGTCCTCTCAACCGTGTTGCTCGCCGTGAGCGCACCGCTGTTCTGGGCCGACTGATCAGGCGGTCGCCGCCGCCACCGTAAGCGCGTCGCCGATGGACGCAGCCCAGGCTTCGATCTCGGGCCAGTCTCTGAAGTCACCTGCTGGAAGCGCGTCACGGGCAGCCGGCATCGCCCGCATCACCTGCATGCCCAATCGCTCCGCCATCCCGACCGGAGGCGCGCTGGGGTCGTAGGCGCCGAAGAAGACCCGTTCCTCCATGGGTTGGAGCATGTCGCGGAACTCGGCGAACTCTTTGGGCACAGCCGAGGTCCGGACGTCGCGACCCTTGGCGTCGACGCGGTCGGTCCCGACTGGGCCGCTGCTGAACAGCCAGACTGGCCGCTCGGCCAGCAGACGCGCGGTGCTGCTTGACGAACGATGTCGCGTCCTCCAACCAGCGCCCCATGTAGGCGGCACTACCGATGACGAACGCGTCGAAGCCGGAGACATCGCCAGCCTCCTTGGCGGCTCGGACGGCGACCTCGAGACCCTGCCCAGCGAGCGTTTCGGCGATCCGCTCCGCGATCCCGCGGGTCGCCCCGTGACGACTGGCATAGACGACAAGCACCTTCATGGCCATCTCCTTGCGACGATCCGCGATCGATCGTGCGCGTCAGACGCCTAGCCGAGAAGGGCCATCCGGAGTCTTCGTAGCCTGCCAGCCGGTCGGTGATGGTGACGCCTTCGTCTCAGGTGCGAGGTCGGCTTGTCGATCATGGGCTCGTCGCCGTGCCGGGCCGATACCGTTCGGCCGTCGCCAGCCAGTCGTCGCTCCCGGGTTCGTAGCCGCCCGCCACGAGGACGGTGCCGTCGCCGAGGAGCGTGGCCACGTGACCGGCGCGTTGAACGGCCATCCCGGCCGTGGCAGTCCAGGTGCCGGTGGTCGGGTCGTAGAGCTCGGCGCGCTCGCCGACGGTCTCTGCAAAGGGATGTTCTGCGTATCCGCCTGCGACGAGCACGCGCCCGTCCGCCAGCAATGTGGCCGTGAAGCCGCCACGTACCTCGCCCATGCTGCCGGTAGCGGTCCATGTGCCCGTGCTCGGGTCGTAGATCTCAGCGGAGGGGAGGCCTTTGCCCGCGAACGTCTTGGCTCCGCCCGCAACGAGCACTCGACCGTCCGTCAACTGGGTGGCCGTATGGTCGACACGCGGTGCAGTCATGGCCCCGGTGGCAGCCCACGTATCCGTGGCCGGGTCGTAAAGCTGCGCAGATGCCAGAGGGTGCCCCTCGTCATCTGACCCGCCCGCGACAAGGACGAGCCCGTTGGCCAGGAGGGTCGCCGTGAAGCCGCCACCGTAGCGTGCCGGAGTCGCGGCCACCGTCCACCTGTGGTTCGAAGGGTCGTAGACCCCTGCCGATCCGGTCCCGTCGGGAGGATGCCAGCCACCCAGGACGAGCACACGGCCATCAGGCAGCACGACCATCTTGCTGAAGGACAACCACTCCCGGATCTTGCCGGCGTCCTCCCAACGGCCCGTTTCCGGGTCGAAGATCTCGGCGGTCTTCTCTTGGCCGCCGACCGACGAGACGCCGCCAAGGATCAGCACCTTGCCATCTCGGAGGAGCGCGGCCGACGGGAACCCATCGCGCGAGTGGATCAGCGGTGGTGTGCTGCTCCACAGCCCGCTGACGGGGTCGTAGAGCTCAGCCGATCCCGGTGCGCCCTGGCCGGCGACCACGATTACCCTGCCGTCGTGGAGCCTGAAGGCCGAGAGCCCCGCACCACGGCCGCCGTCGCGCCGCCGAGCATCGTTCCGGCGCTCCTCCACGCACTGCCATCTGACGAGGCGACCGGGGTCGGTGTCGGGCTCGGGGCGACCGTTGGCTGACCGATGCGGGTCCACGTGCGCCCGCCGTCGGTCGTCGCGAAGAACACAGTGTCGCCAGACGTCCCATCGCAGTTCGCGTCCGCCGGCCTGGAGTCGGAGCACTCCTCGACTGCCCAGCCACGGTCCGGCGAGGCGAAGCTCACCTTGTCCAGGCGGATCGACGCGTCCGTGCCTTTCGTCGTGCGCCAGGTGGCGCCACCGTCCACCGTGGACCGGACCGCCGACCCATCCTCCTGGTAGAGGATCCATTCGGTCGGCGACACGAAGTCCGCCGCCATGCCGGCGATCTCGGGAGGCAGGGCTTTGAGGAGGTGCCATGACCGCCCGTCGTCGTCGCTCTGCCAGACCGACGGCACTTCGTCGCCGGCCGAGATCGCCATCACGATCCCGCCGCCGTCCGCCAGCGAGATCCATTGGATGAACTTCTGATCGTTCTTGCGCGATCCCTCGCCGATCGGGAAGGTGCGCGTCTGCCAGGTCGCACCGCCGTCCATCGACCAGACGATGTCGTTGTTGAAGGGCTTGTTGTCGTACTTGCCCGAGTAGAGGTACAGCACGCCCCCGGAAGGGCCTTCGATCTTGCCCATGCTGGCCTCGATGACCGGCACCCTGCCAGCCTTTGGACCGCTCCAGGTCGCGCCGCCGTCGGTGGTCGCGAAGACGCGCAGATGCCGATCACCCTGCTTGTCGCCGAACGTCAGGAACCCCTTGAGCGGCGTCAGGAACGAGAGGGTCGGGCTGCCCGCGCTCGATGGGTCGTCGATGGTCGCCTGGACCCATGTCCGGCCGCCGTCGTGTGTGGCAGCGACCCGCATCGGCATGCTGTCGGACGTGACGTACATCGTGTCGGCGTCGACCAGCCTCGTCGCAGCCGTGGTCGACCAACCTGGCGGCTGAAGCTGGGTCCAGGTGGCACCCATGTCCTCGGAGCGGAAGATGCCGGACGCCGTCGTCACCCAGCCGACCGAGTCGGGGCCGAGGTAGACCTGATCCAGGCCCGTGAACGAATCCTGGCTGATCGGGAACGCCGCCTGTGGCGTCAGGGAGGGATCGTCCGAGGCGGTCGGACCGGGCGACTCGATAGCGGTCGCCCTGTGGGTCGGCGGTACGAGGGCTGGTTCCCGGAGCAGCGCGGTTCCCACGGCGATGGCGCCGACGACGAGCAGGGCGGCAAGGATCGCCGCAGCCGCCAGCAGCGTCGCCGCGCGTCGTCCGCCGAGGAGGCGCGTCAGGGCCGGCTGGGGAGCCACGATGGCGGCCAGGTCCGCGCGGAGAGCGAGTGGCGCCGTCTCGTTCGAACCGACCTCGGCCTGATACCAGGTCCGAAGGCGCTGCTCGAGGTCGTGGTCGGTCATCGGAAGGTCCCTTTGGCGTTGTCGGCGTCGATCGAGGCGTGCAGCTGCTTGAGCGCGTAGTGCAGGCGCGAGTGGACGGTGCCGGACGGGATGCCCAGCCGGCTGGCGATGTCCTCGACCGGGAGATCCAAGTAGTAGCGGAGCGCGACGACCACGCGATGGTCAGGCGAGAGCGAGGCGATCGCGGTCCCGAGCACGTCGCGGTCATGCGCCTGGCGGAATGGGTCCCCGGAGGCGACGGCGACCTCGGTCGAGATGTCCCTGGCTTGCCAGCGCGGTGAGCGCAGCCGGTCGCGACACGTGTTGACCAGGATGCGATCGAACCACGGCTTGAAGCGCGATGGGTCGCGCAGCGTCGACCACTTGCGCCATGCCTGGACGATCGCGTCGTGGGTCGCATCCTGGGCTTCGGTCGGGTCGCGAAGGATGGCACGCGCCAATCGGTAGGCCGCATCGAGATGTTCGTCGGCGAGATGCCGGAAGGCGGCGGCCCGGTCGCCGGTCCCGCTGACCACGACCGGCTGGCTGTCTGTCACATCGATGGCCTCAGAGGTACGCGTCACGATGACATGACGAAGGACCGTGGCCAAACCTTCAGTTTCGCGTCACGCATCGCGCGACGACTGTCAATGCTGGCCAGCGATCCAGACCGAGCCATCACGCGTACTCAGCGCCCCGAGGCCGGGTCGTAGAGCTCGGCAGACGATCCCACGCCGTCTCCGACGTATCCACCAGCAACGAGGACCTGGCCATCTGCGAGCAGCGTGCCGGTGTGGGCGAAACGCGGCCTGACGATCGTGCGGACGACCTTCCAAGTCGCCGCGTCGTGGTCGAATAGCTCGGCCGTCTCGCTGCCGTGGCCGCTTTCGTTCCCGACGTCAAAGCCGCCGACCACGAAGACGTCACCATCGGGCAACGACACCGAAGCGGATCCTCCTCGTCGGCCGCTCATGCTCGCCGCTGTGGTCCAGGACCCGTTGTCCGGATCGTAGAGCTCGGATGAGGCAAGCATCGCGTCGCCCACTCCACCACCGCCGGCGACGAGCACCTTGCCGTCGTTCAGCACTGCGACCGTGCCACCCTGGCCGCGCGGGGTAAGGAGGTTGCCGGTCGCAGTCCAGGTGCCGGAGATCGGGTCGTAGAGCTCAGCGGAGACCAGGAAGTCGTGCGCCGTCGATGAGATCGGTCCGATGCCGCCCCCGACGAGGACCTTGCCGTCGCGCAACATGATGGCAAACTGCTGCGTCCGGGCCGTGATCATGTCGCCGGACGCCGTCCATCTGCCGGTCGACGGGTCGTAGACCTCGGTGGACGCCAAGATCGCATCCGGCATGCCGTGTTCGGCACCGGCCACGAGGACCCGGCCGTCGGCGAGCAGGGTCGCGGTGTGCGAGAACCTGGTCGTCGTCATGCTGCCGGTGGGGCTCCACGTCCCGGTCTTCGGGTCATACAGCTCGGCGAGCGAGATCGCACCGTCTGGGTCGATGGCGTGGTCGGGATCGCCAAGCAATGGGCATCCCTTCGTGGGCCGCCCACAGTAGCCGCCGACGACAAGGACCTTGCCGTCGGGCAAGAGCGTGGCCGTGTGCCTCGCGCGTGGCGTCGCCATCGAGCCCGTTGAACCCCACGTGCCCGTGCTCGGGTCGTACAGCTCGGCGGAAGCCAGCGACTGCTGGGTCTGCTCGTCGGTGGAATCCAGACCACCGACGACCAGGACCCGGCCGTCGGGGAGCAAGGTAGCTGTGTGCTCGGCGCGCGCTGTGATCATGTCTCCGGTCGCATGCGACGTCCAGAGGTCCGGAGCCGGAGAGGGTGACGCACTGGGGAGAGGCGCGGCCGTCGCATTCGACGTGCCCTCCGGCAGGCCTGCCGTGCAGCCCGACAGCACGATGGCCGCAGTACCGATAACCACCGCCACGCGGCCCGACCGCCGGTGCCATCGACTCCGGCCGGCTGGCAGTCTGTCTGTCCTATCGATGGCCTTGGAGGTGCGAGACACGACTACATGACGGACGAGCGGAGCTAAATCTTCAACCGGCGCATTCCTCGCTCGGTTCGGCGAGAATTCGAAGACTGGCGGACCGAAGACGATCGATGGAGGCTTCGACGATGGTCACCTGGAGCGCATTCGAGGCAGCCGCGCCCGACCTCGCCGCGACGGGTCGCCGGCTGTTCGAGCGCCTGGATTCGGGCTCGGCCTTGCTGGCGACCGTTCGAGGCGACGGCCTACCGCGGATCCATCCGATCACGATCAGCTTCGTCGACGGTCGGCTCGTCGCCTTCCTGATCGAGGGATCGGCCAAGCTCGGGGACCTCGATGCCGACGGTCGTTACGCCATGCACGCTCATCAGGACCCGACGGAGCCGCATGAGTTCCTGCTGCGTGGTCGTGCAGCGACGATCACCGACCGAGACGTGCGTGACGCCATCGCCGCCGTCTGGGCGTTCGACGTCGACGAGACCTACCGGCTGGTCGAGTTCTTCATCGAGCACGCCGTTTTCGGTAGCCGCGCCGACCCCGATGCGTGGCCGCCCCGATACACGTCGTGGCGGGCGCCCAAACCCTAGCCGCGAGGGCCTGACTGCCGAGGCTGCCCATCGAGCCCTGGCACACCGCGTGTCACATACGCCGCGCCTGGCGCCAGGCCCAGGCGGAACCGACCATCTCAGCCAGCGTGCCGCGTGCAGGCGCCCAGCCCAGCAACGCCGATGCCCGGTCGTAGCTGGCGATGAGGATCGGCGGATCACCCTCGCGTCGAGGTCCGACGACCTGTGGCACCGGGGTACCGACCACGAGCTCGGTCGCCTCGACCACCTGGCGAACGCTGAAGCCTGAGCCCGATCCGAGGTTGGCGACGTCGAAACTCGGCGTCATCGAGGCGGTCAGCTCAAGCGCCGCGAGGTGCGCATCGGCCAGATCAAGGACGTGGACATAATCGCGAACGGCGGTCCCGTCCGGCGTCGGGTAGTCGTCGCCGAAGAGCGTCACACGCTCGCCGGTCTCGACCGCTCGGAGCAGGTTCGGGATGAGATGCGTCTCGGGTTCATGGTCCTCGCCGTTGGCGCCGCTGGCGCCGGCCACGTTGAAGTAGCGCAGCGCCACCGAGCGCATGCCGGTCGCAGCCGCATCCCGGAGGGCGCCCTCGAATCGCAACTTGGTCGCGCCGTACGGGTTGATGGGTCGCGTGTCCGTCGCCTCGGTGATGGGCATCCGATCGGGCATGCCGTAGACCGCCGCCGTCGAGCTGAAGACGAACCGGTCGATGCCGGCGGCCGCCAGCTCGCCCAGCAGGGAGCGGCCGCCGATGACGTTCTCGCGCTCGTACAGCTCAGGCTCGCGCACGCTCTCGCCGACCAACGATCGGGCGGCGCAATGGAGGACGGCTTCGATCCCACGACGACGGAGGAGGGGTCCGACCACGGACGGATCGCCGACGCTGCCGACGACCAGCTCGGCCGCGGGCGCCACGGCATCCCGATGCCCGGTCACCAGGCTGTCGAGGACCGTCACCTCGTGCCCGGCGCCGATCAGGCGTTCGACCGAGACCGAGCCGACATAGCCGGCGCCGCCGGTGACCAGGACGCGCATCAGCGGCCCAGCAGCCGGGCGAGGAGGCCACGCTTGGGGGCGGCGACCGGTCGCGGCTCATGCACGCCCGGAGGAGCATCGGCGACCGGCGGGGGAGTCGGCCCTGAGGTCGACGCGACGGTCGACGAGGGCTCGCGGCTCGACGTCGGTTCTGGCATGGCCGCCGATGCTGCCACAGCCGCTGCCGCGCCACTCCGCGGGTCGGCCGGATAGATGGGGCGGGGCGGGGCGGGGCGGGGCATGGTCGCCGCGCGCGCCGACAGGTCGGCGGTGCCGCGACTTCGCCAGCGGGCTTCGTTGGCGACGACCCAGGCCGGCCGCTCGACCGGCTCGCCTCGTGTCGCGAGGATCTCGGCGGTCCGAGCCTCGAGGCGGATGGCCGACGAGTTCTCGGGATCGATCTCGAGGGCGTGGACCGCGAGCCGCCAGGCGCCAGGATCGTCGCCACGTTCGATGGCCACCTTGGCCAGGCCGACGAGCGCGATGGCATTGAGCGGATCGGCGTCGGCGGCCTGCCGGTAGAGCCGCTCGGCCTGGTCGACGAGCCCCATGGTCAGCGTGCGGTCGGCCTGCAGCAGGAGCTCGATCATCGGGAGCCGGGCTGTCGACGGCGGTCGTGCTCGATCCCGGCGGCGAGCTCCGCCTGGAGTCCAGGCTCATCGCGGAGCCATGCGCGGACATCGGCCAGCAGCGTCTCACGATCGTTCCGCTCGGGGTCGGCGATGACGGACTCCAGGAGTCGGTCGAGCAGGCGGCCGAGAAGAGGTCCGGGCGGTACACCGCACTCGTCGCTGAGGTCGTGCCCATCGACGGCCAGGTCTCGGAGTGCGAGCGGCACGCCACGTTCGAGCTCGGCTGAGACCCGCTCCCGCAGCTCGTTTACGCCACCCGCATCCGCGGGTGCGCCGCTGCCGAGGTTGTCGGCCTCGCGCAGCGTCAGCAATCGAGGCAGCGTCTCGCGCCCGACCTTCTGGATGAAGCGTCGCACCGCACCGTCGCTCCAGCGCGACTCGTAGCCGAACATGTGCCAGCGCACGAGATCGACGACGGGCTGCGTCTCGCGGCGCGGGATGGCCATCCGTCGCAGCAGCTCGTCGGCGCGCTCGGCGCCGACCACGTCGTGGCCGATGAAGTGTCCGTCCGCCGATGTCTCGGGCTTGCCGCAGTCGTGCAGCAA
Source organism: uncultured Chloroflexia bacterium (assembly GCA_963777975.1). Classification (GTDB taxonomy): domain Bacteria; phylum Chloroflexota; class Limnocylindria; order Limnocylindrales; family CSP1-4; genus CSP1-4. The sequence goes on along the minus strand of CAVZSO010000004.1, from coordinate 75,555 downwards.
GGCGGCCATGGCGAGCGTCTCGTCGCCTGGAGCGAGGCGGGCGACGGCGTCGAGGGTGCGCAGGCTGTGCTCCCAAAGGTCGACGCCCGGCCCCTTCTGCTGAGCCAGCCCGACCTGCCCCGCCAGGAGTGGGAAGAGCGGCGCCAGCAAGCCCGTCTCCGTCAAGATGCGAAGGCCTCGCGCCGGTTCCGGCACGGCCAGCATCTTGCGCAGCTCCTGCCCGACGCGCTCCGGCGAGACCGTGGCGGCGTGAGGGGCGGCCGCACGCAGCGCCGCCAGCGTGACCGCTTCGATCTCGAAGTCGAGCTGGGTCGCCAGCCGGACCGCACGCAGCAGGCGAAGGGCGTCCTCGTCGAAACGCTCGATCGGATCGCCGACCGCGCGAAGGACCCGCGCCACCAGGTCCCGGCGGCCGTCCGCGGGATCGACCAGTTCGAGGTCGCGCTCGCCCTCGGCCGTCCCGGCCACTTGCGGTTCGCTCTCGGCGCGTCGGCCGTAGGCCAGGGCATTGATCGTGAAGTCACGCCGCTTGAGGTCCTCCTCCAGGGATTCGCTGAACTCGACTCGGTCCGGGCGACGTCGATCCCGGTACTCGATGTCGCGACGGAAGGTCGTCACCTCGACGGCCTGGCCGGGCTCGACCGGCACCAACACGGTGCCGAAGCGGTTCTCGTAGTGAGCTTCGGGAAAGAGCACCTGGAGCCGCTCCGGTCGGGCGTCCGTGGCCACATCCCAGTCGCTCGCGGGGCGGCCGAGGAGCGTGTCCCGCAGCGCGCCGCCGACGACGTAGCCGGCATGGCCCGCCGACCAGAGGGTCTCCAGGATGGGCATCACGTGGGTCGGGATGTGCGGTGCACGCTGCATCGCGCCGGCGGGCTCAGCCGTGGCCGAGGAAGAGGTACGTTCTCCAGGCCTCGTTCCGCGGGTCCGCCAGGTACGGCGAGAAGAGCGAATAGACGTCGCTCCGGGGCTCGTGCGGGGGGCGAAGGAGGCGCATCCGGGCCTCGGCCGGCACGCGACCGCCCTTGTGGTGATTGCAGGACTTGCAGGCCGCGACCAGGTTGTCCCAGCTGTGGCCGCCGCCGCGGTGACGGGGCACGACATGGTCGAGCGTCAGGTCGTGGGTCTGTCGCCCGCAGTACTGGCAGGTATGGCCGTCACGCGCAAAGATCTCGCGCCGCGAGAGGCGGACGCGCGGCCGCGGCCGCTTGATGTGGTACTGCAGGCGGATGACGCTGGGCGCGCGAAAGACCTCACGAGCCGTGCGGATCTCGTGGTGGTCGTACTCGATGACCTCTGCCTTCTCGCCGAAGAGCAGCCGGAACGCGCGACGGACGTCGCATACGTTGAGCGGCTCGTAGTTCGAGTTGAGCAAGAGGACGACGCTATCCATCGCTCCCTTTGGCCGGCCGGGACTCGGCCGCGCGACGGGCGCATCGTAGCAAAGGGTCACGACTCGGTCCCGGCGCGATCCCTCGTCGTCGAGCGTCCGCTCGCCCGTCGTGCCGGGCGCCCGCGGGGTTCGGCTCAGGCTTCGGTCGCGATATCGGTCGGGACGAGCGAGAAGACGACGCCATCGACCGGGCCGCTACGGCTCATCACGAAGTTGCGCAAGATCCCCTCGCGCTGAAAGCCGGCCTTCTCGGCCACGCGCAGCGAGCCCGTGTTGCCGGGCTCCGCGTGGAGCTCCAGCCGCGTGACGCCGAGCTCGCGCAGCGCCCAGCGGCTGGCGAGCACCGTGGCTCGGGTGGCGACGCCACGGCTCCGGGCCCACGGCGCGACCCAATAGCCGATGAAGGGGTAGCGGCCCTGGGCCTCCTGGACCGCGATGGCACCGAGCAAGCCGCTCGTCTGCGCGTCGGCGATGGCGAAGACCGCCGCGCGACCCGTCTCCCAGTCGGCGGCAGCGGTGTCGATGAACGCGCGGGCATGCTCGAGGCGATAGGGTCGGGGCAGGAAGTCCAGCCATCGCTGGGTGTCGGGGTCGGAGCACGCCCTGGTGACCGCCTCATCGTCAGCGGCCACCAGCCGCCGGAGGACGACCACGCCGTCGGTCAGTGGCGGCTCTGGAAAGATCAGCCGTTCAAGCGCCATCGGCTTCGACGTCATCCACCTCAGCTCCCGCGGAACCGCGCGCGGGATCCCATCCCCCGGCTTGTCCGACCTTCGAGGCGAGCGGTCGGCCCAGCGCATCGGCGATGAATTGCGCCGCCTGGAGGACGCCGGCCAGATCGGCGCCGTGCTCGATGCCCAGGCCGTCGAGCAGGTAGACAAGGTCTTCGGTCGCCAGGTTGCCCGCCGCGCCGGGGGCATATGGGCAACCGCCGGTGCCGCCGGTCGAGGCGTCGAAGACAGTCACGCCGTCCTCGAGGCCGGCCACCACGTTGGCCAGGGCGGTGCCTCGCGTGTCGTGGAAGTGGTACGCCAGCCGGTCGAGTGGGAGACCCGCCGCCACGGCCCCACCAGTCAGGTCGTGGACCTGCGAGGGGACACCGACGCCGATGGTGTCGCCGAAGCAGATCTCGTCGGCGCCAAGCTCCAGGAGCGCCAAGCCGACGCCGATCGCCCGGGCGGGGTCGACGGCGCCCGTGTACGGGCAGCCGAAGGCCGTCGAGACGTAGGCGCGTCGCCACCAGCCCTGGTGGCCGGCTTCATGGAGAAGCGGAGCGAACGCGGCCAGGGACGCCTGGACGGTCATGCCGATGTTGCGCGTCGTGAAGGCGTCGCTGGCGGCCGTGAAGACCGCCACCGCCGTCGCACCGGCCGCCGGCGGCACGCTCGAGGCCCTGCCGATTCGCGATGAGGGCCGGGTAGCGGACGTTCGCGGCCGCGCCGTCGTGGGGCAGCGATGCGTACAGCTCGTCGGCGTCGGCGAGCTGCGGGATGGCACGCGGCGAAACGAAGCTGGTGGCCTCGATGTCGCGTAGGCCGGCCGCCACCAGCAGCTCGATGAAGCGGCGCTTGGTCGCTGTCGGGATGGGCGCCGCTTCGTTCTGGAGGCCGTCCCGTGGACCGACTTCGTAGACCCTGACTCGGGTCGGCAACTCCATGGTCGGAGTGTAGACGTGACCACCGGTCGCCCGTTGCGGCACGCTACCACCGCCTCGGGTGATGTGGAGGCCCATCTTTCTCCGGGCCGAACCCTGGTCCGGTCGACGGTCTAGTCCGCGAGCTCGACGAGGACGTCGCCGCGCTTGACGACCTGGCCGGTCTTCACGAGGAGGTGCTCCACGAGCCCATCGACAGGCGCCGTGATGGCGTTCTCCATCTTCATCGCCTCGAGCACGAGCAGGACCTGGTGCGCCTCGACGACCTCGCCCTCCCGCACGCGCACGCCCGAGACGACGCCTGGCATCGGCGCCGTGATGGCCGCGGCGGCGCTCGATCCGCGATGGGCGGCGCGCAAGGCGGCCTCGATGGTCGGCGACGGCGCCAGCCGAGCATGCACGGCGCGGCCATCGACGTCGATGACGATGCCGTCGTCGCTCCGGACTGGTGGCTGGTCGCGCGGGTCGGTGTCGCTGTCGGCGACGGTGTCGCTGTCGGCGACGGTGTCGCGCAGGCGGGCGGCGGCTTCGACAGGCATCACCCTGCGCTCGCCGTCGAGCTCGACCGCCAGCTGGCGCGGACCGTTGAGTCGAAAGCCACTGGGTACCGTCAACTGCGCGGATGTCTCATCGGTCATCCGCGCGTCGCCGAGTGCGGATGCTGCCTCGGCCCACGCCGACTCGGGCAGCCCGGCGTGCGGATGCCATCGAGTCTCGATGGTGTCCGTCCTCGAATTGCCCTCGATGACCTCCGGCAGCCGAAGCAACCAGGCGAGGAAGCCGCGGTTGGTCGTCACCCCCAGCACCCTCGTCTCGGTCAGGGCCCGGGCGAGACCGGCAAGGGCCGTCGAGCGGTCGGGCCCGACCGCGATGAGCTTCGACAGGAGGGGGTCGTAGCGCGTGCCGATGTCGTCGCCGGTGCCGATGCCCGGATCGACACGCAGCCCGCCGACCTTCGGCCAGTGGACACCAAGGACGTGCCCGGTCGCTGGCAGGAAGCCATTCCAGGGATCCTCGGCGTACAGCCGGGCCTCGATGGCATGACCCGTCAGGACGACATCCGTCTGCGCGATCCAGAGCCGTTCGCCAGCCGCGACGCGGAGCTGGGCGGCGACCAGGTCGATGCCGGTCACGGCCTCGGTCACAGGGTGCTCGACCTGGAGCCGGGCGTTCATCTCCAGGAAGACGAACGTCCCGTCATCGGCGAGCAGGAACTCGGCTGTCCCGGCGCCGACGTAGCCAGCTGCCAGGGCCAGGCGGAGAGCGGCGTCGCCGAGCGTCGCTCGCAGGCCGGCCGAGACGCCTGGGGCCGGCGCCTCCTCGATGACCTTCTGATGCCGGCGCTGCAACGAGCAGTCCCGCTCGCCAAGGTGGATGCCACCGCCATGCCCGTCGAGGAGTACCTGGACCTCGACGTGGCGCGGCCGATCGAGGTAGCGCTCCAGGATCAGGCGGTCGTCGCCGAACGCTGCCTGGGCCTCGCGCCGGGCGACCGCGAGGGCCTCGTGCAGGTCGACCGCCGCGCGCACGACGTGCATGCCCTTGCCCCCGCCCCCAGCGCTCGGCTTGAGCAAGATCGGATAGCCGGTGCGCGCCGCCTCGCGTCGGAGGACGGCGTCCGACTGCCCGCGGCCGTCGTACCCCGGAAGGACCGGGATCCCGACGCGGACGGCCAGCCGGCGAGCAGCGGCTTTGTCGCCAAGCGCCCGCATGGCGGCCGGCGGTGGGCCGACCCAGATCAGCCCGGCGGCGATGACCGCCTCCGCGAAGCTGGGTCGCTCGGCGAGGAAGCCGTAGCCTGGGTGCACGGCGTCAGCGCCCGCGGCCACGGCGGCGGCCACGATGCCCGCCTCGTCGAGGTAGTCGCTCTCGAGCGCGATGACCTCGTCCGCCGCCTGCGTCCACCACGCGCCGCGTTGGTCGGTCGTCGCCAGGGCAAGCGTCTGGATGCCCAGCGAACGGCACGTCGCTGCGATGCGCACGACGAGCTCGCCGCGGTTGGCAACCAGCAGCCGTCGGATGGGCCGTTGGTGGTGCGTCGTTGACGACAAAGGCGACATCGGCTGCGGCAAAGACGACACATGCGGCGCCAATGACGCGGATGGCGACCTTCAATCGTCCACCGACCCGGACTGCCGGCAGCCGTCCTGAGCGCAACCATCGCTGGACGGTGCGAGTCGAGACGCCGAGTCGGCGCGCTGCCTCACCTGGTCCGATCAGCGAATCCATGGGAAACTACTGTCGCGTTTGTCGCATTCGATGTCAACTGGAGGCGGGGTCGCAGCCATCGTCGCAACGCTGATCGTCCGCAGCTGTACTGCCCGTCAGTCGGTGTTCTTGGGCTCCTCGACGCGCGTCCATGCCGGCGCTCGCTTCTCGAGGAACGCCCGCAGGCCCTCCTGCCCCTCGTCGCTCACGCGCTGGCGCGCGATGACTCGGGCGGTGTGCCAGCGAGTCGATGCGTGCGGCAGGCCGCGTACCTCGCGGATGATCGACTTGGCCGCCCTGGCCGCGGTCGGTCCGGCCGCCAGCAGGTCGGCGACGGCGGCGTCCACCGCTCGGTCGAGCGCTTCGTCGCCCTCGACGACCTCGTGGATGAGGCCGATACGCAGGGCTCGCATGGCGTCGAAGCGACGGCCACCCGGGAACAGCGCTCGCGCGTTGGACTCGCCGATCTTGGCGATGACGAACGGGCTGATGACCGCAGGCAGGATGCCGAGACGGCTCTCGGTGAAGCCGAACTTCGCGCCGGCCTCGGCGATGACCAGGTCGCTTACCGCACAGAGACCCATGCCGCCACCGAGGGCCGCGCCCTGGACGCGCGCCACGACCGGCGCCGGGCAGCGGTCGATGGCGTCGAACATCTCGGCCATGGCCATCGCATCCTGCTCGTTCTGCTCGACCGAGAGGCCGACGCTGGCGCGCATCCAGGTGATGTCCGCGCCCGCACAGAAGGTGGCCCCTTCACCCATCAGGACGACCGCCCGCAGTCGGTCGGGCGGCTCCTCAGCCGAGGCGATCGAACGTCCGACGAAGGGCGCCGATGACCTCGGCGTCGAACGCGTTGTGCCGTTCCGGCCGATCGAGGACGACGCGGACGACGACACCGTCGGGTCCCGTTCGCTCGACTCGCAGCGGCGCGCTCACGGCGCCTCCACGCGGTAGATGCCGCGCATCAGCTGCCGCTCGAGGCCGAGACGCAGCATGTTCCGCTCCGACTGGCTGTCGGTGTCGGCCTGGGCCGTGACGTGAGTGCAGCCGTGCGCCTCGGCGAGGCGGGCGCGGGCCGAGATGAGCGCGCCATGGATGCCGCGGCCCCGGGCCCAGGAAGCACGGCGGCCGAGGACAGGCCTCCGACGCGCGCCCGGGTGTAGAGGCCGGCCGCGGCGGCGGGTCGGCCGTCGAGTTCGGCGACGAGCAGGTGCATGCCCGGGATCGCGGCGATCTGCTCGGCGGCGGCCATCCAGGCCGCTCGGACCGCACCGTCGAGCCCGAATCCATCGCACATGACCGTCTCCCAGGCCGCCGCTTGATCCTGGCCGACCTCGCGGATCGTCAGCCCCGGGACTGCCGGTGCCTCGTGGATCCGTCCGGCTTCGGCGCCCAGGATCGAGCCCCGGACCTCCGGTTCAAGGCCCGGCAGGGGCGGCTCGACATCGACGACCCAGGCCCTCACGCCGTTGCTCCGGAAGTGCTCCACGACGCGGTCGCGCAGCACGGGCACCAGCCGCAGGCCGTACGCGGCGTTGAAGTGGCCGCCTCGCAGCCCAGGCGCGGCGCAGACGACAAGGTCGCCGAGATCCAGGACACGCAGGTCGGCGCCTGCTGCTGCCGCGGCTTCCCAAGTCGCCAGCCAGAAACGGCGTTCGTTCGCCTCGAGGCGCTCGACGAGGTTGAGCACCATCGCCCGCGAGTCGGGCAGGGGTGGCAAGACGTGGAAGGCGTCGCCCGTCGCGACTGCACCCTCGCGCAGAACACGTGCATACATCCGACTGTCGAGCGGATGCTTCAGGATCGAGATGCGCCCAGACTTCCCGTCGCTGAAGCTGCCTCGGATCGTGTCGCAGGGGTTGTCTGGCGAGGCGATCTCGAGCTCCATGCCGGACTGGAAGGCAAGCCTGGTGCCCGGTGCCAGCGTGGCCAGCTCGACCCCCTCGGTGGTCAGGTTCTCGCCTGCCGACCCCGGCTCGATCGCGTGTCCCTCCGCTGCCACCCGCCGGATGGCCTCGATGGCGAAGAGAGAGACCGCGCGGTGCGGCCCGCCGTGGACTCCCGGGCTGGCCTGGGCGTCGCCTTCAAGACCGAGCCGGCCGACCAAGGTGCCCATGACCGCATGCTTCGGCACGCCGCCCGGTGAGACGTTGACCTGCACGACCCGCCCGCTGCCGAGTGGCGCTGGCTCCGCCTCGGCATCGGCGTTCGGGCGCGTCGCGTCATGGGTCTCGACCATGCCGCCGATGCTACACGGGGCCGAGCGCCTGCGGCCCAGGTCGACCCTCACCCACCTCCACGCAGGCCCCTCGGCTACATCCGGAAGACGCCGAAGCGCGTCTCGCCGATGGGCGCGTTGAGCGCCGCGGAGATGGCCAGCGCGAGCACCTCGCGCGTCTGGGCGGGGTCGATGACGCCGTCGTCCCAGAGGCGCGCCGTGGCGTGATACGGGTTGCCCTGCGCTTCGTACTGGGCCAGGATCGGCGCCTCGAACGCCGCCCGCGCATCCTCGGAGGCCCAGCTGCCACCGGGTTGCGATGCCTCGCCGACCGTCGAGAGGACGCGCGCCGCCTGGGCGCCGCCCATGACGCTGATGCGGCTGTTGGGCCACGATCCACAGGCCCCGTGAACCATACGCGCGACCGGCCATGCCGTAGTTCCCGGCGCCGAACGAGCCGCCGATGATGACCGTGAACTTGGGCACCGCCGTCGTGGCCACCGCGGTCACCAGCTTTGCCCCGTCCTTGGCGATGCCCCCGGCTTCGTACTCCTTGCCGACCATGAAGCCGGTGATGTTCTGGAGGAAGACGAGCGGCACCCGGCGCTGGCTGGCGAGCTCCACGAAGTGCGCGCCCTTGAGCGCCGACTGGCTGAAGAGGACGCCGTTGTTGGCCAGGATGCCGATCGGCCAGCCGTCGAGGTGCGCGAAGCCGCAGACGAGCGTCTCGCCGTAGGCCGGTTTGAACTCGTGGAACTCGGAGCCGTCGACGAGGCGGGCGATGACCTCGCGCACGTCATAGCCGACTCGCAGGTCGGCCGAGACGACACCGTAGAGACCGGTCGGGTCCTCGGGGTCCTGGCTGCCGTTGGCCTGATCGGTCGGGCGTTCGATGGCCGGAGGTCGGGGGACCTCCCGCGCCCATGGCGGGTCGGGCTTGCGCCAGGACAGGCTGGCCACGATCTCGCGCGCCAAGGCCAGCGCGTGCTCGTCGTCGAGCGCCTCGTGGTCGGCGACGCCCGAGATCCGGGCGTGGACGGCGGCTCCGCCGAGCTCCTCGGCCGTGACGACCTCGCCGGTCGCCGCCTGGACCAGCGGTGGGCCGCCCAGGAAGATGGTGCCGGTGCCGCGAACGATGACCGTCTCGTCGCTCATCGCCGGCACGTAGGCACCGCCCGCAGTGCACGAGCCCATGACCAGGGCGATCTGCGGGATGCCGGCCGCGCTCATGCGCGCCTGGTTGTAGAAGATGCGGCCGAAGTGGTCGCGGTCGGGGAAGACCTCGTCCTGGAGGGGCAGGAATGCGCCGCCGGAGTCGACGAGGTAGAGGCAGGGGAGGCGGTTCTCGAGCGCGATCTCCTGCGCGCGCAGGTGCTTCTTGACCGTCATCGGGTAGTAGGTGCCGCCCTTGACCGTGGCGTCGTTGGCGACGATGACGCACTCGGTCCCGCTGACCCGACCGATGCCGGTGACGATGCCGGCGCCGGGTGCATCGCCGTCGTAGAGGCCGTCGGCGGCGAGGGCGCTCAGCTCGAGGAAGGCGGCGCCCGGGTCGAGCAGCCGGTCGATGCGCTCGCGGACGGGCAGCTTGCCGCGTTCCCGATGACGGGCGATGGAACGGTCGTCGCCGGCCGCGCCGCGTTCGCTCAGGGCGGCGGTCTTGGTGCGCAGCTCCTGGACGAGCCCGCGCATGGCGGCGTCGTTGGTCCGCCAGGTCTCCGAGCTCGAGTCGACGTGGGTCCGCAGCCGTCGCCATCGCCGCCGATGATAGGCGGCCTGAGCTGCACCAGACTGTCAGGATCGCCCGGTCGAGTGGGGTCCACTGCCCAGATCCCACGGCCGTGGCCGAACGCGATCCAGCCACCGACATCGGCGAAGATCCCGCCCGGTCGGCCGGGTCCCTGCGCGTTGTCCCGTTGGTTGAGAGCAAAGCCCAACGCCAGGCTGACCACGACCAGGACGGCCGCGGCGCCGCCGAGTGCGGTTCCGGATCGGAGTCGTGTGAAGCCTCCCTTGGCCTGCTCGCCAGCTGACCTGCTGTCTGCTCTGTCGCGTCCGCTCAAAGGTGGCGTCCAGCACGCGCTCGGGCAGCCGTGATGGAGCTGTCGCCTCCAGCCAGCTGGTGATCGATTCGTCGAAGCGTCCGTCGGTCGTCATCACGCGATCCTGTTCTTGGCGACCGCCGGCTGGCGCGCATCGGCCTCGAGGGCCGCTCGCATCGCCTCGGTCGCGTAATGCAACCGTGATCTGGCAGTCCCCTCGGGGATATCGAGGATGCGGGCGATCTCGGCCGTCGAGAACCCGCTGTAGTAGTGGAGGACGACCACGGCCCGCTGCTCGGGCTTTAGTCGACCGAATCCCCGCTCCAGCTGTTCCCGATCGGCTACGGACCCAGTCTCGTCGCTGATGGCCGCATCGAGGGGGAGCGGTCGGACCTGCTGCGACCAGCGGCGAAGCTGTCGGCCCTGGTCCGCACAGGCGTTGACCACCAGGCGATAGAGCCAGGCATCGAACCGATCCGGATCGCGCAGCGAGGGCAGCTGTTGCCACGCACGAACGAGCGCTTCCTGCACCGCGTCCTCCGCTAGGTCCGCCGACCGAAGGATGAGACGAGCGACCGCGTAGAGGCGATCGCCGGCGGAGGTCGCGAGGACTTCGAATGCCTCGTGGTCTCCGCGGCGGGCGGCCTCGACGAGATCGCGCCTCATGCCCTCTCCATCTCCGGCACCAACCGTTCTGGCCCGTGCTGTCTGTTATGACGGATCGTGCGGGCCCGGATACTCAATGGACTGAGACAGCTGTCCGATCATCGCTCTCTGCCTACAGGTAGCCGAGATCCTCGAGGCGCTTCTTGACGAGCTCCATGTCGTGCGTCTCGTCGCCGGCCAGGTCGCGCAGCACATAGAGCACGAACTCGGTCACGGATCGGAAGCCGGTGCCCTCGATGACCTTCTGCAGACGGTCGTACAGCGGACGCGGGATCTTGAGGGTCACGGTATCGACCTTGGTCACGCGCTGAGTCTAGCCGCGGACCGAGCTGAGTGCACTCCCCGAGGAGTGTTTGACCACTCCTGTGGGAGTGTCGTAGGCTTCGCGGCCACACTCCCAGGAGAGTGTTCGATGCCGCACCGAGGAGGTCCGAGCCTTGCGCACGCCCATCCGCCGTCTCGCCGCTCTGACCGTGCTGGTCGTCGGAGTCGTGGCCTGTGGTCCCGGTGGTGGGGGCGCTTCGCCGGCGACGTCTGACGGGGCGACGTCGAGCGTAGGGGCTGGCGAGCCGGTCGAGCTGCGCCTCGGGTACTTCCCCAACCTGACGCATGCGACGGCCCTGGCGGGCATCAAGAAGGGCATCTTCGAAGAGGCACTGCCGGACAACGTGACCCTCACCCCGATGCCCTTCAATGCCGGCCCCGAGGCGGTCGAGGCCATCTTCTCCGGTGGCCTCGACGCGACCTTCATCGGGCCGAACCCGGCCATCAACGCCTTCTCGAAGTCGAAGGGCGAGGCCATCCGCATCATCTCCGGCGCCACGTCCGGAGGCGCGTACCTCGTGGTCAAGCCGGAGATCACCTCCGCCGCCCAGCTGAAGGGCAAGAAGCTGGCCACCCCGCAGCTCGGCAACACCCAGGACGTCGCGCTCCGAGCGTGGCTCAAAGAGCAGGGCCTGAGCAGCGACGCGCAGGGGGGTGGCGACGTCTCCATCCTCCCGCAGGCGAACGCGCAGACGCTCGACACCTTCAAGTCGGGCGACATCGACGGCGCCTGGGTCCCGGAGCCTTGGGCCACGCGGCTGGTCCAGGAAGGCGGCGGCAAGGTGCTGGTCGACGAGCGTGACCTGTGGCCGAACGGCCAATACGTGACCACCCACCTGGTCGTCACGCCGGCCTTCCTCAAGGACCATCCCGACGTCGTCAAGGCGCTGCTGACCGGCGTCGTGGCCGCGACCGACTTCGTCAACGAGCAGCCCGCCGAGGCCCAGGCGCTCGTCAACGAGGGCATCAAGGACGTGACGCAGAAGGGCCTCTCGGACGCTGTCCTCAAAGCGGCCTGGCCGAACCTGACCTTCACCGTCGACCCCATCGCCTCATCGCTGGCGACGTCGGCCGCCGAGGCCACCGAGCTGGGGCTGCTCGAGAAGACCGACCTGACGGGCATCTATGACCTGACGCTCCTCAACGAGGTCCTCAAGGAGGCCGGCAAGCCCGAGATCGCGGTGCCGTGACCGTCTCTCGGGCGCCCGATGAGGGGCCGGCGGATATGCTTGGGTCCGTGGAGCCCGCCATCGCGCCCGATCCATCGCGCTCGGTGCCTCCGTCCGGTGAGCCACACCTGGCGGCACTGCCTCGGCCCGCTCCATCCGACCGGACGACGAGCGATCCGGCCATCGAGATACGCGGCGTCACCAAGCACTACGGACCGGCCGGCAACAGCGTCCTGGCCCTCGACGGCATCTCGATGACCGTCGAGCGCGGCGAGTTCCTGTGCATGGTCGGTGCCTCGGGATGTGGCAAGACCACGCTGCTCAACCTCATCGCCGGCCTCGACCGGCCCGGCGCCGGGACCATCACCCTCGACGCCGGCCGGCCGGCCCTCATGTTCCAGGAGGCGGCGCTCTTCCCGTGGCTGACCGCGGCCGAGAACATCGAGCTGCCGCTGCGCTTCCACGGCGTGCCAAAGGGCGAGCGACAGGACGATGTCGCAGCCCTTCTCGAGCTCGTCCATCTCGACGGCTTCGGGGACAAGCGGCCACATGAGCTGTCCGGTGGCATGCGCCAGCGTGTCGCACTGGCGCGCGCGCTCGCCCAACGCGCCGAGGTCGTGCTCATGGACGAGCCATTCGGGTCACTCGATGCGATGACCCGTGACCTCCTCCACGACGAGCTGGAGCGGCTCTGGCGCGAGCGCGGGTTGACCATCGTCTTCGTGACCCATGACGTGCGCGAGGCCGTCCGGCTGGGTGATCGGATCGTGCTCCTGACCAGCCGGCCAGGTCGCGTGGCCGAGGAGTTCGCCGTCGATCTCGAGCGTCCGCGCGAGATCGGCACTCGGCAGGTCGGCGAGGTGGCCGGGGTGGTGCTGGAGCGCCTCCGTCAGGAGGTTCGTCGCCATGCGACCGACTGAGATACCGCTCGAGTCGGAGCTGGCTGGCCTCGATGCCCTCGATCGGCCGATCGCCGCGCACCCGGGCCTCGCGCGTCGCACCTGGCGCGGCCTGTGGCCCAAGCTCGCCGCCATCGGCATCGCGGTCCTCGCCTGGCAGCTCGTCGTCTGGTCAGGCTGGAAGCCGGAATACGCGCTGCCCGGACCATGGGCGGTCTTCGGCACCCTGGCCAGGGAGGTCAATGAAGCCGGTCTTCAGGACGCCATCCTCATCACGCTCCGGCGAGGCGTCATCGGCTTTGCGTTGGCGGTCATCATCGGGATCCTGCTGGCCCTTGCCGTGGTCCGCTTCAAGCCCTTGCGGACGGCCATCGGCGCGCTCATCTCGGGCATCCAGACCATGCCCTCGATCGCCTGGTTCCCGCTCGCCATCCTGCTCTTCCAGCTGACCGAGCGGGCCATCCTGTTCGTCGTCATCCTCGGCGCGGCGCCGTCGATCGCCAACGGCCTCATCTCCGGCGTCGACCAGATCCCGCGCGTGCTGCTGCGCGCTGCCACGGTCATGGGCGCGCGGGGAGCCGACTTCTACCGTCACGTGCTGCTGCCGGCCGCCTTCCCCTCGTTCATCGGCGGGCTGAAGCAGGGCTGGGCGTTCGCCTGGCGCAGCCTCATGGCCGGCGAGCTGCTGGTCATCATCGCCGGGCAATCGTCGATCGGCACCAAGCTCGCCAACGCGCGGGAGCTGTCCGATGCCGAGGGATTGCTGGCCATCATGCTCGTCATCCTGATCATCGGCATCGTCGTCGACTCGGTCTTCTTCGGCACCCTCGAGCGCTCGGTGCGCCATCGCTGGGGGCTGGCCGAGGAGGCGACCTGAGTGGAGACACCATGAGCACGGCTACCAGGCCCGTCACGCACTCGCCTGAGCGATCCGCGGCCGACAGCCACGACCTGATCCGCGTCCAGGGCGCGCGTGTGAACAACCTCAAGGACGTCAGCGTCGAGATCCCGAAGCGGCGATTGACCGTGTTCACCGGCGTCTCTGGTTCGGGCAAGAGCTCGCTCGTCTTCGGCACCATCGCCGCGGAATCGCAGCGGATGATCAACGAGACGTACAGCGCCTTCGTCCAGGGCTTCATGCCCACGCTGGCGCGGCCGGACGTCGACGTGCTCGAGGGGCTGACGACGGCGATCATCGTCGACCAGGAGCGCATGGGCGCCAACGTCCGCTCGACGGTCGGCACCGCGACCGATGCGAACGCGCTGCTGCGGCTGCTCTTCAGCCGCCTCGGCAGCCCCACATCGGTCCGCCGACCGCGTACTCGTTCAACATCCCGATGCGCAAGGCGAGCGGGGCGATGACCGTCGACAAGGGCAAGGGTGAGCGGATCGTGGTGCGAAACGCGATCTACTACGGCGGCATGTGCCCGCGCTGCGAGGGCATGGGTTCGATCACCGACATGGACCTGACCCAGCTGTACGACGCGAGCAGATCGCTCAACGAGGGTGCGATCACGATCCCCGGCTACAGCATGGAGGGCTGGTACGGGCGCATCTTCATCGGCAGCGGCTACTTCGACCCGGACAAGCCGATCAGCGAGTACACGAAGACCGAGCTCGACGACCTGCTCTACAGGGAGCCGACCAAGATCAAGGTCGAGGGCATCAACCTGACATACGAGGGCCTGATCCCGCGGATCCAGAAGTCGATGCTGTCCAAGGACATCGACACGCTGCAGCCGCACATCCGAGCGTTCGTCGAGCGGGCGGTGACGTTCACGGCCTGCCCCGAGTGCGGCGGCACCCGGCTCAATGAGCCCGCCCGATCGTCGAAGATCGATGGCATCAATATCGCCGATGCCTGCGCGATGCAGATCGACGATCTCGCCACGTGGCTGCGCGGCTTGGACGAGCCGTCTGTCGCGCCGCTGCTCGCCGGCCTCCAGCACACGTTCGACTCGTTCGTCGAGATCGGGCTCGGCTACCTCTCGCTCGATCGTCCGTCGGGCACGCTGTCGGGCGGCGAGTCCCAGCGCACCCGGATGATCCGTCACCTCGGCTCGTCGCTGACCGACGTCACGTACGTCTTCGACGAGCCCACGATCGGGCTGCATCCGCATGACATCGACCGCATGAACCGCCTGTTGCGACGGCTGCGCGACAAGGGCAACACGGTGCTCGTCGTCGAGCACAAGCCCGAGGTCATCGCCACCGCCGATCACGTCATCGACCTCGGCCCGGGCGCCGGGACCGAAGGCGGCGAGGTGGTGTTCGAGGGCACGATCGAGGGGCTGCGGGCCAGCGCCACGCTGACCGGGCGACACCTCGACGATCGCGCCTCGCTCAAGCCATCGGTGCGGACCCCGACTGGCCGGCTCGAAGTACGCGGCGCCAGCACCAACAACCTCCAGGACGTCGATGTCGACATCCCGCTCGGCGTGCTGGTGGTGCTGACGGGCGTGGCCGGCTCGGGCAAGAGCTCGCTGATCGACGGCTCGGTCGCGGGCCGGGACGGCGTCGTGTCGATCGACCAGGGCGCGATCAAGGGCTCGCGGCGCAGCAACCCGGCAACCTACACCGGGCTGCTCGACCCGATCCGGGCAGCCTTCGCCAAGGCACACGGGGTGAAGCCCGCCCTGTTCAGCGCCAACTCCGAGGGCGCCTGTCCGACCTGCAACGGCGCCGGCGTCATCTACACCGAGCTCGGGTTCATGGATACGGTCGCCACCACCTGCGAGGACTGCGAGGGAAAGCGGTACGAGGCATCCGTCCTGGAGTACCACCTGGGTGGTCGGGACATCAGCGAGGTGCTCGCGATGTCGGTCACCGAAGCGGAGGCGTTCTTCGGTGCCGGCGAGGCACGGACGCCGGCCGCGCACGGCATCCTCCAGCGTCTCATCGACGTGGGGCTGGGCTATCTCCGGCTCGGCCAACCGCTCCCGACCCTGTCTGGCGGCGAGCGCCAGCGGCTCAAGCTCGCCACCCACCTGGGCGAGAAGGGCGGCGTCTACGTCCTCGACGAGCCGACCAGCGGCCTCCACCTCGCCGACGTCCGGCAGCTGCTCGCCCTGCTCGACCGCCTCGTCGAGACCGGCAAGTCGGTCATCGTCATCGAGCACCACCAGGCGGTCATGGCGCACGCGGACTGGATCATCGACCTCGGCCCCGGTGCGGGGCGCGATGGAGGCCGGATCGTCTTCGAAGGCCCGCCAGCCGACCTCGTCGCCGCGCGCTCCACCCTCACCGGCGAGCACCTCGCGGTCTACGTCGGCCGCTGAGCGACGCCGTCAGGACGCGTGGCCCGCCGAACAAAGAGACAGGTCGCAGGGTCGTTCACAGCTCATGCGATAATCCGGCACGCGCGAGGTGCTGCCGGTCGACTCGAACGGGCGAGGACCCCGGGGCAAGCGACCACAGCCGGCGCGCAGCAAGACCGAGGACACACGAGAGCATGAGCGTCGAGACATCGACCTTTGCCACCAAGAAGGGCCTGGCCCAGATGCTGAAGGGCGGCGTCATCATGGACGTCGTCACCGCCGATCAGGCCAAGATCGCGGAGGACGCCGGCGCTGTTGCCGTGATGGCCCTCGAGCGGGTGCCCGCCGACATCCGAGCCGCCGGTGGCGTCGCCCGGATGAGCGACCCGGCCCTCATCGAGGCCATCATGGCCGCGGTCACCATCCCGGTCATGGCCAAGGCACGCATCGGCCACTTCGTCGAAGCACAAGTCCTCGAAGCACTGGGCGTCGACTACATCGACGAGTCCGAGGTGCTGACCCCGGCCGACGAGACCAACCACATCGACAAGCACGCCTTCAAGGTGCCCTTCGTCTGCGGCTGCCGGAACCTCGGTGAGGCGCTCCGGCGCATCAACGAGGGCGCCGCGATGATGCGCACCAAGGGCGAGGCCGGGACCGGCAACATCGTCGAGGCCGTCCGTCAGCTGCGGGATGTCCTGGCCGCCATCCGGCGACTGCAGGGCATGCGCGAGGACGAGCTCTTCGTGGCCGCCAAGGAGCTCCAGGCGCCCTACGAGCTCGTCCACGGTGTCGCCTCGGAGGGCCGCCTGCCAGTCGTCAACTTCGTCGCCGGTGGCATCTCCACGCCCTCCGACGCGGCGCTCGTGATGCAGCTCGGTGCCGAGGGCGTCTTCGTCGGATCGGGCATCTTCAAGAGCGACGACCCCGCCCGGATGGCCAACGCCATCGTCCAGGCGACGACCCACTTCGACGACCCGAAGATCATCGCCGAGGTTTCCAAGGGCCTCGGCGCTCCGATGCGGGGCATCGAGATCAGCGCCATCCCGGAGGGTGAGCGGCTGGCGGTCCGCGGCTGGTAGGCGGGCCGGTCGAGCAGGCCGGGCTGAGCGGGGGCCGAGCGATGCCCCACCCGGTGTCATGTCGCAAGCGACGCCGATCGGCGCCGGCGGAGCCGTGTCGATGACGCGCGCCACGCGCATCGGCGTGCTCGCCGTCCAGGGCGCCTTCGCCGAGCATCTCGCGGTCCTGCGCACGATCGGTGCCGACGGGATCGAGGTTCGAATGCCGGCCGACCTGGATGGCGTGGCCGGCCTCATCCTGCCGGGCGGCGAAAGCACCGCCCAGCGCAAGCTCATCGACCGCTGGGGACTGCGTCTGCCGATCATGGACCTGGCCGCCGCCGGCGTGCCCATCTTCGGCACCTGCGCCGGCATGATCCTGCTCTCGACGCAGATCGTCGACGGCGACGAGCCGGTCTTCCCCCTCCTCGACGTCGACGTCAAGCGCAACGCGTTCGGACGTCAGCTGGACTCCTTCGAGGGCGACGTCTCGGTGCCTGTCCTCGGCGACACGCCGGTCCACGGCATCTTCATCCGGGCGCCGATCGTCGAACGTGTCGGGCCGGATGTCGACGTCCTGGCCCGACTCGATGACGGACGGATCGTGGCGGTCCGCGAGCGCAACGTGATGGCCACGGCGTTCCATCCCGAGCTGGCCGGGGAGACCCGCTTCCATCGACTGCTGGCCACCATGGCCGACGCGTTCGACGACCCGGCCGAGGGCTCCGGCCGCCGGCACCATCCCACGCGGCGAGCCGTCCGATGACCGCGCCAGCGATGCCACGAGTCAGCCGATGACCGGGCGCTCGCCACGCGGCGCGCGCCCGGGGAAAGTCCGCGCCGCTCGCCTGACCGACCTGGCCGCCCTCGGCGACCTGTCGCGGCTGTCGCAGGGCGATGCCCCCGAAGACGCATCGGTCCAGTCGCTCGGCCTGCCCCTATCGGGCAGCTCGGTCAGCGTCTTCAGCCTCTTCCGGATGCCGCTCGGCGCCTTCCTGCCGCACGACCAGCTGTACGTCTTCGAGGAGGATCGGCACCTGGCCGGCCTGCTGCGCGTGGAACGGGACGGCCATCGCGATGAATGGACCATCGTGGAGCTCGATGCCATCGGACAGGGCGATGCCGGCGACATCCGCTACCGGCTGGTCCAGCACCTCCTCCGCGACGGCTCCAAACGCGGCGCGAACCGCTTCCACGTGGCCTGCGCCGACGTCGGTGGCAACGTCGAGCTCTTCATGCAACACGGCTTCGCGCGCTACGGCGAGGAGTGGCTCTACTTCCGGCCGCTCGAGACCGGTCTGCCGGAGCCGATGGCGGAGGCCGATGCAGCTTCCCTCGGCATCAGGGCAACGCTGCCCCTCGACGCGGTGCGGCTCAGTCAGCTGTATGCCGCGGCGACGCCGCAGCCGGTGGCACGCCTGGAGAGCTACCGGCTCCCCGACTGGGAGCGCCAGGGCTCGCAATGGCGCATCCCGCGCAGCAGCCTGACGCCCATCCTGCGCTTCGCCGACGTGAGCGCCTTCGTCCAGGAGGATCCGGCCGGGGCGCCGGGCCCCGACACGCCCTTCGCCGCCTTCGTGCAGGTCGGCGTCTCCAAGGAGGCTCAGCCGCACTACCTGCGGATCGTCGCGCGGCCGGGCTTCGACACGACCGACATGGTCCGTTTCGGCCTCGGCCAGATCGCCGAACAGGCCGCCGTCCACCGGAGCGGCGGTCGCGCTCATGGCCACGACCACGGGGTCGTCTCGCCCGTGCGAACCTACGAGGCGCCGATCGATGGGCGGCTGGAGGACGCCGGCTTCGAACGCATCGCCACCGTGACCCTGTTGATGAAGGAGACCCTGGTGCGGGTCGCCGAGCCGGCCATGGTGCCGGCCGTCCGATGACCAAGCCCGCGCCCGATGCCATGCCCGACGAGATGTCCGAACCCGTGACGGAACCGATCCCCGATCCGAGCCCCGAACCGACGTTGCGCGAGGAAGGAGCCGCCGTGCCCAGCCCCGAGCCCCGTGAGATGACCGACGACCTCGACGCCCTGCTCGCCGCGCTGCCCGCGGAGATCGTCGCTGCCCTGCACGCATTGCCGCCGGAGCGCGACCTGATCGAGGTCGTGATGGACCTCGGCCGCCGTCCGGAGGCGCGTTTCGGGGGTGGCGGCGAGGCCGTGTTGCTCGATCGCGAGATCGTCGAGGCCGACCTGCAGTCGGTCGTCGACCACATCGGAACCTTCGGCGACGACAACCGCGCCGGCATCGAGCGCACCCTCCATCGCATCAGCGCCATCCGCAATCGAAGCGGCAAGATCGTGGGTCTGACCTGCCGCATCGGCCGGGCGGTCTTCGGGACCATCGAGATCATCGACGACTTCGTCGAGAGCGGGAAGTCGATCCTGATCATGGGCCGGCCAGGCATCGGCAAGACGACCATGCTCCGTGAGGCGGCTCGCGTCCTGGCCGACGACATGGACAAGCGCGTGGTCGTGGTCGACACCTCGAACGAGATCGCCGGCGACGGCGACATCCCGCACCCGGGCATCGGGCGCGCGCGGCGCATGCAGGTTCCCACGCCCGCCCTCCAGCACCACGTGATGATCGAGGCCGTCGAGAACCACATGCCCGAGGTCATCGTCATCGACGAGATCGGCACCGAGCTCGAGGCCGCCGCGGCGCGGACCATCGCCGAGCGCGGCGTCCAGCTGATCGGCACCGCCCACGGCAACAACCTCGACAACCTGATGCTCAACCCGACGCTCTCCGATCTTATCGGCGGCATCCAGAGCGTGACGCTGGGCGACGAGGAAGCCCGCCGTCGGCGGACCCAGAAGAGCGTCCTCGAGCGCAAGGCGCCACCGACCTTCGACGTCATCATCGAGATCCAGGATCGCGACCGGGTGACCGTCCACGCCGACGTCGCCGAGACCATCGATGCACTGCTGCGGGGCGATCAGGTGGCGCCCGAGCTGCGCTGGCGAGACGAAGGTGGCGTGCATCGGACCCAGGCTCGCCCCAAGCCGTCGGCCAACCCGGCGCTCGGTCCGACGGAGCGGTTCAGCGGCCTCGTCGGGGCCGGCCTCGGCTGGCGCGTGGAGCCCGGCTGGCGGCCGGATGCGCGTGAAAGCGGCTACCGGGGTGGAGAGCGCGGACGGCCCGCTCCCTTCCGAGCGGGCAGCGGCGGTGGTTGGCGGGCGCCGCGTGGCAGGACCTCGTCCGGCCAGGGCGCCCAGGGGCCTCGCCGGGGCGGATCTGCGAACCCTCCGGACGCGCGTGACACGGAACCCGGCGGCTTCGACAACGGCGGATCTGGTGCCGGCTATGACCCCTCGCTGATGGCTGATGCGCCGTTCATGACCGGCGAGATCGCCGACCGAGGACCCCTCGAGCGCGGCTCCATCCCGCTGCCCGAGCCGCGTGCCCGTGACATCCGCGAGCTCGATCGCCAACGCGAATGGCGGGACGCGGCGCGACAGGCCATCCGGACGCTCGACGCGGACGCCGAGGCGGTGGCGCCCCTGATCGACGATGACGATGACGACGACGAGCTCGCTGACGACCTCGCGACAGAGGCCGTCGTCGCCGACGAGAACGGCGCCTTCTACGACCCGCTGGGGGCGACGGCGCCCGACGGCTATGCCACCGCACTGCCGACCATCCGCATGGTCGGCTTCGGGATCAGCCGCAAACGGTTGGAGCAGGCGATCAGGGAGCTGCAGCTGCCGGTCATCGTCGTCCGAGACCTCGAGGAGGCGGACGTCGTCATGACCCTCCGCAGCGCCTACCGCCAGAAGCCGCCGACCCTGCGCGAGGCGGAGGAGCTGGCCAAGCCGATCTACGTCCTGAAGTCGAACACCATCCTGCAGATGCAGGCCTGCCTGACGTCGCTCTACTCGGTCGAGGTCGACCCGCGCGAAGCCGCGCTGCGCGAGACGGAGGAGGCCATCGGGCTGGTCATGCGCGCGGCGAAGCCTGTCGAGCTGTCGCCGCAGAACGCCTACATCCGTCGGCTGCAGCACCAGATGGCCGAGCGCGCCAACCTCGTCTCCCGCTCTCGTGGGCGTGAGCCATACCGACGCGTCCGTCTCTATCCGGACCAGGTCCGCGTCTGGCGCTAGGCGCCCAAAGGCCAGAGGCGGGCTGAGGCCGACTGCCTCCGCGATCGAGCCGCCAGGACGCCGACCGATCCCCAGGTCGCACTCGGCTCCAGACGACAGACGTCAATTCATCCATCCGCGGTGCCACCGCGCATCAGGGCTCAGACGCTTGGTGTTCGCGACGCCCGGCGCACCCAGCCCATCGGCATGGCGAACGCGCGCCCCGCCAGCTGCCGTAGACATCCCGAAAGGAAGACTCCCAGCCATGCGAAAGCCATTGGCGCTCGCGATGGTCGGCACGGCCGTCGTCGTGCTCACCTTCGGGGCCGCCCCGCTGCTGACCTCGGCCGCCGACCACCTCGACGCGCCGGCCCTCAAGAACGAGACGGACCACCCGCTCGACATCACGGACATCTATGCCTTCGACGCTCGGAACAGCGCCAAGACCGTCCTGGTCATGGACGTCAACCCGTTGGCCGGCGTGGTCTCCGGCACCCGCTTCTCCACGAAGGGCGTCTATCGCTTCAACCTCAGCCGTGGTGCCACGCCCGACGCGGACCTGAACGACGCGAAGGACCGCGTCTACAAGGTTCGTTTCGGTCCGGTCAACGCACACGGCCGACAGCCGCTCTGGGTCTACCGCAACGGCAAGCTCATCGGGACCGGCAAGACCGGCCGTACCAACGACCTTGGCGGCGGCGCCCGCATCTGGGCCGGCCTGCGCGACGATCCCTTCTTCTTCGACCTGGCTGGCTACAACCAGCTCAAGGACTCGACCTACACGGACGCATCCGGGCTGACGGATACGCCCGGCGACGACTTCTTCGTCGGGACCAACATCTCGACCATCGTGCTCGAGGTGCCCGACTCCTGGATCGGCGCCAAGGCCAACTTCTGGGCCACCACGCGCCGTGACGGCAAGCGCATCGACCGGATGGGCAAGCCCGGCCTGAACACCGTCTTCATCGATCCCTTCAAGACCGATGCGACGGACAAGGACAGGTACAACCAGACCGCTCCGGCCAACGATCCGACCAAATGGGGCCCGACCTTCGAGGCCGTGCTCGAGTACTTCGGCAACTCGCCGGCGACGGCCGACGCGATCCGCGGCCTGCTCCTGCCCGACGTGATCAACATCACCACGGCAGACCTGGGCAAGGCCAACGGCACGTCGTTCACGGGCGACAAGGCCGGTCACATCCTCAACGGGCGAACGCTCGCCGAGGACGTCATCGACTTCGAGCTCAACGTGGTCACGGGCGGCCTCGAGGGTCACGCCATCCTGACGACCGACAACGTCGGCGCCAACGACGTCCCCCTGATGACCAGCTTCCCGTACCTCGCTCCGGCCCACTAGGCCGCTCCCGGCTGGAGGGTCGCCCTCAGGCGTCCCTCCAGCCATCACCACTGATCAACCAGTCGCAGAGGACGTGAGACCGATGCTTCGCCGAGCCGCGATCCTGCTCATCTCCGCCGGGGCCATCGCCGTCGGCAGCAACCTCATCGGGGCCGTCGGGCGCACGAGCCCGGGCACGGGTACCTCCTTGTCGTCCGGCCGCGGGTCGGGCGCCGTGGATGTCACTGACGTGTCGGTCCCCCCGGTGACGGCGACCGGTGACGTTGGCACGGTGCCAGTCGCGGCACCCATCCCGGTCGCAGCAGGCAGCGATGAACCAGGCCGCCTGCCCATCGCCGACCGTCTCGCCTTCTGGACGGCACGAGTCGAGCGAGACCCGACCGATCACGTCTCGATGGTCCAGCTCGCGGGCCTCGAGGCGCAGGAAGCCCGGCGCACGTCCGATGTCGATCGCTTCCGACGCGCCGATGCCCTCCTCGACCGGGCGCTGGCCATCGACCCCCTGAGCTTCAATGCCCTGCGCGCGAAGGCCGGCGTCCGTTTCGCCCTGCACGACTTCCAGGGCGCCATGGAGCTCGCCGACCGCGTCCTGGCCATCGCCGCGGGCGACGTCGGGGCGATGGCCATCGATGCCGACGCGCGGCTCGAGACGGGCGACCTCGTGAAGGCAGGTGCCGAGTACGAGCAGCTGGCCACTCTGGTTCCCGGACCGGCGGTCGACGCCCGACGGGCTCGCCACGCCTACCTCGTCGGCGACGATGCCGATGCCATCCGCCTGGCGACCGACGCCCGTGATGCCGCGCGTCACCTGGAGCGCATCGACGACCCCGCTTTCTACCACTACCAGCTCGCCGAGCTCGCGCGCCTGACCGGTGACGCCGATCTCGCCCGAGCCGAGCTCAAGGCCGGCCTGGCCATCGCGCCCGACGACACGCGCCTGCTCCTGAGCGCGGCACGGCTCGATGCCGCGACCGGCAACATCGACGACGCCATCGCTGCGCTCGAGCACGCGACGGCCATCGTGCCCTCACCGGAATCGCTGGCCCTGCTGGGCGATCTGAAGGCACTCGTGGGCGACGATGCCGGAGCGCAGGCCGCCTTCGCCACGGTCGACGGCATCGGTCAGCTGGCTGCCGCAGGTGGCGGCGTCTACGACCGTCAGCTGGCGCTCTTCGCGCTCGATCACGGGCGCGTCGATGCGGCGCTCGTAGCGCGGCTTCGCGATGCGCTGCGGGACCGGCCGGACGCCTATGGGCACGACCTCCTGGCCTGGGCCTTGTACCGCTCTGGCCAGGTGGGGCCGGCCGCCATCGAGGCCGAAGCGGCGCTCTCGACCGGCATCCACGACGCGAGGATCCTCTATCACGCCGGTGCCATCGCGGTGGCCGCCGGCGAGACCGAAGCAGGACATGCTCGACTCATCGACGCCATGGCCCGTTCGACGGCACTCGCCCCGAGCGAGATCGCCGGCGCGACGACGTTGCTGGGCGGCCTGCCATGAAACGGCCCTGGGCCCTGCGAACCTCCCAGACCAGGCGCTTGGCTGACGATGCATCCAAAGCGGGCCGCCATGCGCATCAAGATGCGATGCATCCCCGACGCCCGCGACCTCGCCTGGCGCTCCTGGCCGGCCTCCTCCTGGCGCTGGCCGTGCCCGCGGCCGCGCTCGCCCACCCTTTGGGCAACTTCACCATCAACCACTACTCGGGCATCCGCGTCTCACCCGAACGGATCGTCGTCGACCAGGTCTTCGACCTGGCCGAGATCCCGGCCCTCCAGGCCCTGCAGCCGACCGGCGGCGACTTCGGCCCGGCCGGCCCGACCGCCTTCGCCGCTGGTGATTGTCGGCAGCTCGTTTCCGGTCTGATGCTGACTGTCGATGGCGCGCGGCTCCCTCTGGCGCTGAGCGCTGCGGGCGCCAGCCTGCCGCCCGGTCAGGGCGGCCTGCCGACCCTGCGCCTCGTCTGCACGTACGTTGCCACCGTTCCAGCGGCTGCCGCGACGCATCTCGCGATCACCTTCCACGACGGCACGTACGCCGAGCGCATCGGCTGGCGCGAGATCGCGGTCGAGGGCGACGGGGTCACCATCGACGGCGGCGACGTCACGTCGCAGGACATCTCGGGGCGCCTGACCCACTACCCGACCGACCTCCTGGCCCAGCCGCTCGACCGGTCCGAGGTCAGCTTCACCTCGGCACCCGGAGGACCACGCCTGCCGCCGTTGGTCGTGGGTGATGCCAGCCCGTTGGCGACGGCGGCGAGCGGCTCGACAGCATCGACGAGCGGCGCGCCGCGGCCCGTCAGCCCGGCCTCCATGTCTTCGCCGTCGGCCTCCGTGCCGGGTGGCGTGTCGGAGCTCCCGGCAGCGCTGACGACCCTGCTCCACAGCGATGCCCTTAGCCCAGGGTTGCTTACCCTCGGGCTCATCGTCGCGGTCGGCCTGGGAGCCCTCCATGCCCTCACCCCCGGCCACGGCAAGACGATCATGGCCGCCTACCTCGTCGGGACGCGCGGCGATACGCGACAGGCCATCGGGCTCGGTGCGACCGTCGCGACCTCGCATACGATCGGCGTCCTCGTGCTGGCGATGCTCGTGCTGGCCGCCTCGAGCATCCTGCCCCCCGAGCGACTCTTCCCAGTCCTGAGTGCAGTCTCGGCCATCCTCGTGACCGGCATCGGCGCCTGGCTGCTCTTCGACGTGTGGCGACGCCTCAGTTCACGTCGCGCGCACGCGCGAGCGCACGGGCCCGGCCTCGGTGACGTCCACGACCACGTCCACGCCGATGCGCACGATCATGTCCAGGCGCGTTCGGCAGCCGAGACGCACCACCATGCCGACACCGAAGAGCCGGCCGAACACAGCCACGGAGGCGTTCGCCACAGCCATCTGCCGCCGGCGAGGACGGATGGGCCGATCCGCTGGCGTGGCATCGTGACCCTCGGGCTGGCTGGCGGCCTGGTTCCATCCGCCTCGGCCATCCTCTTGCTCCTGGCGGCCGTCGCCGCCGGTCGGCCGTTGCTCGGGCTCGGACTGGTGATCGCCTTCGGTCTTGGTATGGCGTGCGTCCTGGGTGTCATCGGCCTGGTCCTGGTCCGCGCGCGGAGCCTCGCTGATCGGCTGCCGTCGATGGCCGCCGACGGGCGGCTCGGCCTGGTGACCTCGTTGGCCGCCGCGACCCTCGTCCTGGGCTTCGGCTTGCTCCTGGTCAGCCAGTCGCTGAGCGCACTGCCGTTCTGAGCCGCCCAGGCCTTCGAGCCACGCGCCAGCCACGGCGCGCCCCGATCGGTGCTTGATGGCTGTGAGTGGCGGGTAGACTTCGCCGATGCGCCCGATCGAACGATCCGAAGCCGCGGTGGCCGGTCGATTCGTGACCTTCGAGGGACCCGATGGCGCCGGCAAGAGCGCCGTCTCGACGGCCGTTGCCGAAGTGTTCGCCGCGCGCGGCATCACCCTGACCGCGGTTCGCGAGCCCGGCGGCACGCCTCTCGGAGAGGCGATCCGGGCGATCCTCATGGACACCGACATGCAGCACTCCGGCGCCGCCGACGCGCTGCTCTTCAACGCCGCGCGGGCCCAGCTCGTGGCCACGATCATCCGACCCGCGCTGGAACGTGGTGAGTTCGTGATCTGCGACAGGTATGCCGACTCGACGCTCGCCTACCAGGGCTATGGCAGCGGGGTCCGACTCGACGCACTACGCGCCCTGGCGGCGGTGTCGACTGGCGGCCTGGTGCCGGATCGAACGATCCTCTTCGACGTTCCGGTCACGGTCGGCCTCGAGCGTCGTCGCCACGGTCCGGGCGACCAGCAGACGCGCTTCGAAGACGACCGTCGCCATGACCGGGCGTTCCACGAGCGCGTGCGGTCGGGCTACCTGGCGATGGCCGCCGAGGACCCTGACCGCTGGAGGATCGTTGACGCCGCTCGATCGCTCGAGCAGCTGGTCGACGACGTCAGCCAAGCGCTTGCCGATCTGCTCACGCCAGCACGGAGTGAACCGGACGGCTCGCCCGTACGCACAGGGTGATGGAAGCGTCCGGCGCGTCGGCGCTGCCCTCGGACGACGGCACCCTGGTGCCGACAGACGAGCAGCTCATGGCTCGCATCGCGGCCCTGGACGCCTCGGCCATCGAGGCACTCTACGATCGGTATGGCAGCATGGCTTTCGGACTGGCAACACGGATAACCGGCGACGCGGCCCTGGCCGAGGACGTCGTTCAGGACGCCTTCCTCGGCGTCTGGCGGAGCGCTGACCGCTACCTCGACTCGCGCGCCAGCCGCCAAGACGTGGCTGCTGTCGATCGTCCACCATCGGGCCATCGACGCGGTGCGACGGCGCCGTCCGACGGTCGAGCTGCCGGACCCAGAGGCGCCCTCACCTCGGGCCCTGGTCGTCGACGACGCCTGGCAGGAAGTGCTTGGCCGACTCGATCGCGCGGCCATCGCGACCGCATTGTCGACCCTCTCCGCCGTTCAGCGCGAAGCCATCGAGCTGGCCTACTTCGGTGGCCTGACCCAGGCCGAGATCGCCGAGCGGACCGGGACGGCGTTGGGGACCGTCAAGAGCCGCGTGCGACTCGGCCTGCTCTCGCTGCGTGACGCCATGATCAGCGTGGCGGGCGAGCCATGACCGACGTCCCACGATTCGGCGGGCTGACCTGCGCGGAGGCAGACGATCTGGCGCCCGCGGCGGCCATCGATGCCCTCGAAGCGCGCGAAGACTCGGCGCTCCGAGCACATCTGGCCGCCTGCCCGGAATCGCACCCGACATTCGCCTCCTTCGCCCTCACCGCGGCGTCGTTGGCGGAGCTCGTCGATCCGGTCCCTCCGCCGGCAAGCGTCAAGACTCGACTCCTCGCCGCCGTCGCCGAGGACCTCGCCGCTCGCGCTGTCGACGCACCCGGGATGACGCCGGCGGCCCGCGCGACCACGCCGGATGTGGCGGCCTCGGCACCGCCGGTCGACCTCGCGACCGAGCGTGGGCGGCGTCGACCGATCCTGGGTTGGGTGCTCGCCGCCGCGGCGGTCCTCGCGATCGTCGCCCTGGCGGGCCTGAGCCTGTTCCTCCAGGCTCGAGTCGACACGGCAGAGCAGCTCGCGCTGCAGCTACGTGACGCGATCGGCGCCGCGGGCCAGCCGGGTGCCCAGGTGGCGACCGTTTCCGGAACGGACGCCCAGCCGGGCGCGGGCGGCTTCGTGGTGCTGCCCGCCGATGGCACGGGATACCTCGTCGTCGACGACCTGGCGCCGCTCGCGGCCGGCCAGGTCTACGAGGCCTGGACGATCGTCGGAGACGCGGCGCCGGTGCCGGCCGGCCTCGCTACCCCGACCGATGGACTGGCCATCTTCCCGCTCGCGTCGGGTACCGCCGTCCAGGTCGTGGCGCTGACCATCGAACCTGCCGGTGGTTCGGACACGCCGACGATGCCCATCCAGGCGGCGGGTCAGCTGGGCGGTTAGCTCAGCACAGCGGGCGGCCAGGTCGACCCCGGTCGGCGGCTGGATGGGCTCACCCCGAGCGCTCGACGGGCGACCAGGTCGGCTCGGCGGATGCCTAGGTCCGCTCGATGACCGTGCCTGGCGCGGTCGCCTTGGCGCCCTGCAGGGCCTCGTCGACAGCGGCCAACAGCTCGTCCGCACTGGCCCCGTCCTCTGGGAAGCGGACCACGCCGGCCGACAGCGTCAGGCGGGCGCCGCCTTCGAGCGGCTCGAGTCCGGACACGGCCCGCACGACGCGCTGTGCGACCGTCGAGCCAGCAGTGCCGGGCGCAAGGACGATGAACTCGTCACCACCGTAACGGGCGACGGTGTCCACCAGGCGGACCGAGTCGGCGAGGGTCGCCGCCACACGCCGCAGGACGTCATCGCCAACGTCAGCGCCATGTCGAGAGCTGATCTCGCCCAGGCCGTCGACATCGAAGAGCACGAGGCTGAGGGGCGTCGCCTGGCGCCCCGCCCTGGCCAGCTCGAGGTCGAGCATGCGGTCGAACGTGCGTCGATTGGCGAGGCCTGTCAGGGGGTCGGTGTGCGCCAGGCGGTCATACCAGTCCGAACGTTCGACGAGCGCCTGCTCGAGGCGAGCGGCGCGGACGGCGGCTGCGGCCAGGTCTGCCATGGCGTCCAACCCACCGATGAGGTCCGCGGCCTCACCGGCTGAGCCCGGTTCGGCCGGCAGCCCGACGACCAGCAGTCCCTGGACTTCCTGCGCCCCGGTCCCATCCTGGGTCACCAGCGGGATGAGACCCATGGCCGCGATCTGGCCGGCCCCGGCGGCGAGCGCGGCCCGCATGCCCTCGGTCACCGGCACGATCTCGCTCCGTCGCGCGACGACCGCGCGTGCCACGGGATCGCCGGCCTCGGCGCCGGCACTGACCGCGAGCGGCGCGACCGGCTCGACAGCCAGGTCGCCGATGCCGGCGCTGCCGCCGGCGAGCAGCACGCCGTGCTCACCGTCGAGGAGATAGATGACGCTGCTGGCGGCGCCGGAGACCGTGCATGCCGCCGCGGCAAGGCCGTCCAGCTGCTCGTCAAGGGTGCCCGCGCGGGCGAGGAGCCGCGCGCCCGAGGCCAATGCCGCCAGGCGTCCGTCGGTCTGGATGCTCACGTTCGAAGGGTCCCTCCGTGGCTGCGACGGACCGAGTCACGGCCGACGACCGAGGCCATGATACCCGTGTCGCTCCGGCGGTCCGCCTGCGTATACTCGGTCCGTGAAGCTCGTCGTCGCCATCGTCCACAACGAGGACGCCGGCGCCCTCGTCTCGGCCCTCCTCGAGAAGGACTACCGGGCCACGCGGCTCCACTCGTCGGGTGGCTTCCTGCGCCAGTCGAATGCGACGGTCATGCTCGGCGTCGAGGACGACCAGGTCGACGAGGTGCTCTCGATCGTCCGTACGAACTGCATCTCGCGAACGCAGGTCGTCAACCCCATGCCGCCGATCATGGAGCCGGGCGAGTTCTTCATGCCCTACCCGGTCGAGGTCGAGCTGGGCGGCGCGACCGTCTTCGTCCTGCCCGTCGATCGCTTCGAACGGCTGTAGCCCGCCGGCGACGGCCTCCCCTCGGCGGCGATGTCCCCCTTCCGACCGGACCTCGTCGAGTGCTGGGTCTTCCGCCTGCCCGATCCGCCCGGTGGCGCCGCGGGCGAGGTTCGCGGCGGCGTCGAGCCCGAGTTCCTGCTCATCCGCCGTGCACCGGGTCGCATCTTTCCCGGCCTCTGGCAATGCGTCACCGGCGGGCCCGAGGCGGCTGAGAGGATCCCCCAGGTCGCGCTTCGCGAGGTGGCCGAGGAGACCGGCTTCGGGCCGGAACACATCGAGGGCTTCTACGATCTCGACATGGTCTCTTCCTTCTACGACGAGGGCCCCGATGCCATCGTCAGCGGTGCCATCTTCGCGTTGCGGGTCGGGGCGGCCGCCGAGCCGCGGCTCTCGGACGAGCACGACGCATTCCGCTGGGCGGCGGCCGACGACGCCCGGGCGCTGGTCGTCTGGCCGAGCTATGGCGAGTGTCTCGACCGCATCCGGCGCTGCCTCCTCGATCCCGACGCAGCCCGCTGGTTCGAGCTCGACCTCGACGGCCACCGCCTCCTGCGCTGACCGGCTGCTAGACTCGGCAGCGTGACGACCGAAGCGCGCACGATCGCCGCCCGACCGTCCACCAGGCGGCCGTCAAAGGTCGATTCGCTTCGTCCGACGTATGGCTTCGACGACGTCTCGCTGGCCCCTGGGACGTCCACCGTCGAGCCGGCCGACGTCGATACGAGGCTCGAACTGGCGGGCATCCCGCTCGCCATCCCCATCCTCGCTTCGGCCATGGATGCCGTCGTCGATGCCCAATTCGCCGGCGAGCTGGCCAGGCTGGGCGGACTCGCGGTCCTCAATCTCGAGGGGGTCCAGACGCGCTACGAGGCGCCCGACGTGGTCATCGAACGGATCGCCACCGCGGCCGATGACGACGTCCAGGCCCTCCTGGCGGAGGCCTACGCGGCGCCCGTCCAGGAGGCATTGGTCGCTCGACGCATCGAGGCCATCCACGCTGCCGGATCACGCGCGGCCATCGCTGCCACGCCGGCTGCCGCCCGACGCTGGGGACCGTTCTGCGCCGACCACGGCGCTGAGCTCTTCCTCGTCCAGTCCCAGGTGTCATCGGCCCGCCACCTGGCGACCGGCTACGACCCCCTCGATCTCGACGACTTCGTGCGCGCCATGCCCATCCCCGTGGCGGTCGGCAACACGACCAATTTCGAGGCTGCCTATCAGCTCATGCGTCAAGGCGTGGCGGCGGTCTTCGTCGGTGTCGGTCCCGGTGCCGCCTGCACGACGCGCGAGGTGCTCGGGATCGGCGTGCCCCAGGTCACAGCCATCAGCGATGTGGCGGCAGCGCGCGACACCTATCACGACGAGACGGGCCGCTACGTGCCCGTCGTCGCCGACGGCGGCATGCGGCGTGGTGGCGAGCTGGCCAAGGCCGTCGCGGCCGGTGCCGACGTGTTGATGCTCGGATCGCCGCTCGCACGCGCGGATGAAGCGCCGGGCCGGGGCACGAACTGGGGCATGGCCGCGCCGTCGCCGACGCTGCCGCGCGGCACTCGCATCAGGGTCGGCACCGTCGGCCCGCTGGAGCGCATCCTCTTCGGGCCGGCACAGGTGACCGACGGCTCGCAGAACCTCATCGGCGCGCTGCGACAGTCGATGGCCGCCCTCGGCGCCAGCACCATCCGGGAGATGCAGCAGGTCGAGATGGTCTATGCACCAGCCGTCGCCATCGAGGGCAAGTCCTGGCAGCGAGGCAGCTGAACCTCCGTCGACTCCGCTAGACTTGAGCCAGCGTCCATCGGGCGCAGGAGGAGGTCGGCGACCCTGACAGAGCACGAACCAACGACGGTCAAGCAGCGGGGTACGACCGTCCATGGTGAGCCTGCCAATGCCGGCCACCGCGTGCTCGCTCCGGACGATGCCGAGGTCGAAGCCTACCTCGAGGTCGCGCTCGACGCGCCGCCGCCGGATCGCTCCACCGATGACCGTCCGACGACCGACGACGGCGTCGGACCGACCACCACGCCCGACTCCGTGGTGATCCTCGACTTTGGCAGCCAGTTCGCCCAGCTCATCGCCCGTCGTGTGCGCGAGCTGAACGTCTACTCGGAGCTCCTGCCGCACGACACGCCCTGGGCCGAGATCGAACGTCGTGCGCCGCGTGGCGTGATCCTCTCGGGCGGGCCGATGAGCGTCTATGACGCGGACGCACCGAAGCCGGATCCGGCCATCTGGGCCGGTCGGATCCCGGTCCTCGGGATCTGCTATGGGGCGCAGCTGATGGCCCTCGAGCTGGGTGGTGACGTGGTCCCCACGGCCAAGCGCGAGTACGGCCCGGCCACGGTCAGCATCACCGCCGACGGTGGCCTCTTTGCGGGGCTCGATCGAGAGCAGCCGGTCTGGATGAGCCACGGCGACAGCATCACGCGCATGCCCGAGGGCTTCACCGCCACCGCGCAGACGGACTCGTCGCCCTTCGCTGGCATGGTCGATGCCGGTCGCAATCTGTACGGCATCCAGTTCCATCCCGAGGTCGTCCATACCCCTCATGGCCGTGACGTCCTGCGCAACTTCGTCGTCGGCATCGCGGGCGCACGACAGACCTGGACGCCGGCCAACTTCGTTGAGTCGACGGTCGCCGCCATCCGCCATCGCATCGATGCCCATGCGTCGCAGACGGGCTCGACCGGCCAGGTCATCTGCGCCCTGTCGGGCGGCGTCGACTCGGCCGTCGCTGCGGCCCTCGTCCATCGCGCTGTCGGCGACCGGCTGACCTGCATCTATGTCGACCACGGACTGATGCGCAAGAAGGAGTCGGAGCTCCTGCGCGCGACCTTCGAGCAGAACCTGGGCATGAACCTGGTCATGGTCGATGCCCGGGCGCGCTTTCTGGCGCGCCTCGCCGGCGTCGAGGATCCGGAGGAGAAGCGGCGCATCATCGGCGACGAGTTCATCCGCGTCTTCGAGGAGGAAGCGGCGCGCATCGGGGCCATCGACTTCCTGACCCAGGGCACCCTCTATCCCGACGTCATCGAGTCGACGGCACCGGAGACCAAGGCGGCCCAGAAGATCAAGACGCACCACAACGTCGGCGGCCTGCCCGCCGACCTGCGCTTCCAGCTCATCGAGCCGCTGCGCTACCTGTTCAAGGACGAGGTGCGCGCGGTCGGGCTGGAGCTCGGCCTGCCCGACGCCATGGTCCATCGACAGCCCTTCCCCGGTCCCGGCCTCGCCATCAGGATCATCGGCGAGGTCACGGCCGAGCGGCTCGATACGCTGCGTGACGCCGATTGGATCGTCATCGACGAGATCAAGGCCTCCGGCCTCTACCGCAGCGTCTGGCAATCCTTCGCCATCCTGACGCCCGTCCGCAGCGTCGGCGTCATGGGCGACGGCCGGACATACGCCAACGTGGTCGCCATCCGTGCCGTGACCAGCGAGGACGGCATGACCGCGGACTGGGCCAAGCTGCCTTACGACGTGCTGGGCAGGATCTCCAGCCGCATCGTGAACGAGGTCCCAGGCGTCAATCGCGTGGTCTACGACATCAGCTCCAAACCCCCGGCGACGATCGAGTGGGAGTGACCATCGGGGGACTCCACGACCGGTACCCCCTGCGCTAGCATCCCCGTCATGAACGAGGAGCCGATGCCCGCCGACCAAGCCGCCGACGCACCGGATGCCCAGCCGCCGACACCGGACGCTGCACAAGGAGACGCTGCCGATACCCCGGCGGTGGTATCCCCGGCCATGCTCGCCGAGGAGCCCGGCACCGGCACGGAGCCCGAGGGAGACGCCGACGCCGACGCCGCCCCGCCGCTCGGATCGGACCTTGGCGACGAAGGCGACGTGGCCTTTGCGGAGGACCTCGACCCGGAGACGCTCGCCTTCGGCGCCCCCAAGCCGCAGGCCATCGTCTGTCAGTGGTGCAACGGGCCCCTCGAGTCCGACGGCCTGGAGCTGTGTCCGCATTGCGGCTCGCGCCTCAAGCCGACCGACGAAGACCTCGTCGTGCCCGGTGTCACGACCCTCTCGGCGGAGGCAGCCCGGGCGCTCGAGCTGGTCGAGATCCAGCGCAACCGCGAGGCAGCCAAGTCCGGGCAGGCGATGTACACGACGCCCAGCCTGGCGTCGGCGCAGTCGGTCGTTCCGGCACCCGACGAGGCGACCGTGGAGGCCGCCAACCGACCACCCGATGACGAGGTCCGTCGGGTCATGCTGGAGATGGAGCTCGAGGCGCGGCAGGCCCGAGCCGTGGCCGCCGCTCGCTCGGACGTCGAAGCGATGATCGTGGCCGACGCCGACGTGGATCCCGACCTGGCGGCCACGGAACTCGCAGGGCTGGCCGACGCCGACGCACACGAGGAAGCCGACGCCCTGGGTGACACCGTCGCCGACGCGGACCCCGACGCGATGGCAGGTCCCGTCGCGGATACGGCGACCACCGAACCCGACCGCCCGGAGCCCGGCACCACGGCCTGACCGCCCGGTCGGTGGCCCGGCACTAGACTCCCGCCGTGGCCGATCGTCTGCCGACACCGGGTCCCTCGTTCGCTCGCGAGCGCATCGTGCGGCTGCATGCCGGGCCATCCGATCCGGGCGTCGCCGTACGAGTCGGCATGAGCAAGCCGACCGAGACCGACGATGGCTGGTGGTTGGCGCACCTGTGGGCATTCGACAGTGCCGGCATCATCGATACACGCTCGGTCGCGCCGCGCTCGGGGCCACCGCCGGTGCCGCCGCTATCCGTGATCGGGCCGACCTTTGCCGGTGCCCTGGCCGGCCTCATCGCCGAAGAAGATGGCCGTCGGCTCGTTCGCCTCAAGCTGCATCCTGCCGACGACGAGAGCCGACCGTGGGAGCGGCCA
The DNA here is from genome assembly GCA_963777975.1 of uncultured Chloroflexia bacterium. Taxonomy (GTDB): domain Bacteria; phylum Chloroflexota; class Limnocylindria; order Limnocylindrales; family CSP1-4; genus CSP1-4. Next base: position 41,312 of record CAVZSO010000004.1, on the reverse strand, counting down.
TGCATCGTCCAGCTCGCCGTGCGCTGGGAGCCCGTCCGGGCCGCGACCATGCGCACCAATGAGCTGGCCGGGGAGGTCGTGCGGGCCTTCGCGCGGGCGCTGGAAGTCGCCGGCAGCCCATCGTGAGCCTCGCTCGACGGTCGGCTGTGGCGCTCGAGGCCGCCGTCTCCGACCCTGGAGCCTGGCCGATCGGGATCCTCGGCTTCCTCGTCCGCGGTGGCCTCGTCGTCCTCGCGCTGCCCATCCTGACCCTGCCGAGCCCCGTCGGCGTGGGCACCATCCTGGGACCGGCGGTGGTCTCGACGGGCCGGATCGAGGGGCCGCTTCGAAGCCTGCTCATCGTCGCGACCACCACGTTCGCAGCCATCGTGGCGGTCGCCGTGCTGCTGGCGGCCGTCGCCCAGTCACTGCTGCACGAGCGCTGGGGGATCCCGAGCCGGGCCGCGGGACGTGCGGCGGTCGGTCGACTGGTGGCCGGCGAGATCCTTGCGCTGATCCCGCTCGGGGCCGCCCTCGCAGTGACGTTCGCGCGGGTCACGGATGACGTCCGCAACGAGCTTCTGTTGCCGGGCGACCTGACCGTGTCCTTCGCGGCGCGGGTCGTCACACGCTCGGCGCTGCCTCTCGGCGTTCTCGTCGGCGCGCTCCTCGTCTCCGAGGCGCTGGACGGGGTGCTCTCGCGACGCATCGTCGTTCGCGACCGACGCCCGCCGACCGGGCTGTCTGCGCTGGCGAGCGTCGTCGGCACAGCCGCAGTCGGCTGGCTGGCGACGCTGGTGGTGCTCGTGCCCGGCCTCGCGCTGATCGGTGCGACCTGGGACGCAGCCCATGTCGCTCTGTCGCGGCTGTCCGGCGCCGTCCTGGGCTCGGCTGACGCAGCCCTGGCGATGGTCGCGACCGTGGCCCTGGCCGCCGTCTGGGTCGGCGTCCTGCTCCTGTGCGGCATCGCGTCGGTGATCCGGGCTCACCTCTGGACCAGCCGCGTGAGGGCGGAAGGGGACTGGACGAACGTCGGACACTAGAGGCCATGGAAGGTGAGGCGCTCGGGAACCGCACTGGACGCTGTCCGACGTGCGCCGCCGCCGTCGAACCCGATTGGCTGACCTGTCGATCCTGTGGTGCCATCCTCGCTGCCGTCCGCCGCACCGCGCAGACGGGTGCCGCTCCAGTCGCCGCCACGTCCGCGCCGAGCCCGCCGCGCCCCAGCGACCCTGTGCCCAGTGCCGGGGCCCCGGGGCCTGGCCCGGAGCCGGTCGTCGCCGGTTGGCCGTCACCGCCTCCGCCACCTGCCGAGCCGCCGCCGCCGACGACACCCTCGGTCCATACGGCGGCCATCCCAGCTGCTGCCGCGCCAGCGGCAGGCCCCGAGCTCGGACCGAATCAGTGGTACTCGGCTCGAGCGGCCGCGACGTCGCCCGACGACGACCTCGCCGCCGGGCTGCCCGCGACGCCTGCTCGGGAGCCGAAGGCGGGCATCTTCGCCGACCTTCCGCTCGCCATCCCGGACAGTGCTGGCGGCCGCATCGGCGCGTTCGGCCTGACGCTCGTGGCCGTCGCCTTCTTCCTGCCCTGGTCGCCGATGCTGCCGGGCATCAGCCTGTTCGACGCCTGGGGCTTCAATCGCGGCAGTCGGATCCTCGTCTTCCTGGTCGACCTCGTGCTGCTCTTCCTGGCCATCCAGCCGGTCGGCCTCAGCGCTCGGGTCCGCACTGGCTGGCTGCCGGCCCTCTTCGGGATCTTCGTGGTCGGGATCTTCTGGGAGAAGCTCGATGCCATCTCGGTCGTCGGCCCTGGCGCCTGGCTGTTCGTCATCGGCGGTTCGTTGAGTCTGATCGGCGGTCTCCTGACGCTGCTCGGCCGCGAGCCGCAGGCAGCGGAACCGCCCGCGTCGTGACGGGAAACGTCACGCTGGGCACCCCTCGCGCGTCTTCTGCCGAGCGGGTCCCTGCCTCGCGGCGGGGCACCCGGGGAGTCGACGACCCCTGCTACACTCGCGCCGGCCCGCGAGTCCACGCGAGCGCTAGGAGGCCACCTGCCCGGACCTGATGGAACAGATCCTCGACACGATCGGCCAGTTCTTCCAGAGCATCCTGGACAATCCGACGGTCCAGCTCGGCTTCCAGCTCATCGCCATCTACGTGGTCATGCTTTGGCTGGCGACAGCGCTGTGGGCCTACAAGGACATGAGCCGCCGGACCGCCAATCCGATCCTGCCCTATCTGGCTGCGGCCTTCATCGTCGTCTTCACCCCCGTCTTCTTCATCTTCGCGGCCATCGTGTACAAGATCGTCCGACCAGGAGAGACGATCGCGGAGGCCAACGAACGGGCGCTGGCCGAGGAGGCGATGCTCGTCGAGGTCGAGGCCCAGGCGCACTGCGCCAATTGCCACCGCCGGGTCGAACACGACTGGATCATCTGCCCCAACTGCCGCAACCGCCTGCGCCGCGTCTGCCCGAACTGCAGCAAGCTCGTCGAGCTCGACTGGTCGTTGTGTGCCTGGTGCGGCAAGGACTTCGAACGCCCTGAGCTGCTGCGCGACACGACGACGACCAGGATCCCGGTCCGCTCGAGGACCATCGCGGCGGCGACCGTGGACGACGCGACCGTCACCGCGCCCGTCGAACCGAAGCGGCGGACGGCCTCCTCCCGGTGATCGGGCCCCGGTCGATGGGACCGGACGGCGACGCACCCGAACCCGAAACCACGCCGCCTGATGGCGGTCCGCCGCCGGCCGGCGTCTTCAGCCTCGACCGGCCAGCCAGCGGCCTCTACCTGGTCGCCTGGCTGCTGACCGGGATCGGCCTCGCGACCCTCATCATCGCCGTCATCTCGACCGCCGATGCACGGTCGCAACTGGCCATGGCTGGGCTGGCGGCCATGAGCATCGGGCTGGCAGCGGCCTGCGGCTCCCAGGTCGTCGAGCGGCGGGTTTCGCGACCGGAGGCGGCCTACCGCGGCCCGTCGCCGGTGCTCGGCTTCTTCACGGCCGCCGTCCTGAGCGGCAGCGCGGCAGTCGTGTTGGGTATCGCCGGACTCCTCGATCCCGCAACGGGGTCGGGCTTCCTGCTGGGATTGCTGGTGGTCGCGGCGGGCTACGTCGTGGTCATCGTCTTCTTCGTCGTCAGGACCGGCGCCCTGACCTGGGTCCAGATGGGCTGGCCGGCGGGAGCAGGGCGCATCAGCCGGCTCCTGAGCGACGCCGGTTTCGGATTGATCGTGACCGTGCCCGTGCTGGTGCCCGTGCTCCTCGGAGCCGGCATCCTGGCCTCGATCCTGGATGTCCGGCCGACGGGCCGCATCCCGCCGGTCGAGGGCGTGACGGCCACCATCCTGGTCGTGCTCGGAGCGGCGGTCGTAGCACCGATCGCGGAAGAGATCTTCTTCCGTGGCTTTGCCTTGAGCGCCTGGCGGCGCGACCTGGGTCCACGATCGGCGCTCATCCGCAGCGCCGTCTTCTTTGCACTCGTCCACATCGCCAACGTCGGCGGTGCCACCTTCGGCGACGCGGCACGCGAGGCCATCCTGCAGGTCGCGGTCATCCTGCCGCTCGGGTTCGTCCTCGGGTGGGCCTACCAGCGCCGCGGGATCGGGGCCTCGATCGCCGGCCACATCGGTTACAACGGCACACTCCTGGTGCTGGCCGCCCTCGCCGGGCAGCTCGGGGGTGGCGCACCGGCCTGAGCCGATCGGCCTCGCAGGCGCACCGGGCCGGCGCGCCCGAAGGCGTTCTGGCGCCACGCAGGCCGCGACAACCGGACGGGAAGTGGCCGATGAGCCGGCCTGCTTACGATGCCCTGGCTCTCGGGTCCGGATGGCGGGGGAATTGGCGGGCTCCGTCGTTCGGGCCCGGAGCACCAGCCTGCCGCCGGCCACGGAGTGCTGCGATGGCGCTCGATCCGACAGTCTTGCCCGCGTCACGTGACGATCGCATGGCGGCGGTCCGCGCCGGACGCACTCACGGCGTCCGGACGATCCGGGAGCTGCCGCCAGACGAGCGCCCCCGTGAGCGGCTGGCTGCGCGGGGCGCGGCCGGGCTCTCGAACGCGGAGCTGATCGCGCTCGTCTGGGGGACGGGCTCGAACGGTCGGACGGCGCTCGATCTGGCGGTCGAGGCGCTGGCTGAGCATGACGGTTTGGCCGGCCTGTCACAGGCGAGCGTCGTCGAGCTTGAGGCGATCACGGGTGTCGGGTCCGCGCGAGCCGCTCGTCTCTCGGCGGCCTTCGAGCTTGGCCGCCGCTTGCTGGCCGATTGGCCCACCGGCCGCTTCGCGATCCGGGGGCCGCGCGACCTTGCTGATCGCCTCATCCTGCAGATGGGCCGTCTCGAGCGCGAGGAGCTGCGGGTCGTCCTGCTCAACACGAAGAACGTCGTGCTGGCTGTCGAGACCGTCTACCGAGGGAACGTCGCCGCCTCGTTGGTCCGCGTCGGTGAGCTCTTTCGGGATGCCGTCCGGCATCATGCGGCGGGCATCATCCTCGTCCACAACCACCCATCCGGGGATCCGACGCCGAGCCCGGATGACCTGCACCTGACGGCGGAGGCGGTGGCGGGAGGCCGGCTGTTGGACGTGCCCGTGCTCGACCATCTCGTCATCGGCCACGATGTCTATGTCAGCCTCCGCGACCGAGGCATCCCGTTCGATCGGCCGGGTGGCGGTCGTTGATCGTTACCCACCGGCGAGCACGGGATCCGCCATGCGACGATGGCTGAGCCATGGACGACCCTCGCAAGCGCATCGTCGCGGCGGGCTACGACCGCCTGGCGGAGCGTTACCTGACATGGGGTCAGGCCATCCAGGGAGACCCACGAGAGCGGATGCTCGAACGGTTCGCCGACGGGCTGGTCGACGGTGCCCGCGTCCTCGAGCTCGGCTGCGGCGCGGGAGTGCCCTCGACGCGATGGCTGGCTGGCCGGTTCGACGTCGTCGGCATCGACATCTCCCGCAGGCAGATCGACCTGGCGCGCGGCAACGTGCCGGAGGCGGCCTTCATCCATGGTGACTTCACCGCGCATCGGTTCGCGGACGGCTCGTTCGATGGCGTCGTGGCCCTCTACGCCGTCTCGCACGTCCCGCGTGATGCGCATGCGCGCCTGTTCGCGGACATCCACCGCTGGCTGGCTCCGGGCGGTCGCTTCCTGGCGACGCTCGGCGCGACCGATGCGCCCGACTGGACGGGCGACTGGCTCGGCGAGCCGATGTTCTTCAGCAGCCACGACGCTGAGGAGAACCGACGTCTGCTCAGAGCGGCAGGCTTCGAACTTCGGACCGACGAGATCGTGTCGATGCGCGAGCCGGACGGCGACGTCAGCTTCCTGTGGATCATCGCCGAGAAGCCCGGCCACCAGGCGTCGGCGCGATAGGCCCGAGGGGGTTTGGCGTGGTAGGGCGCGTATACTGCACCGGCTCTCCAGCACGTCACAGCGCGCGACCGACCCATCTCGGCTCGCGCGCCGCCCCGCATCGTTGAAGCCACGACCCTGCGAAGGACACGCTCCGCATCATGTTCGACGCTCTCCTCGGCATCTTCTCCCGCGACATCGGCATCGACCTCGGTACGGCCAACACGCTCGTCCACGTCCGTGACCGGGGCATCGTCATCAGCGAGCCGAGCGTCGTGGCCATCGAGGCTCGATCGAAGAAGGTGCTCGCCATCGGTGCCGAGGCCAAGCGCATGGTCGGGCGGACACCGGCCAACATCATCGCCGTCCGACCGCTGCGCGATGGGGTCATCAGCGACTTCGACGTCACCGAGCAGATGATCAAGTACTTCGTCCACCGGGTCCACGACCGGGTCGGGCTCATCCCGCGGCCGCGCATGCTGCTGGGCATCCCGTCGGGCGTGACCGAGGTCGAGAAGCGCGCCGTCCGCGACGCGGCCCTCAATGCCGGTGCCCGCTGGGCTCGGCTCATCGAGGAACCGATGGCCGCGGCCATCGGCGCCGGCCTGCCGGTCTCGGAGCCCTCGGGCAGCCTCATCGTCGACATCGGCGGCGGCACGACCGAGGTCGCCGTCATCAGCCTCGGCGGCATCGTCGTCAGCCGGAGCATCCGCATCGGCGGCGACGAGATGGACCAGGACATCGTGACCTACGCTCGTCGCGAGTACAACCTGCTGCTCGGCGAGCGGACGGCCGAGGACATCAAGATCGCCGTCGGTTCCGCCTACCCCGGCGAGCACGATCAGCAGCACGTCACGCTCCGTGGCCGAGACCTCCTGACCGGCTTGCCGCGGGCGGTCGAGATCGGCGCCGATCAGGTGCGCGACGCCATCGAGATCTCCGTCCAACAGATCGTCGACACGATCAAGGACACCATCGAGGAGACGCCGCCGGAGCTCGTCGCAGACATCATGGACCAGGGCATCGTCCTGGCCGGGGGTGGCGCGCTCCTTCAAGGCCTCGACCGTCGTGTGGCCGAGGCGACCCAGATGCCCGTCCACGTCGCCGACGACCCGTTGACCTGCGTCGTGCGCGGCACGGGCATCGTCCTCGAGGAGCTCGACAGCATGGAGCGCACGCTCGTCGCCGAGACCTACTCGCGGCCGCCGCGCTGACGTCCGGGATCATCGGGAGCGGCCATCGATGTTCGCCACCAGCTCCGGTCGACGGCGGGGCATCGTCTACGTCCTGCTCGTGGCCGCCTCGCTGTTGCTCATCGCGCTCAGCGGATCCGGCGCACTGGTCGACCTGCGGGCGGGCATCGGCTACGCGCTGACGCCCATCCAGGAGGCGCTGACCGGCATCACGCGCGGCGCGACGTCGCTGGTCACGACCGTGGGCGAGATCGACCAGCTGCGGGAGGACAACCGCTCGCTGGAATCGGAGAACCTGGCGCTGGAGGCGGAGAATCGACGGCTGCAGAGCCTGGTGACGACGAATGCCAGCCTGAGCGCCTTGCTCGGCATCCGCTCCACGCTTGACTATCGGACCGTGGCAGCCGAGGTCATCGGCCGCGAGATCAGCCAGTCCGAGCGTGTCGTGACCCTCAGCTCCGGCAGCGACGAGGGGATCAGCGTCGGGGACGTCGTCCTTGCTGACGGCGGCGCGCTGGTCGGGCGGGTGGTGGAGGTCGGCCCCAACTTCAGCCGCGTCCTGCTCATCAGCGACACCCGCTCGACGGTCATCGGCCTGGTCGAGCCCAGTCGCGCGACCGGGAACATCCAGGGTCAGCTCGGTGGCGCATTGCTCATGACGCAGATCCCGACGACCGAGGAGGTCAAGGTCGATGACGAGGTCGTCACCGCCGGCATCGACCTCGGCGACGGCGTTCGATCGCCGTTTCCCAAGGGCCTCCTGGTCGGCCGCGTCGTGGATGTCCAACGCGATGCCGCTTCGGTCGTGCAGCTCGCGCTGGTCGACCCCGCCGTCGCGCTCGACAAGCTGGAATACGTGCTGGTCATCACCGACTACGAGGGTGGCATCCCGATCGCCCCCGGGCCATCCGCCTCGCCAGGTGTCGAAGGGGGTGGCGGGGGCCCGAGCGATTCGCCAGAGGCCTCGCCGTCGGTCTCGCCGGGCGGCCTGCCCATCGAGCTGCCGTCGCCCTCGCTCCAGCCCGCGCCCTGACGTCCGGCCTGGCGTCGGTCGGCGTCAGGGTTCTGGGGTCGGCGTCGGGATGACGAGCTGCTGTCCGACCTCGATCAGGTTGGCGTTCTTGAGCTGATTGGCGGCCACGATCGCGGGCACGGTGACCTTGTACTTGGCAGCGATCTGGGTCAGGTTCTCGCCGCGCTTGACGATATGCACGAGCGGCGTCGGCGAAGGCTCAGGGCTGGGCGTCGGCGACGCGGAGGCGCTCGGCCTGGCAGTCGGGACCGGTGGCGCGGTGGGGCGCTCCGTCGGCGGGGCAAGCGTCGCCGGGGGCGGCGATGCGTCGACCAGGCCCGGCAGCAAGCTCGCGGCGCCAAAGCCGAGGGCGGCACCGATGGCCAGGACGATGAGCACGCCGATCAGGGTCAAGAGCAGGCGCGTGACACAACCGCGCCGAGGCGCGACGTCGACGTCGGTGACCCGGTAGCTGTCGACCGGCTGCGCAGCAGCGGCCGGGGCCTCGGCCTCGGCCGCCCGCTCGGCCGCCAAGGCCTCGGCGGCGCGGTCCTCTTCGCTCAGCGGCCGATGGGTCGGCGGTGTCCATGGCGTCGACGGCGACGGCGACGGCGGCCGCGGTCGTCTTTCGGCGACGCTTGCGCTTCGGCGCGGGCGTTGCCTCGGGCGCCTCGTCGATCGGACCCGGCGCGTCGGACGCGTCGGAGGTCTCATCGGGCCCGTCCGTCGGCGCGGGCGGCTCGTCGGTCGTCTCAGGCGACTCCGGCGCATCGGGGCTCTCGTCGCCACCGGCCGGCTCGCCGGGCATGTCCTGGCTGGGTTCGAAGGCCTCGTCGTCGCCGGCCGGCTCGTCGATGTGGGCCACGGTTCCCTCCCAGCGCGGCAGGCGCCGCGACCGCGCCATCGTGCCACACCCCGTGACCGCGGTGTCCGTCGACAACGGCCAGAAGGGCTACGGGCGGGCGTGACCTTCGCGGCATAGGCCGAGCGAGGCAGGGCGGCGACCCTACCGAGACGACCGCTGGGCACGTCGTGCCCGGTCGCCCCCTTGCTTGGAGTCCCTGTTGCTGCTCCCCGCCGCTACCGCCGAGCGGTCCTCGGGCCGACCCGCTGCGACCCTCCTCGTGGTCATCGTGACCGCCGCCATGATGGCCCTCGCGATCGGCCTGGCGCCGGCTGCCGCTGGCAAGGCGGAAGCGGCCGGTCAGCTCAAAGCCGTCGTCATCGTCGGGCCGAGCGGCAGCCTCCAGAGCAGCAACAACGCGGCCGGCAAAGCCATCGCCGACGTCGCCGCCTCCTATGGCATGGACGTCAGGCGGATCTTCCACCCATACGCGACCTGGTCGAAGGTCCTGGACAACATCCAGGGTGCGTCGATCGTGGTCTACCTCGGTCACGGCAACGGCTGGCCGAGCCCGTATTCGCCCTACCAGGAGGACACCAAGGACGGCCTCGGGCTGAACGCCTCATCAGGCAGCTCGACCGTCAAGTACTGGGGCGCGACGCCGATCGCCAAGTCCATCGACCTGGCGCCGAACGCCGTCGTCCTGCTCAACCACCTCTGCTATGCGAGCGGGAACAGCGAGCCGGGCCGGGCTGCCCCGAGCCAGTCGACGGCCAAGCAGCGGGTGGATAACTACGCGAACGGCTTCATCCGCGCCGGCGCTCGCGCCGTCTTCGCCTACGGCCATCAGGATGTCTCGTCGATCATCCGGTCGTTGATGACGACGCACCAGACGATGGACGAGATCTTCATGGGCACGGGCTACAAGGGTGGCCGCGACATCCGCTTTTCGAGCGCCCGGGTCTCCGGCTACGACGTGCACATGGATCCCGAGAGCAGCACCGGCTACTACCGATCGCTGGTCGGCAAGCTCTCGATGACGGCCAAGGACGTGACCGGGGCGCTGTTCGCGCGCACGGACCTGGTGCCGAAGAGCTTCATCGTGCCGGGCCTGGGACGGGTCGACTCGACGCTCACCGCGGACGTCTTCGACGCGCCGGGAGGCTCCGTCGTGGGCGCCCTCGATCCGGGTACGCTGGTCGACCTCAGCGAGGGTCCCCTCAACGGGCCAGACGGCCGCGCCTATCTCGGCGTGAGCTCGCCGACCGAGGGCTACGTCCCGGTCGACCAGCTGAACCCGGAGGATTCGACCGGTCCTCGAGCCTGGGAGATCGAGCCCGACCCGTTGGCCTTCTCGCCCGATGGCGATGGCTCGGTCGATGCGTTGGGGGTCGATGTGACGTGGAGCGAGGACGCTGACTGGACGGCCAAGGTCGAGGATGCAGATGGCACCGACCTCGACACGTGGTCTGGTGATGGCGATACCGCTAGCTTCAGCTGGGATGGTCTGGGCTCCGGCGGTGCGGCGTTGCCGGATGGCGGCTACAAGCTGACCGTCCGTGCCAGCGACGCGCTGGGCAACGCGGGCGACAGCACCACGCGCACGGTGACCATCGACACGCACCCCCCGAGCCTCGATCTGACCGGACCGGCTGCTGACGCGTCGAGCCCCGATGCCGCTCGCATGTTCACGCCCAACGGTGATGGGCAGGCCGACACCATCGGCTTCGGCTACGACGTCTCCCAGGCCGGCAAGATCGAGCTGACCGTGCGCGACGACGCCGACGTCGTCGTGCGCCACGACTGGATCGGGACCGCATCCGGGACCGCGACGGTGACATGGGACGGTCGGGCGGACGACGGGTCCACGGTCCCCGATGGCGGCTACAAGGTCAGCCTCCGAGCCAAGGATCCGGCCGGCAACACGAGCGCCGCGGTCCCGTCCTATGCGCTCGTCCTGAAGGCGCTCAAAGGGGCGTCGCGATCGCGGACACGGATCTACGCTGCCGACGGCGACGGCCTCGCCAAGTCGACCACCATCAGCTTCACGCTGACGAAGGCGGCCACGCTCGACTGGACGATCCTGCGGCCAGACGGCTCGGTGCTGCTGACGAAGATGGCGGGCACCGCCGCGACCGCTGGCGCCTTCAGCTGGACCTGGACCGGCAAGGATGCGGCTGGCGCCTACGTCCCCGAAGGCACCTATCAGACGCAGATCTCGGCTTCGACCTCGGCCGGCACCATCAGCCAGAGGCTTTCGATCTTCGTCGGAGCCTTCAAGATCACGCCATCGACGGCGACCCTGACACGCGGCAAGAAGGTGACCGTGACCGTGGTCACCAGCGAGCCCCTGAGCTACAACCCGCGCCTGGTGGTCTATCAGCCGGGGCTCTCGTCGTACAAGGTGGTGACGTCCAAGGTCGGCAGTTCGACGTACTCGGTGACGTTCACCGTCAAGTCCGGTGGCGGCGCCGGTACCGTCAAGCTGAAGGCGTACGCGCGCGACAGCGGCGATCGGCTGCAGCGCTCATATCTCAGCGCTCCACTCGAGTAGCCCAGCGCCGTCCCCACACGGCGGACGAGCTTGTCTCGTCGATCCATCGTCGGGTCATTTGACGGCAGGCCTACGATCGGCGCCATGGCAGATCGCGTGCCACCAGGCGCCGCCGACGAGACGCATCCCGGAGCGGCGCGCCTGACCGGCGACCAGGTCGAGGCCATCAATCGATTCCCCGACGCCAACCCGAATCCGGTCCTGCGCTTCGACGACGACGGACACCTCATCTACGCCAACCCCGCCAGCGCCGGTGTCCTCAAGGCGCTCGGCGTGAGCGTCGGCGAGCGGCTGCCGGCGGAGGTGCGAGCGCGCTTCGAATCGGTGGTCGAACGCCGCGGCTTCGTCGAGTTCGTGGCCGACAGTCGGACGTTCGCGGTCTGGCCGGTCCCCATCCCGGACCTGGCGTTCACCAACCTCTACGGCATGGACGTGACGGCCGAGCGGGCGATCGTCAAGTTCCCCGACCAGAATCCCAACCCGGTCTTTCGGATCGACTGGCAGGGGACGCTGGTGTACGCCAATCCGGCCAGCTCCAACCTCATCGCGGGTCTCGGCATCGGGGTCGGCGAGCGCCTGGCCGACGCGCTGCGCGACGATCTCCTCGACCGCGTTCGGGCCGGCGATCGCGCGGTCGTCGAGGTCGCGTCCGGCGGAGCGATCTACGCGCTGCTGCCGGTCGACGTCCCCGAATTCGGATTCATCAATGTCTACGGCACCGATATCACGGCGGTCAGGGAAGGCGAGCGCCTGGCTCGTGAGAACGAGCGGCTGCTCTTGAACATCCTGCCCGAGCCGATCGCACAGCGATTGCGGGACGGCGAGCCGCTGATCGCGGATCGCTTCGACGACGTGACCTTGCTCTTCGCCGACATCGTCGAGTTCACGCGGCTCTCCTCGACGCTCTCAGCGGCCGAGCTGGTCGGCGTGCTGAACGACGTCTTCTCGGCCTTTGATGCCCTCGTCGACCGCCACCGGCTGGAGAAGGTCAAGACGATCGGCGACGCGTACATGGTCGTCGGCGGCCTGACCGAACGGTCCGACGATCACACGCAGCGTGTCGCCGAGATGGCGCTCGAGCTGGCCGCCGCCGTCGGGCAGCATCGAGCGAGCCGTCCAGCTCGGCGTCGCGTTCCGCATCGGCATCAACTGCGGGCCGGTCGTGGCCGGCGTCATCGGCACGCGCAAGTTCATCTACGACGTCTGGGGCGACACGGTCAACCTCGCCAGCCGGATGGAATCGCTCGGCCAGCCCGGTCGGGTGCAGGTCACGCACGCCGTCATGGAGCGGCTCCGCGGGGCCTTCGCATTCGAGCCTCGCGGGCTCATCGATGTCAAGGGCAAGGGCCCGACACCGACCTATTTCCTGCTCCGACGCCTTGATGCCGATGAAGCCGGCACCGACGCGAGCAGCCACCGCACCGCCAACTCGACGACCGCCTGATCGTCGATGAGCGGCGGAGCGCTCAGGCTCGAACACCCGAGGAATTGGCGGCCGAAGCATCGACGGGCGGAGCAGATCGGGCGGGCGCCGGATCCTTGCCGAGCTGCCTCGAGTCGAGCGAGGAGGGGCAGCGCCCCGAGTCGGCTGAGCGTCTCGCGCGCGGTCTCGATGGCGCCGCTGCCTCGGCCATCTCCTGGTCGGTCGGCGCCAGCAGGCTAGCCATGATCGAGGGTGGCCATCGCCTCGTCAAAGGCACAGCCGAGTTGGCGCCAGCCGCGAAGCACGTCGCGGTAGCCGGCGACCGCGTCTGCCGCGGCGGTCCTCCAGGGCGGCGAGGCCGGCCCGCAACGTGACTCGATCGAGGGCTGAACGCCTGGCCTCGGAGACCGAGGCATCGAGCCGGTCCGCGATGGCGCTTGCCTCGTCCATCGGGTCGCCGATCCCAGAGTGCGGCACGGCCGCGAGCGGCATGCTGATCCCGCTGAAGTGGTGGTCGTGACCTGGCCGCCGCTCGCGCCCTCGCGGGTGGCCTCCGGTAGCGTGCCCGCGGTGAACGCCTGCCAGGCGCGGCCGAGGTGGCAGTACGACGCAATTGCGTGTCGCCCTCCACGATCCCCGGCAGCAATGCCGCTCGGCCTCCGCCAGATCCGGCTCCGCGTCGCCGCCGATGAGCGCCGTCAGCATCGGCCCGATCGACGTAGAGCTCGAGGTAACCAGGCGCCGGTGATCTCGTTCGCCAGCCACTCGTCCAGCAGGGTCGAGGCCCAGGCCCACTCGCCGGTCCGGATGGCGTTCGAGACGGCGTTGCCGACCATCTGGAAGCCGAAGGACATCGATCCTCGACGGCTGGCGACCTTCGAGGCCGTCACGGGCCATGGCCAGGCCGGCGGCGGGGTCGGCGAACTGCTCGTAGTACGTGAGCGTCGTCCGTGACGTCCGATCGACGTCGAGCGAGGTCGTTGGCGACGGCCAGCTCATGGGCGCCGCGAAGCAGGACGAGAGCCTCCCGGGGCCGCCGAGCCGAAACAGGCTGCTGCCCAGTCGCTGCAGTGCCCAGGCCGTGAACCGCCAGGAGGTCGAGGTGCTCCGCGACGGGCAGCAACCGTTCGATCCAGGCCACCGCCGTCGGCTCGTCACGACGGACGTAGCAGCTCGACGAGCTGCATCATCAGTGCGACGCCGGCCTCGGTCGCTTCGAGATCCGAGAACTCCTCCCAGGCCGGCAAGCACGACTCTTCGAGGCGATCCTGGTCGCCGTACGAAGAACGAGATCGCGTCGCCGTAGGCCGCCGTCGCCAGGGCGATGGCCTCGCGGTCGCCGACCTCACGCTGAGCCTCGAGAGCCCCGAGGCCGTGGCGCTCGGCGACCTCACCGACGAGGCCCTCCATGGCCGAGGCGAGCGCCCGCGCATGGAGGTCGGCCCGGTCGGTCGGGTCAGGGCTGACGGCCAGCGCATGCTCGAGGAAGGCGACCGCCTGGGCATGGGCGACCCGAGCGGCAGCGGCGCGCTCGGCGGCGCCGCGCAGCGCCACCCGCGCCTGAGCGGCCAGGGCGTCCGCCTCGGGTCCGTCCGACGCGTAGCCCTGCGCCGCGAGGTAGTGGCCGGCGAGGGCTCCCGCCAGCTCGTCGCTGCCGAGGGACTCGAAGTAGCGTGCCGCGGCGAGATGACGGACCTTGCGATCACGCTTGGCCAGCGTGTTGTAGGCGACCTCGCGGATGAGCGCCTGGACGAAGGCATACTGGCCTCGCTCGGGCGAGCGCGGGTCCACCTCGCTGGACGAGCAGCTCACGGCGGACGAAGGCCCGCAAGCGCGGCTCGAGTGCCGACCTCGTCGATGCCCGAGACGGCTGACAGGCCGCCAGCGACTGAAGCTCTGGCCGAGGACGGCCGCGTCCGCGACGAGGCTCGATCGGCACGCATCGAGCTCGTCGAGACGCGCCGAGATCAGCGCGGTCAGCGTCTCCGGCACGGCCAGGTCCGAGCCAGGTCGTCGACCGGGCGATAGACCTCGCCCTCGAGGACCAGGCGCCCTGGGCCAGCAGCATCCGGACGGTCTCGACCGCATAGAGAGGCACCCCGTCCGCCCGGGCCACGATCGCGTCGCGGGCGGTCGTCGGCAGCCCCGGCACGAGGCCGCCGAGCATCTCGCGCATCGCCTCCGACAGGCAGCGGCTCGAGGTGGATGGAGGTGAAGCTGCGCTTGCCGGCGCCCCAATCAGGGCGTCGCTCGAGGAGCTCGGGGCGCGCCAGGGTCACGATGAGGATGGGGACGTTCCGGCTCCACTCCAGCAGCTGGTCGATGAAGTCCAGCAGCCCGGTGTCGGCGTGGTGGAAGTCCTCGAAGACCATGACCACGGGTCCGCGTGGTCGCCAGCCGCTCGAAGAAGGTCCGCCAGGCGCCGAAGAGCTGCTGCGAGCTGACGCCGGCTCGATACCGAGCAGCGACAGGACAGCGGGCTCGATCCAGGCTCGCTCCGTCGGCGTCCGGAACGTGCTGCATCGAGCATCGTCGCGATGGCCGCTCGCGTGGTCGGCCTCGTCGTCGCTCTCCTGGAGTCCGGCCCGACTCGCGGATCATCTCGCCGAGCGCCCAGAACGTGATGCCCTCGCCGTACGCCGGGCTGCGTCCGTCGTGCCACCAGACGCGCTCGACCAGCCCGTCGATGTATTTCAGGAACTCCCAGGCCAGGCGCGACTTGCCGATGCCCGGCCGGCCCGATGACGCTGACCAGCCGCGGTCGGCCTTCGCGCCCGGTGCCATGGAAGAGGTCCTTGAGCTGCCGCAGCTCCTCGTCGCGCCCGACGAACGGCGCCTCGAGGGCATCCGAGCGCCCGACGCCGCCGCGCTGCGCGACGACGCGCAGGGCACGCCAGGCCGGGACCGGGCTGACCTTGCCCTTGAGGACCTGGTCGGCCGCGGGCTCGAAGGCGATCGCGCCCGCAGCGGCGCGCTGCGTCGCCTCGCCGACGAGCACCGTCGACGGCGGGGCGACGCTCTGGAGCCGGCTGGCCGTATTGACCAGGTCGCCGGCCACCATGCCCTGGTTGGTGGCACCCAGGGTGACGGCGGCCTCGCCGGTCAGGACTGCCGGCCCTGACCTCGAGGGCCGGTCCCGAGCCCACGCACCGCGTCGACGAGCTCGAGGCCCGCCCGGACCGCCCGCTCAGCGTCGTCCTCGTGGGCGATCGGGCGCGCCCCAGAGCGCCATGACGGCATCGCCGATGAACTTCTCCGATGGTGCCGCCGTAGCGAGCGATGATCTCGCTGACGGTCTCGAAGTAGCGGGACTGAAGGTCGCGCACCTCCTCCGCGTCGCGGCCCTCCGAGTAAGTCGTGAAGCCGACGAGGTCGGCGAACAGGACGCTCACCAGTCGGCGCTCGGCGGTGGCGTCCGACGGCGACGCGCTCGGGGGTCGTCTGCGAGCTGACCGCGGAGCCGTGGCGCGTGCGGCGCCACCCGCCATGGGCGAGGCGCACTCGGAGCAGAACTTGGCCGCGGGCAGGTTGGCGGCGCCACAGCTCGGGCACGTCGCTGCGAACGGCGTCGCGCACTCCATGCAGAACTTCGCGCCGGCGAGGTTCTCGGTGCCGCAGTTCGGGCAGATCACGCCGGTCGTCGTCTCACCTCGGACTTCGATACGGGTTGAGGATACCGGAGCGATCCGGACGACCGTCCACGTGCCGGTGCCGCCGTCACGACCCGCCGACGTCCGCACGTCCCTCCGGACGCCACCGGACCACACCGGCGGCCACCGTACCAGACGGCCTCGGGACCATCGGCCGATGGTCGGACGGTGCGTCGACGCCTACGGTCATGGCCGCGGTGGCTTCGGTTCGCCGCATCGGAGGTGCTCGTTGTCGCTGCGTCGGATCGCCATCGCCGCCGTCCTTGCCGTCTGCCTCGTGCCGGTCCCTCCGGCTCAGGCCGCCGATCCGACCGGTCCGGCCGGGCGAACCAGCGCCGCCGGTACCAGACGTCGGTCCACTACGAGGATGCGCTGCGACACGCGGCTGAGCGCATCGACTTCAAGCCCGGCGGACGGGTGACCGTCCCCTTCCAGCCCCGACCCGACGACGACTGGACGGTCGACGGACGAGCACCCAGGTCATTGCCGCCCGGCGAGCTCTCGGGAGCGCAGATCGCGGCTGCGTCTTCGCCGCCGGTCGATGCCGCGCCTGCTCCGTCGACTCTCGCCTCAGCCGCCCATCCGGCCCGGCACCATCGTCGACGGCCCACAGTCATGGATGTCGGATCGGGTGCTGGCGGCGCCGGTCGGCAGCGGCGGTCTGCGGCGCGAGGTCTTCGGCTTCCTGCCCTACTGGGAGCTGACCGACGCGTCGACGCGCCTCGACTACAGCGTCCTGTCGACGATCGCCTACTTCGGCGTCGGCGCCGACAAGAGCGGCCACCTCATCCGGAAGCGCGCTGACGGCACGAAGGACGTCGGCTGGGCCGGCTGGACGAGCAGCGCCCTGACCCGGGTCATCAACGATGCCCACGCGAAGCGGACGCGCGTCGTCCTGACGGTGCAACGCTTCGCCTGGACGAGCAGTCAGGTCACCGCCACGAAGACGCTCCTCGGCAGCAGCGATGCGCGCAAGACGCTGGCCGGCGAGATCGCCAAGGCGGTCGCCGACCGCGGCGCCGACGGTGTCAACCTCGACTTCGAACCTATCCCGAGCGGCTATGGCGACGAGTACGTGACCTTCGTCCGCACCCTGCGCAAGGCGCTCGACGCACGATCCCGCGGCTACCAGCTGACCTTCGACACGACCGGCCGCATCGGCGCCTACGACATCGCTGCCCTGACCGCATCGGGAGCCGCCGACGCTGCGTTCATCATGGGCTACGACTACCGGACGTCAGGTGCGTCGACCGCCGGTTCGATCTCACCGTTGGCGGGACCGCGCTATGACCTGACCGACACCATCGACGACTATCTGGCGCGCATCGATGCCAGCAAGATCATCCTCGGCGTGCCGTACTACGGCCGTGCCTGGTCCACGACGAGCGATGCCCCGAACGCTCCGACGCGGAAGGGTTCGGCGACGACGGGCTACTCGACGAGCGTGCTCTACACGACGGCCATCGAGACGGCGGCCAAGCACGATCGGCGCTGGGACGCGACCGAGTCGACGCCCTGGACGGCCTACAAGTGGAAGGCCTGCCCGGACTGTCCCACCACGTGGCGTGAGCTCTACTACGACGACGCCACGAGCCTGGGACTGAAGTACGACCTGGTCAACGCGCGTGGCCTGCGTGGCGCCGGCATCTGGGCCCTCGGCTACGACAGCTCGCGGCCGGAGCTCTACGCGCTGCTCAAGGCCAAGTTCCGCGAGGACAGCACGGCGCCCGTGGCTGGCATCCAGCTGCTGCCGTCGACCACCCGCGATGCCACGATCCAGGTCCGCTGGACCGGTCGCGACGACACCGCGGTCGAGCGCTACGACGTCCAGGTCTCGGTCGACGGCGGCGCCTGGTCGACCTGGCAGAACGACACCAGGCGCACGTCGGGGACCTTCGTCGGGACCGATGGTCACGGCTACGCCTTCCGCGTCCGGGCGGCGGACACGAAGGGCCATTGGAGCGCCTGGAACGTCGGCGATGTCTGGCGGGCCAGCGTCGGCAACGTGAAGGTCGGTTCGTTCGTGCGCGTCATAGCCGATGCGTTGACCCTGCGGGCCTCGCCCGACAGCTCGGCCCGCAAGGTCGGCCGGGTCGCCCGAGGGGATCGGCTGCGCATCGTCGGTGGGCCGCGCTCGAGGGACGGCTCGACGTGGTACGAGGTCGTCGGGCCACTCAAGGAATGGGCGCCGGTGGCGACGAGGACACGTTCCAACGTCTGGGTCGCGACATCGTCGGGCTCCGGTTCGCGGGTCAAGGTCGTCCGCGCCCCGAACACGACCAGCCTCGACGTGCTCATCGACGACCTGGCGATCGGGGCCGTCGACATGGTCAAGGCCACCAGGGCCACCTCGACCGGCACGCGGTCGGCCCTCTCCGCGGCGTTCTCCCCCAGCGGTGACAAGGTCCGCGACGGCCTTCGCATCGCCTATCGCCTCGACACGGGGCTCGACGCCCTCACGCTGCGCGTGGTGCGTGCGAGCGATGGCGCAACCATCGGAAGCCGCGCGCTGCCTGGTCGCTCACGTGGCAGGCACGTCTACGACTGGGACGGCAGCCTGGGCGGCAGGCGGCTGCCCGATGGTGCGTACGTGATCCAGCTCGTCGGCAAGGCCGGCTCGACGAGGGCAGCCGCCCCGGCAGCCGCCATGACGGACCCGACCATCGACCTCCGCGCCTGGACGGCGTCCATCGATACCAGCCCGCCGACCGTCTCCGCGGTCACGGCCAGCCTGAGCGCCATCTCGCCGGACAGCGATGGCCGCCAGGACGCGACCACGCTCAGGGTCGCCGCGGGGCCGGGTGCGACGGCCTGGACGTTGCGCCTCCTGGATCGTGGCGGCGCCCTCGTCCGGTCGTACCAGGGCGCGGGTCGCGAGGTCAAGGTGACCTGGGACGGACGGGCGGCGAACGGCTCCCGCGTGGCCGATGGTGGCTATCGCGCCGAGGTCCGCGTCGACGACGCGCTCGGCAACACGGCGACAGCCACCGCCCCGTTGACCGTCGACACGACCGATCCAAGGGGCAGCGTCTCGCCCGTCGTGCCCGGCCTCGTGGGCGGGGCCACCAGCCACGCGTTCTCGCCCGATGGCGACGGCTGGCAAGACAAGGTCGTGCTGCGCGTGGTCGGCGAAGAGCCGGTCAAGGCGGCCATCGCGATACGCGACGGATCGGGCAGGATCGTCTGGTCGGCGACGACCCCGATGGGCGCCTCGCCGAGCGTCACCTGGAAGGGGCGGGACCGGCGCGGGCGGATCCTCAAGGACGGCACCTATCGCGTGCGGGCCAAGGTCACCGACGCCGCCGTCGCCGTGCTCGCGGACTTCCAGTCGGAGGCCGACCTCTGGCGGAACCGATTTGTGGCCAACGCGGTCGCCATGGACACGACGACGAACGCGATCCTCAGGACCTCGTCCCGGCCCAGCTGGTGAGCGCCTCGTACAACTACGAGCGCTTCGACGTCTACGTCGAAAGCGGGGACGACGAGCGGGAGTTCGGCGCCTTCCTGAACATGCTCCATGCCGGGGACCAGGCCCCCGACGGCGAGCTGACGCTGCTCGACGGCGAGCGCGTCCGCCTGTCGGAGCTGTGGAGCCGAAAGGGCGTCGTGCTCGAGTTCGGCTCCTTCACCTGACCGTACTGCGCAGCAGAAGGTCCCTCTGCTCGACCAGCTCGCACGTGAATATCCCGGCTACGACTGGTACTTCCTCTACACGCGCGAGGCGCATCCGGGAGAGCACCTGCCGGCCCACGGCTTCGAGGAGAAGCTCACTGCCGCGAGGCTGCTACGAGACGAGCTCGGCATCGCACGGCCAATCCCTCGTCGACGATTTCGGAAGGCACCGTGCATCGCGACTACGGGCTGCTCCCGAACATGTCCTGGGTGCTCGATCGCGGCGGCTCGATCCTCTACAAGGCGATGTGGACGTCGGTCGCGCACATCGCGCCTTCCTCGAGGCGCGGGCGGCGAACTCGGCCGGCGCCGCGTTGGGGACCTTCACCGCGGAACAACTCGGGCCGATCGCCCGCGATCGCGACGCCTTCTATCACGGCCTCGAGCGCAACGGCCCCGAGCGGGCACCGAGTTCGCGCGCGCGGAGCAGATCTGGGCCGAGCGCGCCCGCGCCGCCCGTCGCTCGCCGTAGCGTCTCGAAGGGCCATCGTCCTGGGGCCCGACCCGCGTATGCTCGGGTGAACTTCGGGCCGGGTTCTCACAGGAGGGAAACGATGACGAACCAGCCGGCAGTGGAGGCGCCCGTCGACGCAGAGGCGTTGGCAGGGCTTCGGGAGACGGTTCGAGGGCCGGTGCTCACTCCGGACGATCCCAGCTACGACGAGGCACGCTCGATCTGGAACGGGCTGATCGATCGGCGCCCGGCGCTGATCGTCCAGTGCAGCGGTGCAGCCGACGTCGTCGACGCGGTCAACTTCGCGCGCGAGCAGGGCCTCGCGCTCTCGATCCCCGCCGGCGGGCACAACGTCGCCGGCAACGCCGTCAACGACGGCGGCATCGTCATCGACCTCTCGCAGATGCGCGGCGTCCACGTCGACCCGGCGCGCACGGCCGATCCGGTGCAGGGCGGCGCGACCTGGGGCGACCTCGACCGCGAGACGCAGCTCTTCGGCCTGGCGGTGCCGGGCGGCGTCGTCTCGACGACGGGCGTCGCCGGCCTGACGCTGCACGGCGGCATCGGCCACCTGCGCCGCAAGCACGGCCTCTCGATCGACAACCTGATCTCGGTCGACATCGTCACCGCCGACGGGCAGCTCCGGCGTGCGAGCGCGACCGAGAACGCGGACCTGTTCTGGGCCATGCGCGGCGCCGGCAGCAACTTCGGCGTCGTCACGTCGTTCGAGTTCCCGGCGCACCCGGTCGGACCGATGGTCTACGTCGGCGCGATCTTCTACCCGTTCGAGGAGGCGCGCGACGATCCTCGCGGCGTGGCGCGACTTCATGGCGACGGCGCCCGACGAGGTCCGCTCGCTCGCGATCTGCTGGAGCGTGCCGCCGACGCGCCGTTCCCGCCGGAGCATCCACGGCAGCCCGGTCGTGATCGTCGCCGCCGCGTACAGCGGCTCGGTCGAGGAGGGCGAGCGATCGTGCAGCCGCTGCGCGAGCTCGCCGAGCCGGTGGTCGACCGAGCGGCCCATGGCCGTGGCTCGGCCTGCAGTGCGGCTTCGACGCGCTCTTCCCGTAGGGCGAGCTGCGCTACTGGAAGTCGCGGTCGCACGAGTTGACGGACGAGGTGATCGACGAGATCATCGCGCCTCGCGAGCCGGCGGCCGACGACGCTCACCGACATCGTGATCTGGCACCACGGCGGTGCGATGGCCGCGTCGGCGAGACGCGAGACGGCGTACGGCGGCCGCGACGTGCAGTTCCTCGTCACGGCCGAGGCGAGCTGGACCGACCCGGCGCAGACCGACGAGGCGATCGCCTGGGCCGGGAGGTCTGGGACGCGATGGGCCCGTACTCGACCGGCGAGTGTCTACCTCAACTTCCCGGGTCTCGGCGAGGAGAGAGGACGACCTCGCACGCGCCGGCTACGGCACCAACTACGAGCGGCTTGCCGAGCTCAAGGCGAAGTACGACCCGGACAATCTGTTCCGGATGAACATCAACATCCCGCCCGCCGTCTGATCGCCGTGAGGAGCCGCGGCCTTCGGGCCGCGGCTCCCCACCGACACCGGTCGGCTTGCTCGCTCAGCCGTCGCCGCCGTCTCCGCCGTCTTCGATCTTCAGCCGCGTGAGCGTGAGCACGCCGTTGATCGTGACTCCGCGCGCCTCGACGAACGTGCCCGTGGGGATCACGGGCAGCGTCTGTCCCGACGGAGCGGCGAAGGTCAGTGTTGCGCCGCCCGCGTTGATCGTGATCTCGGACGGCGTCGAGTTGGTCACCGTGCCTTTCGCCTCGACCTCGTTCTCGTTCTCGTTTTCGTTCTCGCCCTTGATCGAGACGAGCGTGAACGTGTTGCCGGCGCCGGCCCGCACGAACAGCTCGACCTCCTGTCCAGGCGTCAGCGGCGGCAGGGTCATGCCCCCGGGAACGGTGATCTCGATCGGCAGGCCCTCCAGCGAGACGACGAGCGGCGAGACGCTCACGAGGCGCCCCTCGATCTCGACGGTGCCCGCCGGGGCCACCGGATTGAAATCGTCCTCGACGAGGTTGCCGTGCTCGAACTCGACCTCGAACTCGCCGAGCTCGCCCTTCTCCTCGCCGTCGTGGCGCGAGGCTGCGTGCGCGTTCCTCGTGTGGATCGTGAGGACGCTGTGACCGCTCGCGACGCGCATTGAGTGCGCGAGGCGCTTGACGACCATGCCTCGGATCCGCGCCCTCCTCACGTGGGAGAGGACCCGGAGGCGCGAAGCCCGGATCGTGCCGTTGCTCAGGCGGTTCCCGACGACGCTGACCCGGTCGCCGACCCGCACGCGCCCGGGCGCGACCCGCACCTTGACGGCCAGGCCTTTGCGTCCGGTCGTCAGGACGATGGCGTGCGCGCGCTTCGCGACGACGGTTCCCTTGATCCCTGTCGGCGCGGCGCTCGCCGATCCGACGGCGAGCAGAAAAGCCGCTACCGCAAGCAGAGCTGTCCATTTCATCGATTGACTCCTCTCGGGTACTGGGCGACCGCGCCGGTACTTGCGGTCCCTACTGAAGAAGAGGCGTTCGGCGCGGAAAAGTCGCGCTCGGGCTGTCAGCCGTGGCCGGAGGTGCCGCCGCCGTCTCGGCCGCTCGAGCCGAAGCCGTCGGAGCCGGAGACGTCCGAGCCCGAAGACGTCGTGGTCGTGGTCGTGGTCGAAGCGGAGCCGCTGCCTGGCCCGGAGTCGATCCCGAGGAGCCGCCGTCCAAGGAGCCGTGGCCGGAACCGTCACTGCCGGAGGTGGTCGAGGTGCCACCGCCGCTCGTCGCCGGCGGAACCACCGTCGTCGCGTCGTCCGAGCCGCTGCGGCCGCTCCCGGACGAGCCGTCGCCGGAGGATGTGCGGAGGTCGCCGCTGCCGGAGCTCGACTCCCGTGAGCCGCCGCTGCGCGTCTGCGACTGCTCCAGCGCGGAGTGACGAACGTCGCGCCCCGTCACGACCGCGGTCGCTGTGGGCGCCGCGGGCCGAGGTGCGCGAGCATGAGCCTGGTGGCGCGGACCTGCGTGCGCGGGCGTATTCGAGAGGTGGTGACGGGTTTGGGCCAGGTCTCCACCACCGCCCACGAGCGCGAGCGCACCAAGGCCGACGGCGGCCGCCTTCGTCGCCGCGGGCACGGGAGACGCGCCGTCGCCACCGGCGACGAGGCGAACGAGGCTCTGGACCCAGGGCGCGCCGCCGAGGCCCGCGGCCACATCGCGCAGGCGATGCCGCAGGCGTGCGCGTGCGCGCAGGAGGAGCGAGCGGACGGACGGCGTGCTGAGCGAGAGCTCCTCGGCGAGCTGCCCGTAGCTGAGGCCGCGGATCTCGCGCAGCAGGAAGGCCTCGCGCTGCGCCCGCGGCATCTGCCCGACCTCGTCCCAAACCGTTGCGAGCTCTCCCGCGCGCAGGACCTGAGCCGAGGTGTCCGGCGTCGATCCGTCCGGCACATCGCCGGTCGGCACGGGAGTAGCCGCGCGCTGGCGGAAGCGCGCGTAGCACTCGTGGCGTGCGACCGCGAGCAGCCACGCAAGCGGCTCCCGCGGCGCGGAGCCGTTCAGGAGCGCGCGGTGCGCGGCGAGGAAGACCTGCTGCGTCGCGTCCTCGGCCTCCGCGCGGTCGCCCAGGAGCGACCGACAGAGCTTCGCGACCGCGGTCTCGTGCTCGCGGTAGAGCGCCTCGGTGTCGTGCGACCTGCCGTTGGTCTCGACTGCGGATAGCCCCATGGCGACGCACGTGTCTACGGTCGCGCGGGCGATTCGGTTTGCCGCGAGAATGGATCCGTGCCTGTCGAAGCGTTGAAGGCCATGGGAGCAGACCTCGAAGGGGCGCTCGACCACGTCAACGTGGCGAGCTACGTGATCGACCGCGCCGGGGTCGTGCGGTGGATGAACCTCGCTGCCCGAAGGGTCGTGGGCGATCAGGTCGGGCGCCAGTTCACCTCGGTCGTGGCGCCGGAGGACACTCGGCGGGCCCGGGAGCTCTTCGCCCGCAAGATCCTGGGCAACACGGAGGTGACCGACGCTCCGGTGGCCGTCCTCGACACCGACGGTGGGCGCGTCGCAGTGGAGATCAGCTCGGTGCCGCTGCGTCAGGGCGAGCACGTGATCGGGGTGTTCGGTCAGGTGTCCGGCGTGATCGAGGAGCCGCACTCCCATCCGGAGCTGCACCTGACGCCGCGGCAAGAGGAGGTGTTGAGGCTGCTCGAGCGCGGTCGTTCGACCGTGCAGATCGCCGAGGAGCTCCACGTGAGCCGCGAGACGGTGCGGAACCACGTCCGGCACCTGCTCCATGCACTCGGAGCGTCCTCCAGACTCGAGGCCGTCGCGGTCGCGCGCGGAGTCTGACGGCTTAGTTCCGGCGGCGGCCGACCAGGCGTGCGCCGACCGCACTGAGTTGGCCACGGGCGATCGCGTCCTCCTCGACCGCGCGCAGGGAGTCGCCGAGGCTCCAGCGGTGGAGCCAGGCGCCGCGAAGCGGCGGGCCGAGCTCGAAGTGGGGCTCGAGTGCCTCGAGAATCCGCTCGAGAGGGTGCAGGTGCTCGCGGTGGTCCGCCACGAGCTCTTCGGCGGTCTGCGGCTGTGGCTCGCCGATCGCGGCGCGCTGCTCGAGCCACCAGGCCGCGGCGCCGAGGTCGAAGGCGCCCGCGTCGAACTCGTCGATCACCAGCGTTCCGCCCGGCTGGACGAGCTCGCCTAGCCGGCGACATGACTCTTCGAGCGGATCTACGTGGTGGAGAGAGACGACAGCGACTGCTGCCGCGAACGAGCCGGCGGGTTCGTCGACATCGGCGAGTGCGACGGGTCGGACGTCCTCGTTATCCGACTTCGGGTCGATCGCCAGCACGTCGTAGCCGGCCGCGCGAAGCGCGCGTGCGAGGCGGCCGAAGCCGGCGCCGATCTCGAGCACGCGCGCGGGCGGCTCGGGCAGGTTCGCGCGGACGAAAGCCCTCAGCTCTGCAGGCGCCATCAGGCGATTCTGGCTGTAAGCGGAGCGCGGCGTCGGAGCGGGCGACGAACCCGCGCGGCGCCACGAGCGAGGGGGTCGGGCGAGAGGACGCTGGCCCAGGCGACTGTGCTGTCTGTGCCGAGCGTCTGGTCGCCGATCCATCCTTGACCTTTGCGGCGCGAGGTGTGAGGGTGAACGCGAGCGCGGGCGTCTCGCAGGGGAGGAGACTGGGGCCCAGTCGGCTTGCCGATCCCGCCCGCGTCATTTCGCTAGGCAAGCCAACAGAGAGGAACGGACCCATGCGGCACCTCCGCCCGAGGACTCGACGCTCCCCTACCGCGAAGCGGTTCTCGATGTTCCACTCCGGCTCAGTTCTCTCAAGGGCGCTGAGGCTCAGTTTCGCGATCGTTCTCGGAGCCTTGGCTCTGACGGTCTGCCTCGGCATGCCAACGACACGGGCGCAGGCGTCCGTGCCCACTGTGTGGCAGCCCGACCCCTTCAGCAATCCGTGCGGCCCGGATGCCGTGAGGCGGACCGCACCAGCGTTCGCTAACACCATCTTCTGTGACTGGAAGGGAACACACGCGACGTTCACCATCCCACAGGGAATCACTGCTATCAGATTCGAGCTGCTGGGTGGCGGCGGGGGGCACGGCGGCACGGGGCAGACCGACGAGTCGAACACAATCCTCAACTTCCACCAATGCGTTCACAACACTGGGGGCGCAGGAGGGGCGGGCGGGTCCGGAGCCTTTATCGTAGACACGCCTCAAATTCGCCAGCTGGGGCAGGCCACGCCGACGGACGGGGTTCATTTCGGCGATACGCTTACCATTGACGGCGGTGACGCGGCGGGCTTAGGGTTTCCCGCCGGGTCTGGCGGCACTTCGAATCACGTGTCCGACGACCAGTGCCCTGCGGATGAGACGCGGGGTGGTGCTGGTGGTGCCGGTGGTGTCGGTGTGTCCCTTGTCGACGCCAGCGTGGCCGGTTTCTACTTCCAGATTGTTGCGGGGGGCGGTGGAGGCGGCGGAGGCGGCGGTGCCTGCTCATGCAGCCCGGGCGGCGCCGGCGGCGATGCCGACTCTGACGGCTCGAACGCCCCGCAATACCTTTCAAACCCGATCGCGCAAGGGGGAACAGCGGGCGGGAACAGCTTCGGTACCGATGGTCAGAGCGTCCCGTCTGGGTCGACCTACACCGGCGGCGGCGGCGGCGGCGGCGGCGGCGTTTTGGGAGGCACCGGCGGCGAGGCGGGAACCTTGGACGGCGGGGGAGGCGGCGGTGGAGGAACCAGTGTCTTTCCCTGCGACCCGAATAGCTGCTATGGCCACGAGTACGGCGACCCATTCGTCACGATCGGGTACGGCGTCGTGAATCCAACGACGCACATCAACTTGTCGCCTGGATCGCCTGACGGCGGTACCTCTCCGGATCAGACGGCCTGGTACATGAGCCCGGCGGGCGTCAGCATCTCGACCACCGATACCGGCGGCCCGGGGGTCAAGGAGATGCGGTGTGTGCTCGATCCGGCGAGCGTGCCGACGGGCTGGAACGACTTCCCGTCAGGCTGCGCGGTGGACGGGACGTCTGTGTCGGCCTCGGGTCATCACACGATCTACGCGATCAGCAGGGACTGGGACGGTCGCGCCAGCGCAGTCGCGCACTCCTCTTTCTCCGTTGACGCGACGGCTCCCACGGTGACCCCGCTGTTCAACGGCTCATCGACGCTCGCTCGGTCCTACAGCAGCGACGTGACCGTGACCTACAGCTGTCAGGACGAAGCGAACGGCTCAGGCGTCGACCCTGCGACCTGTCCGCAGGGTCAGACCTTCACCTATGAGGACGACACCTCAGCGACCGTGCCCGCACAGTCTGCCCAGGACTACGCCGGCAACTCAGGCTCGAGCAACTCAGTAAAGATCACGTTCGAAAAAGGCCAGCCTGACGACGTGGTACTGGCGGGCGACTGCGGCGCCGCCGTGTTCTGCCCTCACTACCTGACCACGACCGAGGCGGACGGCACTGTCTCGCTTCGGGGCTACATCGAGGCACCCCAGAACGATGATGGGTTCCTCCGGATCAACTGGGGCGACGGCTCGCCAATCGCGCTCTACTTCTACCCGTGCGATCCCTCGGCCACTTCGTGCCCGTTCTCGAACGGTCCGACCTTCGACAACGGCGTTTTCATTCCGCCGCCCGGGCAGGACATCTTCTTCCGTTTCGACCATACGTACGCCAACAACCCAATCGGTGGCTCGACCTACACGATTACGGTGAACAGTGTCGAATCGGACGGCGGAGCCTCCACGCCGCAAACAACAACCGCGACGGTGACGGACGTTGCGCCTTCCCTGACCCTGGAGCCCGACTGCCGCGACGTCTTCTGCGTCTATCCACCCTCGTCGACGCTGACGGCCACAACCAGCACGCCTGTGTCCTTGTCAGGGCAGGTGACGGATCCGGGTCTCGACACGGGAACGGTCACGATTGACTGGGGCGACGGATCAGCCGACACGACCGTCCCGTTCGACTGTCAGACGGCTGGGGAGCTGTGCCCGACGCCCTCGCAGCAAAATGCATTCGTCTGTGGATTGACGCAGACGGCTGGTCCAGGCTGCGGGTTCTTCCTCCAGTCACACACGTACGCTCACACGGGCACATACACGATCTCCGCGACGGCCACCGACCAGGATGGCGAATCGTCGTCCGTGCAGACGACTTCAGCGACGGTCGCGTCGCTGCCGCTGGTTGCGACCCAACCACAGAACCAGAACGTGGTCGACTCCACCACGGTGAGCTTCAGTTCAACTGCAACGGCGATACCTTCACCGACGGTCCAGTGGCAGGTGTCCACCGATGGGGGCAGGACGTTCTCTGACATTTCGGGGGCGACGTCGACGACGCTGTCGTTCACGGCTGTGGTGTCGATGTCCGGGAACGAGTACCGAGCGGTCTTCACCACCGCGGCCGGCTCGGTTGATTCGGACGCGGCGACGCTGACGGTGGGTATACCGCCGTCGATCACTACCCAGCCGATTGACACGACGGTGGGAGTCGGTCAAACGGCGACGTTCACGGCCGGAGCCTCGGGAACACCGACACCGACGGTGCAGTGGTTGGTTTCCACGAACGGTGGGTCGTCGTTCGCGCCGATCCCGGGTGCGATGTCGACCACGCTGTCGTTCACGGCGTCGCTGTCCCAATCCGGCAACGAGTACGTGGCGATCTTCCACAACTCCGCTCCGGGCGGCAACGCGACGACAAACACGGCAACGCTCACCGTTGTTCAAGGCCCCGCGGTCACGACCCAGCCGACAGACCAGACCGTGAATGCGGGTCAGACGGCCACCTTCACGGCTGGCGCATCGGGGACACCGACACCAACCGTGCAGTGGCAGGTGTCGGTCAACGGCGGCCAGTTCACGAACGTCTCGGGGGCAACCTCGACGACGCTCTCAATCACGGCTGCCCAGTCGCAGTCGGGCAACCAGTACCGGGCCGTCTTCACCAACACCGGCGGATCGGTGAACACCAATGCGGCGACACTCACCGTCCGCACACCACCCTCAATCAACACACAGCCGACAGACCAGAGCGTGACCGTCGGACAGACTGCGAGCTTCACCGCTGGCGCGTCGGGGACACCGACACCGACTGTGCAGTGGCAGCTCGCGCCGAACGGAAGCTCGACGTTCACCAACATTTCTGGTGCGACGTCGACCACGTACTCGTTCACGGCTGCGTTAAGTCAGAGCGGTAACCGCTACCGGGCGGTGTTCACCAACACGGGCGGCTCGGCAACAACCAACCCGGCCACCCTGACCGTGACCAACCCGGTTCTCGTTCCGACCAATGGCGCACCGGTCGCTGCCACGGAAGGAAAGGCAGTCTCGAACGCTGTGCTCGGCACCTTCACCGACTCCAACAGTGCCGCGCCAGCGAGCAGCTTCGCTGCCACGGTCTGCTGGAACGACAGCGGCACACCACCAAACGGTGACTGTGGCACGGCCAAAGTGACCGGAAGCAGCGGCCACTTCACGGTGTCCGGCAGCCACACCTACGCCGAGGAGGGAACGTTCACCGCCGTGACGACGATCACCGACACGAACAACCACACCGTGAAGCTCAGCACGACAATCAACGTCGGGGATGCACCGCTGACGCTCGTAAACCCGATCGGTCTGACCAGCAACGCCA
Source organism: uncultured Chloroflexia bacterium (assembly GCA_963777975.1). Classification (GTDB taxonomy): domain Bacteria; phylum Chloroflexota; class Limnocylindria; order Limnocylindrales; family CSP1-4; genus CSP1-4. Next base: position 12,029 of record CAVZSO010000004.1, on the reverse strand, counting down.
ACACGGCCCTCGTCCTCTTGAGTTCACGGACGGCAACAAGGCCACCCCAACGACCGACTTCACCGCCACCATCAACTGGGGCGACGGCAACACCACCACAGGACAACTCGCAGCCCAAAGAACGGCAACTTCACCGTCGCCGGCTCGCACAGCTACACCCTCAGCCGGCAAACCACCTACACCATCACGATGACCGTCCACGACGTCGGCGGCGCCAGCCTCACCGGCACCGCCACGCTCAGGTTCCGCTACGGCAGGAGCATCACGTCTGAGGCCCTCTGGGCTAGAGGGGCCTCAGACCGCTCAGCAACTCGTCGGAATGACTCTCGGGGGTCGCTCCGGAACACTGGCCCAGCCGAGGGTCTCGTCACCTGGTTGCGCGGCTGGCGAAGAAGACGAGTCCGCGGCCGGGTCTGTCGGGGGCGTCTCTTTCAGGAGCCCGTGCCGGTCGCAGCAGCGACCGTGCTCGGCGGTGCTGTGGCGCTTCTGAGCAGATTGAGCGCGTGTGAGTAGCGCTCCTGCGGAGTCGGTTCGACCGTGAGGAGCTGCATGACCCCACCGGGCCATCGGCCGCTTGTCGGGCAGAGACGACGGCGACCGTGGGACGCATTGGCAAAGTGACGTCGGAGGCGGCCCTGGCGGTCGAGGTCGACCACTCGACCGCAAAGGGCGCAGTCGTATATCCCGTGCCGATGGTCGGAGCGGGTCACTCGTCGGACCCGGCGCGCAGAATCTCGGCACTCCAAGCGGTGCGCGAGGTGGGGCGCTCCGGCCGGGCTGTGGGTCGGCGCCTCAGGGTGCGCTTGAGTGACGATGATGCGGGTGCTTTGGACATGTCGGCTCCCATGCTCGGGTGAGATTCGCCGACCACGCTGCATGGGGTCGGTCACTTACAACTCCAACCCGCATCGCCTAGGGGAGGACATTCGTCGGATCGCACGTCTTGAGATCCGACGGACACTTCCGCGGCACCGATGCTTACGGCGCCGCGCGAGACCCTATCACGCGTGCGATCTAGCTCATGACTTTCCACCGGCGTCTCGCGAACCCATTCCGGCGGAGACATCGCCGTAAGCTGCGGTCATGGCAGCGCAAACCGATGAGCGAGCATCGCACGCAGATGCGCTGATCCAGGGAGTCCTGGTGGGCGAGGCCGTCGCTAACGCGGGTACATCGTTCTGGTCGCCGACGAGAACATGCGCTACCTCGCTGCGAGCGACGCCGCCTGCGAGCTGCTGGGCTACAGCCGCGAAGAACTACTCGGCCTCACTGTCCCTGACCTCGTCGTGGAGACCAACGCCTCGGAACTGTACGACGAGTTCATCCACGACCACGGACAACGCGGCAAGATCACCCTCCGCTCCAAGGATGGCCGCTCCCTCGAAGCCCACTACGACGCCCGCCAGACCGAAGTGGGCGGACTCCCCTACTACGTCTCAGTGATTTCGCCCGTCGAGTCGAGCTAGAGAGTTTTTCGCCTTCCCGAGTTGCAAGAATCGCGTTTGTGGCCGGAGCGCGGCTCAAGGACTTGGGATCGGGTCTCGCGCCCGTCACCGAGGGTTGGTTCGTCGTCAACGTGCGCGACGCCGAGTGGTGGAACTCGGCAAGGAGGGGTGCCAGGTGCGCCTTCGAGAACGAGTACGGCGATCCGCCGGTCGAGTTCGCCAAGCTCGGGATCAACGTCACCGTTCTGGAGCGGGGCGAGACCGGCCTCTACCACGCCGAGGAGAACCAGGAAGCGTTTCTCGTCCTTTCAGGGGAGTGTGCGCTGCTCGTCGAGGGCGAGGAGCGACGCCTGCGGCCCTGGGACTTTTTCCACTCCCCTCCGTGGACCGAGCACGCCTTTGTGGGGGCGACCGTGGAGCCGTGTGTGATCCTGATGGTGGGTGCGCGTTCAGGCCCGGGAGTGCATTACCCGGTGTCCGAGTTGGCTGCACGCTACGGCGCGAGCGTGGCGGAGGAGACCTCCGACTGGAGGGAGGCCTACGCTGGGGTCGAGCTGTTCCGGCGCGAGCGGCCGTCGAACTGGGCTCGTCTGCCTTGGGGTTAGATTCCTTCAGGGGGTCATTGCGGAACACTGGCCCACGCGAGAGCGCTCGTGTCTGATGCTGGGCCGGGGCCGTAGACCCGTACGATGGTCGTGGATACAGGATGAACCTCTTTGGCTTCTTTCCGGGGTACGAGGTACACGTCTATGACGCGGGACGGGAGCCGGCCTTCCTCCTGCTGGTCGCGTTCATCCTCACGCTGGCAGGGACGCGGTTCTACACCCGGATGGCGCGGACCCGTGGCTGGGGGAGCGCGCACATCGGCGACGTGCACATGCATCACCTCGTGCCAGGCGTCGTGATGAGCCTCGTCGCCGGCGGCCTCGCCATCGGCCTCGAGCCGAGCGAGCTCTGGATCGCACTCCTGGCAATCGTGTTCGGCGCAGGCGCCGCGCTCGTCCTCGACGAGTTCGCGATGCTCCTCCATCTCGACGACGTCTACTGGACGACCGAGGGGCGCTCGTCGATCGATGCCTGCCTGGCGGCGGTCGCGTTCATCGGCCTCGCGATCCTGGCGACACTCCCGCTTCCCACCGACGCCGGAAGCGACAGGCTCGCAAGGGTGCTGGGCGATGGGCTGATCGCGCTCGCTGCCTGTTTCGTCGTGGTGACCATCTTGAAAGGGAAGCTCAAGCTGGGTCTGCTCGGAATCGTGTTCGCGCCGTTGGCGATCGTCGGAGCCGTGCGGCTCGCAAAGCCGTCTTCCATCTGGGCCCGGCGGCTCTATCCGCAGGGCGGGCGGAGGCTGCGGCGGAGCGAAGCCCGCTCTGAGTCTCGCGCGGAGCGCTGGACACGGCGCCGGGAGCGTTTCTACGACCTGATCGGTGGCGCGCCACATCTCGGCTCGAAGCGAGACTCGGCGGCCACGCCGAAGTAGAGCCCGCTTGGGATCTCAGGTTCCTGCGCGCAACCGGCGCAGAGCTGGCCCTAGTGCCTGGCCGCCGCGCAGGACCGGCGCGAACAGGTCGCCGTGTTTCTCGACCCGCTGCAGCGCCTCGCGCCTGCCGAAGTCGCGCGGGCGCACCTTCTCGCCGAGCTCTTCCCAGCGCAGCGGCGTGGACACCGGCGCGCCCGGCTTCGGCCGGACGGAGTAGGCGGAGGCGATCGTCTTGCCGTGCCCGTTCTGGCGGTGGTCGACGAGGACGCCCCGGCGTTTCTTCTTCAGCCACTCGGTGGTCACGTGGCCCGGGTTATCGGCCTCGAGCCCGCGGGACACACGCTCCGCGAGCTCGTATGTGTCCTTATACGAGGAGCGCCGCGTGATCGGTACCAGCACGTGGATGCCGTCGGCGCCGCTCGTCTTCGGGTACGAGCGCAGCCCGAGCTCCTCGAGCGCCGCACGGATGAGGTGCGCAACTCGAATCGCTTGGGCGAAGCCGTTGCGTGACTCCGGGGGGTCGAGGTCGAAGACGACGTAGTCCGGGCGGTCGGGCTTGTCGACCCTCGAGTACCACGCGTTCATGTCGACGCAGTTCATCTGCACCATCCACACGAGCGCGGCGGTCTCGTTCACCAACGTGAAGTCGACGAGACGCGACTCGCCCGCGCGCGGCCAGGTTCGGAACTGCCGCGTGGGGATCCACGCGGGCTTGCCCTTCGGTGCCTGCTTGTGGAAGTACGCCTGGCCGTCGATGCCGTGCGGATAGCGCTTCAGGGTGAAGGGCCGGTCGCGCAGGTGCGGGACGATCACGTCTCCGATCTCGAGGTAGTACTGAGCGAGATCCCCTTTCGTCACGCCGTCGCGCGGGTAGAGGACGCGCTCGGGATGCGTCACCCGCACCGTGCGCCGTCCGACCCGGATCTGCTCGTCCGCCACCATCCGCAAAGGATGCACAGAGACGCGCTGCGGGGCCCGATGAAGGGCCCCGCAGCAGTGTGGATCGAGTCGTCCTACGGAATGGAGATGCCGTCCAGGAACAGCTGGATCGTGCCCGCCGTGAGTCCGCCCGAGGCGATCGTGTCGATGCCCGAGAAGGTCTCGAAGTCGAGCTGGTCGGTGGCTTCTGCGTGCAGAAGCTCGAGCGCCGGAGCCTGACCGCCCACGCTCACGTCGCCGAGCGCGCCGGCGACGGTGAAGGCGTCGTCCCCGTTGGTCCCGTTGACCACCACGTGGTCGACCTGGCCGTCACCGGCGGTGCCGCCGAGAGTTCCGGCGAGGTCGAGGTCGACGCTGATGACGTCGGTGCCGGTCAGGTTGTTGACCGTCACGTTGTCCGCGCCGCCGAGCGCGTTGAAGGTCACGAACTCGACTCCGCCCGTGTCCATCGTGATGTTGCCCTGCTCGCGGAAGAACCGCAGCCGGTTCCCGTTCGGCGACAGGTCGACGTTGTCCGTGCCGCCGCCGCCGTTGAACACCATGGTGTCCCTGCCGTCCCCTCCCTCGATCGTGTCGCTGCCGTCGCCCGGATCCCAGACGAACGTGTCGTCGCCGGCACCGAGAGCGGCATGGTCGTTGCCGCCGTTGCCGTCGATCGTGTCGTTGCCGTTGCCGCCGAGGAGCGATTCTGCGCCGGGACCACCGGCGATGGTGTCGTTGCCGTCCCCACCGTCGAGGAACTCCGTGATCGCTCCGCTCGCAAGTCCGGTGGCGGAGATGTTGTCGGCGCCGCCGAGGCTCTCGACGAAGAGCTGGTCGGTCGGCTCCTGATGCTGGATCGCGACCTGCGCCGAGAGGCCGGACACCGTGATGTCCGACGAGTTGCCGGCGGCGGTCACCGCATCGCTCTGGTTGGTGCCGTTGACGACGAGGTGGTCGGTCTGGCCGTCACCTGCCGTGCCGCCGAGAGTGCCGGCGAGGTCGAGGTTGACGTTCTTGACGTCGGTGCCGGTCAGGTCGTTGACGGTGACCGCGTCGGCGCCGCCGAGTGCGTTGAAGTCAACCGTCTCGACTCCGTGGGTGTCCATCGTGATGTTCACCGGGTTGCGGAAGAACCGCAGGTGGTCTCCATTTGCCGACAGGTCCACAGTCTCAGACGCGGCGGCACCGTTGAACACCATGGTGTCCGTGCCGTCGTTGCCTTCGATCGTGTCGCTGCCGTCGCCCGGGTCCCAGACGAACGTGTCGTCGCCCGCGCCGAGGTCAGAGACGTCGTTGCCCGCGTTGCCGTCGATGGTGTCGTTGCCGGGACCGCCGTTCAACTGCTCCGCGCCGGCGCCGCCGGCGATCGTGTCGTTGCCCGGGCCTCCGTCGATCCTCGTCGGGATGGCGTTGGTGAATGCACCGTTTGTGTCGTCGATGCGCACCCGGTCGTTGCCACTGCGCGCCTTGACGTTGATGCTGTGGATCGTGGCCCGCGGGAAGCTGAAGTCGGCGGATCCGTTGTCGCCGAGATCCACCTGGAGGACCGCGGGGTCGCCGACTGCGAGCCGAAGCGCGATCGCATCGTTCGCCCCGGTCCACCCGTACGCGCAGTGTGTGATGCGCGAGCCGCGCGTGTACACGCTCGAGCTGGTGCCGCTGCGTAGCCGCGGCTCCCTGAGCGGGGTACGCCGCGGCCGTTGCGATGGCGACGACGGCTGCCGCCACCACCGGGAAAGCCCCGAGACGCCGCACCCATTCTGTGACCTTCTTCATGCTCGTTCCTTTCCGAGTCGTTGACCCCTCCGCCGCCTAAAGACCCCGAAGGCGCGCGTCTATTCCCCGGGAATAGGAAGCTGCGCGCGGTGTCCTTGCAGGTGTGACCGAGGTACCGTGGAGGTCCTTATGCGGATGAGACGGAGTGGCGAGGAAGAGCTGGCGGCGCTCGCTGACGGATCCCTGGCGCCCGAACACCGCGCAGAGCTCGAGGCGCGAATCGAGGCTTCGCCGATCCTTGCCGATCGACTCGCCGAGCAGGAACGGGCGGTCGGGCTGCTTCGCGGCGCCGGAGACGAGGTCGAAGCTCCGGCCGGGCTGCGGGCGCGCCTCGACGCGCAGCGATCCGCGCGCACCGTCCGCACTCCGCGACGCCTCGCTCTCGGCGGAGTCGCCGCTGCGGCTGTGGCAGCCGCGGCGATCGTCGCCGTGGTCGTCGTCGGCTCCGGCTCGAGCGGCACGCGCTTCCAGGCCGCGCTCGGGCCAACCCCCCTCGCGCCGGGGGCCAGTGGCGAGGCGACGCTGACGAGGACGACCTCAGGATGGCGGATCCACCTCGACGCCACAGGGCTTCCGCGTCTCGAGGGCGACCGCTTCTACGAGGCCTGGCTGCGCGGCTCCAAGGGCGTGCTCGTGCCGATCGGGACGTTCAACGAAGCCCGGAACGTCACGCTCTGGGCCGGGGTCTCACCGGCGAGCTACAAGGTGCTCACCGTCACGCGGGAGCGCGCAGACGGCAACCAGGCCTCGTCGGGCGAGAAGGTGCTCGCCGGCCGGGTCCGCACGGGCTGACTCGACCTCACTCTGAGTCACCGTCGATCTGCCGCACGATCTGCTGGCGGGCGCGGTAGAGGCGGCTCATGACGGTCCCTTCGGGAATCCGCAGGGCCTTGGCTGCCTCCTTGTAGGAGAGCCCGGTGACGTCGACCGCAACGAGCACGTCGCGATAGTCGGCCGGAAGCGCGGCGACCGCTGCATAGACCTCGCCGGTCTCGACCGCGGCCGCCGGGTCGGTCGCATGCGGGTCGGCAATGACGTCGAGCTCGTCCGGCAGCGGGGCCGTCCGAAGCCGGCGGCTCTGCGTGCGCTTCTGATTGAGGAACGTGTTGCGGAGCGTCCGGAGGAGATACCCGAGGTCGTCCTCGTTGCGTAGGAAGCGGGGCTTCGCGAGCACCCGGGCGTACGTCTCCTGCACGAGGTCTTCGGCGTCCTCTCGCGACCCGCACAGCGCCCAGGCCGCCCGGAAGAGGCGGTCGATGTGGTCGCTCGCATGCTGCGGATCGAGTCGCATCCGCTCGGCGGAGGACACTACCCGGAGAGTCGCCTGTTCCATCTCTCGTCCGATCCGCGAACCGAGTTAGCCCGGCTGAGCCGCCGTGGCCGCGAGGGTTGCGAGCAGGGACAGTGCGGTCGCCCCCCGCGTGCCCGGCCTCGCGCTGTAGACCATGAGCACCTGCCCACCGGACCCGGGAACGGTCAGCCGATCCCAGTCCAGCTCGATCACGCCGAGGCAGCTCTCCAGCGGATTGTCCTGAAACGTCTTGCTCCCGGCCATCCTCTTCACGACGCCGTGTTCCTCCCCAGAGCCGTTTGAACAGCGGGGAGCCTTCGATGAGGTCTGAGATGAGCGCCTCGACCCGAGGCCCAGGCTCGCCTCGCCCGTAGCGGACACGGAGCGCCGCGACGAGGCCGGCCCCGCCTCCAACCCGCCGGCGCAGAAGAGGTCGTGGATCTCGGGATCGAGGAAGATTAGGCGCGCCATGTTCCGCTCTTTGGGCGGTCGGCGCTCGAAACCGGTGAAGAGGGCCGATGCGGTCGGGTTCCACGCCAGCAGGTCGAGCCAGGGCCCGACGATGAACGCCGGCAGCGGTTCGACGGCCTCCAGCAGACGGAGCAGGCCCGGCCGGACATCTTCCAGGCCGTTGGCGTCGGCGCCGCGGCGGTGCGACCGGCGAGGGCGAAGAGATGGGCTCGCTCGACGACGTCGAGCTGGAGGGCGCGGGAGAGAGAGTCGAGCACGGCGTCGGAGGGGCGGATCCTGCCTGCCTCGAGCCGCTTGATGTAGTCGACGCTCACGGAGGCCAGCGCAGCGACCTCTTCGCGCCTCAGTCCTTCGACGCGGCGGCCGCGGCCGGCGTTGAACCCGACGTCTTCGGGCTGGATCTGCGCGCGCTTTGACTTGAGGAATTCACCCAGCTCGTTGCTCATGTCGCGATTGTCGCAGGCCGCCGCCCCTCTGATCCAGGGCTGATTTGTCCCCGTCTGCCGGGAATAGGCGGCGGCCTGCCTGCAACGTGCAGCCTCGGGCGCTCACGCCTCGGCGACCGGGACGAGCTCGTCGAACGACGTGGCGAGCTGTGCGAACGGGTGGTAGAAGCCCTCGAGGGCACGCTCCGGCGGGACGCCGAACACGATCGTCTCGTCGGACACGGCGTCCCAGACCTCCACCGTCGTGCTGTCATCGAGAGGGCTCCAGTAGAGGGCCACCTGGATTCCACCGCTGGTCCTGCGTGCGAGCTCGCGGCGGGGCTGGACGAACATCTCGCCGGCTTGCTCTTTCATGGTCTCAGTCCTTTCTCTCGCAGTTGAGGAATCGGTTGGGGCCGCCGCCATTCCGACGGCCCCTTTCTGGCGGCTTCTTCGAGCGCTCCGGCCTAGTAGCCAGGACCGTGCGCGGAAGCCGCCCGTCACGATCTTGTTGCCGGCGGGCGAGACGGCCCACCACTTCCCGCCGAAGTCGTCGAGGCCCTGACCGCTGGTCAGGCCCTTTCTCGTGTCGCCCGAGAACCTGTAGAGCGGGTGGTGGCGGTAGGTGACCTGCATGCGGCCGTCGGCCCGGCGGGTCCGGCCGAGCAGGGACTGCTTCGCCCCGGTGACCGCGTGCGGCTTGCTCGACGCGATCAGCGGGGGCCAGTAGGCGACGCACGCGCCCGAGCAGGCGCTCTTGCCTCGCTTGTCCTTGAGGAAGAGGTACAGCGTGCGGCCATGCCGGTCGACGAGGATGCGCCCCAGGTTCGAGCTTGCGGTGCCGACCTTTGTCGCGGAGGTCGATGACGCCGAGGCGAGGCTGAGCCCGTAGGTGAGCGACAGGGCGGCGACGATGGCGCCGATCGAAACAATCACGGTCTTCATTTCGTGCTCCTTCCGGATGCGTTTCGCCATCGCGGTGCAATGGCTGCTGTCGATCAGGAAGGACTCCTCCGAGGCGGGGTTATTCCCGTCGCCGATCCGTGCTCACAGGATCAGAATGAGGGCCATGGGTGACGAGTACGTCCTCGACACGGCCGTCGTGCGAGCATTTGTCGACGACGTCCGGGAGTCGATCGCCTCCGCGTCGTCTCCGGAGCAGGCTTGCGGGGCCCTGCGGCCCCGCTTCGCTGAGCTGCTCACCGACCCGGAATGGCTTCCGGCCCAGTACCAGGCCGCCGCTCCCGAGAGCGGGATGGGAGGCGGCATCGGCCAGTGGCTCCTCTACCGAGCCGAGGATCAGTCGCTGTCGCTCTTCTCCCTCGTCGTCCCACCCGGCTCCGAGACGCCGATTCACGACCACCTCGCCTGGGGTCTCGTCGGTCTCTACCGCGGAGAGCAGGACGAGGAGATCTACGCGCGGCGAGAGGGTGCGCTCGAGCTCGTCGAGCGGCGCTCGCTCGTACCCGGTGATTTCTACGTCCTGATCCCGCCTCGCGACGACATCCACCGCGTGCGCACGACCTCCGCTCAGACGTCCGTCTCGATCCACCTCCTGACGAACGACACCGGCTGCGTCTGGCGCCACGCGTTCGACCCTGCCTCCGGCGAGGCGAGGCCGTTCCGCTCCGGCTACGTCAACGTGGCCTGCGAGGACGAATAGCGAGACGTTGCGACGCGGCTCATGCCGTCGCCGCCAGCAACGCCTCACCCTCGCGGACGCACCGCGTCGCGCCGGCCGAGCGGAAGAAGGCCAGCGCCTTCTGGAGCTGGACGTCCGCCTCGGCGCGGGCGCCGGCCTCGAGCAGCGAACGCGCTGCGCGCAGGCGGGCCCATGCCTCGTCAGCCACGGACAGGGTCGCGTAGAGATCCGCAGCCTCCGCGTAGTGCCCATCGATGTATGTCTCGGCCGCGGTCACCCACGGGCTGGGGCTCATCCGCGCGACGGAATCGGCGAACTCGTCCGAGCGGTCGAGCTCCACGAGCGCCTCCGCGAAGAGCGGCAGCTGCGAGTGCGAGGTGTCCGACGGGCCTTTTGCTCGCACGCTGTCGAGGACGTGGTCGATGAGCTCGCTCGCCTCGGCGCGTCGTCCCAGCCCAAGGAGGACCACCGCGGTCATTGTCCAAATGCTGTGCAGGTTCAGCGGATTGACGTCCGTGGCCGCCGTTGCGATCGCTCGCTCGGCGTCCGCAGTCGCACCGGTGACGTCGTCCCGGGCGAGCCGGACGCGCGCGCGGTACGCGCGGGTCGCCGCCTCGAGGCCGCCGGCGTATCCAGCCTCGGCCGCGGTGATGACGGCATCAGCGTGGTTGATGGCTCGGTCGAAGTCCCCGACCTCGTACGCGGACAGCACGAGCTGGGAGCGGAACCACACGATCTGCGCCCGATCGCCGATGTGCTCCGCAATTGCAAGGCCTTGTTCGAGGAATGTCTGCGCGCGCGGCACGTCACCGAGGCCGTGGGTCACGACTGCAGCGAGGTTGTTGTAGGCGCGCCACGCTGCTCGGCCGGATGCAATCGCGAGCGCTTGTTCGAGATCGTCCACTCCGCTCATGTCGCCAGAGTTGCCCTTCGCGGTGCCGATCGTGACCATCGCCTCGGCCCGCAGCTGATCGAGGCCGAGCTGCTCCGCGAGCGTCAACGCGGACTCGCCGGTCCGGATCGCCGCGTCGGTCTCCCCGCCGAGCATCTGGAAACGGGCAGCCTCCGCGAGCACACGCGCCTTCTCGGCGGAGGGAGGCGCGTCGCGGACCAGCTCCGTGGCCCGTGCCAGATGCTCGTCGCGGCGGCGAAGGTCTCCCTCGAACCAACGAACCTCTGCCAGGAGCGACTCGGCCTCCGCGGCCCGGTCGTGGTCCCCGCTGCGAGCAGCTCGTCCCGGGCGTGCTCGAGCGCTTCGCCGCGGTGTTCGTCGCCCGTTCGGAACACAGCGATCGCACGCCGGTACCCGAGCAAGGCCCGTTCTCGCGACGGTGCATCCGGAGACAGTGCAAGAGCGGCGTCGTAGCACTGGGCGGCCGCGGCGGAAGCGTTCATAGTCAGCGCGCGCTCGCCGGCGGCTGCAAACGCCGCGAGGGCGGGGCTGGCCACGTCGTCGGGGACCGCGATCCCGCTGACCCTCATCAGCTCGAGTGCCTGTCCATAGTGGTGGGCCAGCATCTCGGCGTGATCGTCGCGGCGGCCGAGCGACTCGATCCACCGCGCGGCGGCGACATGCTTGACAGCACGGTCCGCGCGGGGAATCTGGCCGTACGCGACGTCCCGGACGAGGACATGGAGGAACCCGTACTCGCGCTCGTCCGCGACCGACGAGCGGCGCGCGCGCTGAATGAATCCCTTTCGCTCGAGCGCGTGGAGAAGTGAGCCGCCTCGTCCGCAGACCGCCCGCTCGCGACGCCGCCGACCCAGAACACCTTCCCGTGCACAGCCGCGTCGTGCAGGAGTGTCTTCTCCGCACCCGGCAGCCGGTCGAGGCGCGCTGCGATGATCCCCTGCACCGTCTCGGGGAGTGCGGCATCGCCCGGGCTCCCGCCCTCCGCGATCATCTGCGCGTACTGCTCGGCATAGAGGGGATTGCCGCCCGCGCGTCCGATCAGCTCTCTCTGATCGTCGGCCTCGAGCAGGGGGCGTGGCAGCACGGACCCGAGCAGGCGGGCCGTCTCGTCGTCCGAGAGTGGCGAGAGCGACAGCGTCGTCGCGTTCAGCTTCCCGCCACCCCAGCTCGGGTGCTTCTCGAGGAGCTCGGGGCGGGCGGTGCACACGATGAGCATCGGCACCGGTCCCGACCCCACCGCGAGGTGATCGACGAATTCAACGAGACCGTCGTCGGCCCAGTGGAGGTCCTCGAAGACGAGGACGAGGGGGCGTCGATCGGCCATCGACTCGAAGAACCGGCGCCACGCCGCGAACGCCTCCGGCCGCGACGCGTCGCTGAGCGCGACGTCGGCCCCGGCGCCGACCAAAGGACGAAGCTGCTCTTCCAGCGACTTTGCCTCGGCCGATTCCGAGACGAGATCCGCAACGGCGGCGGCCAGCTTCTCGTCGGAGACCTGGTCGCTGTCGGTCTCCAGCACGCCCGCCTGCGCCTTGACCATCTCCGCCAGCGCCCAGAACGTCACGCCTTCTCCATACGGGAGGGATCGGCCCTGCCGCCAGAACGTGAGGACGCCACTCTGCTCGACGGCCTCCATCGGCTCGCGCACGAGGCGCGACTTGCCGA